>CALBRZ010000022.1 GCA_937927735.1 uncultured Planctomycetales bacterium
AATTGGTTAGAGTACCGGACTGTCGATCCGGTGGTTGCGGGTTCGAGTCCCGTCGGCCTCGCCTTCTCGAACGCTCGTTGCCAGGTGGGTAGCGAGCGTTTATCTTTGCGCCGTTGGCTTGGTTGCACTTTTGGCCAGCGGGCCGCTGACCGGCTTCTACGCCGGGTTGGCTGCGGCGGTTTCTCCTGGCAGCGTGCGTCGTCTTCTGCCCGGCGTTGTGTATGGCGATTGATAAGTACCAGACCGGCGAACCGCGTCCGCCCGAGGCCCTGGGGCCCGACGTCATCATCAGCCCCGACACGCGCCGCGCTAACCGTATTCCGCCCGGCCAGGTACGCACGCGCAAGTGGCCGGTGCTCCAGTATGGGCGGATTCCGCAGATCGATCCCAGCGAGTGGGAGCTCGAAGTGCGGGGCCTGGTCGAGCAGCCGCTGAAGCTCACCTGGCAAGAGTTTCAGGCGCTCCCCCGCGTGAAGGTCTATGCCGACTTCCACTGCGTCACGCGCTGGAGCCGGCTGGACAACGTGTGGGAGGGTGTCTCGACGCGGTACCTGTTGGAAGCCGCGGGCGTGTTGCCGACCGCCCAGTTTGTGATCCTCCACGGCTACGACGACGGCTGGACCACTAACCTGCCGCTGGCCGATTTTCTGGCCGAAGATGCCCTGCTGTGCGACCGGCACGATGGCGAACTGCTCAATGCCGATCACGGCGGACCGGTCCGCGCGATTGTCCCCCGGCTCTACGCCTGGAAGAGCGCCAAATGGCTCAAGGCCATTGAACTGGTGGCGCAAGATCAGCCGGGGCTCTGGGAACGCATGGGCTACCACGACCACGGCGATCCGTGGGTGGTGAGCGACGAATACCCCGACGGCGAGCGGCTTCGTCGGCGGTAGCGTTTTTCGCACGTCAAACGCGGCATTTTGCCGGACTGCCGCGCCTGCTGGAAACATGGCGTTTCGCCGTGCGCCGTACTTCTTGGGGAGTCGGTTCCCCCGCTGCGCCCCGGGCGGAATAATGCAATTGACCGTTTCAGCGGCCCTATGTTAGTTTTCGCAGGCTACCTACATCGCCTCCGCGCCACACATACCCCGCCGGTGGCATCGACACGAGGAAACTGTCTTGAGCTTCGCCACTGTTGGCCCCATCGCCGTCTACCTGCCGGAGAAGGTCGAATCCAACGAGCAGCTTCGCGCGCAGTTCCCCAAGTGGGATATGGACTTGATCTACTCCAAGACGGGCATCGCCAACCGGCATATCGCCGCCGATGACGAATTGTCGTCCGACTTGGGTTGCAAGGCTGCGGAGCGGTTGTTCGCGCAGTACGACATTGACCCGCAGAGCATCGACTTTCTGCTGTTCTGCACCCAGACTCCCGATTACCCCCTACCCACCACGGCCTGCATCATTCAGGACCGGCTCAAGCTGCGTAAATCGTGCGGCGCGCTCGATTTCAACCTGGGTTGCTCGGGGTTTGTGTATGGCCTCTCGCTGGCCGACGGTCTGATCCGTGCCGGTTCGGCCAAGCGCGTGCTGCTGATCACGGCCGAAACGTACAGCAAATACATTGATGCCGAGGATCGTTCGCTGCGGACGATCTTTGGCGACGGCGCCGCGGCCACGTTGGTGGAGGCCTCGCCGGAGCCCGATCTCTCGGCCTTCTGCTTTGGCACCGACGGCAGCGGGGCCGACATGCTGCTGGTGAATCGCGGCGCGCTCCGGCAGGGCGAACGGGCGCTGCAACCGCGGAAGCGCCAGCGCTGGAACAGCGCCTTGTACATGGATGGCCCGGGGCTGATCTACTTCACCCTGGAGGCGATCCCCGAGCTGGTCAATCAGGTGCTCGATCGCGGCAAGCTGGCGGCCAGCGATATCGACCTGTTCTTGATGCACCAGCCCACCAAGCTGTTGCTCAATCAGCTCCGCGACAAGCTGGGCCTGGACGAAGAACGCATGCCGATGGTGCTGGAGAACTGCGGCAACACGGTATCGTCGACCATTCCGGTACTGATCCACGAACTGCGGCGGCGCGGCCAACTGCGACCCGGCACGCGCACGATGCTGGTCGGCTTCGGCGTGGGCCTCTCCTGGGCCGGTTGCGTTTGGGAGGAACGCTGGAGCCAGCCTGGCTAGGTAGCCGCCCTGCGATGCCTGGCGGCCAAGTGTCCTGTCGCCGGTTTGCCTGAAAGGTCCGTGGCGTGGCGATCGCCCGCCAGCGGCTAGTTGCGAAAGGATTCGCACGATGGCAGAAACCGCCTCGCCCTGTGCCGCCTCTGCTGAGGCCCGTTCTGGAACGTCTGGGCCAAGCGCGGCGCGGCTGCACGCCCGGGCGGTAACCACCGGCGAGCTGGTAGCCCTCACCGCCGGTTTGACCATTCTGCTCATCTCCGCCAAGCTGCTGCTTCTGCCGTTCCCGGTGGAAACGGCCAGCGAGTTTGTCCGCTGGCTGCTGCGGCTGGCGATCGTCGCTTCGGCCGATGTCTGCTTTGCCGTGGGGCTGGGCGTTGCGTCGTGGTGCCTGGTGCAACTGGCCGGTCCGTGGAAGGTGACGGGCCTGATTGTCCGCGCGATCGTATTCAGCCTGTTCTATGTGTCGGGGCTGTACGGCGTGGCATCGGTGCCGATCTTTCGCTTCACCATGGTGCCGCTCACGTTGCCCGCTTTGCAGTATGCCGGCGGGCCCGATGCGATGGCTTCCTCGGTCGCGGCTTGTCTGGACCTGCAAACCGTCTTGGCGTTGGCGGTGGCGCCGGCGCTACTGTTGGGTATTGCACCGTTGGTTCGCCGGCTCCTTCCACAAACACGGTGGCAGGTGAGCTGGAAGTTATGGCTGGGGCTGCTCTGCACCGTGCCCGCCTACGGCACCGTTTGCCGGCAGTATATCCAGGCCAGTTGGACCGACCCGAATCGCTGGGAACGCCGCATCAGCGCCAGCCCTCACACGGCCATGTTGTGGTCGTGTGTGGAGCAGTGGTGGCTGGCCGACGATGGCCGCTTCAGCGCATTGCTCGAAGAACCCGACGACCGCGATTGGACGGCGCCGCGGCCGACCTCCGGCTTGCGGATGGCGCTGCCGGCCGACTTTCGGCCTCGCAACGTGCTGATGATCGTGCTGGAAAGCACCGGCACCGACAGCCTGAGCCTCTATGGCAGCCCTCACCCTACCACGCCGCACCTGGAACGGTTGGTCGCCGAGCAAGGTCTGGTGTTCGACCATTTCTACGTGCAGACGCCCAACAGTTGCAAAAGCCTGGTCTCGCTCACGGCGAGCGTGGTGCCCCGGCTCGACTGGTGGCTGATCGTACGCGACTTTCCCAACTTCAACGTGCCGACCATCGCCCAGGTGTTGGGGCAGCGCGGCTATCGGAGCTGCTTTGCCCACTCAGGCTATTGGAGCTGGAAAGGCCGCGATGGTTACCTGGCCGCCCGCGGTGCGTCGAAGCTGATCGATGCACAGACCTTGATCGACTCGGGCCAGGCCGAGCCGCTCAACTCCTGGGGCGTGCCCGACGCGCCCATGTTCCAGGCCGTGCTCGATTGGATCGACGAGCGGCCCGACCAGCCGTTCTTTGCGTTGGCGTACACGATTGAAACGCATCATCCTTACGTGGCCGAGCCGCCGCTGATGGAGTTTCAGGCCAATGACGAGAAGCACCTGCGCTACCTGAACGCCGTCCGCAACGCCGATCGGCAGATTGCCTGGCTGGTGGAGCAACTGGCGGCACGCGGCCTGGCCGACGACACGCTGGTGGTGATTACCGCCGATCACGGCGAGTGCTTCGGCCAGCACAATCAGACCGTGCATAGTTTCTCGGTATATGAGCCGGCCGTACACGTGCCGCTGGTGATGTTGCACCCGGCCTTCAAGAACGTGCCGCAGCGGCGCATCGCGCAGGTGCGGCAGCAGATCGACCTGCCCTACACGCTGGTGTCGCTGTTAGGGTGCCGGCCGCCCGAGGTCTGGCAAGGGCAAGACCTGTTCGATGTCGAGGATCGCCGGGCGTACTTCTTCTCAACCGGCAACAACGTCGCCTGCGGGATTCGCGACGGACAGTACAAGTACCACTTCTACATCGACACCGGGCACGAAGAGCTGTTCGACGTGCTGGCCGACCCCGGCGAACTGAAAAACCTGGCCACGGAGCAGCCGCAGCGGTGCGAGGAGTATCGTCGCCGCTGGGGTGGGCTGATTCAGCATCAACCGCCCTTCTTGCGCCGCCACGGCGCCTAGCCTGCGGTTGCGTTTGGTCCGCCGCCTTAGAACGCCCAGAGCAACAGCAGTGAATAGTCGATGTCGTTGTGCTTTCGGTCGCCGGGCGTGCTGTCGTAGCGGTCGATCACGCCGAGCTTCAGGCTGAGGTTGTTCGCCTCGTCCAGCACAAACACCCAGTTGAGCGTGCTGTTGAGGCGGAAGTCGTTGAAGTCTTCGACCGACGGATAGTAATCGACGTTGATTTCCAGCGATTGCCGCGAGCTGAGCTGGTGGCGGAACTCGGCGCCAAAGACAGCCTCGGGCTTGAAGTCATCGTCGGGGCTATCGAACTCCTTCGAACCACCGAAACCGGCGCGGCCCAGCAGGTTAGTGACGTCGGTTTCGATGAACTGATAGCCCACGCCGGCGTCGGCCGTCAGTCGCAGGTCGAAGTCGCGGAACTCGTCATACTCCAGCAGGCCGTGAACGTACGGCGTCCACCGCGAACGGTTGAGCCATTCGTGCCGAGCTTCCGAGAAGTTGCGGTTGGCCGTCACGTCGCCGTCGGTGGTGTTCTGCAAGTACGTGGTCATCAACGTCAACAGACTGCGCTCGGTCTTGCGCCTGGCTTGAGCGCCCGCCCGCAGGTTGAACGTCTCGCTGTTGCCCGACGTGCCGTTGATACCCAGTTCGACGTTGCCTTCCCACAGTTTGACCTTGGGCACGGGAGCGGTGGGCTCGATGATCGCTTCGACCTCATCGGCCACTTCGGCCACGTCGGCGGCAATCGTCTCGGGCAACGGGGCTAGATCGAGCTGTTGTGCGTCTGGCGGCAACTCGGCAGGCGGAGCCGGGGCCTGCTGAGCGGGCGCTTGAATCGGCGGCAGGCTCTTGGCCAACTGCACGCCGGGCCCTTCGTTCAGGTCGTTCCACACCGCCTGGTAGGGCGCTGAGTACGGCAAGGCGGTGGATGGGTAAGCTAGCGGTACGACGGTTTGCGGAACGCCCGCCGGCATCGGGCCGGCTGTTCCTGGTGACGGCGGCGGGGTGATGCCTTCGTTGGGGAAACCGGTTTGAGCAAGGGTTACTACGGGTAACAACAACAGCAGCCCAACAGCCCTGATCCAACCGGGAACAGACCCCTGCATGCAGAATTCCTTTGTACGGTCGTGATGCTGCTCGAAAGGACGCACCGCGAGCGCAATCGATAAAAGCGATTTAATCCCTACCATCGGCATCCTTCGCCAGCCGCTTGAGAAGCTGTAGCGACTTGGCGAGCTGTGCTGGAGGGGGGATAGCAATAGAGCGCGGCGCGCGTTGCCCATGCCGCCGCTGCTATCTGGGCTGGCACGCGCGGGGGAACGCGGCTCGAGCAGCACGCTGCGAACGATCAAAAGAGCCGCAACTGGCCGGAGGTGGGCCGGGGCGGTCGGAACAGATCGCACCGCAGCTTCGGCAGCCGGCGATCCAGGCCGTGCTTATTGGCAAAAACCTTGAAGATGCTGTTGATCTGCTGGGCGATGGGGCCTTCGCCGCGCATCCGTTTGCCGAACTCAGCCTGGTTCAACTTGCCTCCGCGCGTCTGACGGATGAGCCCTTCGACGCGCTGCTGCTTCAACGGCTGAGTCCGTTCCAGCCATTCGCGAAACACCGGTTCGACGGTCAGCGGCAATCGCAGCAGCACGTAGCTGGCCGAGTAGGCTCCGGCTTCGGCCGCCGCGGCCAGGATTTGCGGGATCTCACTGTCGTTGAGGCCCGGGATCACCGGCGCCACCATCACTTGCGTGGGCACGCCCGCCGCCGAGAGCTCACGAATCGCGCGGAGCCGCGCCTGGGGAATGCTCGTCCGCGGTTCCATCGCTCTGGCGAGCTTGTCGTCGAGCGTGGTGACGGAGATGTTGACGGCCACCAAACCGTCGCGGGCCATCGGCGCCAGCAGATCCAGATCGCGGACCACCAGGGCGTTCTTGGTCACGATGCCGATCGGCTGACGAGCCTCGGCCGCCACTTCCAGGCAGCCCCGCGTCAAACGGAATTGCCGCTCCGCCGGCTGGTAGCAGTCGGTCACGCCCGAGAAGACGACCATCTCAGGCTGCCAGGCATCGCGGGCGAGAAACTCGCGGAACAGTCGCGGGGCGTTGTGCTTGACCAGAATCTTGGTCTCGAAATCCAGCCCGGCGTTGAAACCCAGGAATTCGTGGTACGGCCGGGCGTAGCAGTATGCGCAGGCGTGGATGCAGCCCCGGTAGGGATTGACGCTGTAGCGGTAATTGATGTCGGGCGAGTTGTTCTCTGTAACGATGGTCTGGGAATCGTCGGGGATGTACTCGATCCGCCGGTTCTCGCGTTCGGCCAAGTACTCGGTATCCCACTCCAAGTGCTCCAGGTCGGGCACCGCATGGGTCCGCTCGAAGCGGTTGGGCGGATCGAGCTTCGATCCGTGTCGCATGGCGTACCTCGCTGGTGACCCGGCTATGCCTGGAAGTGGGAAAACGGGGGCGCGATGTGCTAGCAAGCGGGGGGCGTGTCGCCAGCCCACCGGGCATCGTGCGAAAGCATTTTCGCGGGCAAGATCCCCGGCGGCCAGGGGGCGATGCCTTTGCGGCGCTTAGGAAAAAACGCGGTGCCTGAGTTCCCAGGGCGGTTGAGTAGGCGCGCGCGAGCGGGGCGCAGCTCTGTAGCAATTTTGCAGCCAGATGCGTAAAAAATCGCGGTTGGCGTTGCAGATGGTGAAGACTCTGCTACGATGACGATACCAAGCCGTGAAGCGCCCAGGGGCAGGGCGGCACCTCTCATCGCGGTGCATATTTTTACGCAAGTCCTTGGCGATTAAGGGCTTGGTTTGTTGGTTCGAGGTATGCGAGTGCTTCGCCCGCGGGCTTTTGCCGTGGTTGTCGAGGTGGCTAGCGCAGCGGACCGGCATCGATAACGATCCCAGCAAGAAATCGGCCTATTGGAGTGGTCCGGATGATGGATCTGCTGATCATCATCTTGCAGCAAGTGATCCGTTTCTTTGCGTTGCGATTCGCTCGATTCCGTCCGGTTCTCGTCCCTGTTTATTCGCAGCCTGTGGTGGTCGACCCTCGGGGTCGGGCTTTGTGGGTTCACGGATATGGCGGGGTGGAAACCGGTGGAGTACGTGTCGCTTCGCCGGTAGCGCGCTTGGCAGGATGTGATCCGGCGATGTGGGGGCACCCGCTCGCGGTGCGCCCACTTTTGACGCCAGCGGCCCGGCAGTCGCGGTGTTCCCGTGCACCGGCGGTCGACCTCCGTTTGCGCCGCTCCCGGTGAGCGGCTAGGAGTCCCGCTTTTCTGGCCGGCACCTCCGGTTCGTTGAAGCTCCTCTGGCTCGTCTGCCTTTCTTCTTGCTGATCCTGCGGCGGCAGTGCTGACCCGCCGCCTGCGGAGCGTTGTCGCTGCCCGGCTCCCACTGCGCCCCCTTTGTGCCGCCCTGGCCCATCTGGCCGCCCGGGCTGTGGCGCTCGTTTCATTGGCATCTCACCAGGGAGCATGCAGGTGCCCGAGGCTGTTTTGCTGGCGGTAACCGCCGGGGACGTCATTCTGGTCGCGGTCACCGCGACCGTAGCCGGCGTACTCGCCGTTATCCTTGTCAAGTTTCTCGACAAGCTCTACGAGCGCGATATCGAGTCCAAGAAAGTCAAAATTCTCGAAGCGGCCGAGCGCGATGCCGAAGCCATCCGCCGCGAAGCCGAACTGGAAAGCAAAGAGCGGGCCATGCAGATTCGCGCCGAAGGCGAGCGCGAACTGGCCAAGCTCCGCGAAGAACTGCACGAACGCGAACGGGCCCTGGACAAGCGCCAGGACGCCGCCGATCAACTGGCCGAACAGCTCCGCCAGCAGCAACGCATGGTGGAACGCAATCAAAAGCGGCTCGACGAACAGATCGCCGAGTACAAGGCCAACAACGAAGCCCTGCAGGCCACGCTGGCCGAGCAGCGGCAAAAGCTGCATCAAATCAGCGGCCTCTCCAAGGAAGAAGCCACGCAGAAGCTGCTGGCCCTGCTCGATACCGAGCTGCAGAACGAGGCCGGCGCGCTGATCATGAAGCACGAGAAGCGGATCGCCGAGATCTGCGATGCCAAGGCCCGGCAAATGCTCATCAGCTCGATGCAGCGTTACGCCGCCGCCCATACCGCCGAAACGACCACCAGCACGGTCGACATTCCCAACGACGAAATGAAGGGCCGGATCATCGGCCGCGAAGGCCGCAACATCCGCGCCTTTGAAAAGGCCACGGGCGTCGACGTGATCATCGACGATACGCCGGGCGTGGTGATCGTCAGCGCGTTCGACATGGTCCGCCGCGAGGTCGCCCGCATTGCCCTTAACAAGCTCATCACCGACGGCCGCATCCATCCCTCGCGGATCGAGGAAGTGGTGCAGGAAACCCAGGCCGAGATGGACGCCCTGCTCCGCAAGGAAGGCGAGAAGGCCGCCCAGGAAGCCGACGTGCAAGGTCTGCACGAGCGGATCATCTATCTGCTGGGCCGGCTCAAGTTCCGCACCAGCTACAGCCAGAACGTGCTGCGGCACTCGATCGAGGTGGCCTACCTCACCGGCCTGATGGCCGACGAGCTGGGCATGGATTCGCGGCTGGCGCGGCGCTGCGGCCTGCTGCACGATATCGGCAAGGCGGCCGACCACGAAGTCGAAGGCGGTCACCCCAAGGTAGGCGCCGATCTGCTCAAACGCTACGGCGAACCGCCCGAAGTGGTCCACGCCGCCCTCGGCCACCACGACGATCTGCGCATCGACTGCCCGTACACGGTGCTGGTGGCCTCGGCCGACGCCTGCAGTGCCTCGCGTCCGGGTGCCCGCCGTGAAACGCTTGAACGCTACATCAAGCGGATGGAGGAGCTGGAGTCGATCGCGACCAGCTTCCCCGGCGTGGAGCAGGCGTTTGCCATCCAGGCGGGCCGCGAAGTCCGCGTGCTGGCCAACGCCAAGCTGACCGACGACGCGGCGGCGGCCAAGATCTGCCGCGATATCGCCAAGGCGTTCGAAGAAAAACTGACGTATCCCGGCGAAATCAAGGTGACGGTGGTACGCGAGTCGCGGTTCAGCGAGGTTGCCCACTAGCCCCTCCCGCTGATCGGTCGCATCGCCCCCCAGTCGCTCGGCCGCCGCACGTCTTGCCGCTTTGGCATGGTCGGCGCGGCGGCCAGGCAGTACTTCTCCCCACCACCTAGCTGCGAAAGTCAGTTGCCGTGCGGATCCTGTTCATCGGCGATATTGTTGGCAAGCCGGGCCGTCAGATCGTGCAACGCGCGGTGCCCGGCCTGGTCCGCGAGCGACAGCTCGACCTGGTGATCGCCAACGCCGAGAACGCCGCCGCCGGCTCCGGCATCACTCCGGCCATCTACCAGGAGTTGATGGCCGCCGGGGTGGACTGCGTTACGCTGGGCGACCATATCTATCGCCGCCGCGAGATTTACAACGTCCTCAATCGCGAGACCAACATCGTCAAGCCGGCTAACTTCCCCGCCGAGGCCCCGGGCCGCAGCTTCGCCGTCGTGCGTTCGCGGCAGGGCGTGGTGGTGGCGGTGATCAGCCTGCTGGGGCGGGTGTTCATGCGGCCGGTCGATTGTCCCTGGCAGGCGGTCGATCGCGTGATGGCCGAGTTGCCGCCCGAGGTTCAGGTGGTGTTTGTCGACTTCCATGCCGAGGCCACCAGCGACAAACAACTGATGGGCCGCTATCTCGATGGACGCGTGGCCGCCGTGCTGGGCACGCATACGCACGTGCCCACCGCCGATGCGGCGATCCTGCCCGGCGGCACGGCGTTTCAATGCGATGTGGGCATGACCGGGCCATACGATAGCATCATTGGCCGCCGCATCGACCGCGTGCTGGAAACCACGCGCACGTTCATGCCCACGCAGTTTGAAGTCGCAACCGGCGACGTGCGGTTGTGCGGCGCGATTGTCGACGTGGACCCGACTACTGGCAAAGCCACGGCGATCGAGCCACTGCGCATCGACGAGGATGAGGCCCTGCGGCTACATCGCTCGGCCTCGCAGTGAAACGGCGCACTGAATGGTATCGAAGTCCAATCATGGCTGCACATGCGCCGCCGGCTGGGCGCGCTGGTCCGATGGGGTAAGCTGTGCTGCCTTCGCAGAGCACGCTCTCCGTTTGCTTGGAGCTGGGATCCGCCATGCAGGTAGAAGTTGAGCAGAAGTTTCCGCTTACCGACGCGGCAGCCATCGAACGCCAACTGGTTGACCTGGGGGCTCACTTTGCCGAGGCGGTGACGCAAAGCGACCGCTACTTCAATCATCCCGCGCACGACTTCGCGCAGACCGACGAAGCGCTGCGGATTCGCTCGGTGGGCGATACCAACTTCATCACCTACAAAGGGCCGCGGTTGGATCGCACGACCAAGACCCGGCAGGAGATCGAGTTGCCGCTGGCCGCCGGCGCCGACCAGGCGGAGCAGTATGCCCAGTTGCTCAAGGCGCTGAAGTTCCGCGAGGTGGCCACGGTGACCAAGTCGCGCCGCGAAGCGGAACTTACCTGGCAAGGCACGCCGGTTCACGTGATGCTCGACCAGGTTGCCGGCTTGGGCCCGTTCCTTGAGCTGGAAATCGTCACGTCTGCGGAAGGTGTCGAAGCCGCCAAGGCCACGCTGCAATCACTGGCGGCGGCCTTGGGATTGGGCAACAGCGAACGGCGCAGCTACCTGGAGCTGCTGCTCGAAAAGGCCGGTTAAGACGGTCTGTACGAAGCCGCGCCGGCACGTTTACCGGTCGTTTCAACCTCATTTTTCGCGGCTGTGGGGGCCTGTTTGGGGCGCGTCCGCAGGGCTCTGCAATTTCCCCCCAACGCTATCGGGGGCACCCCCATGCTAGCGTTATATCCTTCGCAGGGAGGGGTGCCTGTTGCTTGCTATGCCCTGGGGTTCCACTTATCCTGTATTTGCTAACCCGCCCCTATTTCCCACCCACGTGCGAGAAGCCGGAGCGCTTACCTCATGAGACCCATTTGCCGCCTTGTTGCGCTTTGCTGCTGGGTGACCGCCGCCACCTGGACTGCAACGCTCGCAGCAGCAGATCCGTTGGATTGGCCCAACTGGCGTGGTCCGAACTACGATGGTACCTCCAAGGAAACAGGCCTGATCGACTCGTGGGATCCGTCCACGGGCGAGAACGTCGTTTGGGTGCGCAAGGACCTGTTTGCCCGCAGCACGCCGATCGTGCTCAACGGCAAGCTGTACTTCCAGACTCGCGCGAATCCGGCGACCAAGATTGAAGGCGAGCGCGTGGTGTGCCTCGATGCCGCCACGGGCGAGACGCTGTGGGAAAACAAATTTGGCGTGTACCTGTCCGACGTGCCCGATACCCGCGTCGGCTGGTCGAGCGTGACCGGCGACCCGGAAACCGGCAACATCTACGCGCAGGGCGTGTGCGGCATCTTCCTGTGCATCGACGGCGAAACCGGCAAGACGCTGTGGTCACGCTCCATGCACGAGGAGTTCGGCCTGCTGACCACCTACGGTGGCCGTACCAATACGCCGGTGGTGTTTGAAGACCTGGTGATCGCCAGCGGCGTGATGGTCGGGTGGCGCGAGTACGCGGTGCCGGCCCATCGCCTGGTGGCCCTCGACAAGAAGACGGGCGAGGTCCGCTGGATCAACGGCACCAACCTGAGCCCTCCGGACACCACTTACAGCATGCCGGTGGTTTGCAAGCTTAATGGGCAGGATGCGATTGTATTCGGTTCGTCGGACGGTGGCGTGTACGCCTTTCAGCCGCGGACCGGCAACAAGATTTGGAGCTACGGCTTCTCCCGCCGCGGCGTCAACGTGACGCCCACCGTGCATAACGGCACCGTGTATATCGGTCACGGCGAAGAGCAGTGGGCGGAGTCCGACGCCACGATGGGCGCCATCGTCGCCATCGACGGTACCCGGACCGGCGACATCACCGCCGACGGCGCCAAGTGGAAGCACACTCAGGTGGTGGTGGGCCGCAGCTCGCCGCTGGTGATCGACGACAAGGTTTACGTGTTCGACGACCGGGCGGGCCTGTGGATCTTTGATGCTGAGACCGGCAAGCAGCCGTTCAACAAGACGCCGCGTCCGCGCTACGACATGAAGCTGGGCCGCGGCATGTTCGGCAGCCCTCTGTACGCCGACGGCAAGATTTATGTCTGCACCACGGCGGGCGAGTGGTGGATCCTCAAGCCCGATCCCAAGAAGGGCGTTGAAGTCGTGCAGCGGATGCTGCGCCTCAATACCGAGGTGAACGGTTCGCCCATCGCATCGCACGGCAAGATCTACCTGGCCACCGGCGATGGCATCTACTGCCTGGGCAAGAAGGATCAGCCGGCTCAGCAGGCGGCGGTCGCGCAGGCCAGCCAGGCCACGCAGCCCGCCAAGCCCAAGGACGATAAGCCCGCCCACTTGCAGGTGAGCCCGGCCGACGTGCTGCTGGCGCCGGGCGAGTCGCAGCAGTTCACCGTGCGGCTGTACAACGCCGCGGGCGAGTTGCTGGGCGTGAGCAAGGCGGAGTTCAGCGTGGATCGCGGCGGCAACGTCACCGCCGATGGTCTCTACACCGCGGATAAGGACTACACCCACAAAGCCAGCGTGGTCACGGCCAAGGTGGGCGACCTGACCGGTTCGGCCCGCGTGCGCGTGATCGGCGATCTGCCCTGGTCGTTCGACTTCTCCGAGGGCGTGATTCCTGAGGTGTGGGTCGGCATGCGCAACCGGCACATCGTGGTCGATTTCGACCTGGCCAATTCGCTGCGGACGACCAACCACCTGGCCCACGAGTTGTACCTGTACTTCACCAAGGCGTTTGTCGACACGGGCCGTTCGAGCCTGGCGTACACCGCCACGTCGCGGCCGATGCCGTTCCGGTCGCTGCTCAAGTTCCTCGACCTGGACGGCTACGTGAATACGCAGGAAGAAGCCCAGAGCCACCTGAACGAGGCTCTGGACCTGCTGGTCCGCGAGAAGGTGCTCTCCAGCTACAAGTGGGTGGGCGAGCAGGACACGCCTGGCCTGGCCGTGGAGAAGGGCCCGCGCGCGATTGAGAACGCCGTGGCCATCAAGCTCGACCGCATTCCGGTGCCGGCCGGCTTCACGCAGCTTGGTACCCGCAGCCAAGGCTGGATGGGGCCGATCCATTTGCACGATTACACCGTAGAAATGGACTTCTATGCGGTGGAGGACAAAGGCAAGCTGCCGGCGCTGGGCCTGAACAACCAGCGCTACCAGGTTGAGGTCAGCGGCCCCAGCCAACTGGTCGAAATCCGCACCTGGTTCGCCCAGAAGCGGATGGCCAACTCGACCCCCTACCAATGGAAAGCCGGTACCTGGTACCGCCTGAAGTTCCAGTCGGAGAACCTTGAAGATCGCGTGGTGTTGCGGGCTAAGCTCTGGCCGCGCGACAGCGAGGAACCGGCCGAGTGGACCGTCGTCGCCGAGGACCTGGCTCCCGAGCGGGTCGGTTCGCCGGGCTTCTGGGGGAACTGCCAGGACACCGAGTTCTTCTTCGACAACGTCAAGGTTTACAAGAACAAGTAACCGCACGGCACAGGCGGAAGGGCGGCTGCCGCACTCCCGCAAACAGGCCGTTACCCACCTATGCCAGCCTACGGCCGGGCGGTTCCTCCCCCCGGTTCAACCTGAAATATGGAGTCGAGCCACCTATGAACTTTGCTTTCCGTGGTCCAGCCTGGATCCTGGCGGCGCTGGCTGCCACAGGCATCTCGTGTTCGAATTCCGATAGCCCCGGTCCGGCTCCCAGCCCTAACACCACGACCCAGGCCGCGGCCACGCCCGAGATCAACCCGGTGGCCCTGGACGAAGAAGAAGACGAAGGCGACGGCCGCCCGTCGAGCGTCGCCCTGGGGCTGGCTTGCTGCCAGGCTCCCAAGTCGCAAGAGGCCGCCTCGTGCTGCGACGCCATGCTGGCCGCCTTCGACGGCCCAGTCGAAGCGCCGCCCGTGGAAGAAACCCCGGCGGCTGCCGACGAGGCCAAGACCTTCCCGGTGAAGGCCGACCAGAAAACGCAGGATTGGACCCAGTGGGGCGGCTCGCCGGCCCGCAACAACACCCCGGTGGCCAAGAACCTGCCAGAGTCGTGGGATATCGGCGAGTTCGACGAAGAAACCGGTGAGTGGAAGCCCGGCACCGGCGAGAACATCAAGTGGGTCGCCCGGCTCGGCTCGCAAACCTACGGTAACCCGGTGATCGCCGGCGGTCAGGTGTACGTGGGCACCAACAACGGCGCCGGCTGGCTGAAACGCTACCCGGCCGACGTCGACCTGGGCTGCCTGCTCTGCTTCCGCGAAAGCGATGGCAAGTTCCTCTGGCAGCACAGCAGCGAAAAGCTGGCTACCGGCCGCGTGCACGACTGGCCGCTGCAGGGCATCTGCTGCTCGCCGCTGGTCGAAGGCGAACGGCTGTGGTTCGTCACCAGCCGCGGCGAAGTGATGTGCCTGGACACGCAGGGCTTCTACGACGGCGAGAACGACGGCCCCTACAAGGACGAAGTCTCCGAGGACGTCCACGAAGCGGACGTCATCTGGGTCTTCGACATGATGAAGGAGCTGGGCGTCTCCCAGCACAACATGTGCAGTTGCTCGGTCACGGCGGCGGGCGACCTGCTGTTTGTCTGCACCTCCAACGGCGTGGACGAAAGCCACATCAACCTGCCGGCTCCGGATGCTCCCAGCTTCATCTGCCTGGACAAGAACACGGGCAAGCTGATCTGGGCCGACAAGTCGCCGGGCCGGAACATCCTGCACGGCCAGTGGTCGTCGCCGGCCTACGGCGTGCTGGGCGGCGTGCCGCAGGTGATGTTTGCCGGCGGTGACGGCTACTTGTACAGCTTCCGCGCCGACGCCGGCAAGGACGGCAAGCCGGAGTTGCTTTGGAAGTTCGACGCCAATCCCAAGGAATCGGAATACATCCTGGGCGGCCGCGGTACCCGTAACGAGATCATCGCCACCCCGGTGATCTACGACGGCCTGGTGTACCTGGGCGTGGGCCAGGACCCCGAGCACGGCGAAGGCGAAGCCCACCTGTGGTGCATCGATCCCACCAAACGCGGCGACGTGAGCCCGCAGTTGGTGTTCAACGTCAAGGACCCCAACACGCCGATTCCGCACAAGCGGCTGAAGGCCGCCGAGCCGGAAAAGGGTGACATCGTCCGCGACAATCCCAACTCGGCGGTGGTGTGGCACTACCACAAGTTCGACCGCAACGGTGACGGCAAGTTCGACTTTGAAGAAACCTTCCACCGCACGATCGGCACTGTGGCCATCGCCCCGGTGGAGGTCGACGGCGAAACCAAGCACCTGTTGTTCATCCCCGACTTCTCGGGCCTGGTGCACTGCGTCGACGCCAAGACCGGCGAGCCGTACTGGACGCACGACATGCTGGCCGCCAGTTGGGGCTCGCCGCTGATCGCCGACGGCAAGGTGTACGTGGGCGACGAGGACGGCGACGTGACGATCTTCAAGCTCTCGCCGGAGCTGGAAATCATCGCCGAGATCAACATGGGCAACTCGGTGTACAGCACCCCGGTGGTTGCCAATGGCGTGCTGTACATTGCCAACAAGACCCATCTGTTCGCGATCCAGGCGCCGGATGCCGACGATTCGGCCGCGGCCTCCAGCCCGGATGTCGAGAATCTGGCGCTGCTGGGTGGCGCAGCTACGGGGGCTTCGCTCAGCCAGCGGTAACGCTTGCGGCGGCTTGCCGGCCGCACTGGTTGCGGCACCACGGCTGACCGCCAAAACCCGTGAACCGATTACCCGCCGCGGGAGCTAACCGCTTCCGCGGCGGTTTTTTTATTGGGACCGGCGGAAGCGGTGAAAGGCCCTCCGGCTCATCACCACTGGTTGCTTGCCGACCTGGCAGCGCCGGGCTGCGGCAGGTGGTGATCCCACCTGAGAACGGGGAACCGCCGCATGATACGGCAGAAATCTCACCGCGTAATTCCTGGGAGTTTCTTGCTTTAGTGGCCAGCGCCGCGGGCGGCCTCAGCCTCGCGGCACACCATTCGCAACTGGGGGCTGGGCAAAGGAACGGGCAGCCGGCAGGCACGCCCTCTGCGGGGAAGACGGCTTCCCTGCGAAATGACCAACTCTGAGGAAGTAACCATGTTGCGAATGTTCTTCACCGTGGGCGCGATTGGCATGGCCGCCGCGATGGTCGGTTGCGAAGAAAACCTGAACGATCGGCCCGATCGACTTGACCCGGTCAACGCCCCCTTCCACGACGACACCGCCCCGCTGCCCGGCGATCACCTCCGCGACGATCTTCGGCGGGAAGAATTGCGGCGCGAAGAATTGCGCCAGGATGAACTATGGCGCGATGATGTGCGCGGAGAGCGCAACCGCCGCGATGATGGCGGCGTACACGTACGCTGGCCCGGCGGCGGCGTGGACGTGAAACCGCGTGACCGCGCTCTGGATCGTGACTTGGATCGCCGCGCTCTGGATCGCGACATCGACATCCGTACCCCGGGCGCGGACATCGATATCGACCGGCGCGAACCGCGGCGGATCCACCTGCCTAACGTCGACGTGGACGTGCGGAATCAATAACCGTCTGGCTGCCAATCTCGCCCCCTGGCGAACCGCTACGAACCCTACAGCTCTCCTGGCTGTCTCCTCGCTCGATAGGGCGGGCCGCGGACGGCCTGGAGAGCTTTCATCATGGCACGCGCCCGGCCGCACCGGGGGGCACCAAGGGTGGAAAGCCGCCAGATGATTGGTTAGAGTTGTAGAGGCCTGTTTGTCGGGGTCAAATCGGCCGCTTGGTGAAATTGGCAGACACGCAAGACTTAGGATCTTGTGCCGAAAGGCGTCGGGGTTCGAGTCCCCGAGCGGCCACTTTTTCTCCTCTGACGCAACTCCACCGCGAAGTGGCGGTTTCACCGCGCGAAAAGCTCCGCAAAAGGGCCTTGCCGGCCGTGCCAGGCGTGAGTGATCTGAATTGCTATCCGGTTGCCATTCGGGAATGCGTAAAACGACGCGCACGCTCGCTCAAGCCGCGCGCAAAGTAGGCGCAGCGGGCATACCGGGAGCGTGCGCCTGGCCGATCTCCACTGTGAAAGAAACCGAACCGCTTGTCGCGCTGGCCACCGGGAGCAGCCGGCGGCCAACCGCGACCGCAGGCTGTGTTAGTGGATGCCCTGGGCGGCCAGCCACCGTTCGGCGTCGAGGGCGGCCATGCAGCCGGTGCCGGCTGAGGTGATGGCCTGGCGGTAGTAGTCGTCGGCCACGTCGCCGGCGGCGAACACGCCTTCGACGCTGGTCCAGGTGCGGAACGGCTTCACCCACTTGATGTAGCCAACTTCGTTCATCTCAAGTTGGCCCTTCAGGAACGCCGTGTTGGGCGTGTGGCCGATTGCCAGAAACACGCCGGCGACATCCAATTCCTTGCGGCTGTCGTCGAGCGTGTTCTTGAGCCGCACGCCGGTCACGCCGTCGGTGTCGTTCCCCAGTACTTCTTCGAGCACGTGGTTCCACACGATCTCGATCTTGGGGTTGTTGAACGCCCGTTCCTGCATGATCTTGGACGCCCGCAGCTCATTGCGGCGGTGGACCAGGTACACGACGCTGGCGTACTTGGACAGGTACGTGGCTTCTTCCACGGCCGAGTCGCCGCCGCCGATCACCACCAGCGGCCGATTGCGGAACCGCGGCAAGGCCCCGTCGCACACGGCACAGGCGCTGACGCCCCGGTTCTTGAAGCGTTCTTCCGAAGGCAGCCCCAGGTAATTGGCCCGCGCGCCGGTGGCCACGATCACGGTGTGGGCTTCGACCTCGCGGTTCTCGTTGGTCTTGAGCTTGAACGGTCGCACGCTGAAGTCGACGTCGACCACGTCCTCGCCGATGACGCGCGTGCCGAAGTTCAGCGCCTGCTGCTTCATCAGCTCCATCAGTTCCACGCCCTGCACGGCGTAGTGGGGCTGACCGTCACGCTCGTGGCCCTGGGGAACCGGCGGCAGGTTGTAGTGCCGCTCCTTGGCCACGGCGCTTTCGACAAACGCCCGGACGTTGCCAGCGGGGAAGCCGGCGTAGTTCTCCACCTCGGTGGTGTAGGCCAGCTGGCCCAGCGGCATCATGTCCGGGTGCAGCGTCCCTTCGAACAACAACGGCTCCAGGTTCGCCCGAGCCGCGTAAATGGCCGCCGACCACCCAGCCGGACCACTGCCGATGATCACCACTTTTTCCGTCACTGCGCTGTTTCCCCTTCGGCGGACTGGTAACGCTGCGTATGCCGGCAGCAGGCAGCGCCTGCGGGGCACGCCCCTCAGGCCTGCGCCGGAAAACCACGTAACTGATGACCGGCATTATAGCGCAGGCAGCCCGGCCGTCTATGCCGGTCCGGCCAATGCGGCAAACGGGGCAAGATCGTCCAGGTGGGGAAGATAGCAATCGTGCGGCGGAACCCGGCGAACGCGTGGCCACCGGGGGGCAGGGACGTTACTTGTCGTCGATCTTGGTCATGGTCAGCTTCTGCGCGTCGGCCTCGATCTTGAAGCTGAACTTGCCCAGGTAGCTCATGCCCAACAGGGCCGGAGCCGCGACGGCCTCGGGCGGCAGCACCACGGCCTCGACGTTCTCGACGGCAAACTTGCCTACCCGTACTTCGTCGAGCTTGACGACCGTGGCCTCGATGACCGAACCGTCGGCAATCCGCAACTGCACGCGGCGGTCGGCCGAGCTGGGGTCGATGCCCATCTCGCGGGCCATGGCAAACGGCAGGCAAACCACGCTCGCGCCGGAGTCGATCACAAACTCCTTGGTGTGTTTGCCGTTGATGGTCGCGGCGACGTAGAAGGTCTGCGAGCCATCGGTGCGGATGGGGATGCTCTCGGACAGCACCGTTTCTTCGATCTTGGCCAGCGACCGCACGTTGGTCTGGAACGCGCGCGACGGCTCAAAGCTGACCTGCTTGCCGCCGGCCGCCGCCAGCACGGCCTCTTTCAAACGCGGATCGCCGGCGATGGTGTCATACTTGTGTTCGATGGTGTCGGCCAGCTTCCGCAGGTTGAGTACGTGCGAGACGTATTCCTCGCGGGCCTGGTACATCTTGGCTCGGGCGGCTTTCAGCTCGTCTTCCATGCCGCCTTTCTGGATCAGCAGGTTGATCCGCTCGCCCAGTTCGTTGAACATCGCCACCATGCGGTTGTACTGCGTCGCGGGCAGATTGCCGGCGCCCAGGGCAGCGTTGATCTGCCGCCGCTGGTTGGTGTACTGGACGATCAGCTTCTGGTTGTCCTCCACCTGTTTCTCGATGGCGGAGAGGGCCTTTTGCGCGTCGGTGACGGCCTTTATGAGCTTGGGAATTTCGCGCAGACCTTTGCTCAGCTCGGCTTCCTCGGCGATCTGGATCACGCCGCCGACAACCCGGATGCCTTGCTCCTTGAGCAGATCGGCGGAGTCCTGCGCGGCAGCGACGGAAACCGTGGCCGCAAGTGCCAGGGCGAGATGGCAACAGATGCGAGTAGGCATACTTCTACCCCTCCATCGAGCAGCAAGACCGTTACTGAGTTCGCCGGCGATATTCAACCAGCGGCAACAAGCCGGCCCTTGCGGCGGCTGCCAGGGTGAGAAAGGTCATTGGAAGATTGAGCCGTTGCTCCAACGTACGAAACTAGCAGAAATGCCTGGGGCCTCAACAAAAAACCGGAAAAACCGGCCAGGCGGTGCCACGGCGGACCACGCACGATGGGCCATGCGAAGAGCCATCTGCCGCCGATTGCATGGCCGCCGCAAAGCGGGTAAGTCTGAAGCCTGCCGCGCGTTTTAGGCGCGTGCGGCGCGCCTGTGCGACGCCGGTTTGCTTTCTTGGTTACTCACCGCTTTGCAACGGACGCTAACCCTTTGCGATTTCTCGTCCTAGGTTCGCCGGAAAGCTGGTATCTGGCCGATCTGCGCCGAGCGGCGGCCGGCCGGCACGAAATTGTCGGCGGAACCTTCCGGCAGATGGCGGCGAGCGTGGGCGAATCGTCGCCCGCGGTCGTTACCGGCGAGGCCGATTTCTCGCAGTTCAACGCCGTGCTGGTTCGCGCTATGGCGGCCGGCTCGCTTGAGCAGGTCGTGTTTCGGATGGATGCCTTGGCCCGAGCCCAGGAGGCGGGCCAAGTGGTCATCAATCCGCCCCGGGCGATTGAAGCGGCGGTGGATAAATACCTGGCCCTGGTGCGGCTCCAGTCGGCTGGGCTGCCGGTGCCGCGTACCTTTGTTTGCCAGACCAGTCAGCAGGCGCTGGAAGCCTTCGAGCGGCTGGGCGGCGATGTGGTGATCAAACCGCTGTTCGGGGCCGAGGGCCGCGGTATTGCCCGGGTGAACGACGAAGCCATGCTGCTGCGTGCCTGTCGGATGCTTGAGGACCTGCGGGCGGTGCTGTACCTGCAGGAGTTTGTGCCGCACCGCGGGTATGACATTCGTGCCCTGGTGATCGGCCACAAGGTTTTCGGCGTCCAGCGGCGCAGCGAAAGCGACTGGCGGACCAACGTCAGCCGCGGCGCTACGGCCAGCCCTTACCGGCTCGATGCGCGGATGGAAGATTACGCCCTGCGTGCGGCTGCGGCCGTAGGAGCCCCGCTGGCCGGCGTCGACCTGTTGCCGGCTGCCGATGGCCGGCTGCTGGTGCTGGAAGTGAATGCCGTGCCCGGCTGGCGTGCCACCGCCCAGGCGTTAGAGACCGACATCGCCGCCGAAGTGCTGGCTTACGTCGAAAGCCAGGTATGCAGCCGCGGCGTTTAGTGCGTTAAGCGGTCCCCTGCCCTGGCCGGCGAACGTTCATTGCTTGCACAGCGTGAACTGCATCACGTTGATGTGCCCGCTGCGGAAGTGGGCCGCACAGCCGGTCAGGTATTTCATGAACCGCTCGTACATTTCCTCTGAGGAGAGGGCGACGGCTTCCTCGCGCCGGGCCGAAAGCGCCTCGGCCCAGCAATCAAGCGTTCGGGCGTAGTGCAGCCGCAGCGGCTGAATCAGGTCCACGCGGAACCCGGCTTTCTCGGCCGCGCTGGTCACCCAGTCAGGCTCCGGCAATTGCCCTCCGGGGAAGATCTCGCGGGCAATGAACTTGGCGAAGATGATGTTTTCGTGCGAGACCGGGATGCCCATTTTCTCCAGGGTGGGCATCGTATAGCCCACAATGGTGTGCAGCATCATCCGGCCATCGGCCGGCAGCATCCGGTAGCACCGCTCAAAGAAGGCGTCGTAGCGCTCGCGGCGGAAATGCTCAAAGGCGCCGATGCTCACGATCCGGTCGACCGGCTCCTCGAACTCCTCCCAGCCTTGCAGGCGGATCTCAGTTTTGCGGGGACCGCGCAGCCTGGCGAGTTCTTCCCGCACGTGTTCGTACTGGTTGCGACTGAGCGTCAGGCCGATCACGTTGACGTCGTACTTCTCAACGGCCCGCTTCATCGTCGCTCCCCAGCCGCAGCCAATATCCAGCAAGGTCATGCCGGGCTTCAGGTCGCACTTGCCCAGCGAGAGGTCGATCTTGGCCCGCTGTGCTTCCTCGAGCGTCATGTCGTCGCGTTCGAAGTAAGCGCAGCTATAGGTCATGGTCGGATCGAGGAACAGCTTGAAGAAGTCGTCCGACAGGTCGTAGTGCGACTGCACCTGCTTGTAGAACGGCTGGAGCTGATGGTTCATGGCAGGCATTCCGCGAGAGTTGGCCTGAATGGCGACAAGAAGAGCGATGGTCGGCGGCGTGCGATGCCCTGACTGCCACAGGGGAGCGCGCGAGACTGAATGTTGCGCCCACCCGAAGTGGCGGTCGCGGCCTCCACATTTGGGTGAGTCTACGCTGCCGCGGCCGCGAGCGGAAACAAGAAAGTTGAGAAACTGCCGGCGCAGCGGGAAGGCGGCCGTGCGAGGTTCGCCGTGCGGAAGAGCGGCCGGTCAGGCCGTGGGGGAAGGGCCTGGCTAGGGAGCAGCGGACCTGCCGAAACGGCGCAGGCGCAGCGTTAACCGTAGCCGGGCCGGCCCGTACTGCCCACGGCCTGGTGCCGCGGGAAGAGGTCGAGCCAAATCAGCGGGGGCCGTGAGGCGTTACGCGGAGGGAGCGGCCGGAGGGGCCACCACTTCGCCGTGTTCGACGATCACCTGGCCGCTTTGCGGGGCGGCTTCATCGCGGCAGCGCTCCGCGATTTCCGCCCGATGCACCGGCACTTCCGCCGGGGCCGCGATACCCAATCGTACGCGTCCGCCGCGGATATCCAGCACCTGGATTCTGATGGAATCGCCCACCAGAATGACATCGTTCGTGCGTCTGGAAAGAACTAGCATCGCCGACCTCCTGTTGGCTCCACGGGCCTGATACCTCACGCCCTCGCCATGGCTGCGCATCCCCACAGCCCGCGCACACTCTGTCACCAGGCGGCGCGGCTAAACAGCCAAACGGCATTGATCCAAGAAACGTACGCGACTGGTCTGAAGAATTTCCGAAGCTGGGCGGAAAACCACACAGACCAGATAAAAAATCCCCCTGCGAAGCAGACACGGTTGGGGGCAGTACAAATACCAGGCCCTTAAGGTGGGAGTTCGCATACCGTATGAAACGGGATACAAACCAGCGGACCTTGGGTAGTCAGGCAGGTTCTGCGCAGCCTGCTCCGCAGCGACCGTGAATCTAGGGTACCCCCGCAGCAACTGTCAAGCTGCCTTTTTCGGAAAAACGCTACGAAAATTACGGCGGTCGCGGCGCTGCTCACCCCCCGGCTACGCGTTCTCGCCTCTTGCCAATGGCTGCCCTGGGGTCTTTGATGAAAGTGCGGCAACCTGCCGCCCTCCATTGGCCTGTTCCCTGCTCGGAGTCGGCGGAGCACCCTGCCCCGCCCGCCGCTGTATGCCGCGTACGCTTCGCAACCAGATTCTGGTCCCGCTGGTCATGCTCCAGGTGGTGGCCACCGCGGCTATCGCCGTGAGCAGCGCTACCCTGGCTGCCCGACGGACGGAACGCGAAATCGTCGACCGGCTCAACGGCGTGGTGGCTTCGCTGGGCGACGCCAGTTTCCCCTTCACCTCCAGCGTGCTGGCGCGGATGCAGGGGCTCTCCGGGGCGCATTTCATCGCCTACGACAGCCAGGGCCACGTGACGGCGACCAGCTTTCCTCGCCTGCGCGATCGGCCGCCGGCCTTGGAAACCTCGGGCACGGCGCGGCTGGTCACCCTGGCCGATTCGCCCACGGTGGAGCTGGACGGCGTGCGCTATATCGCCACGCGGATCGTCGATACCAAGACGGCTGCCGGCCGCTCGCTACTGGTGCTGTATCCGGAAACCTCGTGGCGACAGGCCCGGTGGGAAGCCGTGCTGCCGCCGCTCATCCTCGGCGGAACCATCCTGGGGCTGATGGTCGGCAGCACCGCCTGGATCGCACAGCGGACCAGCCGCCGTATCGGTGAAGTGCAGCGGCAGGTCGCTCGCATCGCCGGGGGCGATTTCCACGAGATGGAGGTGGGGGACAGCGCCGCCGAAATCGAAGACCTGATCCGCTCGGTCAACCGCATGTGCGTGGAGCTGCGGGCGATGCAGCAGACCATCCAGCGGTCGGAGCGGATGAAGGTGTTGGCCCAACTGGCGGCCGGCATGGCCCATCAGATGCGCAACGCACTTACCGGTGCCCGGCTGAGCGTGCAGCTCTACGCCCGGCGGCATCCGCCGCCCGACGGCGACAACAGCCTGACCGTGGCGCTGCGGCAACTGCAGATGATGGAAGAGCAGGTTCGCGCCGTCCTCGCGCTCGGCAAGGCGGAGCAGCGTCCGCACGAACCGATCGACGTGGCCGCCCTGCTGCACGACGTGTACTCGCTGGTGGAGCCGGCGGCCGAGCACGCCCGGGTAACATTGACGCTCCAGCCGCCCGACGCGCCGCTACATACCGTGGGCGAGCTGGCCTCGCTGCGCAGCGCGGTTTTGAACCTCACGCTCAACGCCGTGGAAGCGGCCGGCAATGGCGGCCAGGTAGCCATCGCCGCCAGCAAAGTAACGGCCAGCAACACGGCCGCACCATCGAACGGGCAGACCAACGGTCACGCGGCCGCCGGCGGTGCCGAGCGAGGCGAGTCGGGGTTGATAGAGCATGGGGAGAATGGCAACTGCGGCGAGGCGATTGCCATTACCATCAGCGATAACGGCGCTGGCCCAGACCCCATGCTCGGCGAATCGCTGGTTGATCCATTTGTCACGACCAAGGAAGAAGGCGTAGGGCTGGGCCTGGCCGTGGCCAGCGAGGTAGCGGCGGCGCACGGCGGCCGGCTATGCTGGAGCCGTCGCGACGGCTGGACTCGCTTTGAACTCACCCTGCCTCGCACGAAGGCGACTGCATGAGCCGGATTCTGATAGTCGACGACGAAGCCAGCATCTGTTGGGCATTCCGCGAGTTTCTCACCGACGAAGGCCACGAGGTCGATGTAGCGTCCTCGGCCGAAGAAGGGCTGCAATACGCTCGCCAGACCCAGCACGATGCGCTCTTGTTGGACGTTCGCCTGCCCGGCATGGATGGCCTGACCGCCATGCGGCAGTTCCAGCAGACCTCGTCCGACACGCCGATCATCGTGATGACGGCCTTTGGCAACCTGGATACGGCCGTCAAGGCGATCGAAGGCGGGGCGTTCGACTACCTCACCAAGCCATTTGATCTGGACCAGGCTGGCGCGGTGATCCAGCGAGCGCTGGCGGCCAAGGCCAATCGGCCCGCCGCGACCAGCGATACCGACACGACCGGCGAAACACTGGTGGGCGCGTCGCCGGCCATGCAGCAGCTTTTCAAGAACATTGCCCTGGCGGCCCAGTCCGACGTGCCGGTGCTGATCACGGGCGAAAGCGGCACCGGCAAGGAGCTGGTTGCTCGGGCGATCCACCGCCACAGCCACCGCAGCAACGGGCCGTTCTTGCCGATCTGCCTGGCGGCGCTCAGTCCTGGCCTGGTCGAAGGCGAACTGTTCGGCCACGTGCGCGGATCATTCACCGGCGCCGTGCAGGACCGCAAGGGCCTGTTGGAACTGGCCGCCGGCGGCACCGTGCTGCTCGATGAAATTGGCGACGTGCCGCTGCCGCTGCAAGTCAAATTGCTGCGGACCATCGAACACCGTGAGGTCACGCCGGTGGGCGATGCGCGGCCCCGGCCCACCAATATCCGCATCCTGGCGGCCACCAACCGGCCGCTCCAGGCGATGATCGCGGCCGGCGAGTTCCGCGAGGATCTGTATTTCCGGCTGAGCGTATTCCCGATCCACGTGCCGCCGCTGCGGGAGCGGCGCGAGGATATCCCGCTGCTGGCCGAACACTTTCTGCGGCTGGCGCAGGTAAACGGCATCGAGCGGGCGGAACTGACGCCGGCCGCCTTGCGTGAACTTCAGCGGCGGGAATGGACGGGTAACGTCCGCGAGCTGCGCAACGTGATCGAACACGCGGCAATCGTCTCGCGTGGGCACGCCATCGGGCCTGAGCATTTGTTGCCGCCGCTGGAAGCCCCCGCGGGCGAGCGGTCATCCAGCGGACAATCGTCCGACGACGTGCAGGAAGCCCTGTCGGCTTGGGCGCGCACCCAGGCGCTGCACGTGGACGACGATACCCAGATCGGAACGCTGTACGAGCGGTACCTGGAACTGGTGGAACCGCCACTGCTCAAGACGCTGCTGGAGCGGACACAGGGCAATCGGGCAGCTGCCGCGCAGTTTCTGGGAATCCACCGCGCGACGCTGCGGCAGAAGCTCAAGCGGTACGGGATCGAATAGCCGGACCGCTCAGGAAGCGGCGGTCGGGGCTTCGTCGTCCTCGCGGATCAGCGGGATGGTGCAGTTGGTCACCAGCCAAGTGAGGCCGCCCAGGATGTAGATGCCCATGGCGATGAGGAATACCAGGTGCCAACTTGCCAGTTGGGCTACAAAGCCAAACAGCAATGGCGCCACCACCTGCCCAATCGCCGCGACCGAGTTGTTGAACGAGAACACCGAGGCCGTGGCCGGGCCGGCAATATCGGTGACGGTGCCCCAGCGGGTAGCTACTTCCATGTCGGCAAAGAACTTCACCACGACCAGCATCAGGCAGAAGGCGTACGGGTTGTCGTAGAACAGCAGCGCCACGGCCAGCCACACGCCGGCGCCGCACTTGCCGATCACGCCAACCAGGCTGCGTGCCCAGCGGCGGCTGCCCAGGTTGCGTAGCAGAAAGTCGTTGAACATGCCGCCGACCACGCCGCCGATGGCTCCGCCCAGCAGCGGCAGGGCCGAGTAGATGCCCATCTCGGCGAACTTCAACTGATAAACCTGGTACAGAAACAGCGGAATCCAGTTGGAGTACAGGTTGTCGGCCATGGTGCTCAGGAAGGCCGACAGCGTGACCGCCAGCAGATTGGCGATGGAGCGAGGGCTCATCCGCCGGAACATTTCCTTGAACGGCATTTTGCGGCGGCTGGCCGGGCTTTCGCCAACTTCGATCAACTCGGCCTCGGCTTCGTTGACAAACGGCGATTGACGCGGCGAGTTGCGAAACAGCACCAGGAACAACAGAGCCAGCGCGATTCCGGCGCCGGCCAGCACCAGGGCGCCGGCCTGCCACGACAGCGCCAGCAAGCCCAGCATCACGGTGCCGTAGATCAGGTTGGCGCTCATCCCGCCGATGCGGCCCGAGAACACGCCCATGAAGCCCTGCACCGTGGTTCGCACCGAAAGCGGAAACCAGGTTCGCGTCACGCGGCTGATCGCGGCAAACACGCCTGCCTGGGCCGTGCCCATCAGGCCCCGGGCAAGGCTCAGCGGGCCAAAGCCCGGCACCGTGTGCATGGCCAGGGCGATCGACCAGACTGCGATGGCGGCCGTCAGATACAGGTGCGCGCCGAAGACGTCGGTGATGACGCCCGAGGGAATCTGAAACGACACGTAGCAGATGGCGAAGACTGAATCGAGGACGCCCAGCTCGCTTTCGCTCACGCCGGCATCGGACAGCTTGGGCTTGATCATCGAAAAGACATAGCGGTGCAGATACATCATCCACGAGGTACCGCACCCGAGCATGAAGATCACCCAACGAAAGCGAGTCGGCCGCTCGGAGAACAAGTCGCTGGGAGCTTGCGGCACGCTGTAAGAATTGGCCGATTGGTGCGACATCATGCGGCCCTCGCTGCTGGTGCGCAGAATGGCTTCAGGCTGCCCCGCGCCGTTGGCCCTTCATGGACGCAAATTGACGCGGCGTGTGGTTGTGAAGCCTAACGTGCCTGAAGGTCGCTGTCATCTTGATCGGCAAGAAATCGCCGAGGCCTGCCTCCTGGATGCTTGGGCTGATTTTCAAGATTCCCGCGCGATGAACTCCGGCACGCCGGTTGCCTATCTGCCGTACTGGCCGGGCGTGATATGATAAAAAGCAGGCCTATCGAACATGGCTGCGGCGGGGGACGCCGTGGCCGGCAGCGACGCGGAACACGGCAGTATGTCACGGCGAACTCTCATCTTGTCAATCGCTGCGACGTTAGCCATCGCGGCTGCGCCGGCTTGGGCCCAGGATGCGGCACCGGCGCCCCAGGCTCCGGACAAAAAGCCGGCGGCGCAGGGAAAGGCTGCTCCCAAGACGGGCAGCCAGCCGGCCCTCGACCTGGGCGATGATTTGCTGAACGATCTGACGGGCGATTTGTTCGAAGGCCTTGAGAACGAGGTTCAAAAGGGGCTGAAGGAAAAGCAACCGGCCACCAAACCCAAGCCGCAAGAAAAGACGCCCGACCAGCCCGATACGCCCAACCCGCTTGAGTTGCCGGGCGAGGATATCGGCGAGGCGTCGAACCCAATCCTGGAGATCGGGCGGATGATGCGGCATGTCGAGCGGCGGCTGGCGAGCCTGGATCCCGGCGCCCAGACGCAGGCTCAACAGCAACAGATTCTGGACGAGTTGGCCCGGCTGATCGAGCAGGCGCAGCAGTCCTCGCCGTCGGACCACTCCAGCAACCAGACGCCGCAAATGGCTCGTCGCGACCAGCAGAACCAGGATTCGCAGGAGCAGGACGGCTCCAGCACCCAGCCGCAGGAGCAGCAGGGCGACGGTCGGACCACCGGCAAGCGTCCGGCCGGGCAGCCGCTGGATAGCGAGGAAGGCGTGCGTGCGGCCGACGTCAAAGAGGCCGATCCGCAAACGCGCAGCGAGCTGATCAAGAGTGCCTGGGGCCATTTGCCGCCGCATCTGCGTGAGGCGATGCTCAACGTGCCCACCGGCGAGTACCTGCCGCAGTACGCCCCGCTGATCGAGCTTTACTTCAAAAGACTGGCGGAGCAGTACCGCCAAAGGCCATAATGCGGCGGGCCGGTATGCCGCCGCCTCGGGCCGCGCAGAGCGTTTGCCGCCGCGTGGCCGCCCGATTGCTACGGTGCATTCATGCGGCAGCAGCCCGCTCGTGAGGCAGGCCTGGACGCCTGACCTCCTCGACCCTTCGCTGTGGAAAGGGGACGCGATGCCGCGACTTAGCCGACGCAGTTTCCTGGCCGCCACGGCTGGCAGTTTGGCTTGGGGTGCCTGCTGGCCGGGTGATTGGCCCACGGGGCTTCGCGCACAGGGATTTGACCCCGAACGCTCGGCCGCCGATCTGATCAACGATCGCACTCAGGCTGCCATCGACAACGGCCTGGCGTACCTGGTCGCCCGCCAGAACGAGGACGGCTCGTTCGGTTCGGGCGGATACAGCCGCAACGTGGCCGTGGTGGCTTTGTGCGGCATGGCGTTTATGGCCTCGGGCAGCACGCCGTCGCGCGGGCCGCTGGGCGAGCCGTGCGAGCGGGTGGTCAACTTCCTCTTGAACCACACGCAGGACGACGGCTTCATCATCCTGCCTGAAAGCGCCAGCCACGGCCCGATGTACGGCCACGGCTTCGCCACGCTGTTTCTGGCCGAAGCCTACGGCATGACCATGCGGCCCGACATCCGCGAGAAGCTCAAGAAGGCCGTGCGGCTGATCGTCGAGACGCAGAATCACGAGGGCGGCTGGCGTTACCAGCCTCAGCCGCGCGAAGCCGATATCTCGGTGACCATTTGCCAGATCATGGCCCTGCGGGCGGCTCGCAACGCCGGCATCTACGTGCCCAAGGCCACGGTCGATGCGTGCATCGATTACGTGAAGCGGAGCCAGAATCCCGATGGCGGGTTTATGTACCTGCTGACGGGCGGGCCCAGCCTGTTCCCGCGCTCGGCCGCCGGCGTGGTGGCCCTCTACAGCGCCGGCTACGACGGGCCGGAGATCAAAAAGGGCCTCGAATACCTGATCCGTGAACGGCCGCAGGGCCGGTTCAACCGGCACGGCCATTACTTCTATGGCCACTATTACGCGGTACAGGCGATGTGGCACGCCGGCGGCGAATACTGGGCGAACTGGTACCCGGCCATCCGCGATGAGCTGCTGACCTTGCAGCGCGGCGATGGCTCGTGGACCGACGACGCCATTTGCTCTGAGTACGCCACGGCCATGGCCTGCATCATCCTGCAGATGCCCAATAACTACCTGCCGATTTTGCAGCGGTAGTTTTTGCCGTTTTGCCCGCTCTTTGCAGACGGCTCAAATTGCCTGCGGCGCCGCGGCATCATGCCGCTTGGACGTTTCCCCAGGCTCTGCGTCCCTGGTGCACGGCACGGCGCGCGCCCTATGCTTTACACTAACGGGCCGGCGCGCGCTCCGCGGGGGGGCGTCCGATTGTGCGGTCCACGACCGCGTGTTCCAATAGCCACAATTTTCTGGCTTACACCCGTTCATCGTTGAGGTGGGGTTGTGAGAATTGCGATGATCGGCACCGGCTATGTCGGGCTGGTGACCGGCACCTGTTTCGCCGAGTCGGGCAACTACGTGACGTGCATCGATATCGATGCCGAGAAGATCGCCCGGCTCAAACAGAACGACCTCCCCATTTACGAGCCGGGCTTGGGCGAGTTGGTGCAGCGCAATCAGGCACAGGGCCGGCTGCATTTCACCACCAGCCTGGCCGACGGTCTCAAGAAGGCCCACTTTGTTTTCATCGCCGTGGGTACGCCGCAGGCCGAGGACGGCTCGGCCGATTTGAGCAGCCTGTGGAGTGTCGTCGATCGGCTGGCCGAGGTGCTTGAGCCGTCCACCGTGGTTGTGATCAAGAGCACGGTGCCGGTCGGTACCAACGCGGCCGTGGCCCAGCGGCTAGCCGAGCGCACGGGCCGGGCGGTCGAGGTGGCCAGCAATCCGGAGTTTCTCAAGGAAGGTGCCGCCCTGGACGACTTCATGCGGCCCGATCGCGTGGTGGTGGGCGTGCGCAACCCGGCCGTGGCCGAATCGCTCCGCGAGTTGTATAAGCCGTTCTTGCGGACCGAGCGGCCGTTCCTGGTCATGTCGCCGGAAAGCGCCGAGATGACCAAGTACGTGGCCAATGCCATGCTGGCGACCAAGATCAGCTTCATCAACGAGATCGCCAACCTGTGCGAGCGGATGGAAGCCGACATCAACGAGGTACGCCGCGGCATCGGCCACGACGAGCGAATCGGCTTTGCCTTCCTGTTCCCCGGCCTGGGCTATGGCGGGAGCTGTTTCCCCAAGGACGTGCGGGCCCTGCAGGCAATGGCCCGCAACGTGGGCGTGGAGCCCCGCATCCTGGCGGCCGTCGATTGCGTGAACGACCATCAGAAAGAAGTGCTGATGGCCAAGATCACGCAGGAGTACGGCGAGGACCTGTCGGGCAAGCGATTCGCCGTGTGGGGGCTGGCCTTCAAGCCGCGGACTGATGATATCCGCGAAGCCCCATCGGTGGTGATGCTCGAACTGTTGCTCCAACGTGGCGCCGAGCTGAGCGTGCACGATCCGGTGGCGATGACCAATATTCAGAAGCAGTTTGGCGATCGGCTGATCTACAATGCCGTGCCGCTGGACGCGCTGCGCGATGCCGACGCATTGGTGATCTGCACCGAGTGGAAAGAGTTCCAGAACCCCGACTTCGAAGCGATGCGCAGCCTGATGCGCAAACCCGTGGTGTTCGACGGCCGCAACCTGTATGAACTGCGCACCATGCGCGATGCCGGCTTTACCTACTACTCGATCGGTCGCGCCACGGTGCGGCCGCAGAGCGAAGAGGCCTAACGGTCGATTTCGCCCATCACGATATCGAGCGAGCCGATGATGGCGGGCACGTCGGCGATCAGGCAGCCGCGGCACAGTTCGTGGCAGACGGACAGGTTGCAGAAGCAACTGCTGCGTGCCCGAACGCGCCAGGGAATGGCCTCGCCGGTGCTGACGATGTAGAAGCCCATCTGTCCCCGCGGGGCCTCGGTTTCGAGGTAGCACTCGCCCTTGGGCAGCTTCTGGGTGAGTTTGACGGGGATTTGGTGCGAGCCTTTGGCGGTGCTGTAGCGGTCCATGGCTTGCCGCACCAGGTCGATCGACTGACGGATCTCCAGCATCCGCACGTAGAACCGGTGCCAGCAGTCGCCCAGCACGGCCGCCGAAGGCACCGGCGGATACTTGTGATCCTGGGGATAGTGGCCATCGCGCTCGACGATCACTTCGAACGCGTAGCCGTCGTACATCTGCGTGTAAAACTCTTCGCCGTCGCGGCGCAGGTCGTGGTCCACGCCGCTGCCGCGCAGCACCGGCCCCGTGCAGCCGTAGTCGATGGCCATTTCGGGCGGCAGTATGCCGATACCGGCCGTGCGGCGGACAAAAATCGCGTTGTTGGTCAGCAGGTCGTGATACTCATCGATCACCGGCAAGAACTGATCGAGGAAGGCCTCGCACTGCTTGAGCCAGCCGCTGGGCAGATCATGCGTGGCTCCGCCGACCGTGAGATAGCTGGTGGTGAGCCGGGCACCGCAGGCGGCCTCGAACAAATCGAGAATCTTTTCGCGTTCGCGGAACGCGTACAAAAACGGGCTGAACGTGCCCAGGTCCAGGCCGTACGCGCCCATCCCGACCAGGTGGCTGGCAATCCGCCCCAGCTCGGCGATGATCACGCGGAGGTGCCGGGCTTTCTCGGGCACTTGCATGCCCATCAGCTTTTCGACCGTGAGCGCCCAGCCGAGATTCATGTTCATCGCGGCCAGGTAATCCATGCGGTCGGTGTAGGGGATCCATTGCCGCGGGCTGAGGTTTTCGCCGATCTTCTCGGCGCAGCGGTGCAGGTAGCCGATGTGCGGCGTGACCTCGGAGACCACTTCGCCATCGGTCCGCAACACCAGCCGGAGCACACCGTGGGTGCTGGGATGTTGCGGCCCCATGTTGACCAGCATCTCGTCGGTGCGAACGTCAAACTCGATGATCCGCGGGTCGTCGAACGAAGTGGCCATGGGCGCGTCTTTGTCAGAAGGATGAAGTCGTTTTCCGGCACAAGGCCGCGTTGATCGCCGGGTTGCGCGGCTCCTACCGGCAGCGGATGCCGTGGTATTCCAGCGGCATCTCGTAGTCCTTGCGCAGCGGGTGGCCTTCCCAGTCCTCGGGGCACAAGATGCGCCGCAGGTCGGGGTGCCCCACAAAGTACACGCCGCACAGGTCGTATACCTCGCGCTCGTGCCAGTTGGCCGTGCTCCACACGCCAGACACGCTGGGCACCTCGGGCAGCTTGCCCGGCTCGTCGTCCTTCCACCGCGGCAGTAGCACCTTCAGCACCAGGCTGCTTTTGTTCTGGAAGCTCCAGAGGTGGTACACCACTTCCATGTGCGGCTCGAAGCCGGCTTTTTGCGCTTTCTTGGGGTCGGGCTCGAAATAGTCCACGCCCGTGATGCAGTTGAGGAACGTGAACCGCAAGTCGGGCTCGTCGCGCAGGTAACGGCACACGTCGACCAGGGCCTCGGGGGCGACTTCGATCCACGGGTCGATGGCCTCGAGGTTGACGCCGCGGATGCCGTCGCCGAACTCGCGCTTCAGCCGGTCGATAAACGTTTCGCCGCCACTCATGGGTCAGCTCGTCACTGGGGGAATGGTTAGTTGCCGGTTGCCTGATGCCGCGTGCGATGTGTTCGCGGTTCAGCCAGGTGCCTTGGTCGCAGCCGTGGAACGCAGCTATACCAGCGCCGGCTCCTGCGGTTCTTCGGCCGGTTCGGCAGGCGGAACTCGCCGGCGCTGGGCTTCGTCGCGGCTGACCGCGCGGACCCAATCGATATCGCCGCGCCACCACACGTAGGCGAACCCGACCAGCACGATGGCGAAGAACGCCGCGATGTCCAGGAACGAGAAGAGGGCCAACTGGCTGGCCTGCTGTTCGATGGCAGCGTTGGTCAGGTTTTCGCCGCGCGGCAGTGCGTCGGCGGGCACGCCCAACTCGCGGTACAGGCCTTGGGCCGCCGGCGTCAGTTGGCCGTTCTCCACCTTGACCAGGGCCGGATCTTTCAGGTGCGTGGCCTTGCCGTATACGGTCGCCCAGGGGAAGAAGAACGCCACCTCGACGTCGAAGATCAAGAACAGCAGCGCGACCACGTAGAACCGCAGGTCGAACTGCACGAAGCTGCTGCCGATGGTCGGCTCGCCGCACTCGTAGATTTCCAGCTTCTCGTCGTGGGGCAGGCTCGGCCGCACCAGCTTGCCGATCAGCAGGTTCGCAAACACGAACAGTGCGCCGCCGCCCACAAACAGGGCGATATAGGCAACGATCTGAATGGAACTCATCGGGTGCCTGGCTCGCGTCTGAAAGGGGACGTGCTTCGCGGTTCGGGCGCGAATCGCAACAGCGCGGCGATCGCACAACGATTCGACGGGCAGGTTTCGTGGCCGCGATCAATCCGCCAGCTCTCGCGAAGCCCCCCTCGCATTTCGGGGGGGCAACGGTGCGGGCCAGCCACAGCGGAGGGGATAATGTTCCCCCCTCGCGCTTGGGGGTAATCGCGCGGCCGCAAAACCGGACCCGCATTCTAAGATGTGTGACGGCAATCGCAAGCGCCCAGCGGCGGGGCTTCCCCCCACCAAGGCGGAGTCTCGCCGGTGGTAGGGAACGCCAGCCCTGGCGATGTGCTCCGCCCGCCCACCGGGCCAGCGCCACCTCGCTGGCATGGTGGCTGGTCCTGCCCGCTGGGGGTGGAACCCCGAACTAGAATTGGAAGGTACCCGCGCAGCAGGGCGACCTTTAAGTTGCCCCATTTTCCAGTCGAAGCCCGCTGGCTAAGATGGGCGGCTTAAAGCAACTTTACTCGTTTCGCAAAGCGGATCGCCTGCCCGACGCTCGGTGAAGCTGCGTTGGCCACCGGGCAGAGAGCCCGCAGCAGCAGAAAGTTACTCCCAATATGGAAGCTGAACTCGTCGTCATCGGAGGCGGGCCTGGAGGATACGCCGCCGCGTTTTTGGCCGCCGACAAGGGGATGGACGTCACGCTGGTGGAAGCTGACCCTCGCTTGGGAGGCACCTGCCTGCTGCGCGGCTGTATCCCGTCCAAGGCATTGCTCCACGTAGCGCGCGTCATTAACGAGAGCCGCGAAATGGACGAGTGGGGCGTCAAGTTCGCGAGCCCTCAGATCGAGCTCGATGCCCTGCGGGCCCGTAAAGAGAAGGTCATCTCCACGCTGTCGACCGGCCTGAAGCAGTTGGCCAAGCAGCGGAAGGTGCGGGTGATCAACGCTCACGCCCGGTTCGTCGATTCCAACACGCTGGAATTGAGCGGCGGCGATCCTTCGACGCGCGACGGCGACACGCTGCGGTTCAAGCACTGCATCCTGGCCGCCGGTTCGGTGCCGGCCAAGATCCCCAGCCTGGACATCGGCTCCGACCGCGTAATGGACAGCACCGGCGCGCTGGAACTGCGCGACGTGCCCGAGTCGCTGCTGGTCATCGGCGGCGGTTACATCGGCCTGGAAATGGCCACGGTGTACGCGGCGATTGGTTCCAAAGTGTCGGTGGTGGAACTGACGCCGGGCCTGTTGCCGGGCGCCGATCGCGACCTGGTGAAGCCGCTGCATAAGCGTCTGGAAAGCGTGCTGGCCAACATCTGGCTGGAAACCAAGGTCAACGGCCTCAAGGACGTGGGCGACGGCGTCGAGGTCGAGCTGGAAACGGCCTCCGGCGAGAAACGCACCGAGAAGTTCTCGCGCGTGCTGGTTTCGGTCGGACGCCGGCCCGCCAGCCAAGGCCTGGGCCTGGAAAACACCCAGGTGCAAGTCGATCGCCGCGGCTTTGTCATCCTCACCGACGACAAGCAGCACACCCACGATCCCAACATCCTGGCCATCGGCGATATCGCCGGCGAACCGATGCTTGCCCACAAGGCCACCCACGAAGGCAAAGTGGCCGTCGAAGCGCTGCTGGGCGAGCCGGCGGCGTTCGATCCGCGGGCCATTCCGGCGGTGGTGTTCACCGATCCGGAAGTCGCCTGGGCCGGACTCACCGAGAACCAGGCCAAGGAGCAGGGCCGCAACGTCGAAGTGGTGCGCTACCCGTGGGCGGCCAGCGGCCGCGCCGTGGCGCTGGGCCGTACCGAGGGCCTGACCAAGGTGATCTACGATCCCGAGACCGAGCGGATCCTGGGCGTGGGCATCGTGGGCCCGTCGGCGGGCGACCTGATTTCCGAGGCCGTCGTGGCCATGGAAACCGGCTGCACCGCACGTGATCTGGCCGAGTCGATCCACCCGCACCCGACGCTCAGCGAAACGCTGGGGAATGCGGCCGAAATGGTTTTGGGCACGGCGACGGAGATCTACCGGCCTGTGCGCAAATAGGTTAAGCTTTCCTAACCGTCAAAGTTTGCTGCCGATTTTGCCGATTAGGCAAATCTCGCCGGTGTTGCGGCGATGCCGGACATCGTACGTAAACGCCCCCCTCGGCCGAGGTGCTGCCGGCACGTGGCTGCCCAGCCACCATTGCCAGGCATGCGTAGAATGCCCCGGCCCGGCAATGGGGAGCGATCACCGGACCACATGCAGCGCCTGACAAACCGCCAGGCAGGTGCCGATGCCACGCGCCGGTCGCGGTCCACGACCGCGGAGCCGCTGGGAAGTTGGGGAGGGCATCACCCGCCCATGCGGCGGCGGTACGGATACCTGGAGCTGACCAACCTGGTAAGCGGCGGTCGGCGTCGCTGAACCAGTGAAGGAGCAACGGCGCGGCCAGCCACGGTAACCCCAAGCCGTGGTCTGAATTGTTGTGCGCCAGCCGACATGTTCCCTGCAAGCGCGGAGCGTGCCTGTTACGCCTGCGGCGGGACGATACGAACCAACGCCTAAGGAGCCGCGTCGGCCCCGCCGTACCGGCCCCCAAAACACAGTCATCTTCTGCTGGCTGAACTGGGAGACAACTTCTTATGGTCCAAAGCCTCGAAATCAAGCCGGGCGATGCACTGCTCAACGGCAAGGATGTCGACCCCACGGAAACGGCAGAATGGCTTGAATCGCTGCTATACGTCCTCAAGAGCAAGGGCCCCGGACGTGTCCGGCAACTGCTCTCGGTTCTGCACGACGCCGCGCAGCGGGCAGGCGTTGAGTTGCCGTTCTCGGCCACCACGCCGTACGTCAACACCATCCCCCTGAGCAAGCAGCCGGTATACCCCGGCAACCGCGAGATCGAGCGGCGGATCAAGAGCATCATCCGCTGGAACGCCATGGCGATGGTCACCCGGGCCAACAAGGAGTTCCCGGGCATCGGCGGCCACATTTCGACCTTCGCCTCGTCGGCCACGCTCTACGAGGTGGCATACAACCACTTTTTGCGCGGCCACGGCGACAATTACAGCGGCGACCAGGTGTACATCCAGGGCCACGCCTCGCCGGGCACGTACGCGCGGGCTTTCCTGGAAGGCCGGCTTACCGAACAACAATTGGAGAACTTCCGCCGCGAGCTGGCGCCCGGCGGCGGTCTCTCGAGCTACCCGCACCCCTGGTTGATGCCCGGCTTCTGGGAATTCCCCACGGTGTCGATGGGCTTGGCGCCGATCATGGCGATCTACCAGGCGCGGTTCAACAAGTACCTCACCGACCGCGGCATCAAGGATACCCGTGGCCAGCACGTGTGGGCCTTCCTGGGCGACGGCGAGTGCGACGAGCCGGAAACCCTGGGTGCGATCACGCTGGCCAGCCGCGAGAACCTGGACAACCTGATCTTCGTCATCAACTGCAATCTCCAGCGGTTGGATGGCCCGGTCCGCGGTAACGGCAAGATCATCCAGGAGCTGGAAGGCATCTTCCGCGGCGCCGGCTGGAACGTCATCAAGGTGATCTGGGGCCACGACTGGGATCACCTGCTGGAGCGCGACGACAAGGGGCTGCTGGTCAAGCGGATGGGCGAAGTCGTCGACGGCCAGTACCAGAAGTACGTCGTCGCCGGCGGCGACTACATCCGCAAGGACTTCTTCGGCAAGTACCCCGAGCTGTTGGAGATGGTCAGCCACCTCTCCGACGAGACGCTCGAGAAGATGCGCCGCGGCGGTCACGACCCCGAGAAGGTGTACGCCGCCTACAAGGCCGCCGTGGAGTCGGACCGGCCGACCGTGATCCTGGCCAAGACGATCAAGGGCTACGGTCTGGGCGAAGCCGGCGAAGGCCGCAACGTCACGCACAACCAGAAGAAGCTCAACGAAGAGGAGCTGCGCGAGTTCCGCACCCGCTTCGGTATCCCCATCTCCGACGAGGAAGTCGCCAAGGCGCCGTTCTACAAGCCGCCTGAAGACAGCCCCGAGATGAAGTATCTGCACGAGCGCCGCAAGGCTCTCGGCGGTTACGTGCCGCAGCGGAATACCAAACCGGTGACGACCGAGGTGCCCACGCTCCAGGAATACCTGGACGACAACACCATCACCGGCAGCGGCGACAAGGAGTGGTCGACCACGATGGGCTTCGTCCGCTTCTTCACCAAGCTGCTCCGCGACAAGAAGGTGGGCAAGTACATCGTACCGATCGTGCCCGACGAGTCGCGCACCTTCGGTATGGAAGGCTTGTTCCGCCAGATCGGCATCTACAGCCACGCCGGCCAGTTGTACGAACCGGTCGACGCCCAGCAGGTGGCCTACTACAAGGAAGCCAAGGACGGCCAGCTCTTGGAGGAAGGCATCACCGAGGCCGGCTCGATGTCGTCGTTCATCGCCGCCGGCACGGCCTATGCCTCGCACGGAATCAACATGATTCCGTTCTTCATCTACTACTCGATGTTCGGCTTCCAGCGGATCGGCGACCTGATCTGGGCCGCCTGCGACGCCCGGGCCAAGGGCTTTATGCTGGGCGGCACCGCCGGCCGGACCACGCTCAACGGTGAAGGTCTGCAGCACCAGGACGGCCACAGCCTGCTGTTCTCGTCGGTGTACCCGACCGTCCGCTCGTACGATCCGGCCTACGCCTACGAAACGACCGTCATCATCCTGGAAGGCATGAAGCGCCTGTACCAGGACAACGAGGACGGCATCTACTACATCACGCTGGAGAACGAGAACTACGTGCAGCCGCCCATGCCTGAGGGGGTCGTCGAAGGCATCATCAAGGGCATGTATAAGGTGTCGACTCGCGACGTGGGCGACGGTCGTCCCCGTGTGCAGCTCTTGGGCAGCGGCGCCATCCTCCGGATGGCCCTGGCCGCCCAGGAGATCCTGGCCGAGAAGTACAACATTTCCAGCGACGTGTGGAGCGTAACCAGCTACACCGAGCTGCGTCGCGAGGCGCTGGAGTGCCGTCGGTGGAACATGCTCCACCCGACCGAGCCGCCGCGCAAGTCGTACCTGGAAAATCTGCTCGAAGGCGTCAGCGGCCCGTTCATTGCCGCCAGCGATTACGTTCGCCAGGTGCCCGAGCAGATCGACGCCTGGGTGCCCGGCGGCCTGTTTGCCCTGGGTACCGACGGCTTCGGCCGGAGCGAACTGCGTCCGACGTTGCGGCGGCACTTTGAGGTCGATGCCGAGTGCATCACCGTGGCGGCCCTCTGGCGGCTGGCCCAGGAAGGCCAGTTCGAGATGGCCAAGGTGGCCCAGGCCATCAAGGATCTGGGCATCGACCCCGAGAAGATCAACCCGATGACGGCCTAACGGCGAAGTGCCGTCGGCCGCGTCCGGCGAATCAAGGCGTATGCTGGCGCGGGGGGACGCTTCCCCCCGCGCGGCATCCACCCCCGCGGTACATTCCTACCCAGACCAACTTTTCCCAGCCCGGTCTCGGCACTTGATCCTGCTCATCGACAACTACGATTCGTTCACCTACAACCTGGTGCAACGGCTGGGGGAGTTGAACCTTGGCCTGCAGATCGAGGTGCGCCGTAACGATCAGATCGACCTGGACGAAATCGAGCGGATGGCACCCAGCCATCTGATCATTTCGCCCGGGCCTTGCACCCCGAACGAGGCCGGCATCTCGGTGGCCGCCGTGGCCCGCTTTGGCCCGCGGATTCCGACCCTGGGCGTGTGCCTGGGGCATCAGTCGATCGGCCAGGCGTTCGGGGCCCAGATCGTGCGGGCGGGTCGCCTGATGCACGGCAAGACCGACATGATCCACCACGACGGGCGAGGGCTGTTCGAAGGCATCGAGAACCCGTTTCAGGCCACCCGCTATCACAGCCTCGTGATCAAGCCCGACACGCTCAGCGACGACTTCGAGGTTGCCGCCTGGTCCACCGACCCGGCCGGAAATCTTGAAATCATGGCCATCCGCCACAAACGCTACCCGCTGCACGGCGTGCAGTTCCACCCAGAGAGCTTTTTGACCTTCCGAGGGCACGACATCCTGCGGCGGTTTGTGACCCTTTGAGCTTCTGAGAAGCGACGCTCTGCGGCGGCGCTACCCGCTTATGCACCATGGCCGGGTGCGTGTTGAGTGGCGACGGCTCGCTCGTAATGAAGATCGCCGCGAGCCAGACGCTGCTATTCGTTCCAGCTATCGCTGGTGGTCCGCGGCCGCACGGTAATCCGCTCGGGCCAGGCTTGCTGCTGGGGATGGTGCGGTGCGCGAATCTGCAGGTGCGCGGGATCCAGCCGCAGCCCGCGCGGCACCTGCTTGGGTTCCGCCGGCTCGGGCGTTTCCTCAGGGCGGTTGCGGGTGATCCACGAGAGGAGCGCCGGCAGCGTGAGCAGCGAGGTCAGCATGCAGCATGTCACGCCCAGCGTGAGCACGCGTCCCAGGCTTTGCAGCCCTTGATGGCTGGCAATCATCAGCGTGCCGATGCCGACCATACTGGTCAGTGAAGTGAGCAGCACGGCGGAGGCCGTGGACGAACTCAGTTTGAACCGCCCCTTTTGCGAGCGGAAGTCGTGCATGATGTGGACGCCATCGTCCACACCAATGCCTAGGATCAACGGCAGCACGATCATGTTGGCTGGGTTGAGCGGCAGGTTGAGCCAGCCCATCAGGCCGAGCGTCATGGTCATGCCCAAGGTCAGCGGCATCATCGCCAGCAGCACGTCGCGGATGCTGCCGAAGTCCAGCAGCAGGATCACCAGGATCCCGATCAGCGAATATATGGCCGCCTGCTGGTAGCTGGTCTTCATCTCCAGCGAGGCTTCATAAGCTTGCAGCGGGTTGCCGGTCACGCGGGGATCGACGGTGCGAATCTCGGCCACGAACTCGGCCAGCGTGTCCATGTCCCAGATGTCGCCCTTGCCGTACACCTTGAGCAGGTAGCGGTCGGACTTGCCGACAAACCGCGTAACCAGCCCGGCGGGCAGGTCATCGAACTTGGGCGGCTCGGGGTTGGAGATGCTACGCAGCATGTGCAACCGGCTGAGCAGGTCGCCGGCCATCTGCTGCTGGAAGCTCGTGAGGCGTTCATAGCACTCGGCCAGCGGCAACCGCCGCAGGGCGTCGCGCACCTGTTCCAGCGCGCGCTGGGCACGCAAACCGGCAGGGCCGGAGCCCACCAGTTGCTGGAGCACGCCCAGTTGGCTGCCCAGCGTGTCGGGCGAATCGACGGCGATCCGCGGCGGCCGTTCCGGCAGGTACGCCAGCCGCTGGTGAATCTGCTCGATCAGGGGACGTTTGCGCTCGTGGTCGGCCGGCAGCAGCGAAACGATTTCTTCGACGCGTTCCACCGACTCCAGTTGCAGAAACTTCTGCTTGCGCTCCAGCAGTTCCTCACGGCTCTCGGCGATCGAAAGAGCGTACCACACGCTCTGGTCGGCATCGCGGAGCAGCTTCCGCTCCAGTTCGACGCTTTCCAGGCCGGGCGGTTGCAGGTTCAACAGATTGTGATCGTACCACAGGTGCTGGATTCCCAGCCCGGCCGCCACCGCGGCGATGGCCGAGATGGCCAGCACCCATTTCACAGCGCCGACACGCAGCGCCGGCTGAACCACCACGCTGACGTCGATGGGGTGCGGGATGCGTTCGCTACTGCGGCGGCGGTCCCACAGGCAGATCATGGCCGGCAGTACCAGCAGCGCCGCAATCACGCACAGCACGATGCCGCCGCCGGCGATTACGCCCAGCTCAACCACGCCGGTGAACGAGGTCAGGCCGGCTGAAAAGAACGCCAGGGCCGTGGTCAGCGCGCCGGCCAGGATGCCGGGACCCACGCTCGAAGAAGTTTCCAGCAGCGCCGAACGCGCATCGCGTACCTTGGGGCGGACCTGCAGGTACCGGGCGACGTAGTGGATGCCGAAGTCGATCCCCAGCCCGATCAGCAGCACACCAAACGACACGCTCAGAATGTTCAAATGCCCGACGGCAATCGTCAGATATCCGAGCGACCACGCCATGCCCAACAGCAACGCGGTCACCGCCATGATCGGGTGGCGGATCCCGCCCAGGCCGGCCAGGAACAAGCAGGCGACGCCGACCAGCGAGAGGATGGTGGCCTGCGTCATCGACTCGCTGCTGGTCCGCATTTCGTCGTATTCCATCACCGGCACGCCGGTCAGGCCGATCTTGACCTCGGGATGCCGGGCGTTGACGGTTGCCATCAGCTTGCGGAGGGCGGTAATGGCTTCGCGGCCTCGCTCAAAGCCGTCGCTTTCCTGGTCGACCAGCCGGAGCATGACGATGCCGCGGCGGCCTTCGTTGGTGAGCAGATACTCCGAGCCCAGCTCGCTCAGCATGGCCACCGCCTGGGGCATCATCGGCCAGGGCGAGCGGTAGCCGTTGCGGTCGGTGAAGGCAGCTAGCAGGCCCTCGGCCAGCCGCGTGGCTTCCAGCAGCAGTTGCTGAGCCTCGAGGGAGTTGTGGGCCTCGGGCGGCAGTTGGCTGAGCCCCTGTTGGAGCGAGGCCACCATCTGGCCGACGTTCAGCCGCGACCAGTCGCCTTGAATGATCGGTTCGAGCCGGGCCGTAAAGTGGTCGGTAGCCTGGATTTCGGCTTCACCCAGGTAGTGCAGCCCCTTGGAGCGGATCTTGGACAGGTCCACCTGGTGGAGCACGGCCTGGAACAAATGATCGTCGCGGGTCAGCGCCTGCGACAGCTCTTCCAGCACCGGCACCACGGCATCGCGGCTGGGGCCTTCGACCACCAGCAGCGCGTCGTCCTTGTCGCCGAATTCGTTGATGTAGTCGGCCCACAACTGGTTGTAGTCGCTGGCCGGGTTCACCAATTCGTTGCGGCTGGTGTGGAAGCCCATCCGCGTGCCGGCGTACGTGAGCGACAAGGCCGCGACCGCCAAGGCTATCGCCAGAATCGCCACCGGCTGATTGAGCGCCACGCGGGTCGCCCACATCAGCGGGCGCTCCAGCAGCGAGTGCCCGGCGGCAGGAGTCCGTTCCTCTGTCATGCGATTGCTGTGTCCGTGGGTCGAGCCGTGCGGCCTCCTTGCCGCCTTGCGGGAGATTTCGGAGGGGGGATTCTAGCCGTGATAATTTGGGGGAACAATACGAGTCACCGCGCTGGGGGTATCCACCGGGTGGATTCCGGTTCTGGCCGGCAAACATTCCCCTTGGGGGCAGTGCGCGCAGGCGTCGCCGCCGATGCCTGCCACCCCCTTTATGCTTGACACTCTTCGCTAGCTGCCGGAGAATCCCTAGACCTTCAGCGCTGCGCCGTCTCCTGGCTTTTGACTGCCCTGCCTGTGGCGTCAGGGATCGCCGGAGGGGGCGGCACGCGCGGGTCTCCCCCCTGCCGTGGCAAACTCGTAGCTCGCGCCGTCATGAAAAGCCCGCAAGCCCGGCGTCACGCCGCCCAAGTCGTCGAGATTCTGGCGGCGACTTATCCCGACGCCGAGTGCGCCCTGGTCCACGAAAACCCGCTGCAACTGCTCATCGCGACCATCCTGTCGGCGCAATGTACCGACGCCCGGGTAAACATGGTCACGCCGGGCCTGTTCGCCAAGTATCCCACCGCCAAGGCCCTGGCCGACGCCCCGCAGGAAGATCTCGAGAAAGAGATCCAGTCCACAGGCTTCTTCCGCAGCAAAGCCAAGAATATCCGGGCATGCTGCCGCGACCTGGTCGACAAGCACGGCGGCGAAGTGCCCCGCGATCTCGATAGCCTGGTGCAGCTAGCAGGCGTGGGCCGCAAGACCGCCAATGTGGTGTTGGGCACCGCGTTCGGCATCGCCTCGGGCGTGGTCGTCGATACGCACGTGGCCCGGCTCAGCAAGCGAATGGGGCTCACCCGGGCGACGCAGCCTGAGAAGATCGAACAAGACCTGATGGCGCTGTTGCCCGAATCGGAGTGGGTGAACTTCAGCCATCGGATGATCCACCACGGCCGGCGGATCTGCACGGCCCGCAAGCCGTTGTGCGGCCAATGTCCCCTGAACGACGTGTGCCCCAAGATCGGCGTTCAGTACGGCGCGCTGGACGACGAGCCGGCCGGCAAGCCGATCAAGCCCACCGCGCGGCGCAAAGCGGCTAAGACTGCTGGGGCGAGCGAGGGCAGCGGCGCCAAGGCCCGCTCGCCGGGAAAGAAGGCGGGCAAGGCGGCCGTCAAGACCAACAGCCGCCCGGCCAAGAAAGCCACGGGCCGCGGCCGGTCGGCTTCACGCGGCATACGGTAACGGCGCGTCCAGGAAAGCAGGGCACCTTGGGCCCGGCATCGCAGGTTCCTTGAGAGTATCTTCCGCGAGCATCATCAGGAAGCGAACCCATGATTCTTTCGGGTCACGAAATCCGCCGTGAATTGGGTAAGCAGATCCACATCGATCCGTTTCGCGAGGAGAATCTCAACCCCAACAGCTACAACCTGACGCTGCACCGGGAGCTGCTCACCTACGAGGAAGTGGTTCTCGACATGCGCAAGCCCAACCGGGTGCGCCGCCTGGAGATCCCCGAAGAAGGCTTGGTGCTGGCGCCCAACCAGCTCTACTTGGGCCGCACCGTGGAACGCACCCAGACCTTCGGCTATGTGCCGATGATCGAAGGCCGCTCTTCCGTGGGACGCCTGGGGCTGTTCGTTCACGTTACGGCCGGCTTTGGCGACGTAGGCTTCTGCGGTTACTGGACGCTGGAGATGTTCGCCGTGCAGCCGGTGCGGATCTACGCCGGCGTGCAGATCTGCCAGATCTTCTTCCACGAGATTCGTGGCGACTACACCGAGTACAAGAGCAAGTACCAGCACAACGCCGACATTCAGCCCAGCTTGCTCTACAAGGAACTGAACCCCGGCGCCGAGCACGACCCGCAGCTCACGATCGACTTCGGCAACGAGCAGCCCTGGTCGCGCTAGTGCCGCCCGGGGGCGAGCATCACAGCCAGGGGGCTCCAGATCGGCATTTCTCAACCAGCGCACGCTGCTTCGCGGCGGGCCGAGCCGGCGCAGTCTTCGCCAGGTGCGTAAACGCCAAAGAAAAAACGGTGCCTGAGCGTCACTATGCTTGCGTGTCGCTCAGGCACCGCTGTGGATTGGGCTTGTGATTAGCCGCGGCCCTCATTACTGGATCGGGGCCGCTATCACCCGGATCAGTCGCCGCGGAGCTTCAGGCCGTGGGCAGCCAGCTTCTCGCGGACCTCGTTCAAGCTGGTCACGCCGAAGTTCTTGCACTCCAGCAGTTCGTCGCCGGTGCGGCGGATCAGCTCGCCGATGGTCTGGATGCCCAGGCGGATCATGCACTTGCGGGCACGGACCGACAGGTTGAGGTCCGAAACCGGCTTGTTGATGAGGGCCTGTTCTTCCTGGCTGAGGTTTTCGGTGTCGATGCCGTAATCCGGCTGGGTCCGCTCGGTGGCGAACTGGCCGATTTGCAGGCCCTTGGAGGCCATGATCTCGCGGATCTCGATCAGCGAGGTCTCGCCAAAGTTCTTGCTGGCCAGCAGCTGCTGCTCGGTGATCTTGGTCAGATCGCCCAGCGTCTGGATGCCCATCCGCTGCAGGCAGTTGCGGCTGCGGACCGACAGCTCGAAGTCGGTGACCGGGATGTTGAGAACCTGCTGGAGCCGGTCCTGGCGACGGACGGCGTCCTCGTCGTAATCCTGCTCGGTGGAAGCCCGGGCGTCCTTGAGGTACAGCCGAGCCTGGGCGTGGTCCGGGTAGTCGTCCAGGATCCGCTGGTAGCAGCGGGCCGCCAGTTCAAAGCGGTTGTGGTCTTCGTACAAAATGCCCAGATTCAGCAGCGTGCCTACATGAGCCGGGAGCTGCTTGGCCGCCCGCTCGTAGAGCTGCATGGCTTCTTCGTCGTTGCCGCGGCGGTCGTTTTCCAGGGCCAGGCCAAAGAGCGCGCCTTGGTGCGAACCGTCGGCCTGGACTGCCCGCTCGTACAGGGCCACGACTTCGTCGGGATTGCCACCGATGGCGGCGATCGTGGCGCCGCGCTGGTACAGGTATTCGGCGGTCTGCTCGACCGGGCCGGAGAGGTCATCCAGCACGGCCAGCGATTCCTGGACCTTGCCGCCGCAGCGGAGCGATTCGGCCTTGCCCAGGGCGCAATCGGCGGCGGCGTAGCCGGCTTGGGCCGCCAAGGCGTACTGGCTCACGGCCTTCTCGTATTCGCCCTGAGCGTGGTAGGTCTTGGCCAGGTAGAACAGGGCCAGGGCGCCGCCATCGGCCTTGGAGAGGTACTCCACGGCCTTGGGGTAACGGCCCAGCAGGTAGTAGCACACGCCCAGCCGCACCTTCATGGCGGGCGTCAGATCCCCCCGCTGCTCCAGCGACTGCACGGCGTCGCGCAGGGCGCGAAGATTGCCGCCGTCCTCGGCGATTCCACGGACGATGGCCTGAACCTCGTTCGGGCCAAATGTGTTGTTGGCCAACACCAGTTCCTTGATATCCACCGAAACGCTGGATGCCATTGACCCATTTCTCCCGAAAAGTGCTGCGGCGCCACCGGCGAGCCACCTGCCCGTCGCGGCGGTGGGACCGCAGGCCACGAGCCGCGCCAATGCGGCGTAAAGCTCCGCCATTAAACCAAGCTTTTAATGTATCGCTGGCGATAGGGTTTGCAAAGGCCGGGGCCTGGCAGGGGCCAGTGCGGTTGGGAGCTCCCCCACCCGGCACGAGCGTTACCGGCGATACAGGCGGTCCGTCTACGAGGGGGGCGAGCTGGCGCACCGCCACGCGCAGCGCCGCAGCGGCGTCCTATGGTTGAGCACGGTTCATAATCCCGGGTGAATCTCCGCGCTCCTGCGTGCCGAGGACGATCGATGTACAGATGCGCACCGCTCGCGCTGCTTGAGGTGGGCACCGTGCTGCGCTCGCCGATCCACGATTCGCAGCATCGGTTGTTGTTAGGCCCCGGCATTACCATCACCAAGGAATTCCTGTTGGAGCTGCACCGCCGCGGCATCCGTACCGTGGCCATGGACGAGTACGACTGGACGCGGCTGACCGCGTTCTCGTCCAAGGGCCGCGCCCGCAACGCCCTGCCCCACCGGACCGGCGTGCAAACGGACTGGAACCGCGAGGCGACCAGCGACCTGGATGAAATCATCAACCGGCCGGCCAGCAACGCGGTGCTGCCCTCGGAAAACCCCTACTTCCAGAACATCCAGCCTCGGGGGGCAACCCGCTACGACGAGGCGATGATCCAGCGCGTGCTGGTCACGCATCGTGAGTCGACCAATCACCTGCAATCGCTGATGCAGCAACTGGCCGACGGCCAGAACATCCCCGCCGAGGCCGTCCACCAGATCTCGCACGATTTCCTGATCCAGGCCGCTGCCGATATGGACCTGTTTGTGTCCATGGGCATCAACCCGGTGGAGAGCAACTCCATCTTTGCCCACTCCACCAACGTGGCCACCTTGGCGGTAGCCCTGGGCGCCACACTGGGGCTGGACGTGGAATCGCTTCGCGACCTGGGCACCGGCTGCCTGGTGCACGATGCCGGCATGATGTACCTCCGCAACGATATTCACCTGTCGCGGAGCGTGCTCAGCGAATACGAGTTTGCCGAGATCACGCGGCACCCGATCATTGCCGCCGACCTGCTCTACAAACGCATGGACCGGGTGCCGCTGGGCGTGCGAATGATCGTCTACCAGATGCACGAACGCTGCAACGGCAGCGGCTATCCCCGCGGCTGGACGGCCGAACGCATCCACCCGCTGGCCAAGATCGGGGCCGTGGCCGATGCCTACGTGGCGCTGGTCTCCGAACGCCCCCACCGTCCGGCCATGCTGCCCTACCATGCCATGGCCAAGATGCTTCAGGACGTAAAAGCCGGCCTGTTCGATTCCACGGTTGTCCGGGCACTGCTGCACACCATCTCGTTGTTCCCGATCGGTTCGTACGTGGAACTGGATAATGGGATGGTCGGCAAGGTCATCCGCGCCAATGGTCCGGCATACGATCAGCCGATCGTTGAAGCCCGCTGGCGGCACCGCCGCTTGGACGATCCGCAGATCATCGACCTGAGCCAGGAGAAGCTGAAGGTCGTCAAGGCGCTCACGTCGCTCGACTGAGCCGCTCGTCCGGCTGCTGCCACTTCATTGAGCGAAGCATATGTGCTGTGCGATGCCGCACGCTGGCAACCCGTTTTGATGGGCTTGCCCCGCAAAGGTTCTCCCCGGGAGCAAAACATTGCCAGTAGTGGGGGGAAGCTATAGCCTATCGGTGGCGCTACCCCAGGCACGAGGCCGCTTCGATCACGCACCTTCGCCGCTCAGCACGTCCTGGCAGCGGGGACTTGGCGCTTGGTTCACCATTCGATTTGGACACCGCTGCCTGAAAATATCCACGGTAATTGGAGCGCGGCCACAGATCGGCACGATGATTGCCTGAGGCCGTCGAGAACATCGCGGCATGCCGCTCGAACGTTCGCGCGTCCTGGTCGGCACCCCCGCCGCCCCTCTGAGCAGGAATCCCTCGAAAAGAGAAGGAGATGGATCGATGACCACGGTCGACAGCCAAGTGCAACAACGGTCCAAGAGCGCCAAGGCCAAGGGGCCGCTATCCGCCGAAGAACTGCGGTTGATCGACGGCTACTGGAGAGCGTCGAATTATCTCTCCGTGGGACAGATCTATCTGCTAGCCAACCCCCTGTTGCGCGAGCCGCTCAAGCGCGAGCATATCAAGCCGCGGCTGCTGGGCCACTGGGGGACCACGCCGGGGCTGAACTTCCTGTGGGTCCATCTCAACCGGGTCATCCGCCGCGATGACCTCAACATGATCTTCATCACGGGGCCCGGTCACGGCGGTCCGGCGCCGGTCGCCCAGGCATACCTGGAGCGGACCTACAGCGAGGTCTATCCGAACATCAGCGAAGACGAAGAGGGGATGCAGAAGCTGTTCAAACAGTTCAGCTTCCCCGGCGGCATTCCCAGCCACGCCGCGCCCGAAACGCCCGGCAGCATCCACGAAGGCGGCGAGTTGGGCTACGCGCTCAGCCATGCCTTTGGCGCGGCGTTCGATAACCCCGACTTGATCGTGGCCTGCGTCGTGGGCGACGGCGAGGCTGAAACCGGCCCGCTGGCCACCGGCTGGCACGGCAACAAGTTCTTGAACCCCGCCCGCGATGGCTGCGTGCTGCCGATCCTGCACCTCAACGGCTACAAGATCGCCAACCCGTGCTTCCTGGCCCGGATTCCGCGCGAGGAACTGCAAAAGTACTTCGAGGGGATGGGCTACGAGCCGCACTTTGTCGAAGGGCACGAGCCTGAGGACGTGCACCAGCAACTGGCCGCCACGCTCGATACGGTGATTGCCCGCATCAAGGAGATCTGGCACGACGCCCGCGTCAACGGCAACCTCAAGCGGCCCAAGTGGCCGATGATCGTGTTCCGCACACCCAAGGGCTGGACTTGCCCCAAGGAGATCGACGGCAAGAAGTGCGAGGACTACTGGCGCAGCCACCAGGTGCCCATGGGCGACATGGAGAGCGAGGAGCACATCAAGATCCTCGAAGCCTGGATGAAGAGCTACCGGCCCGAGGAGCTGTTCGACGAGACGGGCCGGTTGCGCCCCGAGTACGCCGAGCTGGCGCCCAAGGGCAATCGCCGCATGAGCGCCAACCCGCACGCCAACGGCGGTCTGCTGCTGCGCGACCTGCGGTTGCCCGACTTCCGCAAGTACGCGGTGCCGGTACCCAGCCCCGGCTCGGTCACGGCCGAGGCCACCCGCGTGATGGGCAAGTTCCTCCGCGACGTGATGAAGGCCAACCTGGAGAGCAAGAACTTCCGGATCTTCAGCCCGGACGAGAACAACTCCAACCGCTGGCAGGACATCCTGGAGGTCACGACCCGCTGCTTCATGGGCGAGATCTACCCGGACGACGACAAGCTCAGCCCCGATGGCCGCGTGATGGAAGTGCTCAGCGAGCACCAGTGCCAGGGCTGGCTGGAAGGCTACCTGCTGACGGGCCGGCACGGGTTCTTCTCGTGCTACGAGGCGTTCATCCACATTGTCGACTCGATGTTCAACCAACACGCCAAGTGGTTGAAGGTGTGCAACGACATCCCCTGGCGGGCTCCGATCGCGTCGCTCAATTACCTGCTCAGCTCGCACGTGTGGCGGCAGGACCACAACGGCTTCAGCCATCAGGATCCCGGCTTCATCGATCACGTGGTCAACAAGAAGCCCGAGGTGGTGCGCGTATACCTGCCGCCCGATGCCAACTGCTTGTTGAGCGTGACCGATCACTGCCTGCGCAGCCGCAACTACGTGAACGTGATCGTGGCCGGCAAGCAGCCCTCGCCCCAGTGGCTGAACATGGACCAGGCCGTCAAGCATTGCACGGCCGGTGTCAGCATCTGGGAGTGGGCCAGCAACGACAAGGGCTCGGAACCCGACGTCGTGCTGGCCTGTTGCGGCGACGTGCCCACGCTGGAAACCCTGGCGGCGGCCGACCTGCTCCGCAAACAACTGCCGGAGCTGAAGGTCCGCGTGATCAACGTGGTCGACCTGATGCGGCTGGCCTCGCCCAATGAGCATCCGCACGCCATGTCGGACCGCGACTTCGACGCCCTGTTCACAACCAACAAGCCGATCATCTTCGCCTTCCACGGCTACCCGTGGCTGATCCATCGGCTGACGTACCGGCGGACCAACCACAAGAACCTGCACGTCCGCGGCTACAAGGAAGAAGGCACCACGACCACGCCGTTCGACATGGTCGTGCTCAACGACCTGGACCGCTTCCACCTGGTGGGCGACGTGATCGACCGGTTGCCGCAACTGGGATCGCGGGCTGCCTACATCAAGCAGTGGATCACCGAGATGCTGATCGAGCACAAGCACTACATCCGCGAAACAGGCGACGATATGCCCGCGGTCCGCGGCTGGCAGTGGTCGCACTCGGGCGCCGGGCCGGTTGCACGCACCTCGACCGAGGGCGATAACGTGTAGGCCATCAGCCCGCCTTCCCCTTTGTTGTGCAACGGGCCAATCGATGAACGTGTTGCTTCTCAACGCAGGCTCCAGCAGCCTGAAGTGTTCGCTCATGCGGCGCGGCACCGGCGAGGTCATCGCGCAGGCGCTGGCCGACTGGGCGGGCGAAACCACGCACTACGAATATCATCGCAGCGGTGGTCCCTCGCTCCGCGAGCAGGTGCCGTGGCGCGGGCAAACCCAGGCCGTGCGCCGCGTGCTGCACGATCTGGAGCACGTTGAGCCGGCAGCGATTGCCGCCGAGACCGACCTGATGGCGATCGGCCACCGGGTGGTGCACGGCGGGCCGTTCACCGACTCGGTGCGCATTACGCCCGAGGTCCAGGCCCGAATCGCTCAGACGGTGGAACTTGCGCCGCTGCACAATCCTTCCGCTCTGGAAGCGATGGCAGCGGCGCAGGCCGAATTGCCGCATCTGCCGCATATCGCGGTGTTCGATACGGCCTTTCACGCCACGCTGGCCGAGGAAGCCTACGTCTACCCGTTGCCCTACGACTGGCACAAGGAATGGGGCATCCGGCGCTATGGCTTTCACGGCCTGAGCCACGCGTACTGCGCGCGTCGGGCGGCTGAGATGTTGGCGAGCCGCGCACGAGCGGACAAACCGGATACGTGGCCCAGGCTGGTGATCTGCCACCTGGGCCACGGCTGTTCGGCCGCGGCCGTGGCGGGCGGCAAGTCGATCGATACCACCATGGGCTTCACGCCGCTGGAAGGCCTGATGATGGCCACGCGCTGCGGCAACGTAGACCCCGGCGTGCTGCTGCACGTCCAGCAGAAGCACGGTCTGACCGCCGAGCAGTTGGATAAGGCCCTTAACCGCCAGTCGGGGCTGCGGGGAATCACGGGCTTTTCGGCCGATATGCGGGAGATTCTGGCGGCTGCCGCCGAGGGCAACGACCGGGCAACACTGGCCCTGGCCATCTATACGCGGCGCATCCGACAGGCCGTGGGGGCGTTCGCCGTGACCATGGGCGGGATTGATGCCCTGGTGTTTACCGCGGGCGTGGGCGAACACGCCGCGGCCATTCGCGAGGCCGTCTGCCAGGGGCTGCAATGCCTGGGGCTGGAACTCGATCCCCAGGCTAATCTTTCGTCCAAACCCGATGCCGACATCGCGACGGAAGCCTCGTCCGGCCGCATCCTGATCATCGCCACCCGCGAGGACGTGACAATGATGCGCGAGGTGGAAAAGGTGCTGGCTGTCCTGCCCTCCGGCAATTGATTCGGCCCGGCCGGCAATTACACTTGGCCGCTATCGATCTGGCGTTCAGGGGCACGCTCTACGTCTTGGCTGGCGGATGCCCCGGGGCACTTTTTTGCGGAACGGCAGCTTGGGGCTCGCTATGATGGCAGCAATCCTCGCCGCATCAGGCGGGGGGCCTTCCTGCCCAAGTGTCCAACCTCCCTGCTGCCAGTACGTCCTGCCGTAGAGGAACCGTTTCGATGCGATGCTCTCTGCCGGTCTTGATCGCTGCTTTGATGCTGCCTGCCGTGTGGCTTGTCAGTGCGACGGCTGCCGTGGCCGAGGCGCCCGGCAAGGACAAGGCCGCCGGCTTCACCGTGAGCCTGTTCAACGGCGAGAACCTGTACGGCTGGCACGCCAACGGCTGCGAGGCGCAAGTCGTCGATGGCACGCTCAAGCTGGCAGGCGGCAGCGGTGTCCTGCGTACCGATCACCGCTACGGCGACTTCGTGCTGGAACTGAAATGGAAGCCGCTCAAGGAGCAGGGCCACGCCGCCGGCATCGTGTTTGGGGCCGACCTGGTCAAGCCGGATCAGGCGGAAACCACCCGGTACGTGGTCAGCCTGAAGCGAGGAGAGGAAGGCGCGGTCGCCGGGCTCAAGGGCGCCAAGGCCCGGCCCGACCTGGTGAAGCCCGGCCAGTGGAACACGCTCCGTCTGAGTGCGGCCGGCGACCAGGTCAGCCTGGAGATCAACGGCGAGCAGGCCTGGAAGGCCAGCGGCGTGAAGCTGTCGGCCGGGCACCTAGGCTTGCAGGCGCAAGTCGCTGAGGGTGGCCCGGTGGCGTTCCGCGACCTGACCGTGACCGAGCTGACGCACCGCTCGATGTTCAACGGCCGCGATCTCACCGGCTGGGAGCCAGGCGCCGGCACCGAGGCCAGTTGCTGGAGCGTCGAGGATGGCCTGCTGGTGTGCAACGGCAAGAAGGGCCCCTGGCTGCGCAGCAGCGAACAGTACGGCGACTTCAACCTGCGGCTTGAATACAAGCTGCTGCCTGGCGGCAACTCGGGCGTCTATGTCCGGGTGCCCAAGAACGGCGATCACCGTGGCCGGGAGGCCAACCAGCAGGAGGCCGGCGTCGAGATCCAGATCCTCGACGACCAGTCGCCCCGCTACAAGAACCTCAAGGACTATCAGTACTGCGGCAGTGTCTACGCGATCGCTCCCAGCACCCAGCGTGTCGGCCGTGAGGCGGGGCAGTGGAACAGCATGGAGATCGACTGCCGCGGCACCCGGTACCGTGTCACGCTCAACGGCGTGGTGATCGTCGATGCCGACGCCGACGCCTTCCCCGAGCTGGCGAACCGGCTTACCAACGGCTACTTGGGGCTGCAGAACCACAGCGAGGAAGTGTGGTTCCGCAACCTGCGGATTGGGCCTCCGCTGCCGTAGCCGCCGCGAAGGGGCGGACCGCAGCGACCGGCGGGGCCATTTGCGTGCCCCCCGCGACAAGTCACCCGCTGCGGGGTAGACTGCAAAAACCGGCGTGTGAAGCCGCCTGGCAGCCGACGTGTGCGCGCTGCATGCTGGGTGGGGCTTTGCACTGGCCGCCGCCCCTACCCGTTGAGCACTTGGCTCCCCCGCCGCGCGGCCCAAACCATCGCTAGGGAAGCCGGTGCGGCCGCCGCGGTCGCGGCAGGAGCGAAAGAGTTCAACATGGAGCGTGACGACGCGCTGCGATTTCTTTTCGACCGGGTGAACTACGAGCGCAAGCCGCCCGAGTCGGCCCGGCCCGACAGCTTCCGCCTGGCGCCCATGCGGCAACTGCTCGCCCGCCTGGGCGACCCGCACCTGAAGGTGCCGGTCGTGCATATCGCCGGCACCAAGGGCAAAGGCTCCACCGCCGCGTTCACCGCGTCCACGCTCACGGCCGCCGGTTACCGCACCGGGCTGTGCACCTCGCCGCACTTGAACCGCGTGGAAGAACGCTTCACCGTGGATGGTGCCGAGTGTTCGGCCGAGCAATTTGTGAGCCTGGTCCAGCAAGTGCGCGCTGCCGCCGAGACGATGGAAGGCGGGGCGGCGCTCACCTTCTTCGAGCTGACCACGGCGCTGGCGTTCCTGCACTTTGCTCAAAGTGGTGCCGACGTGGCCGTGGTCGAAGTGGGCCTGGGCGGCCGGCTCGATAGCACCAACGTGTGCCAGCCCACCGTCGCCGCCATTACCACGATCAGCTTCGATCACACCCGGCTGCTGGGGAACACCCTGGCTTCGATTGCGGCCGAGAAGGCCGGCATCATCAAGGCGGGCGTGCCGGTCATCAGCGGCGTGATCGACGACGAACCGCGCGAGGTGATCCGCGCCGTTTGTGCCGAGCATCAGGCTCCGCTCTGGGAAGCCGGCGTCGACTTCAGCGGTGAGTACCTGTCGCCGGCCGGTGAGCAGCAGCACGGCGCTGTTCGACTGACCGGCGCGGTTTTGCCGGAGGACTTTTGCCGGCAGCCATGGGAACTGGGACTGCTAGGGCGGCACCAAGCCGCGAATGCCGCGATAGCCGCCGCTATTCTTGCCCGGCTGCGGGCAAGCGGTTGGCGAATCCCGGCCGAAGCTTTGCAACGCGGGCTTTCCCAAGTGCGTTGGCCTGCCCGATTCGAAGTGTTGCGGCAGCGCCCGCTGGTGGTGATCGACGCGGCCCACAACGTGGCTTCGGCCGCCGCACTGCGCGACACGCTGGCCACGCATACCGCGGCCCAGCGCAAGTGGCTGATCTTTGGCACCAGCCGCGACAAGGACGCCGCCGGCATGTTGCGCGAGCTGGCGCCGTGGTTCGACCGCATCATCCTCACGCGGTTTCAGAACAATCCGCGGGGCGTGCCGATCGAGGAACTGGCGAACATCGCGGCCGAGGTGGGCTGCGAGCCGTCGACGATCGCGCTCTGCGAAACTCCTGCGGCGGCTTGGAACCAGGCGCAGTCGCAAGCGACGGAGGAAGATCTGATCTGCGCCACCGGCTCGATCTTTTTGGCCTCGGAAGTGCGCGAACTGATCGGCACTCCGGCCGCTACGCCGCTGGCCGCGGCCGGGTAGGTAAACGCTGCCTGTTTCCGTCGCGGCTACTTGCTGATGCAGTACAGGTACTTCTTGCCGCGGATGAACAGCTTGCCGTCGGAGATGGCCGGCGAAGCCAGCGTTTCGTCGTTGAGCTGGTTCTCGGCCAGCTTGTTGAACCCCAGTTGGGCCGACACAATCGTGCACAGCCCCTGCTGGTTGAGGAAGTAGATTCGGCCTTCCACGGCGATGGGCGACGCTTTGTACTCGCCTTTGAGCCGTTGTCGCCATTTGACGCCGCCGGTGCGGGCGTCGAGGCACTTGGCAATGCCGTTGTCGGTGATGGTGAAGATCAGATCGTTCCACGCCACGGGCGAGCAACTGTCGGGCGTGGCGCCTTCTTCCTGCCAGACCAGGTGCCGGCGATCGAGCTTGCCTGCGGCCTTGCCGATGTCCACCGCGAAGGTCGGCCCGCGCATACCGCGCGTGGCAAACACATACGGCCCGGCGATGGTCGGTCCGGTGATGGTCCGCCCGCCTTGCAGCCCTTCCATCCACCAAAGCTGCTCGCCGGTGGCCGGGTCGTAGGCATCCAGTTGATTGCCGCCCATCACGATCAGCTCATCGCCCCGGGGTGTGCTCCGCAGCACGGGCGTGGTGTACGAATCGGCCGATTCGGCCTTAGCGCCCGTCATTCGCGGCGTGGTCCAGCGGACGCGGCCATTGCGCTTGTTGTACGCCTCCAGGTAGCTCTTGGCCGGCTCGGTCTGCAAGTCGTCGAGCGGATCCTGCATGCAGACCACGATCACCAGGTCGCGATAAATCACGGGGCTGTTGGCGTGGCCCCACCACACGGAGTACGGCCCGTGGTCGTCTTGTAGGTTGCGTTTCCAGAGCTGGTTGCCGTCGAAGTCGTAAGCGGCCAGGTCGCCGTTGCCGAAGTGAGCGACTACGATCTCGCCATCGGTCACGGGCGAGGGACTGGCCTCGTTGTGCAGCCGGTGGAACTTCTGGCGGCCACGCTCGGCTTGCCGCACGGTGCCTTCGGAAGTGCCGACTTGCCGCGTCCAGACAATGCGGCCGGTGGCCTTATCCAGCCGCAGAAGCAGCAGCTTGTTGTCGTCTTGAGCCGTGACAAAAACGGCATCGCCCCAGATGGCCGGCGTGCTGGCGCCTTCGCCCGGCAAGGCCGTTTTCCACACGATGCCGGAGTTATCGCTCCAATACAGCGGCAGGCCTGTCTCCTGGCTGGTGCTGTCGTAGTTGGGCCCGCGCCAATTGGGCCAGTTCTCTGCGGTCGCGGGCGAAGCCTGGAGCAGGGCAGCGATGGGCGTCGCCAGCAGCCCCAGCAACACGGCGGGCCAACGGCGACGAGCGACAGCCATCTTCATCGTGCGGAATACCTCGCTGAAGGTGAATGCCGGGGAACGCGGACGAAGGACTCCGCGGCCAACGTTACGATTTGAGCTCGATCGGCAACTGGTCGATCTTGGCCGCCAGGATGAAGTCGTTCTCGGACAAGCCGCCGATGGCGTGCGTGGTCAATTCGATCCACACGTTGCGGTAGCCTTCCAGGTGCAGGTCGGGGTGATGCCCTTCCAGCTCGGCGACCTGTGCCACGCGTCCCAAGAAGTCGAACGCGGCTTCAAAGTCTTTGGCCTTCCAGTCGCGGCGGATGCGCTTGCCGTCGTGCGTGAGACGCCACTGGGGCACTTCCTGGAGCTGCTGCTGGGCTTCCTCGGCCGTGTACGGCTGGACGCCGCCTTCACACGGTTTGCAGTGCTGCGACGCCAGTTCGGTTGCAGTGCGGTGAGCCATGCTGCGTTCCCTCCTGCGAGTACGAGTTGCCGCGGCAGACGCCACGACCGGCAAGAATGGTCTATGGTTCATTATCTGCCCATTCGGGCGGATCGGTCAAACCGGCAAAGGTTGCCCACCAGAGTGCCGGACGGTCGATCCGGTATTGGCTGGTCGTAACGCGCAGGCCGCAGAAAGGTCGCTGCGGGCCGGCAGCATGCTACGTTTGCACAATGACTTGCACCGTGAAATGTGACTTGCCCCACCGGGGCGTCAAGGAGCACGTTTGACGATGGCCACTCTGCACCTCTTCTGCCGCAGCAGCCTGGCGCTTTGCATCGCAATGGTTCTGGGGGCTGGTAGCTCCGCGGACGCGGTGGCCGCGTGCAAGGATCGGCAGCTTCCTGCGTGGGAGACGATCGAAACCGTACTTGCGCGGCACTTCCAGACCGAAAGCGAGTATCAGCCTGGCGACATCATCACGCGCTCGCAGGTGCAAGCCGCCTTGGATGCCGTGACGGCGCTGGGTTGGCAGGTGCCCGGCCGCGAGCAGTTGGTGAAAGCCTCGCTGCCCGACGAATCGTTTCTGCCCCGCAGCCTGCGGACGCCCAAGGGCCGCGAGTTCATGAAACACATCAAGCGCGACCCCGGGGCTTACGATCGCCTGGATCGGCTCACCGCCATGCCGCAGGGCCGCGAGACGGTGCTGGCCCTGATTCGCGGCCCCGAAGGCTGGAAGATGATCGATTACATGACCCGCACGCCGGGCGGGCGAAACCTGGGCTTGCAGCTATCGAACACTCCGACCGGCCACGACTTCAATAAGCCTACCGGCCGCATCTACACGGCCGACGCGCTGCTGGCCCGCCTGCGCCAACTGTATGACCAAGAGGCCGCCAAACGGGCCACGGCCAGCAAGTAGCGTATGCGCTCACACGCAGCGAATCGGCGTGATTCATTGCTGGCTGGCGCCATGGTCCTCAGTACCGAGGGGGCCAGTTTTGCGGATGTGACCGTCCCGTTACCGGAGCCAAGCATCCGGTCTTGCGGCTGGACACGCTGCGTTACGAATCGCGGCTGGTGCCCGCGGGAGTTAACCCGGAGGTGCGTTGGCCGGCCGGCGCGCTGGGCTGGCTGCCGATGACTTGCGGTGAAGTGTTCGCCGCCGGCAGCGAGGGGCCCGCCTGTTCGAGCGCTTCCAGCACCTGGCTCTTGGTCACCATGTCGGGCAGGCGGATCGGGTTATTGGGATCCTTCGCCGGATAGATCACCAGGAACGGAATCGAGTTCTGGTCGTGCTCGTTGAGGAACTGTTTGATCTCGGGCGATTCCTTCGTCCAGTCGGCCAGCAGCGTGACCACGCCGCCGGCTTCGACCGCGTCCTTCACGTCCTTAGTGTTCAAGGCTGTGGCCAGGTTCACCTTGCAGGTCGGGCACCAATCGGCCGTGAAGTCGATCAGCACGGTCTTGCCTTCGGCCTTGAGTTGCTCAAGCCGCGCGACAGAGAACGGTTCCCAAGGCAACGGGTGCCCTGAGAACAGGTTGCCGAATAGCAGGATGGCGGCACCGCCGGCCACGATCACGCCGGCGGCGTAGGCTTCGAGCCGTTCGCGCAGCGTGGCCGTCAACGGCGTGCGGCCGATCCACCAGCAGGCCGCCCAGAGGGCCACCAGTAAGCCGAACGTCTGCACGAAGTAATCGCTGCCGATGAAGGTGAACAGGTAAACCACCGTCCCCAACAGGACGAAGCCCATCACCTGTTTGAAGGTTTCCATCCACGCGCCCGGCTTGGGCAGCCAGCGGACGAGGCCCGGGAACAGGCCCATCACGATGTACGGCAGCGCCATGCCCAGGCCCACGCAGCCGAAAATGGCGTACGTCACCCAGGGCGGTTGTTTGAGCGTGAAGCCGAACACGGCCCCCAGGAACGGGCCGCTGCACGGCGTGGCCAGGACCGTGGTGAAGATGCCGCGTGAGATCGCGCCGCTGATGCCTTCCTTCTGCTGGAGCTCGTTGGCCGTTTGCCCACCGGCAAAGCCCGGCAGCGGAATCTCCCACACGCCCAGGAAGCTCAGGGCCATGGTCCACACCAACGCGGCCATGGCGATGTTGAACCAGGTGTTCTGGAAGTGTTCGCCCCACCCCAGGTTGGCGAACACGGCCAGCGATGCCAGCAGGAAGAACACCAGCAGCATGCCGACCACGTACCAGAAGTTGAGCCAGAAGATCTCGCGGCGATCGTGGTGGGCCTTCTCAACCACGGAGAGGATCTTGATGCCGATCACCGGCAGCACGCAGGGCATGAAGTTCAGGATGAACCCGCCCAGCAGGGCCGAAGCCAGCATCACCCACAGCGACGAGGCCACCTTGGTCGAGCCCGACGTGGTCGCCAGGGCCAGCACCTTCTGCTCCACCGAACCGTACGAAGCCGCGCGGAACGAGAGCGGCACGGTCTCATCCACGGTTTGGTTGCCGACCTCGATGGTGGCGTCGAACGTCGCGCCTTGCGGCGTGTCGCACGTGCCCAACTTGCAAGCCTGGTAGCCGATGCCGCCGGTAATCACATAGGCGCCAGCCGGGGCGTCCTTCGGCACCTGCAGTTCCACCGTCCAGGTGACGGGGCCTTCGTGGTAGTAGTCGCCGCCTTTTTCGACGATCGGCGAGTCAGTGGTCGGCGCCGACTTGCTCCACGGCGTTACCTGGCCGTCGACGACGATCACCGTCGGTTTGGCGGTCTTGTTCTCGCGGCCCGGCGCCGCCAGGGCGTACACGTGCCACAGCCGGTCGGGCGTGGCCGTCAGCGTCAGACGGACGGTGCCGCCGGGCTGCACCACGGCGGGCCAGACCTCGCCCGAGATCTCCGTATGCGTGCGCTCCGCCCGATAGGCGGCGCTTGATTGCTGATCGGCCTTGGCTACAAAGCCAAAGTCGCTGGAGGGCAGGCAGTTGCTCGCGGTGCAAACCTGCGCGTTGAGGGCGCCGCGAATCTCGACATTCGCCGGATCGATGCCGGGGGCAAACGTCACCGGGGCCGTCCATACGGCCGTGCCTTCGTGCTTTTCGACCGTGGTGTTGAAGATGCTGTCGTGCGCCGACTTGGGCGGCGTCACCGCCTGGAACGGGCCAACCTGGTATTCCGGCGAAGGCGTGATGACAAACTTGGACGCCATCGGACCGCCGGGCGGCTGCGTGATCGAATAGATCCACGAGCCGGGAGTGATGGTCGCTTCCACCGTCAACAGGCCCGGCTTGCCGCCGGCGGGCGGAGTGAACCGGGCCTGTATCGTCACCGGGTTCACGTCGGGTTTGCCCAACGGATCGCCGAAACCGCCGGCGCCGCCCAGGAAATCCTGGAAGTTGTTCTGGGCCAAGGCGGGCGAGGTACCGGCTATTGGCAGCACGCCCTGGGCCAGCATCACCAACGACGCGGCTGCCAGCAGGCGGAAGACATTAGCCAAGGCGGGGGAGCGTCGGTTCATCGGATATCCTCGCTGCTGCGGGCGTGTTGCCCGGCCAGGTAGAGGGCCTTGTTCGATCAACGGGGGAGAGGCCGCCAGTGGGGCACTTGCAACCGGCTCCTAAGGTACTTATGGGGACATCCGCCGCGAAGTCCAGTTGGCCACATCGGCGGCAGCAACAGGGCCGCGGTGGTCGATCGTTGTCGGGGATCTTGTGGGCTACTTCTTCTGTCGGCCGCACGCTGCGGCGGCTGGAAGGTACGCGGCGTGGCGCGTTAACGACAATGCATGCATCGCAGCGATGCTGTGGCTGGCGCGCCGGCAGGAGGGCGAGCCATCGCGATCCCATGTTGGCGTGAGCGGGCAGGCCCCTCCGGTGGCAGCCATACCCACCTAACGTATGGTTCTACTTGGATGAAATCTCAACTGCAAACGGATACGGCTTGGGCGGCAGGCAGGCTCCGATCTTGCATGCCTGGGCAGTGACCGTGCCGGTGAGCCGGGCACTCTTGGCGTCGGTGAATGTTACCGGAGCGGACCACACCGCCTTGGCGTGATGAACTTCGACATTCATTTCAAACACGTTGTCGAAGTGCACCTCCGGCTTGGTCAGCGCGGTGAACGGGCCGATCTTCACGCCAGGCGGCACGGCGACCTCGATTTTGGTCGGAATGGGGCCGCCCGCCGGCTGAGTGATCGAGTAGATATGCCACGGCCGGTGAATCGTTATGGTGACCACCAGCGTGCCTTGGTTGCCCTCGCCCGGTTGATACGTGGCCGAAACGGTCAGCGGGGCGTTGCTGTCGGCCGCCTGCGCGGTGCCCAGCCCGGCCGTGATCAGCAGAGCGGCCAGTGCGAACCCAACCGCCATCCGGATGTGCCGTCCGCGCGACGTTGCGGCGGGTTGGCAGGCGGTTGCAGGGCGCGCCGTCGATGCGGCCGCAAGCCGGGGCAGAAACCGAGTGGGCAGGACAGCGGACCACGCGATATCGAGCATGCGTAACCTTCCTAGGTGTCAATAGTTGGGCAAAATCAGGTGCCCATTCTAGTCGTGGCGGGGGCATGGTCAACGGAAGCGGCCAGCGCGCGGCGGTGAACGCTACTGACGCGCCACCCGGCTACTGGCCCCAGGCAGGACGGCCCATTATGCGCCTGCTGAAAAGACAAAACTGTGGCGTGGCCCACAAACGACGTGCAGTTGTCGTAAACCGTGTACCGCCCGTGATTTATGGGATCCAATGCGCGGCTGAAATGCGATGCCCTTGGGCGCACGCCCCGCCGTAGTGGTGGACGGTAGCAGCCGAGTCGTTCGCGCAAAGCAACAGCCTGGCCCTTCCAGGTCCAGGCTGTTGCTGTGATTCGCGTTGGTTCGGGGGATCGCTAGCCTGGCAGGCCTGCCGTTTACAGGTTGCCGGCCGGCGTATCCGCGCGGAGCTGTTCGATCATGTCCAGCGTGGCAGCTTCGACCGCTTCTTGCCAGCGGGCCGCGCCGAACTTGGCGTACTCCGGCCGCGAGTGGGCAAAGATGATGTCGCGCGAGCTGTTGATGATCGCCCCCAGGCCGTTGGAGTCGAAGGCGGCGGCCACGTCGGTCGCCTTGCCGCCTTGGCTGCCAAAGCCGGGCACCAGGAACCAGGTGTGGGGCATCACTTCGCGGAGCTCGGCGAGCTGCTCGGGATAGGTCGCGCCCACCACGGCACCCACGGCGCCGTAGCCGCACTCACCGGAGGTACGCGCGGCAAGCCCTTCAACATGCTGCGCCACGTAGCGGTACACCGGCTGGTCGCCGACCTTCAGGTCCTGGAACAAGCCACCGCCCGGGTTGGAGGTTTTCACCAGCACAAAGATGCCGGCGTCGCGGGTGGTGGCCGCCTTCACAAACGGTTCGAGGGAGTCATCGCCCAGGTACGGGCTCACCGTCAAAGCGTCGGCCCCCCAGGCACTCCCGTCGCGGCCCAGGTAGGCCGTGGCGTAGGCGGAAGCCGTCGAGCCGATGTCGTTGCGCTTGCCGTCGAGGATGACCAGCAGGCCTGACTCCCGTGCGTACTGCATTACGTGGTACAGGGCCGCCATGCCTTGCGGGCCGCAGTGTTCGAAGAAGGCCGCCTGCGGTTTGACGGCGGCCACCAGCGGGGCCACCACGTCAATCACGCCGCAGCAGAACTGCAAATACGCGCTGGAAACGGCCTCGGCGTTGCCTTTCACGGCGAGCCGGGCCAGGTTTTCCGGCATCTGCTCCAGCCGCGGGTCCAGCCCCACCAAAGCCGGCGTACGCCGCTGGCGCACCTGCGAAGCGAGTAAATCGACGAAGGCCGTCAACGGGCCACTCCTTTCCTTCATTCGGGCGTGTTCGAGGGGAGGCGTTGGCGCATCGCGCTCACAGCCCGGCAACCACGTCAACCAGCGCTTGCGCCTTTCGCGGCGCCACCACCCAGCGGCCATTGCAGTGGCTACTCCCCAGGAAGCTGCGCCGGCTGTCATCGTACGGAAAAGGCATAAGGTTGGAAAGCGAGTGAACCCCCAACGCTGCTCTTCCGCATTGGCTACCCGAACGCCGCGCCGGCGCTGCCGACATGCCGCTGGTTCGGCGGCGCGCCTGCCCATGTTCATGGAGGTTTCGGGTACGCGGCAGGGCGAACTGGAATTTGCCTGGCGCGATTCGCGGCACACAAGCGAAGCAAGCGTCGGCAGATGCGCTTTGCCGCCGCGGCCCACCCGCTAGCTGGTTGTTGGCAGCGGTCCCCGTGAGGAGGCGGCACCCGGGCGGCGGTTCCTCGAAGTCGCGGCGCGACGCTTGCACGCCTAAGGGGGTAGCTCCGGGTGCAGTACCCGGCAGCGTCGGCATTTTCGATTGCATTGCACCGACCGCTAGAACCGAAGAACGATGAAGAGTCGGCGCCGCGCTCATGTGGCAGTCGCTTGCCTAAGCTGTCGCTGCCGCCTACCATACGGCATTAGCATCGCTAAACTGTCGCGGTTCCGTCGCCTGGGTAAGCTGGTGAGACCCGGCCGACGGGCCTGCCGGCCGTCCTTCACCTGCGGCGCCCTGATTTGTTGATCGATCCACCACGCCTGCTCCAGGGGGCCCGATTGTCATGAACACCACGCACCCGGCTTACTTCTTCCGCACCGGCTCGCAGCGGGCCCGGTGTTGTTAGTCCCCATTTGCCGGTAGGTGTACGTGGTTTCGCGGCCGCTGTTTCTCTGGTGGCGGTCGCCAGTTTCTTCCCGGTCGCGGTACTTTCGCCGCGCCCCCAGTACGGAGCCGCCTGACATGGCATCCGACGTTCGCCTGAAAGAGCAGCTTCCCCAGCTCACCGACCGCCTGGTGAAGACCTACAAAGAGGTGGGTACGATCAACCATCTGGGCCATTGCCCGCTGCCCAGCAAGGAAGCGGTGATCCAGATCATCGAGGACCTCAAAGAGGTGCTCTATCCCGGCTACCAGCGTCGCGAGGGGTTGCACCTGGGCAATGTGAATTACTACGTGGGCGATTTGATCGACCGCCTGCACGATCGACTCACCGCCCAGATTGCCCGGGCTTTGCGCCACGAAGCCGGGGCCATTGACCCGTACGACGTGGAGTGCGAGGACTTTGAAGCCAAGGGCCAGGCGATTGCCATCCACTTCTTGGAGCAGTTGCCTGAGCTGCGGCGGATCCTCGCCATGGACGTGCAGGCCGCCTACGACGGCGACCCGGCCGCCAGCGGACTGCACGAGATCATCTTCAGCTATCCAGGCGTGGAAGCCGTGACCATCTACCGGCTGGCCCACCTGCTGTACGAAATGGACGTGCCGCTGATCCCGCGGATTATGACCGAGTGCGCCCATCGTCGGACGGGCATCGACATCCACCCCGGCGCGAAGATCGGGCATCACTTCTTCATTGACCACGGCACCGGCGTGGTGATCGGCCAGACCTGCGAGATCGGCAACTATGTGAAGATCTACCAGAGCGTGACGCTGGGTGCGCTCAGCTTCCCCACCGACGGCGATGGCCACCTGATCCGCGGCGAGAAACGCCACCCGACGATCGAAGACCGCGTGGTGATCTACGCCAACGCGACCATCCTGGGCGGCAACACCGTGATTGGGCACGACTCGGTGATCGGGGCCAACGTGTGGCTTACCCGCAGCGTGCCGCCGCACACCACCGTAACGCTCGAGAAGCCGCAACTGCGGATGCGCTCCACCGGCAACGAACTGGCGCAAGAGCTGAACTACCAGATCTAGCGCGAGCGCCGAGGTGCACCTTCTGCGTGCCACGGTTCTGCTGAGCCGCGCTTTGCTCACGTATCATGCGAGGTTCGCGAAGCGCACCGTCACAAAGCGTGCCACAAAACGTGCCGCCCTAGTTCCACTCCGGATTGCCTTCTACGTGCGGGAGTAGGCGGCGGGCGGCCAGGGCCTGCTTGAACAGTTCTTCCCACAGGCTGTGCGGGTCGTCGGCGAACACGGTATCGGCCGTGGCCGGGATGGTGAGCCAGTCGTTGCGCGACAGCTCGCCTTCAAGCTGGCCCGGTCCCCATCCGGCGCAGCCAGCGCAGATGATGTAACGCGTGAGGTGGTTCTCGGCCGCGGCTTCGATCACACGTGTGAACGCTTCGGCACTGCTGCCGATGTACACGTCGGGCACGACCATCCGGGCGTCGGGATCCACCAGCCGGTCGTTGTGCAGAATGAAGAGGGCCGCCGGTTCCACCGGGCCGCCTTGGAAAACTTTGGCGTCGCAGTCGGGCAGCGACAGGTGGTTCTGAAGTGCCTTGGCGACAGGCACCGGCGTGGGGCGATTGACGATCAGGCCCATCGCCCCGTGCTCGTTGTGTTCGAGCATGAGCACCGCGGTCCGAAAGAAGTTCGGATCGCGTAACCGTTGACCAGCGATCAGAAAATGCCCTCGTAACGAGCCTGACATGGTGGTAGCAACCTGGTTGCCGCCGCAGCCATCTGCGGCCACGGCCACAGTACCGGGCGAGCCGCGGGGCCAGAGGCGCAATCGGTCGGCACGGGGGGCGGCGCGTTTCAGGTCGACCTCCGCACCGCCGCGGAAAACAATACCAAGCCGATTATAAGGCGGTGTTCCACGGTGCAACAGCAGCGCCGGTGGGGGCGCGCAGCTTCGCCGTCATCCGAGCGCAACGCATTCAGCGGGGCGTAGCGATTGCGCAGGGTAAACCTGGGGCCGCTGGGGTGCGGTCCCCAGGTTGGTACGCAATGCCTTGGGGGCTTGCTTCCCCCTTACGAGAGGGCACGCCGCAGCAGGTTGTGCGTGATCTGCTGCACGCGCTCGTCGGGACCGTGCGGGCGGCTCCAGTGCGACCAGGGCAGCGTGTGGCCCGGCGGCGAGCTGAGCCCCTGGGCCCAGAAGATGGTGGCCGCGTTGAAGACGAAGTTGCCCTTGGGCCCCGGGTAGATGGTGGCCGTCCACTGCTGCGGGTTGACGCCGCCTTGCCAGGCGGTGCCGCTGGCGACGACTTCCAGGCCTTCGATCGGCGGCGGATCGCCGTGATACTCCCAGCCGATCAGGCCGGGGATCATGTTGCCCTTCTTGACCCCGGTGCCTTCGAAGATCCAGTGGTCGGGCTTGGTGATGATCCAGTCGCCGCCGCCGTTCACCGGGCGGACATTCCGCGCACCCATCAGGTAGCCTTCATCGGGGCCGCGGTGCGGGAAGGGACCATGCTTGGCTTCGCGGTCGCGGGCGTGCGGCTGATCGCCGCCATAGGGGCCGCCGCGGAAGATCGTCCGGTTGGGCACGCCGGCCGAGTTGGGGCTGAACGGCGTCACCCAGCACACGGCATTGCCCGAGAGGAACAGCAGGTTCACGCCCTCGTCGCGCATCTTCTCGACGCTGTGGAACTGCCGGATGTCCCAGTATTCGTCGTGGCCCACGCTGATGAACACCTTGGACTTCAGGCCGCGGTCTGGCGTGAGCATGTCGCTGTTGGAGCAGTACGACACGTCGTAGCCGTGCTGTTCCAGCCAGTAGGCCAGCGGGAACTCAAACGGCAAGAACTCGCCCGAGCCCACCGTGAGCGGATCGTTCACCACGCCGCGGTGCTGAGCCTCGCGGCCGTACGGACGATCGAAGCTGACATCGGCCCAGGGGCCCTGGCCACCTTGCGGGTGCGTATACAGCGAGTAGTTGTTGGGCCAGACGTTGTACGCCTGCCAGGTGTTGTCCGAGCACTGGAACAGGATGTCGACCGGCCGGTTGTCGCGGACGATGAACACCACGTAGCTCTGCCAGTAGGCTTCCTGGCCTTCGGGAATGGTGGTCATCCGGCCCAGGTACACGCCGCTGACCCAGTCGTCGGGAATCCGCAGCGTGACGGTCTTTTCCCACTGGCATTCGTGGATGTTCTTGTTGCCGGGCTTGGGCGTCGGCTGGGTTTTGCTTTCCAGCGGTCCCAGCGTCTTCATCAGCCTCGCGCCGCGCCCGCCGTAATAGCCCATACGGAAGATCTCAAGCATGAACTTCCGCGCCGGGTTGGTTGAGACAAAGATATCGATCTCGTCGCCGGCCTCGACGCTTTGCCGGGAGCAGTAGCCTTCGATCCAGGGCGAACGGAAGCCGGCGCTATCCACGCGGACACGCGTCAATTGCCAGTCGCGGGCGCCTTCTTTCTGGTTCTCTTCAACGATCGGGTTGCGCTTGGCGGCAGGCTTGGGGCCGTCGGCCCGGACTTCGCCCAGCGGGCCAGCCACGGTGGACAGCGCGCCCAGGGCGAGGGCGCCTTGGAGGAATTCGCGGCGGGGCAGGGAAGCATCGTGAGGTGTGGACATCGGCGTGAGCCCCCGGCAGGAGAGTCAATGCGGGAAAGTAGGGCTACGAGTTACTCCCGCCATCGTAACTTGGCACACCCGATTCGCAACACAGAGCTACCCCCAGCCCCCCCCAAATGGATACAGCCCTTGGACACCGCGGCCGGCGTCCAAGGGCTGGTTGATGGCAATGGAGGTTGGCTGGCCTGACGGGCCGGGTTACCGCTGCAGAGGCGGCTTGTCCGACGGGGCAGTCGCCGTGGCGGGCTGCACGCCCTGGTCGCCTTGTGGAGCGGCCTGGCCGTTCACGCCCTGCCCCGGCTGAGCGCCCGCCTCCTGGCTGGCGGCAGCGCGTGCCCGGGCCATGGCTTCCTGTTCGACCATTTCCTGCTGGGCGAGCATGTGGTCGGGATCTTCGAAGTCGAGGGCCACCGGAGCCAGGTCTTCAAACGGCTTGGTGATCATGCCGGCGATCCGCCAGCCTTCGGGATCCTTGCGCAGCACCCACAAGTATTCGTCGGTGTACTTTTCGTCGTCGACGCCTTCGGTCCAGGTGCTCAGCACGTGGGCCCCGGTGCCGTCGGCGATCAGTTCCATGCCTTCGACGGTGAACGAAGCCGTCGCGCTGCCCGGCGGGGCCACGCGCAGGTCGCGGGCGCGGGTTTCCTGGAGGGCCTTCTTGGTGAGGAGGCTTTCGGCGGTGGTATCGTCGCCGTTCTTCACCGCGGTGAGGAAGGCTTGCACGATCTGCTTGGGATCGCGGGGGTCAGCCGGCGCGCTTGCGCTGGTGCTGTTGGTATTGGCCGAGGGCTGATTACCGTCGTTGCTCTGCTCGCCGCCGCATCCCAAGGTGAAGGCCAGCACGGCAACGGCGCCTGCGATGTTCCATCGCCAGCAAGTCATGTTTTGCTCCTATGATGCGTGTCGAGTTTCCACGCCGCGCGGGAAATCCGTTTCCGGTGAATTGGGGGCGGGAGTGTGGCAATTTCAGCCAATTGCGTCAAGAGAGGTTGAACGACGCTTGCCACCCAAAACGCACCATTCCGCCCCGTCCTATTCAGATGGAACGATCCAGATTGGGTACCCGCTTCGCGGCCCGCGGAGCGGCCTTTACAAAAGCCAGACGCACGGCGCAGGGCGGCGCGATTTGCCCAGCGCCCAGCGATTTAACCTCTTGCAACACAATCGCTAAGAGAATGCATCAACGGTCGCTCTGGTTTGCTGATAAGTTTAGGGGTGGCGAGACCGTTGGCGAATTCGGGGGCAGCAGGAACAACAAAGATGGTCAGTCAATTCCCATTTCAGGGACAGCAGGACTCGCAGCGATCCGCACGCTATCGCTGTCATCTCGCCATCGTCCGTGACGACAAGGATTCCGCCATCGTGTTGAACCTGCCGGGGATCGGGAGCTGCGGGGCTACACCGGAGGAGGCGGAGGACAGTTGCCGGGAAGCCATCGCCGGTGCTATCGCGTCGTACGCGGCACATCACGAGGAGATCCCGTGGCTCGACGATTCAGCCTATGAGGTTCCCGAAGGCGCCTTTCAGAAGTGAATCGTTGTGAAGCTGCCGCGAATCGCGGGGCAGGAAGTGGTCAAGGCTTTCCAAAAGGCGGGATTCGTCGTGGACCGAATCCATGGGAGCCACTACATCTTCCAGAAGGGAGCGGATCGTCGGTCGATACCCGTACATTCAGGCAGAACGCTCGCACGGGTCTGCTGAACGCCCAAATCAAGGCTGCCGGCCTAACGGTTGAGGCGTTCATTAAGCGGCTCAACTTAATTCGGGGGCGGCGAACGCATCGCCAGCCCCCTTGAACTCTACGGCATTTTGACAGTCCGCTACTCCATCCCCTGGCGGAAGTTCACCTTCACGGTGTTGGCCTGAGGCTGGCCGGGCGTGCTGCGGCCCTGGGCGACGTATTTCTCCATCAGGGCCGTCAGCTTCTGGACCACCTCGGGATGTTTTTCGTAGAGGTTGGTTTCCTCGCCGGGATCGGCTTCCAGGTCGAACAGTTGCAGGGCCGGCAGCTCCTTGGTGTTATCGCGCCCGGGCCGCGGATAGCTCCAGCCGCCTGAGCCGGGGCAGAACGCCAGCTTCCACTTGCCCTGCCGAATGGCGAACGAACCGTTGACCGAATGGTGTACGGTTGCCTCGCGCAGCGGCTTGGTCGTCTCGCCCAAGAAGGCCGGTAGCAGGCTGACGCTATCTTCGCCGGCATTGTCCGGCAACTTGGCACCGACGATGTCGGCGGCGGTTGCCATCAGGTCGGTCAGGCAGATCGTCTGGCCGCAGCGCTGGCCCGGCTTGATCCTGGCCGGCCAGCGGACCACAAACGGCACGCGATGCCCACCCTCGTAGATGTCGGCCTTGTGACCGCGGTAGATGCCGCTGGGGTTGTGGCCCAGCTCTTTGAGTTCTTCCATCCGAGCCTGCGGCGAGCAGCCGTTGTCGCTGGTGGCAATCACCAGGGTGTTCTCCGCCAGGCCGTGCTGTTCGAGCGCTTCGAGCACCTGGCCGATGGCCCAATCGGTTTCCATTACAAAGTCGGCGTACAGGTTCAAGCCGCTCTTGCCCTGCCAGGGTTTGGTGGGCGCGATTGGCGTGTGGGGCGAAGCCAGCGGCAAGTACAAGAAGAACGGTTGCCCGTTGCGCGCCTGTGGTGCCCGCTCGGCAATATAGGCCACGGCTTTCTCCGTCAGACGCGGCAAGACCTGGTCCACGTCAAAACCTGGGGCCGCGGGCCCCTGCCGCGTGGTGCCGCGCGCCCGGTTGCCGTTCATGGCAAAGGCCTTGTCCTGGGTGGGCAGTACGGTGACGCGGTCGTTCTCGATGAACGTGTACGGCACCATGTCGAGCGACGCACTGATGCCGTAGTAGTAATCAAAGCCGACGGCGTTGGGGCCGTTGGTGATCGGCTGCGCGAAGTCGACGTTCCATACCTGTTCACGCGGTTCGATCGATAGCTCGCTGACTTCCTGGCCAGGCTTGCGCACCCAGTCCATGCCCAGGTGCCACTTGCCGACGCAGGCCGTGTGATACCCATGCTGTTTGAGCAGGCTGGCCACGGTCATTCGGTCCGGCTCGATCAACCGGGGGCTCAAGCCGCCCAGCACGCCGCGCTGCAACTTGCTCCGCCATGCATATCGGCCGGTGAGCACGCCGTATCGGGTTGGCGTGCAGACAGCCGAACCGCTGTGGGCATCGGTAAAGATCATGCCTTCGCGGGCAATGCGGTCGAAGGCCGGGGTGGGAATCTTGCCCTGCGGATTCATGCACCGCACATCGCCATAGCCTAAGTCGTCGCACAAAATAAAGACGATATTAGGCAGGCCTGCCTTGCCAGCGCCCGGCTGTGCTGCGGATTGGGCAGGTTCGTCTGCGATGGCGTGCTCGGCCAGAGCTGATAACAGCCAGCAGGCAATCCCCAAAGGTAACCAAGCCGTAAGGCTGAAGAAGCGAAGCATCGGCATACCCTCTGCGCGGCGTTGAAACTTGTGCGGTTTACGATCCACCTTGCCGACCCGGCCGTTATGATAGCTGCCAGACGAGGGGAATGCGCAATGTTCTTCAGGGGGACAGCGGGCAAGCGTCATCACACCAGCGAGGAAACGCTTTTGGGGGGCGGCTACAGAGATCACGCGACACTGGTTTCGATGGGCTAAACTTCGTTAAATGAGTTTCATAGGAAGGGGGGGCCAGCCCGGTCTCCGGAGGGGCCAGTTCCCACACGGCATCCCCCGTCACTTGATATGGAAAGTGCGTAGCGATCGATATGGAAACCGGCCGACTCTTTGAGCGATACCAGGAGCTGCAACGATATGTCGGCTGGACCGAGGAAGATGCCGCTCGCGTGGCCGCGGCCTGGCCGATCATCGAACCTAAGCTCCAGCCGTTGATTGACGATTTTTACGAAGAAATCGAACGTCACCCGGATGCGGCTAAGGTGATTACCGGCGGGCCTGAACAGGTTGCGAGGCTCAAGCAAACGCTGCGCAACTGGCTGCGCGAACTGTTCGCCGGCAAGTACGACGCCGACTACGTGGCCCGGCGGTGGCGTGTCGGCATGCGGCACGTGGAGATCGGCCTGGACCAGGTCTATACCAACGTCGCGTTGTCGCGGCTGCGGTTAGGGCTGCACCAGACACTATGTTTCAGCGAGCTGCCGCCCGAGGAGATCATCGCCACATTGGGTTCGCTCCATCGCCTGATCGATCTGGACCTGGCCATCATCGAAGACGCCTACCAGGCCGAATACCTCAACAAGCGGCGGCAGATCGAACGGCTGGCGGCCATCGGCCAGGTGGCCGGCGGAATTGCCCACGAGCTCCGCAACCCGCTCAACGTGGTCAAGACCTCGGTGTACTACCTGCGTAACGCCCGCAACCCCGCCGAGGAAAAGAAAGCCGAGCACCTGGAACGGATCGAGCGGCAGGTGGGCGTGGCCGATCGCGTGATCACGGCACTGAACGACTTTGCCAAGTTGCCGGTGCCGGACTGCCGGCCGCTTTCGGTTGCCGAACTGATTCGCGAAGTACTCGAGCAAACGTCGCTGCCCGAGAACATCCGCGTCCTGTGGGAGGTGCCCGAGGAAGGCGAGGCCATTATGGGCGATCCGGGCCAGTTGCAGATCGTGTTCGGCAACCTGATCCGCAACGCCAGCGATGCCATGCCCGAGGGCGGCGAACTGCGCATCACCTTGCGTCGTACGGAACGTGAAGCGGCGATCACGGTTGCCGATACGGGGCACGGCATCAAAGCGGCCGACCTGGATCGGATTTCCGAGCCGCTGTTCTCGACCAAGGTGCGCGGGATCGGCTTGGGGCTGTCCATTACCCGGGCTATCCTCGAAAAACACGGCGGCAGGATGACCGTGGTCAGCGAGGAAGGTAAGGGCGCGGCGTTCACGGTTCATCTGCCGCTCCGGCCAACGGGTTCGAATGCCTGACCTGATCCGCGAGCGGCTGTTGTCCGCATCGTGGATGCCTGACATGTACGGCGTTGCGCAGGAAGCGAGGCGCCCGCCTGTGAGTTGAAAGGCCATTGGCCGCCGCACGAATGCGGTGAAGCAGTGTCGTACGTCCCCGCGGTGGCAATAGCGCCGTAGCACTCCCCAATACGCTTCAACGACCATGAACTCCGACCGAGAACCGACCATCCTGGTTGTCGACGACGAACCCGATATCCGCGAAAACCTGCGCGACATTCTTTGCGACATGGGCTATGCCGTCGACGTGGCGGCCGACGGCGCCGAGGCTTTGGACCTGGTGCGGACCAGGCATTACGACGTGGCCCTGCTCGATTTCCGCATGCCTGGCATGGACGGCCTGGAGCTGTACCGCCGCATCAAGGAAGTGCGGGCCTGCACCGTGGCGATCATCATCAGCGCCTACGCCAGCGACGAAACGGCTCGCAGTGCCCTGGAAGCCGGAGCCTGGAAGATCATTGCCAAGCCGGTCGACATTCAGAACGTGCTGGGCCTGATCGGCGAAGCGCTCAGCCAACCGGTGGTGTTGCTGATCGACGACGATGTCGATCTGTGCCGGTCGTTATGGGACGTGCTGCGCGAGCGAGGCTATCGCGTGTGCGTGGCTCACACTGTCAGCCAGGCCTCCCAGGAACTGAACAAGCAGCGTTTCCAGGCGGTGCTGATTGATATGAAGCTGCCCGAAGGCGACGGGGCCGAAGTGTTCCACCGCGTTCGGCAGACCAACCCGGATACACGCACCGTATTGATCACCGGCTTCCGTGGCGAAGTGGAACGCCAGTTGAACGAGATCGTCAACGCCGGGGCCGACGCCGTGTGCTTCAAGCCGTTTGACGTCGATCATCTGATCCAGACGGTGACGCACCTGGTGCCGGTTCCGGGCAACCACTAATCCGGCGCGCTGCGCGGGCGTCTTGCGCGCCCCGTTCCCGGCCGGTTGTTCACGCACGCGGATGCCGATGATGAATACGTTGACGCCCCCCGCCGACTCGCTGTACGTGCTGCTGATTGAGGACGACGCCGATACGCAGGCGAACCTGGCCGACATCGTCGATCTGGACGGCCACTACCTCAAGGCGTACGGCACGTTCTCGCAAGCGGTCGCCGATGCCGACTGGCAGGCCGTGAGCACGGTGATTCTGGACTGGAAGCTGCCCGACGGCTCGGCGAGCGAGTTCCTGCCGCGGCTGCACAAGCTGGCACCGCATGCGCCAGTGGTGATTGTGACCGGCTTTCCCGATCTGGACGGCGCGATCGAAGCCCTGCGCAGCGGCGCTTACGACTACATTCTCAAGCCGGTCAATGCCGACATCCTGCGGGCCACACTGGGCCGGATTGCGCGGCAGCAGCGTACCGAAGCCGCCCTGCGGCGCAGCGAGCAGCAGCGTCATTTGCTGGCCGAGGCCGTTCACAACCTGGCCGAAGGGGTGATCATCACCGATGCCCAACTCGATCCCCCCGGCCCGCATATCCTGTTTGTGAACGAAGCCGTGACGCGGATTACCGGCTACGAGGCGGAAGAACTGATCGGCAACTCGCCCCGCATCCTTCAGGGGCCGGCGACCGACGGCAAAATACTGCATCGGCTCAAAGAAACGCTGGCCCGCGGCGACACGTTCACGGCGGAACTGATCAACTACCGCAAGGGGGGCACGCCTTACCATGTCGAGGTGTTGATTTCGCCGGTGCGCAACCCCCAAGGGCAGATCACCCATTACGTGGCCGCGCATCGCGATATTACTCAGCTCAAGCAGGCGCAAGAAAAGTCGATGCAAGCGGCACGGTTGGCCGCGATCGGGCAGATGGTGACCGGCCTGGCGCACGAAAGCCGTAATGCCCTGCAACGCAGTCAGGCATGTCTGGAAATGCTGGCACTGGAGCTGGGCGACGATCGTAAGGACCTGCTCGATTTGGTGGAACGCGTGCAGCGCGCGCAGAACGATTTGCACCGGTTGTATGAAGAAGTCCGCGATTACGCGGCCCCCAGATTGCTGAGACGCGAGGTGTGCGATATCGCCCAGGTTTGCCGGAGTACCTGGTCCCACCTGAAACAACTATATGAACCCAAGCAGATTCGGCTGGTGGAGCAGTTGGAAGCGTCCAGCCACTACTGTTACGCGGATGCATTCGCAGTCGGGCAAGTCATCCGGAACATCCTGGAGAACGCCATCGCGGCATCGCCCAGCGGGGGCGAAATCCGCATGATGACCCGCGATGCCACCTTGGAGCGGGGGCCAGCCCTGGAAATCATTATCGCCGACCAGGGTGAAGGCATTCCGGCCGAGGCGAGGCCGCGGGTGTTTGAGCCGTTCTTCACCACAAAAACCAAGGGCACGGGGCTTGGCATGGCGATTGCAAAGCGGATTGTCGAGGAGCACGGCGGCCTGATTGAGATCGGGGACACCGATGGGCCGGGCGTTGCCTTCCACGTCAAGCTGCCAAGAGAAGAGCCATGAGTTCGCCCTTGAGGATTGCTGTTGCCGATGACGAGCCTGAGCTGAGGAGATATTTCACGATCGTTCTGCCGCGACTTGGGTACGAGGTGGTAGCCGTTGCGGAAAACGGACGCGAGCTGCTCGAGCAGTGCCTGGTCACGCGGCCCGACTTGATCATCACCGATTACAACATGCCGGAGATGGACGGCCTGGAGGCGACGCGCGAGATCGCCCGCACGTTTGCGGTTGCCGTGATGCTCGTCACCGGGTACGACGACCGGTTGTCGCCCAAGGCCGGCGAAGCGGAGCACGTGCACGCCCAGGTGACCAAACCGTTTAAGATGGCCCAGTTGGCTGCAAGCATCACGCTGGCCACCGAGCGGTTTGCCGATCAGCAGGCGGGGTTGCCGGTCGGTCCGCGGTCGACGACGTTTCCCGGCGGCGAGTGTTTGCCGCGGGAGTTTCACGTCAACCGGATGGCGAAGGATCAATTCAACAGGACGTGAGCGCCATTCTTCCTGTCGCTTGTGGGGCGACCGGCGGCGCGAGCACACCCCTCATTCGATTCTGAATGGCACAAGAAAGGGATGCGGTGAATCTGTTCGAAAACATTCTGGTCGCGGTCGATCTGGCGGAAGGCGATCTGCTGGTCTCCAACGGCGGCCCGCCCCACTCGCAGCATGCCGTTCAGGAGGCCCTGTGGCTGGCCAAAGGGATCGGCGCCAAGCTGACGTTCTTCCACTCGCTTGATATTTCCGAGCATGCCCAGTGGCTGATCACCGAATGCCACCTGGAAAACAACGTGCGCGATCAGGCCCTGGAGTCGTTGCAGCGGATGGTCGATCGAGCGGCGGCCGAAGGGATCCAGGCTGACTGCGCCGTGACGTTTGGCCGGAGCTGGCTGCAGATCATTCGCAAGGCCGTACAGGGCAATTACGACCTGGTGATCGCCGGCACCCGGCATCAAAGCCAGCTGCGTTCCGTGCTCTTTGGCAGCACCGGCATGAAGCTGCTGCGCAAGTGCCCCACGCCGGTCTGGCTCACTCATCCTCGCGAGCATCGGGGGCTGCGCTCCGTGGTGGTCGCCACCGACTTGTCCGAGGTATCCAACCGCGTGGTCGATATGGCCGCGGGCGTGGCCGGGCAGTACGGCGCGCAATTGCATCTGGTACACGTGATCAATCCGGGCACTACGCAGGAGTTGCGAGGGATCGGTTTGCCTCTGATGCGGATCGAGGAACATCAGAAGAATGAACGCGAGCGTGCCGAGAAGGGGCTCGCGGAGCAGGTCGAGCGTCCGGCCGTGAAGGCGCTGCCGCAGCCGCCCAATGTGATTCTGGCCACCGGCGAGCCCGACGAAGTGATCCTCAAGACGCTCGAAGACCTGAAGGCCGATTTGCTGGTGATGGCCACGTTGGCCCGGTCCGGCATCCCCGGCATGGTAATCGGCAACACGGCCGAGCGTCTGTTGCCGCACCTGCGCTGCTCGGTGCTGGCGGTGAAGCCGGCCGAGTTTGTAACGCCGGTAACGTTGTAAGCTTCTGGCAGCGAATCGTCGCGGCTCGGCGCCATGGGCATGGCATATGGCGCCGAGCCGTTTATTTCGGGACGTGAGTAGCCGTAGCGGGCTGGTTATCGGCGCGAACGCGAAAAATGCCCTGCCTGGGCTGCTATGGTGCTTCCCGCGGTACCGAAACGGGGTAAACTACGCCGCGAAGGGCACTGCCCCCCGGGGGGCCTGTGTGTGCGTGCGTCGTGAGGGGCTCGGCGTGCCCCCGTTTCTGAATGCCTATCTACTGGTTCGCCAGGGAGAGCTGCGGCTGTGGAACTCGATTGGCTGGTCGTTGTGCTTCGTTGGCTACACGTGATCGCGGCCGTGTTGTTGGCAGGCGGCATCTTGTTCTGGTGCTGCGTGCTGCGGCCGGCGGCCAGCGAACTGGACGAAGCCGCCGGCACCGCGTTGCGGCAGCGGGTGGCGGCCCGATTCTCCAAAATCGTGATGCTGGCGATCCTGCTGTTGCTGGTGTCGGGGCTGATCAACTTCATCCGCATCAACCGCTCGCTGCCTGCGGATGCCAACAAGATGTTCTACCACAGCCTGTTTGGCATCAAGTTCCTGCTGGGGCTGGTGGTGTTCTTCCTGGCGTCGGCCCTCACCGGCCGCAGTCCCGCGTTCGAGAAACTGAGGGCTAACGGCAAGACCTGGCTGGGTGTCACCTCGACGCTGGTCGTGGCCGTCATTCTAATTTCTGGGGTGATGCGGGTGTACCGCGACGGGCTTTGCGCGCGAGCCGCTGCTGCGGCCGTTCAGCAAGCACCGGCCGCCGCGGAACCGGCCAATTAACGCCGCGGGCCTGGCGGCGGGACGGAGGTCCGGATAAAAGGACCACATTTTGCCACTTTTGGCTTGAACTGCAGTGGTCGATATCCGCCTGCCGCGGATAGAATCCAGCAACGGGGACGCTGCTCCCGCCATCATCGTCACAAGCAGCCGGCAAGAGCCGGATGTGCTCGTGCTGCATGCCGTTTGCGCCTCAGCACTTCTTGACATATGGCGGGTACGGCAGTAGTCTACCAAGCGATGCTGCCGCACTTCCGCGCAGCACCGTAACAACATCGGCGTGAAATGGCGCCGCGTGGGTCAGGCAACTGGCGGGACCCACTCGGCGTTTTTTTATAGCTGCACCGCCGGGCAGGCCCACCGCGAGGGGGTTCGTCCGGAGGCGGCCCGGCCGAGTTGGGCGGGTGCCGCGGCACCATCGAGCGATGCGGTTTCGCGCCCGGCCCAGCCCTGGGCGGGGTTGTATAATGAACCATATCGGTGCCTGCAGCGCCTGCGGGGAACGTGTGTGCATAGCGCGGCTACCTGCAGGCGGCTGGGCGGCAGCCCGGTCAAACGGACGCATCCAACAAAACTACGTTACCTGTAAAGGGTAAAAATATCGTCACGACCGGCGATACCAGCGGTCGACAAACCACAACTTACCGGCAACCTTGCGACCAGCCTTTGATCGGTTGCTCACCGCGAGACGCACCCCAGATGGGGCGGCCCGGGTGAGCGGGAGTCGGAGAACCAGGCGTACCTGCCACTAGAACCCAGCACCACGTAACGCTTCCACCTATCCCAACAGGTCTTCCGGTTTGGTCTTTCGGGGCCGGCGGCAATCCAACAACGGCATACCATGAATCCCAGCGAAGTGCTGAAAATCGTCGACGCGATCCACCGCGAGAAGAATATCGATAAGGAGATCGTTTTCGAGGGGATCGAGGCTGCGCTCGTTTCGGCCCTCCGCAAGCACTACGGCGACGATGCTCAGATCACGGTCAACATCGACCGCAAGGACGGCACGATCCACGCCACCGAGGGCGACCGGCAGCTTTCCAGCGAGGAAGTGGAAGACCTGGCCGGCCGCATTGGCGCGCAAACCGCCAAGCAGGTGATGATCCAGAAGATCCGCGAGGCGGAACGCGACTCGCTGTTCGACGAATACAGTGCCGAACGCGGCCAGCTCGTCACCGGCATCGTCCAACGCTACGAAGGCGGCACCGCGACGGTCGCTCTGAACAATACCGAAAGCATTCTCCCCAAGAGCGAGCAGATTCCCGGCGAGACCCACCACGTCAGCGAGCGGGTCCGGGCCACCATTTACGAGGTCCGCAAGGTCGGCAGCCGGGTGAAGATCATCCTCAGCCGCATCCGCCCGGAGCTGGTGCAACGGCTGTTCGAGCAGGAAATCCCTGAAATCGCCGACGGCGTGATCGAAATCAAGGCTATGGCCCGCGAGCCGGGCTACCGCACCAAGGTCGCCGTCAGCAGCACCGACCAGCGGGTCGATTGCGTGGGCGCCTGCGTGGGCGTTCGCGGTAACCGGATCAAGAACATCGTCGACGAACTGGCGGGCGAGCGGATCGACATCGTCCGCTGGAGCGACGACATGCAGGTGTTGATCCCCAACGCCCTGCAGCCGGCCGAAGTCGACGAAGTGATCTTGTGCCCCATGATCGGCAAGGCCATCGCCCTGGTGCGCGAGGACCAGCTTTCACTGGCCATCGGCCGCAAGGGCCAGAACGTCCGGCTGGGCAGCAAGCTGTGCGGCTGGGACATCGACATCATGACCAGCGAGGAGCTGGCCGAGTCGATCGAGCACGCCGTGGCCGGGTTCAGCTCGATCCCGGGCATTTCGCCCGAGTTGAGCGAGCGGCTGGTAGGCGAAGGCTTTTTGTCGTACGATGAACTGTCTGTCATCGAGCCGGACGACCTGATGGAAATGGGCGGTCTGACCGCCGAACAGGTCGACGCGATCATCGCGGAAGTGGAGAAGCGGGCGGAAGAGGCCGAAGTGGCCGCCGCCGAGCAGCGCCGCCGTGATCGCGAGCAGCAGCAACAGCGCGCGGCGGAAGGTTCGGCTGCCAAACAGTTTCGGGTAGAATTGCCCGAATCGAGCGGGCAGTCCGGTGAGACCGCCGCGGCCGAGTCCGAGGCGTCGAACGGGGCAGACGGAACCAGTGAAGGGGCCGACGCCGAGTCGGCCCGCCAAGAAGGGACTCAAGACAGTGCCGGGACCGAGACCAGCTAAGCTCGGGTGCCCGGTGGGCGGCGTCATCCCCGGCAGTTCGGTTTTCAACGGGCTGCCGTTCGCAGGAGAGCTGACCATGAAATGAGTTGGGGACTACGAACGCCAGCAGCAGCGGCGTGTTTCTGCTCTGACTGGCGCAGGTTGAACAGGAGGGCTGGCATTGCCCGTTCGGATTTACGCGTTAGCGAAAGAACTCGATCTTGATAGCAAAGATCTGGTCGACTTGTGTGCGAAGGTGGGCATCCAGGGCAAGGGTTCTGCCCTGGCCAGCCTGACCGACGACGAAGTCGCCAAGATCCGGTCGTACCTCAAGAGCGGTGGCCCTCGCGCCGCACCGCCCAAGCCACCGGTTGCCACTTCGGCGGCCAATCGTCCGATTCGCACGCTGACGGGTCAGCCCCGCCGCCGGCCGACGGCTCCGCCCGAGCCGCCCCGGCAGGAGCCCACGGTGGCTGCGCCTCCTGTACCGCCGGCTCCCCACTCCCCAGCGCCGCTTGCGCCGCAGCCGCCTCTGGCGCCTCCCCAGCCTGCGGCTTCGCAACCGGCGGCCCCGCCGCCTGCTCCGCCCGAATCGCCCGCGCCTCCGGAAGTGAAGACTCCGGCCGCGGCGACGATCGAGCCGGCGCGCCCCGTCCCGCCGCCGCAGCGGCCTGACTTCTCGGCCGCCCGGTTCGGCAAGGTCAAGACACTGCCGGCGCGTCCTCAGCGCGCCGAAGGCCAGCGCGAAGGCAAGAAGCCCGCCAAGCCGAGCAAGGGCCCCGTCACGCCCATCATTCGCGCGGCCGCCATCCCCGAGGTCAAGCAGCCGCCCAAGCCGGCCGCTCCGGAGGAGCCTGCTCCCCAGAAACCCGAAATCCGGCTCCCGCTGGACGCGATCCGCTCGGCCAAGACGGGCACCGGCGGCGCCTCGGCGCTGAAGGAACGGGTCCGCCAGCTCGAAGAGCGGAAGAAGAAGTCGGATGCCGGCCTGCTTCCGCTCGAGGAAGAAACGCCCGGCCGTGGCCGCGGCCGCGGTGGCGCGCCGGCGGACCTGGAAGACGGCAGCCCGATCTCGCGCGAAGTCCGCAAGCAGAAGCGCCGCAAGCGTCAGCCGGCGCGTGGCGACGACGAGGCCGAACCGGTTCGCACCTCGGTATCGCGTCGTCGCGGTCCCAAGCGTCCGGGGGTGAGTACGGCCGCGCCGCGCAAAGGGAATGTCGTCGTGCAACTGCCCTGCACGGTTCGCGAATTTTCAGAGGCACTCGGCGTCCCGGCGTCGCAGGTTCTCGGCAAGCTGCTGCAGCTCGGCACGCTGAGCAACATCAACGCCGAGCTGGATCCCGAGCTGGCCGAACTGCTGGCCGCCGAATTCGGGATCGAGGTCGACTTCAAGCAGCCGGCCGATCCCGAGGAAGAACTGGCCGCGCTGTTCGAACAGGAAGACGATCCCGAGCAGTTGCAGCCGCGGCCGCCGGTGGTCACCTTCCTGGGTCACGTCGACCACGGTAAGACCTCGCTGCTGGACCGGATCATCGGCACCCGCGTGGTGGCGGGCGAAGCCGGCGGTATCACCCAGCACATCCGGGCCTACCGCGTCGAGAAGGACGGCCGGGCGATCGCCTTCGTCGATACGCCGGGTCACGAAGCCTTTACCGAGATGCGGGCCCGTGGCGCCAACGTCACCGACATCGCCGTGCTGGTGGTGGCGGCCGACGACGGCGTGATGCCCCAGACCGAGGAAGCGATCAACCACGCCCGCGCCGCCGGCGTGCCGATCGTGGTGGCGCTCAACAAGATCGACCTGCCGGGCATCGACATCAACCGGATCATGCAGCAGTTGGCGGCCAGCGGGCTGCTGCCGGTGGAGTGGGGCGGCGAGACTGAACTGGTCAAGTGCAGCGCCCTCACCGGCCAAGGCGTCGACGACCTGCTGGAGACGCTGCTCACGATCGCCGAACTGCACGAGTACAAGGCCAACCCCAACCGGCCCGCCTTCGGTACCTGCTTGGAAGCCGAGCGGCACGAGGGCCGCGGCGTGGTGGCCAAGGTGCTGGTGCAGAAGGGTACGCTCAAGGTGGGCGATATCGTGGTCTGCGGCCCGGCTTACGGCCGCGTGAAGGCCATGTACGACACGCTCAAGCCGAATGTCCGCCACGAGCAGGCCGGCCCTTCGACGCCGGTGAACCTCACCGGTTTGAACGAGGTGCCCGGCGCCGGCGATCACTTCTACGTACTGGACGACTTGTCCAAGGCCCGCGAGATCGCCGAGAAACGGCTGGAAGCCAGCCGCCAGAACGACCTGGTCCGCACGCGGCCGGTCATCTCGCTGGAAAACCTCCGCGAGCGTCTGGAAGCCGGCCACGAGGAAGCTCGCCAGCTCAACGTGATCATCCGGGCCGACGTCCGCGGTTCGATCGAAGCCATCCTCAAGGAGTTCACCAAGCTCGAGCACCCCGAGGTGCAGATCAAGGTGCTCCAGGCGATGGTGGGCGGCATTACCGAGGCCGACGTGCACCTGGCCGACGCCTCGGATGCCATCATCATCGGCTTCAATGTGGTGCCTGACGAAGGTGCCCGCGCCCTGGCCAAGCAAAAGGGCGTGCAGATCCGCCGCTACGACGTGATCTACCGGATCACCGAGGACCTCCGCGATGCCTTGGAAGGCATGCTCAAGCCCGAAAAGCAGGAGATGGAGCTCGGCGTGGCGCTGGTCCAGCGGGTGTTCACGATCAGCCGGATCGGTTCGATCGCCGGTTGCCGCGTGGTGCGGGGCGTGATCCGCCGCGAGAGCGACGCCCAGACCCGCTTCCGCGTGATCCGCAACAACACGATCATCGGCGATTACCCGCTGGCATCGCTGAAGCGCGAAAAGGACGACGTCCGCGAGGTCCGCGAAGGGCTCGAGTGCGGTATCCGCCTGGAAGGCTTCAACGACATCAAAGAGGGCGACGTGCTCGAGGCGTACAAGGTGGAGGAGGTAGCGCGGAAGCTGTAACGCGGCCGCTGCCGCGCCGCCGGTGCACCGCTTTCCGGTACCCGGCCGAAGCGGTGCCATGTTGCCGCCCGCCGATCCCGCAGCGTCTCCGGCTTATGCAGGGGGGCGCCGCGGGCTGTAGCGGGCAGCCTGGCTGCCGATCGGGCCCCCTACTTCGTTGACTGCGATTGATGCCTTCTCCCTTTGTTTTTTCCCCAGGAGTTACCTGGTTGCCATGTCCTCGCGTCGCGTATTGAAAGCCGCCCGCGCCATTCGCGAAGTGGTCTCCACGGCGGTGCTGTACGAATTGAAGGACCCGCGGGTGCGCGATGTCACCGTGACCCGCGTGGAAGTGATGGAAGACATGCGCATGGCCAAAGTGTATGTCTCCATCATGGGCGATCAGACAAAGCAGAACCTAAGCTTGATTGGCCTGCGCAACGCGGCCGGGTTCCTGCAAGCGAAGGTCGCCGAGCGGATTGATACCCGCTACACCCCCAAGCTGGTGTTTATCCTCGACGAAGGCGTCAAGAAGTCGATCGAGGTGATGCGACTTCTCAAGGAAGTGCTCCCCTCGGACGACACGGATGACGACGACGAGCAAGAGTTGGATGAGCCGGAATCCGGCTCCCAGGATCACCCTGAGGATGACGGCGCGGACGGCGATGACGCTTCGTCCTGATCTGCCGCACCTGCGGGGCCCCCTGCGCGGCTGGCCGTCAACGGTGGGCCGCGCCCGCGAATGACCGGTTCGCAGGTGCGGTGGCGGTGTTTCCTGGCATCCCCCTGAAACTCCAAACCTTCATAACCGATACACAACGCAGCATGGCGACATCCAACCGCGCAGCCTTGATCACCAAGGCCCACAAGGTTCTCAAGAAGTACTACAAGCCCGTGGCGCCGCCGCAGCGTTCGATCCTGGAACACGCCCTCTACGGCTGCTGTCTGGAGAACACGTCGTACGAGGCGGCCGACCGCGCTTTCGCCGGGCTGTCGGAGAACTTCTTCGACTGGAACGAGGTGCGGGTCTGCACCGTGGGCGAACTGGCCGAGGCCATGGGCAAGCACCCCTATGCCGAGGCCGCTGCCGGCAACATTCGCCGCATCCTCCAGGCCGTGTTCGAGGACCGCTACCAGTTCGACCTTGAACCGCTTCGCAAGGAGAACCTTGGCAAGGCCACCAAGAAGCTCCAGGATTTCGACGGCGTAACGCCGTTTGTGCTGTCGTACGTGGTGCAGGCCGGCCTGGGTGGGCACTCGATCCCCATCGACCAGGCTGCGCTCGACTTGCTCCTGGTGCTCAACATCATCAACGAGGCCGAGGCCGCCAAACACACGGTGCCTGGCCTGGAACGGGCCATTCCCAAGACCAAGGGCGTGGAGTTTGGTTCGTTGCTGCACCAGCTGGCGGCCGAGTTTATGGCCAACCCCAACTCGCAGGCTGTGCACAAGATCCTGCTGCAAATCAACGAGGAAGCCAAGGACCGGCTGCCCAAGCGGGGTGCCAAGCCCAAGGCCGAAGCTGCGCCGGCCGTGAAAGAGGCCGCGGCCAAAGAGCCCGAGGCCAAGGAACCGCCCAAGGAAGCCGAAGCCGCCGAGAAGGCCGAAAAGGCCGCCAAGCCGCCTAAGAAGACCGCCAAGAAGAAAGCCGCTCCGGCCGAGAAACCGGAGAAGGCCGAGAAGGCCAGCAAGGCTGACAAGGCCGAAAAGTCCGAGAAGAAAAAGGCGGTTCGCGAGGTCGGCACGAGCAAGAAGAAGGCCAGCACCACCTTGGCCAAGCGCAAGCCTCGCTAGGTGGTTTGAGACGACGCCATAGTCTGCCCGTAGCCCGGATGCTCGCCCCCGGTGAATGTGCGTTGCGGCGGAAGTGATTGGACGAGCGAGTGCCACTGGCTTTGCCAGTGACCATGGACGTCGAGGCAACACACCAGCGTTGGTGCCCTACGCGCTCCGCAGATCCGGCAAAGAAGCCGGCGGCCTGCGATCGCACCGGTTCCTGGTCCGCGGAGCAGCCCCTACTAGCTCCGCGGATGGAACTGCCGGTGCACCGCCAAGAGCCGCGTCGGGTCCACGTGCGTGTAGATCTGTGTGGTGGCGATGCTCGCGTGGCCCAGCATCTCTTGCACTTGTCGCAGGTCGGCGCCACCGGCCAAGAGGTGCGTGGCAAAGCTGTGCCGGAGGGTGTGTGGGCTGACATCCGGCGGCGCGCCTGAACGCGCGGCGTACTTCTTCACCAGCTCCCAGATCCGTTCCCGCCGCAGCCGCTGCCCTCGCTTGGACAGCATCAGCCAGGGCGTGCCCTGTGGGGCCTTGGCCGCCAACAGCGGCCGCTCGTGCTCCAGGTATTCGCGGATCCGCTCGGCAGCGCGGCGGCTCAGCGGCACCAGGCGCTCTTTGTCGCCCTTGCCCCGGCAACGGCAGTAACCGTCGTCCAGGTGGATATCGGAGAGCCGCATCTGGGCAACTTCCGACGCTCGGCAGCCGGTCGCGTACAACAACTCCAATAGCGCCCGATCGCGCCGCCCATGCGGCTCGTTCAACCGCGGGGCTTCAAACATCCTTTCCACCGCCTGGGGCGAAAGCACCTGCGGCACCCGCTGCCAGAGCTTAGGGCTGCCCAGCAGCTCCACCACGTTCCTGGTGATCACACCTTCAAGCTGCAAGTACCGATAGAACATCTTCAGCGACACCACGTGCCGCGCGATGCTCGCCGACGCCAACCGTTCGTGCTCGTTCAGCCAGGCGGGATAATCGGCCAGATCCTGGATCGTCAGCTTGTGCGGCGGACGGCCGTTGAGCCAGTAGTAGAACCGCCGCATGTCGCGCCGGTACGCTTCCAGCGTGTTGTCGGCCAGGTGGCACTCGGTCCGCAGGTAATCCACAAAGCCTTCCACCCAGGGATGCCGCGGAACCTGCGAGGGCTTAACCCGGGCGGCCTTTTCGGCGGCCGATACGCCCGCGAGTGGACTGCCGGGACGCTTGGGGCGGAAACGTGGAGCCATGGCCTTTGCTCTGCCGCTAGAAGCGGACCATTGAGGGGAAACCAGCCTGGGGCGGCGCCCACGCTCAGGGTGGCGGGGCGGGTTGCCCATCCCCATAACATCGGCGACGGCATCGGTGGCAATTGAACGAGGCCGCTTCGCCCGGCGCGGTTCTCCCGAGGTGGCCCCGCAAAATGCTCATCTTCGTTACCACCGGCGCCATGGCCGGCGCATGGAGTCGCGCCATCTGCGACAGCCTGGGGGCACGCATCGTGCGGGCTGCGAAGTTCTCGCCGGCCTCGCTGACCGTTGCCAGGGTCGGTGGTAAACTGCCGGGCAACCGTCCGCGGCGGCTAGCGGCCGCCATTTTGTTGATGCACTTCTGCTTGGCTGATTCGCACGTATGGCGACCGCCGCAGGGCCGGCGGTTGGCCGACTTCCAAACTGGGGGAAGTACACCATGGCTACCAGGGTCGCCGCGAAATCACCGTCTGACGAAGCGAACGTGGTGTTGGAAGTACGTCGCGACTTGCACTTGGACCCGGTGTCCCGATTCGCCGCCACCTGGAAACCGCGGCAGCCGCTGGTGCGGTGTGAGCCTCAGCCGTTCGATCGCCGGCGCTGCCTGGCTCGGTTGAAGAAGGTCTGGCAATCGCGCTACGGCCATGTTAGCTGGCAGCGTGCCCAACTGGCCGACGGCATGACCACCGAGGAAGCCCTCTTCTGGCTTCAGGCGATGTTGATGCTGCATCGCGAGGAAGAGCCGGCCAGGTATTACGAGCGCGTGGCGGCGGCCGAGCCGTTGAAGATGCCCCGCCGCAGCGAAGTGGCCAAGTTTCTGCGCACGACGCGGATAGAGCTGCCGGCCGAGATCATGCTGCCGCTGGGCATTCTCATGCCGCTCGAGGAACTGGTTGATGCACTCATCAGCTGTGACCGGAGTGGGCGTTATATTGCATATACGGCGTATCAAAACGCCGTACAACTGATTTTCGGGTTCCGACAGTTCGTCGCGCCGTATCTGACCGACGATGACGCGGCCATGATTCGCGAGCGGGTTGATGACAAAATCGATCCCGCCGGGTGGCCACAGGTTCTTGACGAAGTTGCCAATGCCGCCTATCACCTGGCCGCGTTTGCGGGTCACCCCCGTCTGATCAACCTGGTCGAGTCATGGCCAGACGGGGTGCATCGCAATACGACGTATTATCAGATGCAACAACTGATCGTTACCCGGCTGCCGTCGGCCGACCTGGTCAACCACCACATGCGGCGGCTCAAGCTAGGCTTAGTCAACGAAGCATATATTGCCGACTGGCTGGCCACCACCGAGTTTGCCGGCCTGGACTACCTGGCCGAGGATCTGGCCCAGCAGTGGGATAAGCCCACGGCGACCAAGCTGGCAGAATTCTTCGCTTCGTCCGTCATTGCTCCCGAGGCCGCCGAGCCCATGCTGCAACTGATGCTGGGTTCCAAGGCCGCAAACGTAGCCAGCAAGTGGCTCAATCGGTACGTCGGTTGCGCGATCGCCGGGCTGATCCCGGTGGCTGGGGAAGGACGTGGTCGGCTGCCGGAGGCCGCGCTGGAGTTCTTGCGCGAGCAGAAACGGTTGGGGCGCGGCGAGTTGATCAAACAGCAGCTTGCAAGGCAGCCTGCCGATGTGGCGGAGCGGATTCGCCGTCTGGTGCTGGAGCGCGTCGAAGATTCCGTCGTATCCCACGATACATCCAGTCTGCCGAGTGCCCTGGCCGACGCGATCGCCGATCCATCCCTAGCCAAGAGCCGGGCCAAATTGCCGACGTGGCTTGTCGTGAGCTCGCTTCCGCCCATCGTGGTTGCTGGCCGCAAACTGAACGACGATCAGGTGGAAATCGTGCTCAAGGCGCTGCAAGCCAGCAAGCTCGATGCGCCGCACCCGCTGATCGCCGAGCTGCGCCAGCACGCGCAGGCGGAATCGCTCGACGACTTCGCCTGGCGGCTGTTTGAGCGGTGGCTGGAAACCGGCGGCGAAAGCAAAGAGAAGTGGTGCATGGGGACGATCGGCCTGTTGGGCGGCGATCATTGCGCGCTAAAGATCACGCCGCTGCTGCGAGCCTGGCCGGGCGAGAGCCTGCACGCCCGCGCCGTGTTCGGCCTGGAATGTTTGAGGGCCATCGGCAGCGATACGGCCTTGATGCAGCTCAACGGCATCGCCCAGAAGCTCAAGTTCAAAGGGCTCAAGGATCGTGCCCGCATCTTCATGCACCAGATCGCGGCCGAGCGAGGGTTGTCGGCGGCGCAACTGGCCGACCGAATCGTACCCGACTGTGGGCTGGACGAACGCGGCCAGCGCGAGTTCGACTTTGGCCCCCGCAAGTTCTACGTCGTCTTTGCTTCGGGGCTGAAGCCCATGATCAAGGACGAAACCGGCAAGGTGCGTTCCGACCTGCCCAAGCCGGGCGCCAAGGACGACGCCGAAAAAGCCAACGCCGCCGTCGCGCAGTGGAAGCTGATGAAGAAGCAACTGCGCGAAACGGTCAAAGTGCAGGTGCCGCGGCTGGAGCAGGCCATGGTGACGGGCCGTCGCTGGAAGCCCGCTGAGTTCCAGGCCCTGCTGGTCAAACACCCGCTGATGACGCACCTGGCCCAAACGCTGTTATGGGGCGGGTACGATGCCCAGGGCCGCCTGGCCGGCACGTTCCGGCTGACATCCGAGCAGGACTTTGCCGACCTGAAGGACAACGTCTGCACCATCGACCACTTTGCGGCGGTGGGCGTGGTGCATCCGGCCCATCTCTCCGACGAGGAGAAAGCCGCCTGGGGCGAGATCTTTGCCGACTATGAATTGATTCCGCCGTTCGAGCAGCTCACCCGGCGCGTGTACACGCTGGAGCCCGGCGAGGAAGAGCAGCTTGCGCTCACGCGGTTCAATCACGTGACGCTGGAGCCGCGGACGATGATCGGCATCTTGGAGCGGTTGGATTGGACGCGGGGAGCGGTGTGGGACGCCGGCTGGGTTCACGAGCACCTCAAAGCGTTCGTGCACGCCAACGTCACCGCAGTGCTCCAGTACAAGGAAGGCTACTCGGTCGGCTACCTGGAGGGGGCCGACTATCAGACGCTCGACGGCTGCTATTTCGTGCCCCGGATCGTGCCTCCGGAGTATCTGTGGCAAACGAAGGAAAAGCTGCGGCTGGGCGAGGTCGATCCGGTGGTCATCAGCGAAGTGCTGCGCGATCTGCACGTGTTGGCGTCCAAGTCGGTGCAGCAATAGCGGCGATTGCGGTACGATGAAAGCCTGGCCCGCGGCCTTGCGGCACCAAACCGGTTGCGCCGATGTGGCCGGCCAAGCCGCCATCCTTTGCGCGAACTTCCTTTCCCACGATCGCCATGAACGAGCACCCTGCCAACGCTCCGGCCACGCTTGTTGAACCCAGCCTGCCTGTTGCGCCTGCGCCTGCCGCGGCTCCGCGCGAGTTTCTGGCCGTGCGACTGCATTCGCTGGATGCCTACCGCGGCCTGATCATGATCTCGCTGGCTTTTGGCGGCTTTGGCCTGGCGGCCACGGCGAGCAGACATCTGGCGGAAAAGCCCGATTCGTCGTTCTGGCAGAACGTGCACTACCAGTTCGAGCATGTGCAATGGGCGGGCGGTGGATTCTGGGACATGATCCAGCCGTCGTTCATGTTTATGGTCGGCGTGTCGATGGCCTACTCGTATAGCCGCCGGCGCGAACGCGGCCAAAGTTACGCAGGCATGTTGGGCCACGCCGTCTGGCGGTCGATCCTGCTGATCCTGCTGGGCATATTTCTCATATCGAACTGGACCACGACGACCAACTGGTCGCTGGTGAATGTACTTACCCAGATTGGGTTGGGCTACACGTTCTTGTTTCTGTTGTGGAATCGGCCGCGCTGGGTGCAGAGTACGGCGGCCGCGGCGATTCTCGTCGGCACCTGGTTGCTGTACGTGCTGTGGCCAGGCACTGGCATCCCGCTGGATAGCGGCAACGAAGCCGTGGGGGTCACTGCCGCCTGGGCCCAGGAACACCTCTCTGGTATCGGCCCCGCATGGCACAAGAACGCCAACGCCGGCCACTTCATCGATCTGTGGCTGTTGAATCGGCTGCCGCGCGCGGAAGCGTTTGCATACAACTCGGGCGGGTATCAGACGATCAACTTCGTGCCGTCGCTAGCCACTATGATCTTCGGCCTGATGTGTGGAGAACTGCTGCGCGACCGCACGACGCACCGGCAGAAGCTGAGCATTCTGACGGTGGCCGGAGTGGCCGGCATCGTGCTGGCGCTGGTGCTGCACGCGACCGGCATTTGCTCGATCGTCAAACGCATCTGGACGCCTGCCTGGACGCTCTATTCCACCGGCATTTGCTGCCTGATTCTGGCGGCCTTGTATGCCGTGATCGACGTGCTGAATTTCAAAGCCTGGACCTGGCCATTGATGATCGTGGGCGTGAACTCGATCGCCATTTACTGTATGGGGCAACTGCTCAAGCCGTGGACAGCGCGAACGCTTCAGACCCACTTCGGTCCCGACGTGTTCAACTGGGCCGGACCGCTCTGGGAGCCCACGGTGAAAGCCTGCCTGATCGGCCTTTGCTTCTGGCTGGCCTGCTGGTGGATGTACCGCCAGAAGATCTTTATCCGGATCTAGCGTTCTCCTGGTCCGCGGCCCGCACGGTAGCGGCGCCGCAGTCGTGAGGTGTCTTACGCAATACGGCGGCCGGTCTGCGTTCGCCGCTGCGCTGGCACGCGTCTTGCTTTCATACGCCCCGACCGATTTCGACGGGGCCGTTGTGCGTGGTTTCGCGCGATGATTGCGGCCTGAGTTCGCCGCAGTCCTGACAGTTTGACGGGGCTGCCCCGACGGAAGCAACCGTGCCGGCTAGGCCCTGTTTGTTGCAGCGGCGGCCGGCCCGCGCCTCACATCCAAACAGGAGGGATATCATGGCAGACACCGCAACCATGACACGCAGCGGAGCCCGCGGCAGTCATGCGGAGGGAACGCTCGCCACGGCGATCGAACGTCAGACGGCCAAGTTGCCCAGCGACGTATTTCTGTGGTCCGCCGGCGTCAGCATCATCGGTTCGATCGCGCTGCAGTGCATGGGTCGCAAACATGAATCGTTGTTTGTCGGCCAATGGGCGCCCACGTTCCTGATCCTGGGACTGTACAACAAGATCGTGAAGGTGGCCGGTTCCGATAAGTACAACCGCTGATTCTGTCTGCATTGCAAGCGTCCACGCCCCGTACGCCGGAGGACCGGCGCGGTACCAAGCAGCATCAGGGAGGGCGCGAAGCCAGCCGGGAGGGAACAAACCTTCCCCGCCGGCTTCGTCGCATTCGGGCCTGCGCATTGACCTTTCGGGGATAGCCTCGCATCAGGCCGCGCGCATCTGCGTGTGGCCGCGGCTTCGGCGTGATAAACTGGTGAGTCGACAGGGGTGGCAGGCAAGGTTGCCTGCGCTCGTGAGGTTCCATGCCTTGGCACTCTCCCACGCCATCGGAGCTGGTGATGCGCACGCAGGTGGTCCAACGGCTCGGCGATGCTCGGCAATGGCAGGTCTTTGCGGCACATCGGTGGCAGGCGGCACGCCGCGCGATCAGGCTGGTCCTTTGCACGGCCATGGCGATGTCGATGCTGCCAATGTTCGCGGCTGCGCAGCAGCGCACCATCGATTTCCGCCGCGATGTGCGGCCGATTCTTTCGAATCATTGCTTCCAGTGTCATGGGCCCGATGCCGCGCATCGCGAAGCCGGGCTGAGGCTCGATCTGCGCTCCGGCGTGCTGGGCGAGGATGGCCAGGGTGCAGTCGTTGTGCCCGGTCGGCCCGAGGCCAGCGAGTTATTCTCCCGCATCACGACGCACGATGCTACGCTGCGTATGCCGCCGGCCGATGCCGGCAAACCGCTTTCCGACCAGCAGATAGCCACTATCCGCCGCTGGATCGAAGAAGGTGCGGTGTGGCAGGAACACTGGTCCTACACTCCTGTGGTGCGGCCCGCCGTGCCGGCGATCGATGGCCCCGGTATTCGGAACGACATCGACCGCTTTGTGGCGGCCAAGCTCCGTGAGCAAGGTTTACGGCCGTCGCCGGAAGTCGACCGCGTGACGCTAATTCGGCGGTTGTCGTTCGACCTGCTCGGCCTTCCGCCCTCGCCCGACGAAGTGGCCGCGTTCGTGGCCGACAAGTCGCCAAATGCTTACGAGCGGCTGGTCGAAAGGCTGCTCGTTTCGCCCCACCACGGCGAACGGATGGCGATGTACTGGCTGGACCTGGTGCGCTACGCCGATACCAGCGGCATCCACGGCGACAATCACCGCGACCATGCCCCGTATCGCGATTACGTGATCGACGCGTTCAATCGCAACTTGCCGTTCGATCAGTTCACCATCGAGCAACTGGCGGGCGACCTGCTGCCCAAGCCGACCAATCGGCAGCGGATCGCGTCGGGCTACAACCGCCTGAACATGACCACGCAGGAAGGCGGCGCGCAGGCCAAGGAGTACATCGCCAAGTATGCAGCCGACCGTGTGCGCAACGCGTCCACGGTGTGGCTGGGGGCCACGATGGGGTGCGCGGAGTGCCACGATCACAAGTACGATCCCTACACCATTCGCGACTTCTACCGCTTTGCGGCCTACTTTGCCGACGTGAGCGAAACGCCGGTCGGCAAGCAGGAGCCGACGCGAGTTCCCAGCGACGAGGATCAACAGAAGATCAACGAGATCGATCGCCAGTTGGTCAAACTGGATGAGCAGTTCGCTGCCGACACGCCCGAACTGGTAGCCGCGCGTAAAGCCTGGGCGGAGGCCAAGCATAAAGAGTTGGCCAAGTCGCCGACCGATAACCTGGGCTTACCCGACGACGTGGCCGCGGCCATACGCACGCCGCCGGCGGAACGCAACGCGGAGTTGAATCAGACGATCGCCGACTACCATCGCGAGGTGGCTCCCGAGTTGGAGTCGCTCCGCGCCGAGATGAGCCGGCTGGAGGATGAACGCAGGCGGCTGTTGGAGAATGCCCCGCTGGTCCTGATCACCACCAGTGTCAAACCTCGCACGGTGCGCGTGCTGCCGCGCGGGAACTGGCTGGACGAATCCGGCGAGGTGGTGCAACCCGGCATTCCGGAGTTCCTGGCCGAAATCACCGGCTATGATCTCACCGGTCGCCCCCGCAGCGGCGAGGGGGATCCGGCAGCGTTGGCCAGCCAGGCCAACGACAGTCGCGCCACGCGGATGGATCTGGCTCGCTGGCTGGTTGCACGCGAGAACCCGCTGACTGCCCGGGTGTTCGTCAATCGGCTTTGGAAGCTGGCGTTCGGTCATGGCCTGGCCCGCAACGTCGATGATTTCGGTTCACAGGGGGCCTTGCCCACACACCCTGAACTGCTCGATTGGCTGGCGGCCGAGTTCATGGACAGCGGCTGGGACGTGCGGCACGTGCTGCGGCTGATTGTGACGTCGGCCACGTACCGGCAAAGTTCCCAGGCAAGCCCGGAGATGGTTCAGCGCGATCCATACAACCACTGGCTGGCACGGCAGGGACGCTTCCGGTTGGATGCCGAGATGATCCGCGATCTGGCCTTGGAAACCAGCGGCCTGCTCAACCGCAAGATGGGAGGGCTGAGCGTCAAGCCGTACCAGCCGGCTGGCTACTGGGACCATCTCAACTTCCCCAAGCGGACCTGGGTAGCCGACACCGGCGCGAACCAGTATCGCCGCGGCTTGTACACGTACTGGTGTCGCACGTTCTTGCATCCCAGCTTGCTGGCGTTTGATGCTCCTACCCGCGAGGAATGCACGGCGGAGCGGCCTCGCTCGAACACGCCGCTGCAAGCGCTGGTGCTGTTGAACGATCCCACCTACGTGGAGGCAGCCCGGGCGTTGGCCGAGGCCATGATGGCGGAGCCCTCTGCTGAGGAAGGCATCGCCTTGGCGTATGCGCGTGTGCTTGCGCGCCCGCCTCGCGATGAGGAAACCCAGTTGCTCAAGCAGTTGCTCGAAAAGCATCGGGCGGAGTATCAGGCTGCACCGGCCGATGCCGCGAAGCTGTTGAGCGTGGGCCAGCGCGTTTCGCCTGCTGAGTTGTCGGAGCCTGAACTGGCTGCTTGGACCTCGGTTGCCCGGGTGATTTTGAACCTGCACGAGGCGATCACCCGGTATTGATGCGGCAGCCAGGTTGTGTGCAAGGCGGCTTTGGATGAAAACCAGAAAGTTGGCGTGGCCGGCTTGCTACGATGGCGGATCGGCCGCGCCTGGCCGAGGCGGCAGCGCAAGCGGCAACAAAGGAGGGGGATTGCCCGTGGTTCAAGAGGAGAGGCATGGCTCAGGCTCGTAAACCCAAGAATCGGTCCAAGAAGGACCGAACTAAGGATGCGGCAGATGTGCGCCAGGATCCGGCCGCAGACGTGGCGCAAGACATCGCCTTGCGCCGGCGGCGGGCACGCTGGCGCAGTCTGCTGGTGCCCGGGGCAGGCCTGTGGGAGCTGGGGCTGATCGGGCCGGGCTGGGTGTGCTATGGCCTCGCCATCGCAACCTTGGTGTGCTGCGCGGGGCTGGCACTGTTTGTCTGCACGGTCACGTTCTGGGCCGCCGCCGTATCACTGCTCGCGTACCTGGCAGCCGGCACCGTCGAGTATGCGGCAGTTGGGCGCGCGGTGCCGCGTGACCGGCAACCACCGCCGCGGCAGTTTCGCATGGCGTTGATGACGCTGCTGGTGGGCTTCGCCGCTGTGCTGCTAGCCGTGATCCGTTACGACGGCCGGATGATCATGCAGGGGGCGACGATGGCTCCGCAGGTTCGCGAGGGCGACTGGCTGCTCTTCAGCAAGTTCTTGCCTACCTGGGGCCTCAAACGCGGCACCATGGTGGCGTTCGCCGTGGAACAAGCCCGAGCTCGCGAAGCCGGCCTGGCCCGCGTCATCGGCCTGCCGGGCGACCGCATTGCCCGCGAAGGTGGCCGGTTCGTGATCAATGGCCGGATGAGCCCGTTCCAGGCCCAGCAGTTCATGACCCAGGAACCGCAGTTCACCGTGCCGTATCATCCCGAGTCGATCGAAGTGCCGCCGGGGAAGTATTACGTGGTGATGGATGATGTAGTCGGTGGGACCGATAGCCAGGTGCTGGGCTGGATTGCAGCCGAGCAAATCATCAGCAGCCGGATGCTGCTCTTCAGCCGGCGGGCGTGGGCCAAGAGCGTCAATCAGCCCTGGGAGCCGTAAGCCAGCGGCCCGCGATGCATAGACACATTGATGCCAGGAGCTAGCCGTATGGATGAATCATTTCTTCAATATTTGCGGGTGTCGCTGGACGATCTCCGCCAGGCGGGGCTGTATAAGGCCGAGCGGGTGATGACCAGCCGTCAGGGAGCCTGGGTCGAAGCCAACGGCCGCCGTGTCATCAACCTCTGCTCGAACAACTACCTGGGCCTGGCCGGTGATCCCCGGCTGATCAAACTGGCCCAGGAAGCCTTGGAGAAGTACGGCTTTGGGTTATCGAGCGTCCGTTTCATCTGCGGCACCCAGACCGTGCATAAGGAATTGGAAAGCCGCATCGCCCAATTCCTGGGCAAGGAAGACGCGATTCTTTATTCGTCGTGCTTTGACGCCAACACCGGCCTGTTTGAAACCCTGCTGGGGCCGGAAGACGCGATCATCAGCGACCAGCTCAATCACGCCAGCATCATCGACGGCATCCGGCTCTGCAAAGCCAAGCGGCTGCGCTACGCCAACAACGATATGGACGACTTGAAGCGGCAATTGGAGGAAGCCGCCGATTGCCGCTTCAAGCTGATCGCCACCGATGGCGTATTCTCCATGGACGGCATCTTTGCCGACCTGCCCGCTATCTGCGATCTGGCCGACAGGTACGGGGCTATGGTGATGGTCGACGATTCGCACGCGGTCGGGCTGGTTGGACCGACCGGTGCCGGCACGCCGGAACTGTTGGGCGTGAGCGACCGCGTGGATATCGTCACCGGCACGCTGGGCAAGGCCCTCGGCGGCGCCTCGGGCGGTTACACGGCCGCCCGCAAGGAAATCGTCGAATGGTTGCGCCAGCGGTCGCGGCCTTACTTGTTCTCCAACTCGCTGGCACCGGTGATTGCCGCCACCAGCATTGAGGTGCTCAATCTGATCCAGGGCGAAACCGAGCTGCGTCAGCGGCTGCACGACAACGCCCGGTTCTTCAGGGCCGAGATGGAGAAGCTGGGCTTTTCACTGGTGCCGGGCGAGCACCCCATCATCCCGGTGATGCTGGGCGATGCGCGTCTGGCCACGGAGATGGCTGCCGGCCTGCTGGACGAAGGCGTGTACGTGATCGGCTTCTCGTACCCAGTCGTTCCCCAAGGCCAGGCGCGGATTCGCACGCAGATGTCGGCGGCACACACTCGCGAGGACTTGGAACAGGCCGTGGCGGCCTTCGCCAAGGTAGGCCGCAAGTTGGGCGTGATTTCCTGATGGCGGCGACCACGCGACCGCCAGCTTCGGACATTGGGCTGGAAGATTGTGCGGCGCGCCGGCTCAGACCACAATGGTCGCGACGCGAACCGGATCCACCGTCATCGTGAGGTGCTTACCATGAATCTGTCTCGACGGCAATTCTGTGCCGCGCTGGCGGCTGCTGGTGTATCGGCCGCCGCGATCCCGGCGATGGGCGATGACAAGCAACCCCGGCTGCTGCGGGTGATTGCGTACAACATTTACGTGGCCAAGGGCTGGCCCGATACGCGGCCGCTGGCCAAAAAGGCCGTGCAGCTCAAGCAAATGGCCCGGCGGCTGGCCAATGAGCTGGCCCTGTACGATCCGGACATCATCAACTTCTCGGAGTCGCCCAGCGAAGCGATCACGCAAGAGATCGCCCAGTACCTGGGCATGAACCACGTGCGGTTCCCCAGCGGTGGAAGCTGGCCGGGCACTCTGCTCAGCAAGTTCAAGATCACCGAATCGCAAAACGTGCCCCTGGGCTACGAACGGCCCAAGGAACTGTTCACGCGGCACTGGGGCCGCGGAACGATCGAACTACCGACCGGCGAGTCGCTGATCGTGCATTCGGCTCACCTGCACCCGTCGCCCGATCCGGCAATCCGCCTGAAGGAAGTGCGGGCGATGCTGGCCGCGATGAAGCCCGACCTGGAAGCGGGGCGTTCGATGCTGTTGATCGGCGACCTGAATCACCGTCCGGATACCGAGGAGTATCAACTGTGGCGGGAGGCCGGCTGGGTCGATACGTTCGCCAAGGTGGGCAAGGGCGAAGGCCTGACCATCAAGGCCGACCGGCCGGAGAAACGCATCGACTACGTGATGGCAGCCGGGCCGATCGCCCAGCGGATCGTGGAATCGCGGCCGCTGTTTGAAGGTGCCTTCCGGATCAATCCCGACGACCAGAACGGCTTTGCGCTCAGCGATCACCTGCCACAGTTTGCGGCGTTCAACCTGGAGTAACCGCGCGCCTTCGCGGCCGCGCGGGCGAACATGCCAGCACGGCTTGCGTGCCATGCGCACCGCGTGGCACGCAGCGCGTGCCGGTGCTGTCACCGCGGCGGGGGATGCCGCCCGACTGATCTTGTTCGGCCCAGGCCAAACCATTAGCATGCCGCTGGTGTCTGGCTGCCGATCGGCACCAGCAGTGGCGATGGCCCCACCAATAGCCGCGGGCAGGATGTCCCGGCGTCTCATACCAGGCAGATGCGGAAGGGATTCCGATCTATGGCAGTTCTTCTTGGCGACTTGACCAGACTGGTCGGCGGCACTCTGCGCGGCGACTCCACCGTGGAAATCACCGGAGCCGCCACCCTGTATGACGCCCGGGCTGGCGAGATCACCTTCATCGATAAACCGGAACGGCTGCCGCAACTGCTGGCTTCGCCGGCCTCGGCGGCGATCGTGCCGCAAGGCGTGACGGTGGAAGGGCGCTCGGTGATCGAGGTCCCCAGCGTCCACGAGGCGTTCACTAAAGTGGTGCTGCACTTCCGGCCGCAGCCCAAGGTGCAGCGTCTGGGTATCAGTCCTGCCGCGTATGTCAGTCCCACGGCGGTGCTCGAACGCGACGTGGACGTGCATCCCGGGGCCACTATCGGCGAGCGGACGATCATCGGCGCAGGCAGCACGATCGGCGCGGGCGTGCATATCGGCCGTGATTGCCGGTTGGGCAAAAACGTGACCCTGCACCCGGGCGTGGTGCTGTATCCGGGCACCGTGATTGGCGACCACTCGATCCTGCATGCGGGGGTGGTGATCGGTGCCGACGGCTTTGGATATGAAACCGTCAATGGCCGTCATCGGCAGTGCGCGCAGTTGGGCTGGGTGGAGATCGGCCCTTACGTGGAGATCGGCGCCAATACCACCATTGACCGCGGCGCGTACGGCCCCACGCGGATTGGCGAAGGAACCAAGATCGACGACCAGGTGATGATCGCTCACAACTGCCAGATCGGGCGGCACAACCTGATCTGCTCGCAGGTGGGCATCGCCGGCAGCACCCGGACCGGCGATTATGTGGTGATCGCGGGCCAGGTGGGCATTCGCGACCACGTGGTGATCGGCGATGGCGCCCTGATTACCGCCATGGCGGGCATCACCAACGACGTGCCGGCCGGCGCCCAGATGATGGGGATTCCGGCCACGCCGGTGAAGGATCAACGGCTCAAGCAAGCGGCGCTCTCCAAGCTGCCCGAGATGCGCAAGCAGCTCAAGCAACTGATCCAGCAGGTTGAGCGGCTCGAGGCACAAGTGGCCGGGCGTGATCGAGACAGCAAGGCGGCTGCCTGATACGCAGGTTATGAATCCAACACCAGAAACCGTCGGACTGATCGCCGGCTGGGGAGATTATCCCCGGCTGATCATGGAAGGCATTCGCCGCCAGGGTCTGCGCGTGGCGTGCGTGGGCATCAAGGGCCACGCTCTGCCCGAGATCGAAGCGGCGGCCGATGAGTTTTTGTGGAACGGCATGGGCAAGTTGGGCCGGGCCATTCGCTTCTTTCGCAAGCATGGCGTGCGGCGTGCGGCGATGGCCGGCAAGTTCCACAAGGTGGTGCTTTATCAACCGTGGGTGTGGTTCAAGCATCTGCCCGATTGGCGAGCGATCCGCCGGTTTGCTCCGCACTTTTTGTTTCGCCGCCACGATTGCACGGATAACTCGCTTTCGCAGGCGGTGATCGACGAGTTTGCCCTGGACGGCATCGAATTCGTTCCGCCGACCGATTTCGCGCCGGAGTTGCTCGTGAAGTACGGAAAACTCACCAGCCGCGGCCCGACCCGGGCGCAGATCAAGGACATCGAGTTTGGCTGGAAGCTGGCCCGCGAATTGGGCCGGCTGGACATCGGCCAGACGGTGGCCGTGAAGAACCAGGCCGTGCTGGCGCTGGAAGCCATCGAAGGCACCGACGAATGCATCCGCCGCGCCGGCGCGCTGTGCCGCTCCGGCGGCTTCACCGTGGTCAAGGTGGCCAAGCCCGGCCAGGACATGCGGTTCGACGTGCCCACCATCGGCATCCACACGCTCAACTCGGTGATCGAGGCTGGCGGCAAGGTGCTGGCGATCGAGGCCGGCAAAACCATCGTGGTGAACGAACCGGAGGTGGTCGAGTACGCCAATCGGCATCGGCTGGTGATCGTAGCCCTGGAGGCCGACGGGCGCTACAACCTCGCCCCCGAAGAACACCACTACGGCGACGAGGACGATTACCAAAACCGCTTCGCCGCTTAAAGGTACGGCGGCAGCGGAGTAACCGCCTAAGTGCTTGGTCCGCCAGAGGTTAGGAGGGCGGCCGGCACGCATTTACTTTGCATCAGGAATTCGACCCGGAGACCACGCGGCACAAGGGAAAGGTAGAAGAAGATTGGGCGAGCCACGCCATCCCGCGGCACGGTTCGTCCTCCCCGCATTTTCTCCCACCAACACTCACTTCCCCCGCATCATTTCTACTCTTGCACGCGTCGGTCTCCGGGCTTTTTCTCTCTTGGCCACCCTCTGGCCCATCAGTGTGGATGGATACGTAAGGCGGTGCTATGTCCGCGCGCGAAATTAAGCATTTGCGCGGTGGAGCCGATGGCGGTTCAATCGCCGGAAAGCCAGAAGTTATGGCAGTTTGCGCCGCAATCTCCCCCACCTTCCCCGCCTTGACGTGCCACGCAGGCACTGCTAGAAAAGACGACTATTTCCGACCAATCTCGCCGGCAGTTCAAGGCTGTTTGGCGTTCAATGTTTCTCGTCCGTTCACCCGGCGCCGTGCTGAGCTAACTGGGCACCCCCAGGCAGGCTCGGGCGAGCCCCCAGCGATTTCGCCAGACGCAGACATTCAAACGTAAGAGAGGGAAGAGACCGCAATGGCCAACAAGATGATCTATTACTTTGGGGCAACGCGAACCGACGGTCGGGGCGACCAAAAGGCGCTGCTGGGTGGTAAGGGCGCTAACCTGGCCGACATGACCAGCATCGGGCTGCCGGTGCCCCCTGGCTTCACCATCACCACCGAAGTGTGCGATGCCTACTACAAGGGCGGCCGCAAGCTGCCCAAGGGGCTGATGGAAGAAGTCAGCAAGCACATCGCCATGCTGGAGAAGGAACTGGGCAAGAAGTTCGGCGATACCAAGAACCCGCTGCTGGTGTCGGTCCGCTCGGGTGCCGCGGTCTCGATGCCCGGCATGATGAACACGATTCTGAACCTGGGCCTCACCGATGAGTCGGTGGTCGGTTTGGCCAACGCCACCGGCAACGACCGCTTTGCCTGGGACGCCTACCGCCGGTTGATCAACATGTACGGCGACGTGGTGATGGGCGTCGATCACCACCACTTCGAATCGGCGTTCGACAAGATCAAGCTCAAGTACTCGGCCCAGCAGGACACCGAGGTGCCGACCGAGGGCCTCGTTGAGCTGTGTCAGGAGTACAAGAAGATCTACGCCAAGCACGTTGGCGAGGACTTCCCGCAAGACCCGCTGCGTCAGCTCGAACTGGCCATCGAGGCCGTGTTCAAGAGCTGGATGCTGCCCAAGGCCGTGAGCTACCGCCAGATCGAAGGCATCACCGGCCTGTTGGGTACGGCCGTCAACGTGCAGTCGATGGTGTTCGGCAATATGGGCGAGGATTCGGGTACGGGCGTGGCCTTCACCCGCAACCCCTCGACCGGCGAGAACAAGTTCTTCGGCGAGTTCCTGGTCAACGCCCAGGGCGAGGACGTGGTGGCCGGTATCCGCACGCCGCGGCCCGTGTCTGAAATGGCCAAGTGGAACAAGGAAGTCTACCAGCAGCTGCTCGAGATCAAGGACAAGCTCGAGAAGCACTACAAGGACGTACAGGACATCGAGTTCACCATCGAGCGCGGCAAGCTGTTCATGCTGCAGACGCGCAACGGCAAGCGCAACGGCCAGGCCGCGGTGAAGATCGCCTGCGACATGGTGCGCGAGGGCCTGATCGACGAGAAGACCGCCGTGCTGCGGATTCCCGCCGCCGACCTCACCCAGTTACTGCTGCCCAGCTTCGACCCGGCCGCCAAGAAGGCCGCCAAGGTGCTGACCACCGGTTTGCCGGCTTCGCCCGGTGCCGCGGTCGGCAAGCTGGCGTTCACGGCTGCCGAGGCCGTGCAGCGTGCCCAGGCCGGCGAGCAGGTGATCTTGGTCCGCAAGGAAACCAGCCCTGAAGACGTCGACGGCATGCACGTCGCCGCCGGTATTCTCACCAGCACCGGCGGTATGACCAGCCACGCCGCCGTGGTGGCCCGCGGTTGGGGCCGTTGCTGCGTGGCCGGCGCCGGCGAGATCGAGATCGACGAGAAGGGCCGCAAGATCAAGGTGGCCGGCAAGATCTTCAAGCACACCGACACCATCTCGATCGACGGCTCCACCGGCGAAGTGCTGGAAGGCGAAATCGCCCGCAAGGAGCCCAAGCTGTCGGGCGACTTCAAGACCGTGATGGAGTGGGCCGACAAGTACCGCACCCTCAAGGTCCGCACCAACGCCGACACCCCGGCCGACGCCAAGCGCGCTCGCGACTTCGGCGCCGAAGGCATCGGCCTGTGCCGCACCGAGCACATGTTCTTCGACGGCGACCGCATCATTGCGATGCGTGAGATGATCCTGGCCGAGACCGAGGAACAGCGGCGTGCCGCCCTCAAGAAGCTGCTGCCGTTCCAGCGGAAGGACTTCATCGGCATCTTCAAGGCGATGGACGGGCTGCCGGTGACGATCCGCCTGCTCGACCCGCCGCTGCACGAGTTCCTGCCCAACGACCCCAAGAGCCAGGCCGAAGTGGCCGAGCTGCTGGGCGTGAAGCCGGCGCAGGTCAAGGCTCGCGTGGCGCAACTGCACGAGGCCAACCCGATGCTCGGCCACCGCGGCTGCCGCTTGGCCGTGACCTATCCGGAAATCCTTGAGATGCAGGTGACGGCCATCGTCGAGGCCACCATCCAGTGCCGCACCAAGGGCATTGACGCCCAGCCGGAAATCATGATCCCGCTGGTCGGCACCGCCCGCGAGTTGCAGATGCTCCGCGAGCTGACCGAGAAGACCATCGAGGCCGTCAAGAAGGCCAAGAAGTACGAAGAGCCGCTGGATATCCCGATCGGCACGATGATCGAGATTCCGCGGGCTGCACTGACGGCCGACCAGGTCGCGCAGTACGCCGACTTCTTCAGCTTCGGCACCAACGACCTGACGCAGATGACCTTCGGCTACAGCCGCGACGACGTGAACAGCTTCCTGCCGGACTACCTCAAGCACGAGCTGCTGACCGCCGATCCGTTCCAGACCCTGGATACGACGGGTGTGGGCCAGTTGGTCGACATGGCGGTGAAGAAGGGCCGCAGCACCCGCAGCGACCTCAAGTGCGGTATCTGCGGCGAGCACGGCGGCGATCCCGCCTCGATCAACTTCTGCAACGAGGTTGGTCTGAACTACGTGAGCTGCTCGCCGTTCCGGGTGCCCATCGCCCGGATGGCCGCCGCCCAGGCTGCCTTGCGTGCCGCCAAGGGCTAAGGTTGTAACGGTCAACTAGAATCGCCGCGCCGGTTGCCTTGCAGAGGGCGGCCGGCGCGGCGTTAATCTGTCTGCACTCCTTCGAAGGCAGCGGCAGGCAATCCCTGCGCTTTCATCCCGAGCAACGTGTGCCATGATCACTCGCGACGACGTCCTCAAGGTATCGCTGTTGGCCCGGCTCCAGCTTGACGAGCAGCACCTGGATCTGATGGCCGAGCAGTTGGCCCGCATCGTCCAGTACGTCGACCAGCTTGCCGAGGTCGATACCACGGGCGTTGAGCCGATGGCCCACCCATTCGAGCTCACCAACGTTTTCCGCGACGACCAGCTCCGGCCCTCGCTGCCGCGCGAGCAGGCCCTGGGCGGTGCGCCGCGGACCGACGGCGAGTGCTTCCTGGTTCCGGCCGTGCTGGGAGAGTAGGCCATGTCGAATGCATTGCCCACTGCCGCTGAACTTGCCGAACGCCTGGCGCAGGGCAGCCTCAGCGCGAGCCAACTGGTGGCCCAGTGCCTGGACACCATCGCAGAGCGCGACGGCAGCCTGAACGTCTTCTTGTCTGTCGAAGACCGCCAGGCCGCGTTGCAGCAGGCCGAGGCGGTCGATCGCCGTCGCGGCAGCGGCGAGCAGGCCGGTCTGTTGGCCGGTCTGCCTGTGGCGATCAAGGACAACATCTGCCACGCGGGTCGCAAGACCACGTGTGCCTCGCGCATGCTGGCCGAGTACGAGCCGCCGTATGATGCCACGGTGGTGGAGAAGCTGCGCGACGCCGGGGCGGTGATCGTGGGCCGCACCAACCTCGACGAGTTCGCCATGGGCGGCTCCACCGAGAACAGCCACTTCGGCCCCACCCGCAACCCGTGGAACACCGACCACGTGCCCGGTGGTTCCAGCGGCGGCGCGGCTGCGGCCGTGGCGGCCGAGATGGTGCCGCTCTCGCTGGGCAGCGATACCGGCGGCTCGATCCGTCAGCCGGCCGCCTTGTGCGGCGTGACCGGTTTGAAGCCCACCTACGGGCGCGTGAGCCGGTACGGCCTGGTGGCTTTCGCGAGCAGCCTGGACCAGATCGGCCCCATCACCCGCGACGCCCGCGATGCGGCCATGATGCTGCAAGCCATCGCAGGGCACGACGAGCGGGACAGCACTTCGGCCGATGTGCCGGTGCCGGACTACCTGGCTGCGATCGAACAACCGCTGGCGGGGCTCAAGATCGGCGTGTTGCGGGAGCAGCTTTCTGGCGACATCGATCCGAAAGTCAAAGCGGCCATCGAGGCGGCTCTGGCCGTGCTCGAAGCCCAGGGCGCCACCCTGGTCGACGTGCTACTGCCCCACAGCAAGTACGCGGTGGCGACGTACTACGTGATCTCGGCCAGCGAAGCCTCCAGCAACCTGGCCCGGTACGACGGGGCTCACTACGGCTACCGGACCGATGAGCGGGCGATGCGCGAAGCGCTCCGCCGTGAGGAAGCCGAGCTCAAAGCCGCCGGCAAGGACGCGGCGGTCGCCCAGTTGGATAGCCCTCTGGTGCGCATGTACCGCGTGAGCCGGTCCGAAGGTTTTGGCCTGGAAGTGCAGCGGCGCATCATGCTGGGCACCTACGCACTGAGTGCCGGGTACTACGACGCCTACTATCGCAAGGCGCTTCAGGTGCGGCGGCTGATCCGCCAGGATTACGACACGGCGTTTGCTCAGGTCGATCTTTTGGCCGGCCCGGTCACGGCGACAACCGCGTTCAAGATTGGCGAGAAGAGCGAGGACCCGCTGTCGATGTACCTGGTCGACCTGTTCACGGTGGGCGCCAACCTGGCTGGCATCCCGGCGATGTCGGTGCCGTGCGGTTTCAGCAGCAACGGCCTGCCGATCGGTTTGCACCTGCAGGCCCCGGCGTTTGAAGAAGCCCGACTGCTGCGCGTCGGCCATCAGTATCAGCAGGTGACCGACTGGCACACACGTCGCCCGGCGCTTTCGTAGGGTTCGCTCCGCGGACCAAGAAAACGCGAATCGCTGATGACTTACCCCCCGGCAACTGCAATTGACTTGGCGGGGGCGCGCGTCACAAGATGCTGCGTTCGGCTGCGGCCCCAGCCGGCGCGCGTAGGGCGGCGCGGACGCCGCCTCGCCGGCTATCGGCCCTGCCCCATCTACCTGCTGCGGAGTCTCGCCGGCAATGAGCGTGTTGCTGCGTTGCGCGCTGTTGTTGATCGCTTCCAACGTCTTTATGACGTTTGCCTGGTATGCCCACCTGAAGGACCTGCGGGCAAAGCCCTGGTACATTGCCGCGTTGGTCAGTTGGGGTATTGCCCTGTTTGAATACCTGATCCAGGTTCCGGCCAACCGGATCGGCTATACGCAGCTTTCGCTGGCCCAGCTCAAGATTCTGCAAGAGGTGATCACGCTCAGCGTGTTCATCCCCTTTGCGATCTTCTATATGAAGGAACAGGTTCGCTGGGATTTTCTCTGGGCGGCTCTCTGCCTGTGCGGAGCCGTGTACTTCATGTTCCGCGGCGGCGTGGGAACGCCGTAAGGCGAATAGCGTAGGGCGGCCGCGTCGCTGACGACGCGGCCGCTCCGCAGGGGGCTACCAGAGCCGGCGATACCAGGGCTTCTTTTCCTCGGCCGCCGGAGCCGTGGTGTCCGGAGCGGTGCCAGGCGGATTCGCGGCAGGTGCTTGGGCCGTGACCGGGGGCAGCGAAGGACGCTGCGCCATTTCGACGGCTGGCTGACCTTCAACCGCCGGCAGAGACTCGCTGCTCTCGCGGTGGAACGGCCAGATCCGCTTCAGCCGGGCCAGTACGCCAGCTTCCTCGCCGGTGGACGGAGCCGGCGTAACGCTACTGGCTCCAAACAGTGCGCCGCGCGACGGGCGACTGCTCGCCGAGCGGCCCAGCGGAGCCGCCGTGGTCGCAGGCGGACGCGGCGGAGTCACCTCGGGCATTTCACGCGGCGACGGATCGCGCCCCGCCAGGTCGTTCGACGGGCCAAAGGCCGACTCGCCCGGCAACTGGCCTGGCGGCACCGTCGACCACCGCCGATCGGCTGTGGCAGCAGGCTGCTCGGCCGACCGAGCCGGTTCGCTCGATTGGCTGGCCAAAGGACTGACCGAAGGATACTCGCTGCCGTAACGCTGGCCCGGCTGCATGCCGTACACCTGGGCAGGCGATTCCTGGCCCGTTTGCGCCAGGCTGGTGCCCGCGCTGGGCTGCGCGGCCGCCGACTTGGGCCGGGCCGCGGCATCCTCCTGGTACAGCGGATCGTACTGGCTGCGATAGTTGCCGGTGGCCACCGAGCTTGCCGGAACGGTCCCGCTAGCCGGTTGCTCCTGCGTCACCGGCCGATTGGTCTGAATCGGAGGCGCATCGTAGGGCCGGCTGCTGGCGTACCGTGAACGCCCCGTCGACGAGGAGGGGGTACGTGCCGACCGGTCCTCGGCGGTCACGGCCTGCTCGGTTTCGGAGCCTGGCTTGGCTTCCCCTGCGGTGCTGTTGGCATCCGTCGGGTTGCTCGCGGTGGGAATCGGCGACGTGACACTGGCGGTGCCGTACGGATCGGTTACGGGGCTATTGGGCACAGTCTCGTTGGCGGCCGGACCGTAGGGATCCACCCAGCCGCGCGCGATCATCTCAGGCGAGTAACGCGATTGGCGATTGCCTTGCGCCGTGGCCGTTTCCACCTTGGGGGCCTGCGAAGCCGTGTCGGTTGCCGACGGGGCTTCCTCCGTGCCGCGGTTGCTCACCGTGGGGCCGGCCGTAGCCAGGCTGCCGTCGGTGTTGCCGGCGGCTTCCACCACGCCGACACCAGGCAGATCCTGCGACGGAGCGGAAGCCTGGGCCACGCCCGATTCCGGCGGATAATCCACGGCCACGACGTCACCATCGACCAGAGCCGGCGGGATCGTCGGCATGGGCGTTTCGGCCGGGCCAGCGCTCGCCACGGTATCGCGAACCTGGGCACTGGCGTCGGCCGCGGCTTGCTGCATCGTGCCAGCCACGGTGTCGATCGCCGCATGGGCATGCTGCTGCATATCCGTCACGCCCGACCGCGCCGTCGCGACGCCTTCGGTCGCCTGGCCGTTGGCTTCGGCGGCAGTAGCTTGGGCGGCATCCATGGCGGTATGCGGTTGCTCGCCGGCCGCGGTGATGGCTTGATTGGCCTGCTGCTGCCGCGAATCAAGCTGTTGCTGCATCGCCTGGGCGGCGTGGCCCAGCAAGCCTTGGGCGGCGGCAAACGCCGACATGGCGGCCGGGGTGTTGGTGTCCTCGTCGGGCACGCTTTGCACGCCCTGCTCGCTCTGCACGCCCTGCACGGAACCGGCCAGCGCGTTCCAGCGGCCTTGCTGCTCTTGCAGCCAGTTGGTGGCCTGTTGCTGGCCGTGGGCGACATGGCCGGCGGCTTCACCGGCCGACTGGTTCACATACCGGCCCGCGAGATCTTGTGCCGTGCCGACCGCGTGATCGCCACGCTCGAGCGTCGATTGCGTTTTGGCGTAGGTGTCGTGAACCTTGGCGTCGGCCTGATCGGCCAGACTGTTCGCCTGGTTGGCGGCGGCATCGGTCGCCTGATGCGCCTCGGTGGTCGCGTTGGCGATGGCTTCATCCAACCGGGCCTGGCCGCGGCTCAAGTCCTGATCGATCGCAGCCACCAGCACGGTATGCCCGGCCGCGTGCAACTGATCGCGAAAGTACCTGGCCAGCGCCTCGGTGTCCACATGCAGCTTGGGCTGGAGCAGCGGACCCCGCAGCACGGCGGCGAACTCAAACCGCTGGAGCTTCTGGAGCCCCTGGTTCCACAGCTCCGGCGACAGGCCGGCCAGTTTTTCTTCGCCTCGCACCAGCAGCGTCAGATCGCTGGTGCTGATCATCACCGGCAGGTTCAATTCGCCAGCATGGAAGTGGCCCACGGCCGAGAGGTCGATCTGGCCGCCAGCCAGCGACCACCGCTCGCCTAACTTCTCGGACCGGACCAGGTCGGTCGCAGCCAGCTCGCGGGCTTCGATCCGCACGCGGTGTTCGGTGCCGGGCTGGTGATAGTTCAGTGTAGCCAGCACGGCAACGCCCATTTCCGGCGCGGCAAACTTCACTTCGGTGGGTTGGCCGGTCAGCGGGGCGTTGCTGCTGAGATTGGTGATGTCCCACTCGGCACCTTCACCAAGGCCCCACTTGCTGCTGGGGTTCTTCACCCGCAGCGATTGCACCAGAAATTGCGGACGCGGCTGGCCAAAGTCGCAGCGTGCCGCCCACATCTGGCGGTACGACTCCGGCACCTGGTCCGCCGGCTGAGCATCCGCTGGTTCGTCGCCGCGGTGGTTGCCGGCCAGGCGGTCGAGTTCTTCCAACAGCTCGCGGAACCGCTCAAGCCTTTCGCGGGTTTGATCCCAATTGCCGACGTAATCTTCCAGGGCGATTTCAAACGCGTCGCGGTGCGGACCAGCCGCCGATTCGTCGCGCTTGCGCTGCGGCAGCAGGTCGAACGCGGGGAAGGCCAGCTTGCACGGCCGGGCAGGTTCTGACCGGGCCACGTTGGTTTCGATGCCGTCGATCAGCAGCCGGTCGATCAAGACCTGGCCGCGGAACAGCGGGCCGGGCTTCACCTCGGCCAGCACGCGGCCCAGCACCAGGCGGTCGCGGTTCAGATCGGCCGCATCGGGGATATGCAGGTCGTCGATAATCAGCAGGCCATCGGCCAACGAAAGCTGAACGTCGGCCGCTTCGACCTCGGCCTGGTTCGCCGCGGACAGCGCGGCCAACACGCCGTCGCTGGTCCACTGGGGTGCGTAGTGCCAGAGCGTAAGCGCACCGGGCAAAATCAGCACCAGACCCAGGATCACCCCGGTAGGGCGCACCACGCGAGCCTGGACACGCACCGGCTCAGGCTTGGCGATCGAGCCGAAGATCATCCACGAGGCGATGCGGATCGCCAGGCGGCAGAGCCAATCGTCGTGGTTGGAGAACCGTTCGGCCAGCTTCGCATAGCGGTTCTGCAGGCTGCGGGTGACAAAGGCAGCAATGCCGGCTGCCAGGATGCCAATCAGTGCGCCCATCACCGCCCCGCCCACCAGCGTGTAGCGGTCCAGGTCGAACAGCGCCACCCACACGCTGTAGGCATGAGGGCGGAGCCACTCGCCCAGGCTTGAATGTTCCAGCAGTTGCACGCCCAGGCGGTACGTAGCCGGGGTGAGCGCCCAGGCCAATGCGGCCGAGAACGCCCAGACCTCGCAGAACACCCGCAGCGGCGCCGCCAGCACCAGGGCCAGGACCAGCACGGAAACCAGGCTGAGGTTCCAGCCTGTGACAAACCCGGCAAGCATGCCGAGGAATACGGCGACCCCGACTTCGCGAGGATGCAAGCCGTTTTCGACCACGCCGAGCAAGGATTCGTACAGCTTTCGCATGACTAGGCCATCCCTGGTCGCGAATGAAATTCGCCGCCAGACACATGCGCCGTGACAAAGGGCGACGAAAAGCCGGCCGCGAGGCAGCGGCGCTGGCAGTGCCAGCAGCCAGCGGAAACCATCAGACCATGCGCGCAGCAGCGCGGCGCGACTTCCCCGTTGGTATCGGTTGCTCCATCCGTTCCACTTGAACCGGTAGCACCGGATGTGCCGGCAAATTACCGCCGATGCGGGGCAGGCCGGGGGATGCCTGCGGCCTCGTCGCGGCCTGCGGCCCTTTTACAATGAAGACAGAGGCGGGCCATTTTCCCCGCCAGCTTTCTGGTTGTACCCACTCAAGTTATGGCACGCCGCCCCACGCACCCCCAGGCAGATTCACCGTTGGAGACCTTCCATCCGGTGGTGCGGCAGTGGTTTGCCGAAACCTTTGGCCAGCCTACCTCGGCCCAGGTGGCCGCCTGGCCGGCGATTGCCCAGAGGCGGCATACGCTGCTTCTGGCTCCCACCGGCAGCGGCAAGACGTTGGCCGCCTTCCTGGTGGCGATCGATCGGCTGATGTTTCGGCAGCCGGAGCCGGACGAGGCTGCCGGCGTCCGCGTGTTGTACATCAGCCCGTTGAAGGCCCTGGCCGTCGACGTGGAGAAGAACCTCCGGGTGCCGCTGGCTGGTGTCGAGGCGGTGGCCCAGCACGAAGGCGTGGAGTATCAGAAGCCTCGCATCGCCGTGCGGTCGGGCGATACGCCTGGTTCGGAGCGTTACCGCCACAGCAAGCACCCGCCCGACATTCTGATCACGACGCCGGAATCGCTCTTCTTGCTGCTCACCTCGCAGGCTCGCGAAACCCTGCGCACGGTCGAAACCATCATCGTTGACGAGATCCATTCGCTGGTCGGTACCAAGCGAGGCGCGCACCTGTTTGTATCGCTCGAACGCCTGGAACGTCTGCGTCGTGAAGCCAAGACTGCCGCGGATGAGCAGGCGGTTGTGCCTGCCGCCCAGCGCATCGGTCTGTCGGCCACGCAGCGGCCGCTGAACGAGGTTGCCCGGCTCCTGGGCGGCTTTGAGGTACCGCCGGTTACACCTCATAACGGCAAGCCGGCGTCGGGCCGGGGCAAGCAGGGTAAGGCCACAAAAGCCGCCGCCGAACCGCAGCCTCGGCCCGTTGAAATCATCGAGGTGGGGCGTCGCCGGCCGCTGGAGCTGACGATCGAAGTGCCGGTGGATGACATGACCCAACTGGCCCAGGCGCAGCAGGAAGCGGGGCCGCCGGGCGCTCCGGCCATCGGCTCGATCTGGCCGGCCATTCATCCGCGGCTGGTCGAACTGATCCGCGCTCACCGTTCGACGATGATCTTCGTGAACGCCCGCCGGCTGGCCGAACGGTTGGCAACGTCGATCAACGACCTGGCTGGCGAAGAACTGGCCCAGGCACATCACGGCTCGATTGCCCGCGATACGCGGTTGCTGATCGAAGAACGTTTGAAGTCCGGTCAGTTACCGGCGATCGTGGCCACCAGTTCGCTGGAGTTGGGCATCGACATGGGGGCGGTCGACCTGGTTGTCCAGATCGAGGCCCCGCCTTCCATCGCGGCCGGCGTGCAGCGCGTGGGCCGCTCCGGTCATCGGGTAGGCGAGACGTCGCGCGGAGTGATCTTCCCCAAGTTTCGTGGCGACCTGCTGGCGTGTACGGCCGCGGTAGCCCGGATGCAGCAGGGCGAAGTCGAAGCCACGTACTACCCCCGCAATCCGCTCGATGTGCTGGCCCAGCAGATCGTGGCCATGGCGGCGTTGGAACCGGTGCCGGTGGCCGAGGTGTATGCCACCGTTCGATCCGCGGCACCGTTTGCCGAGTTGCCGGAAAGCGCCTTTGAAGGCGTGCTCGATCTGCTCTCGGGCCGTTATCCGGCCGACGAGTTTGCGGAGCTGAAGCCGCGAATCATCTGGGATCGCCTGACCGGCATGCTCAGCCCTCGCCGGGGCACGCAGCGGATGGCGGTATCCAATGCCGGCACGATTCCCGACCGCGGCTTGTACGGCGTGTTCGTGGCCGATGGCCCATCGGGCGGCAGCCGGGTGGGCGAACTCGACGAAGAAATGGTATTTGAACTCAAGCCGGGTGAAGTGTTCTTGCTGGGGGCTTCGTCGTGGCGCGTGACCGAGATCACGCACGATCGCGTGCTGGTGGTGCCTGCCCCCGGTGAGGCCGGCAAGATGCCGTTCTGGCGCGGCGATGGGCCGGGCCGCCCGCTGGAGTTTGGCCAGGCCATCGGCGCCCTTGCCCGGGAGTTGATCGAATCGCCGCGCGAAAAGTCGTTGGCCCGGCTCACCAATGAATACGGTCTGGACGCTCGAGCCGCCGCCAACCTGCTTAAGTACCTGGCCGATCAACAGGCGGCCACGGGCGATGTACCGTGCGACCGGACGATCGTGGTCGAGTCGTTCCTGGACGAGGTAGGCGACTGGCGCGTGGTGGTGATGACGCCCTTTGGCTCGCGGGTGCACGCACCTTGGACGATGGCCGTGGCCCGGCGGCTGCGCGCGGCCATCGGCGGCGAAGTCGACATGATGTGGAGCGACGACGGCATGGTGTTTCGCCTGCCGGAATCGGAACAGCCTCCGGCCGTTGAACTGCTGTTTCCCTCGCCCGACGAGATCGAAGACATCGTGGTGGCCGAGCTGGGCGGTACGGCGCTGTTCGCTGCAAGGTTCCGCGAGAACGCGGCCAGGGCACTGCTTCTACCCAAGCGCCAGCCGGGCCGCCGTACGCCGCTGTGGCTCCAACGCCGCCGCTCGGCCGATCTGTTGGCGGTCGCGTCGCGGTACGAGCGTTTTCCGATCCTGCTGGAAACGTACCGCGAGTGCTTGCGCGATGTGTTCGATCTGCCGGGCCTGAAGCAGGTGTTGGCGGCTGTGCAGCGGCGGAAGATTCGTGTGCGGGCGGTGAGCACGTCGTCGCCTTCGCCGTTCGCGTCATCGCTGCTGTTCTCGTACACGGGGAACTTTCTATACAACGGCGATGCGCCGCTGGCCGAACGCAAGGCACAAACGCTGGCCCTCGATCACGCGCAACTGCGCGAACTCTTGGGCGATGCCGAGCTGCGCGAGTTGTTGGAGCCGGCGGTGATCGAAGCCACGGCGGCCGAACTCGCCCGGCTTGATGGCAAACGGCCCGTTCGCCATGCCGATGCCTTGCACGAACTGCTGCTGAGCAACGGCGACCTCGCGCGCGATGAAGTGGCGGCGCGCACGGCCGCCGAGCACGTAACCTCGGGCGAACTGGATCGCTGGCTGGCCGAACTGCTCGAGGCACGCCGAATCATCGGCGTTAACATCGCCGGCCAGCAGCGGTACGCAGCCGCGGAAGATGCCGCGCGGCTCCGCGACGCACTTGGCGTAGAACTGCCGCCGGGTTTGCCGGAGGCGTTCCTGGAAAGCGTGGCCGATCCGCTGGCCGACCTGGTATCGCGCTACGCCCGGTGCCATGTACCGTTCAAAGCCGACGATGTGGCTCGCCGCTTCGGCCTGGGGGTGGCTCCGGTTCAGGGGGCGTTGCTGCGGCTGGCAGCGCGCGATCGTGTGGTCGAAGGCGAGTTCCTGCCCGGCGGACGAGGCCGCGAATGGTGCGATACCTCGGTGCTGCGGCTGCTCAAGCGACGATCGTTGGCGAGCCTCCGCCGGCAGATTGCCCCGGTGGAGCCTCGGACGTTCGCCCGGTTCCTCGCGCACTGGCAAGGGCTACACCAACCCCGCCGTGGCCTCGATGGATTGCTGGATACGATCGAGCAACTGCAAGGGGTGCCGTTGCCATTCAGCGCGCTGGAGCAATCGATCCTGCCGGCTCGCGTGACCGGCTACCAACCCGGAGATCTGGATCACCTGGCGGCGGCTGGCGAGATCGTCTGGCGAGGCTTTGAACCGCTGGGGCCGCATGATGGCCGCATTGCCCTGTACCTGACCGATCACGTTGCCAGCCTGGCCCCGCCTGTCGAGAAGGTTCCCGCCGACGATCCGTTGGCTCAGCAGATTTATGACCTGCTGTCCCAGCGCGGAGCCTTATTCTTTGACGACCTGGCCCTGGCCATCGGCGGCTTTCGCAACGACGTGCTCGCGGCCCTATGGAGGCTGGTGTGGCTTGGACTGGTGACCAACGACACGCTGGCCCCGCTGCGGTCGATCTCGCGGCAAGCCCATGAAGAACGACTCCGGGCACGCCGCAGCCGGCGAACGTTCCGCTCGCGGCGGGCCGAACGGCTGCCAGGCTCCGAAGGTCGCTGGTCGCTACTCCTGCGGCCCCGTACCAAGCTGCCAACGCCAACCGAGCGGCTGACGGCTCTGGCCATGCAGCTTACCGACCGTTACGGCGTGCTCACGCGTGAGCTGGTCGCCAGCGAGAACGTGCCGGGTGGGTTCTCGGCGTTGTACCCGGTGCTCAAAGCCATGGAAGAAGCCGGTCGGCTGCGTCGTGGTTACTTTGTCGCGGGGCAAGGGGCCGCGCAGTTCGCCGTGGGTGGGGCCGAAGACCGCCTGCGGGAGTTGGACCGGGATGCCGAAAGCACCGATCACGAAGTGTTGATCCTAGCGGCCACCGATCCAGCCAATCCTTACGGCTCCGCCCTTCGCTGGCCGGTCAATCAGGGCGCGAACCCCGGCGACGAACCCAGCGTAGCGGATGGCGCAGCGGACACGGATGACGAAGCTGCCGGGCGCAGCCTGCGGCCCCAGCGTGCTGCCGGTGCCCGGGTGATCCTGATTGATGGCGAGCTGCGCGGCTACCTGGGCCGCACCGGCAAACATCTGCTCACGTTTATGCCAGGGGACGAGCCTGGGCGGACGAGCGACGTGGCAGCCACGTTGGTCCAAGCATTGAGAACCGCGGCCTCGCCCGAACGGCCGCTGGCCATCACGCGGATCGACGGCCAGCCGGTCGACGCGTCTCCGCTGGCCCCGCTGCTGGTTGCGGCCGGCTTTCGCCCCAGCCGGCACGGCTATCTGCACCGGGGCGAACTGACCGAGCCGCTGCATTAGCCGGCGGGATGGGTGGCGCAGAATCTCTGAACTTGCCGGGCGTGGCCGGTCAGGCTCGGATAGACACGCCTTGGCCGCGTCCGATACAGTGTGGCCAACCGAAGTTGGCCAAAGGGGGGGCGAGCCGCGCTGCCCCCGGCAGGTTCAACGGTTCCTGCGTCTCACAGTCGCGATGCTGCCATGCAACGGATCGTCATCGACAAACCGTATGAGTTTGTGCCGCCGGTGCGGTCTGCGTTCTGGCCGTGGCTGTTGAAGCGTTTCTTGCCGCACTGGCTGGATAAGTATTACGGCGTCACCAGCTTCGAATACCGCGGCCTGGAGCATTACCAGGCTTCGCTCCGCGCTGGCCACGGCATCCTGCTGGCTCCCAACCACTGCCGCCCCAGCGATCCCTTGGTGGTCGGCACGCTGGTCAACCGCGTGGGCAGGCCGCTGTACATGATGGCCAGTTGGCACCTGTTCATGCAGAGCCGGCTGCAATACTGGCTGCTGCGGCTGGGCGGCGCGTTCAGCGTGTATCGCGAGGGGCTGGACCGCAGCGCGATCAACACCGCCATCGATGCGCTGGTCGAAGCGCAGCGGCCGCTGGTCATCTTTCCTGAAGGCGCCGTGAGCCGCAGCAACGATCGCCTGGAGTCGCTTCAGGAAGGCACGGCTTTGATCGCGCGCAGCGCCGCCAAGAAGCGTGCCAAGCAAGACGGCGGCAAGGTGGTGGTGCACCCGATTGCACTCAAGTACGTGTTTCGCGGCAACCTGGAGGAAGCCGTCGGCGGCGTGCTGGATGATATCGAACGCCGCCTCTCGTGGCAGCCTCAGACGCATCTGCCGCTGTTGGAGCGGATGCGCAAGGTGGGCCACGGCCTGCTCACGCTCAAAGAGCTGGAATACTTCGACCAGGGCTTTACCGGGGACTTCGCTCCGCGGATTCAGCGGTTGGTCGATCACCTGCTGATCCCGCTGGAGAACGAATGGGTGCGGGGCAATCACGATGGCGGTGCCATCGCCCGGGTCAAACGGCTTCGCAGCGCGATCGTACCCGACCTGGCCAACGGCGAACTGAGCGAAGCCGAACGGGCACGACGCTGGCGACAACTGGCCGACTGCTACCTGGCCCAAAGCCTGTCGCTGTATCCGCCCGACTATCTCCGGACGTATCCGTCGCCCGAACGCATCCTGGAAACGGTGGAGCGGTTTGAGGAGGACCTGACCGACGAAGCCCGCATCCATCGCCCGCTGCACGTCATCGTGCGGGTGGACGAACCGATCGAGGTCGAGCCGGAACGGCCACGCGGCGGCACCGACCCATTGATGGAACAACTGGAACGCCGCTTGAAGGCGATGATTCTGGAACTGTCGCGCGAGGGCGGCAAGCCGCTGCCGATCCCCGATTCGTGGCGGCAGCCGCAGAATGTATGAAACCGCTATCCAGGCAAATCACGGCCATGCAATTGCAGCTCCAATCGAATCTCATAAGACTTGCCGGGTTATTGATCATTTCACATTTCAATTGATTGTGCGTTATGACGTCGTCATCGAGTGAACAGCCGCAAAACGCTGCCCGGCGCGTACCGGTCAAGCTGATGGTCGTCCGGGCGGTGCTGGTGGTGTTGGGCCTGGCCGCGTGGTTTGCCACACAGGCTGCCATCAGTGCCCGCGATGCCACCAGTTCGCCGGAAGACATGGCCGTGGCGGGGCAGGTGCTGTTGGCCGGTGATGGCCTGCTCGATGCGACCTCGCCCATCTACGAATGGCTGCTGGCCGATAAACGCCGGGCGTACGCGCTATTGATCTCCAGCAGCCTGGCGATCGATAACCTGGGGTTCTTTCTCTTAGGCTGGTCGGTGGTAGGGCCCAGCGTGCGTCCGTTTGTGGGACTGCTGATGCTGTTCGGCTTGCGGCAATTGATGCAGATGATGTCGGCCCTGCCGGCCCCGCCTGGGATGATCTGGGAGTATCCCGGTTTTGGCTCGGTGCTGGTCACATACCACGTGGCCAACGATTTCTTCTTTTCCGGGCATACGGCGATCGCCGTGTATGGAGCCGTGGAATTGGGGCGACTGGGCGGCTGGAAGACCAAGCTGGGGGCGATCGCCCTGGCGATCTTTCTGGCGGCCAGCGTAATCCTGGTCCGCGCTCACTGGACGATGGACGTGTATGCCGGGGCCGTATCGGCCCTGTTGGCGGCTAGCTGGGCCGCGGCGGTGGCTCCGGCGATCGATCGTACACTCGCCCGCGCTGCCGGCGTGAAGACGTTGTAGCGCGCCGGCGAGCGGCAGCAGCCGCCACCTCGCCTACGTTTCGACCGAGAAGCCGGTCTTGGGGCCGAAGCAAACAGCCGTAATGACGCGCTGTCCGTAGTAACCGCAAAGTGGAATGCAACAGGCGTTGAGCGGCCGCGGTTGGCTGCCGCTCAACGCCGTTATGGCTTGTGCCGAGTTGTTTGTGCGAAGCACACGCGGCAAGCGGGCCGGCTTACTTGATCGGCGAGTAATCGGTGGCCTTGAGGTATTGGCTTTCGACCTTCTTCACGATCGGGCCGTCGCGGTGGCTTTCATCGCGGACCTTCTGCCACTCGGGATCGTTGCGGAACGCCTCCCAGCTTTTCTCGGCCGCTTCGGGGCTCTCGTGCACGATCAAGTAGACCAGCGTGTCTTGCTTATCGACCGGCGTGAGGTAGATCACGTTCTTCATGCCGTGCTTTTCGAACAGCCGCATCGTGTGCTCACGGAACCGCTTGTTCAGCGCGTCCAGCCGGCCGGGATGGCAAGTGTAAATCCGCAGCTCGTACACCTTGCCGTCGGCGGCAGCCGTGGGCTTGTCGGCCGCTTTCTTCTCATCGGCCAGCGACGGCGAAACCGCGGCAACCACACCCACCACGGCGGCCAGGCAGACGGCAGCAAATCGGGCCAGAACCATAAGCCGTTCTCCTTGTGTCGTTGTGACTTGGGCCATGCATTATCGGGGACCCGGCAGTGCGTCACCGGGGCCTTGTGAACCACCGGCCAGATTAAACGCTGCACGCGGCCAATGCACCCCCTCCCATCCGCAGGGGCCGCAGGACCGGGCGCGCCGGGCAGAGGGGGCTGCCGCTGCCGCCAAGATACGCATTCCCGCGTGCCGCGATCCGCCGGTATAGTTCACTACACAGGGACCGTTTGCCCGAGGCACGCTCCGTCGCGGCCGGATTGCGTCTTCCCCCCTGCCCGCCTCCCCCGCCGCTGCCGCCTGGTTGTGCCTCGCCCCGGAGTCGTCTGCCGCATGTGGAGCAAAGAGGTCATTCGTGAACTGTCGGACCGGCTGGTCGAACTGCAGCGGCCGATCCGCATCCTCGACGCCATCAAGTGGGACGACACGGTGCGGGCGAAATTCTTCGCGTCCGGGTGCCGCGAGCAGCCCGAGGTCGACGAAGACTACTACCGCGAACGCCCGCTGGCTTTCGACCCCGACGTCAAACAGCGCGAGTTCTACGAACTGGAGCGGCAGATCCAGGGGCGGCTGGGCCAGTTCAACCCCATCGGCCGGATCATGCGGCGGATGTGCCGCGAGTACCGCACGGCGATCCAGATGCTGGTTCACCGCGGCACGCCCGAGTTCTCGCTGATCTCGCAGGAACTGTACGGGGCGTCGGGCGACGTGTTCCACGAGGGCGATCCCACGATCGCCGACCTGGGCGAGCTGCTTTCGGAGATGCTGGCGGGCTTCGACCGCTCGCTGCTGGCCCTGGACGACGATCAGCCGATCCCCTGCGAAGAAGCTGTGCAGATTCTCCAGGCACGGCTCGACAAGTTGTTCACCGACCCCAATCGGCGGGTGCGGGTGATCGTGAGCGACGGGATCGTGGCCGACGCGGCCGCCGGCTCCGACTACATCAAGCTCCGCAAGGACTCGATGTTCAACGAGCGCGACCTGGGCCTGCTGGAAGTGCACGAAGGCTGGGTGCACGTGGCCACCACCTTCAACGGAGCCGAGCAGGAGGTCTGCACCTTCCTGAGCAAAGGGCCGCCATCATCGACCATCACGCAGGAAGGGCTGGCCCTCTTCATGGAACTGCTCACGTTCCGCTCGCACCGCAAGCGGATCCACCGGCTTACCAATCGCATCCATGCGATCAAAATGGCCGAACAGGGGGCAACCTTCCTCGACGTGTTCAATTTCTTCCGCGAGCAGGGCTTCACCGATAACGAAGCCTACGAACTGACTACCCGCGTCTACCGTGGCAGCACACCTACGCTGGGCCCCTTCACCAAGGACCTGACCTACAGCAAGGGCTTTGTGCAGGTGTACCAGTTTGTGCAGCTTGCGGTCCGCAAAGGCAAGGTGGACACCATTCCGCTGCTGTTCGCCGGTAAGACCACGCTGGAAGACATCCCGATTCTGGCCCAGTTGCGCGACGAAGGGATCCTGACGCCGCCCAAGTACCTGCCGCCGCCCTTGGCCGACTTGAACGGCCTGGTGGCCTGGATGTGCTACTCCAACTTTCTGTCGCAGTTGGACCAGCGGCGCAACGAAGCCGACTGGAACCTTTAGACGTGTGGAGCGTGCCCGGCGCGACACAGTGCCTCTACGCGGTACCGCTGACGAGCCGTTTGGCCAGCGCGGTTAGCACCTCGGCATCGGTGGGGTAGTGCGTCGTAAGAATCGCCTTAAGCGGGATCGGCACTTCATCCATCCGATACGCTGTACCGGCCTGGTGTATGCCCGGCACCGCCGTGGTGAACCGCACGGCCGGCTCAGGCACCGATACCACGTGTGGATGGTCGAGCACGATCACTGCAATCTTGGCAAGCGCCGCTTGGGCCGCTGCCGAAAGGGACGCCGTGCATTCGCTGCCGACCAGCAAACAGGCATCGACTTCACCCCGAGCGAGCAGTTGGTCGGCTTGGTATTCGCCTGGGCTGTAACGGGGATAGCCGCGGGAAAAGCTCACCGCCATCGGATAACCGGCCTGCCAGCAAAGTACGTTGACGGCAGCGCCGAGGTCGCCGGGAGCACGCATCGGTTGGACGTAGAACCGCGTGTGATCGTTCAGCTCGGCAACCAGGCGATACAAGGCCTCGACGGTGCGGTGCCCGAGGTTGTGCGCCGTCAGCTCCGGCCCAAAGCAGATGATGCCGTATCGGCAGCGTTTCATCCGCTGGGCCAAATCCTCGATCGCCCTCAGCGGGACGCCGGCAACTTCGTTGTTGCCGGTTTCCTCACCGCTGGGGCCCGATAGCGGCACGCCGCGCACTGATGCCCGCAGTGCCCACAGCAGTTCAAAATCGCTGCCGGGCTGTACCTGCAAGAACAGGTTGGCCTGCTGGCTGGTTTCCGTTGGGCGGGTGTCGATGACAACCAGCGTGCGCTCTTCGCGCCCGGCAATGAACTCGCCCCGCGGCCAGAGCGTGTACCGCTCCATGTGCCGCGGGTGCGTGACTGCCGGATTGGTTCCCCAGTAGATTACCAGGTCGGCCCGGTGGCGAACCTCGCCCAACGTGCAGGTGGATTGGCCAACCTCGGGAAACGCCCGGATCGCTGCCGCTTGGAAGCGGCTGGTGGCTGTATCGATGGTTGCTCCCAGCCGCTCGGCCAGCGCCACGGCCGCCCGAGCGCCGTCGGTGGTGCAAGACGCCAGGCCAAAGATCAGCGGGTTAGCTGCCCCGGCTAGAATCTCCACAGCCCGGGCAAGAGCTTCATCTGCCGTGGCAGGCTGGCCGGCGATCTGAGCCACGGGGGCATCGACCGTCGCGGCCGTGGTGAACCAGTTTGTGGCTGCGGCGCAGGGCGGATCGATGTGCGTGATCCGATGGTCGGCGACCGTGATCCGCAGGTCGTCGCACAGGCAGCCGCACGCCGGGCACGGAACGTCGGTCAGCGTGACCGGCGAAGAGGCCGCGTTGTCGGCTGTGGGTTCGCTCATCAATGCGGCCCATCAAGGAGGTGCCAGCGGCGGTGGAAGGGAGCAGGCCCTCAGCACCGATCCAGGGGCGGCTCAATCAAAGTATTCGTCGGCCGGGTCAAACTTGGGGATCACGATGTTGATGATCTTCATCTGGCCGATCGCCCGATGCCGCACGCCCGGAGGAATGAGGATACACATCCCTGGCCGCACGGGGATGATCTCGTCATCAAGCTGCATCTTCGCGTCCGGTCCGCACTCCAGAAAGTAGTACGTCTCGGTGTGATGCTTGTGGTAGTGCGTGACCGCATCGGTGGAGATCTCGGTCACGTGGATCGTGGCCGGGTAGTCTTCCACCTCGGCAAAGGCGCGGCGGGCCGTGCCGCAAGGACATGCCACGCCGGGGATCTCAGCGAAGTCGACGATGCGGTACCGGGCTGGGGACGACGTACTCATGGCACTTCGGTCAGGTGAGAACGTGGGGGGAGCAGATGAGCGGCGGCAGATGAACGCCCACGGCTCCCTATCAGGATACCGGCTCGCGCCACATCTCGGAACCACGGCGGAAGTTCAAATGGCACTTCCAGGCCGGATCGGGATCGGGGAAGTCGCCCCGGTAGTGGACGCCGCGGCTTTCCTCGCGCACCAGGGCCGCCTCGACCATCAGCCGGGCGACCGTCAGCATGTTCTGCAACTGCCAGCCTTGTGGATTCTGGAACTGCCGCGGCAAAACGTACCGGCACCATTCGTCGATGGTTTGGGCCGCTTCGATCAGGTGTTCCCGGTCGCGGCGGATCCCTGCATCCCGCCACATCAGGCTTTTGAGCGAGTTGAGGATATCGTCCACTACCAGCGGCTCTTGCGGAAAATCACGCGGCTCGTTGCTCAGGGCCAGGCCCCGCAGCTCGTCCTTCATGCCCAGCGCCGCCGCCGAGGCGCCTTCGCCCGCGTAGGCACCAAAAACCAGGCCTTCCAGCAGGCTGTTGGACGCCAGACGGTTGGCGCCATGCAGGCCCGACGACGTGACCTCGCCCGCGGCCCACAGGTTGGGCAGCGTGGTTCGCGCCGCCCGGTCGACCACGCAGCCGCCCACCATGTAGTGAGCGCCGGGACGCACCGGGATGCGGTCGCGGGCAATGTCCAGGTTGAACTCCGCGCACACCTTGGCGATGCCGGGGAAGCGTGCCCGAACGTGATCGGCCGGCAAGTGGCTCAGGTCCAGGTACACGCACGGAGCCTGGGTTTTCTCCATCTGCTGCACGATCGCCTGGCTGACCACGTCGCGCGGGGCCAGCTCCGCCCGCGGATCGTACTGGGGCATGAACCGGACCCCGTTGCGGTCGCGCAGGTAGGCGCCTTCGCCGCGGATGGCTTCGGTAATCAGCGTGCGGCTGCTGCCGGCGATGTACAGCACCGTGGGATGGAATTGCATGAATTCCATGTCGCGCAGCACGGCACCGGCCCGCCAGGCAATGGCCAGGCCATCGCCGGTGGCGACGCTGGGGTTGGTGGTCTCGCGAAAAACCTGCCCCACGCCACCGGTGCAAAGGATGGTCTGTTTGGCCCAGAGCAGCGTCTTGCCGTGGCGAGGGTTCCAGGCCAACGCACCGCGGCACACACCTTCGTCGGTGAGCAGATCCAGAATGAAGGTGTCGCTCCAGATCTGGATGTTGGGCCGCTCGCGCACCTGCTGGATCACCACCCGCATGATCTCGCGGCCGGTGGCATCGCCCATGGCGTGGACGATGCGATGATGGCTGTGACCGCCCTCGCGGCCCAGGGCCAGGTCGCCGGCCACGCGGTCGAAGTCGGCCCCCCAGGCGATGAGTTCCTTGATGCGGCGGGGGGCCTCGCGGACGACCATTTCGACCACGTCGCGGTGGCAGAAGTCGCCGCCGGCCCGGAGCGTATCTTCGATGTGATTCTCAAAGCGATCCTCGGGATCGAGCACGCCGGCGATGCCGCCCTGGGCGTAATTGCTGCTCGACTGGCCGAGGCTTTCCTTGGTGATGACCACCACCGAGAGCGACGGATCCACCGCCAGCGCTGCCCGAAACCCCGCCAACCCGCCGCCGATGATCAAAATATCGGCGAAGTAATGTGGCACCTTCTTGGGATGAAACGGCACCAGGTAGCGAGGGCTTTCGTCAAGCATCGAAGGCGAATTACCCGTCAGCCCTGAAACCGGCCGATCAACACCCCAGCCGCCTGGCCTTGCAGGTTGACGTTGACGCTGAGGAACGAATCGCCCGGCGGCGTACCGAACTCGCGCACGCCGCGGATGTTGCACTCAGGATCGGGCGTTTCCAGGTTCAGGATGGGGAACAGGGCGTTGTGTTGCAGGGCCAGCAAACTCGTCACGGCTTCGACCACGCCGCTGCCGGCGCCCAGGTTGCCAAAGTAGCTCTTGGCGGCCACCACCGGCACGCGCTGCGCCTCGGGGCCAAAGACATCGTGGATCGCCTGGGCTTCTTCCAGGTCGCAGCTCACGGTGCCCAGGCCATGGGCATGGATATGGCCAACCTGCTCCGGCGTCATCGCCGCGTCGCGCAGCGCGCCGACCATCACGTTGCGGAGGGCGGCCCGGCGATCGGCCACCAGGTACCGGCTGGCCACCTGGCTGCTGGCGCTGCCCAGCACTTCGCCAAAGATGGTGGCGCCACGCTTCTGGGCGTGGCCCAGTTCTTCGAGCACCAGGGCTGCGGCGCCTTCGCCCACCACGGTACCTCGGCGGTTCAGGTCAAACGGCCGGCAGGCTTTCTCAGGTTCGGTTTCGCCGTCGGCCAGTTCGAACTGCAGGTGAGCGTGCAGGGTCTTCATGGGGTGAACCCACGTGCCCGTCGCACCGGCGATCATGCAGTCGGCGTGGCCGCGGGCAATGATCCGGGCGGCTTCGCCCAGGGCCAGGTTGGACGACGCCTCGCGTTCGGTGAGCGAGTTATTGGGGCCGCGCAGGTCATTGTACATCGAGAGGTGCGCGGCCGGCATGTTGGGCAGGTAACGCAACAGCCACAGCGGATCCAAGCCCGCCATACCGTCGGTGGCCCAGCGCGAGTAATCGAACTTGCCATCGGGGCCGATGCACCGCCGGCACGACTCGATGAACTCCTCCGGCATGGTGGTCATGTAGTCGGAGCCAAACACGGCGCCGGTCCGCTCCGGATCGAACTTGCCGTCGATCTCGGAGTGGTGCATCGCCAGTTGGGCCGCCGCGATGCCCATCTGGGCTTCGCGGCACACGGTCTTGAGGCCCTTGCCGATGGTCCGCTTCTTCATTTTGTCGAGCGGACCAAAGTCGTTGATGCTGCCGGTGAATTCGCGCGCTTCGCCGCCGTAGGGGGCCGGAAACGCATCGGCCGGGAAAAGCTGGATAGGGCGCACGCCACTGCGGCCGTTACAGAGATTGTCCCAGACCGCCTCGGGCGAGTTGCCTAAGGGACAAATGACACCAATCCCGGTGATAACGACCCGACGCTCGTCGGGGTGTGCCGCACTCATCCAGCCAACCCTTGTGGGACCTTCATCTCCGGCGGATGCAAGCTGCGGCCTGCTGCCGGAGCACTGGTATTGGATTCTACCTGGTGGAACTGCCTCCCAAACGCCCCTCTTGCTACAAGCCTAATGGCCACAAGTCTTAAGTGGAAGGCCAGCTTATGGCGCAGAAGCGACAGCGGCCGCTGTTTTGCGGCCGCTTCCCACCACGTCGAGGTGCGAGCTGCCCGCTGTCCCGCACAGTTCAGACACGGTAACGCCTTGCTTTATGGAACGGCCCCGGGGGGCTCGCCGAAGGCCGAAACTCGATCCCCGCCCCCGGGGAACGCACTGCCGCCTGGGCGGCCAGAAAACGTCAGACTGCTGACGACCGTTTGCCGTGCCCTTTGCCCTCGATCATAGGCGGATCGCCCCACCAGGACAATCGAGAAACCTTCCCAAGTTGCCCGGCGGTGTTGGCTTATCTGGCCCTCCGCCGTCCATGCATCAATGCCGGTGCCGGCGGTGATCTTAGGTGGTTGGTGAAGTTCAGGCTGGTGCCATCCACCGGGGGACTCCACGTTCGTGGTTCGGCCGGCCGCGGGCGAGCCTAGTGAGAATGGCTGGCGAACGCCGCCAACGAAAATGCCCCGGCAGGTGTGGTCCGCCGGGGCGTTTGGGTTCTCGGAGGAGGCGGTCAGCAACGCCGGGTTACGGCAGGTTGTACGGCTGGCCGTCGCCGCGGTGGCTCATGCTATACAGGGCCGTGCGGTCGGCATGGTTCTTCACGGGAACCACGCGGGCATCGCCAAAGGCGAACTGCGTCACGCCCGGGTGCCAGCTGCCGTAGCGGTAGTAGTTCATGTCGTCCGAGCCGTTGCCGTCGGCCTGGCTGAGCGTCACCACATCGTCGGTCGGCGACTTGGCCAGGCCCAGGCTGGCGATCTTGACGCCGCCAGCGTAGCTCGAGGCGATGTGCCCCACGTTGTACGGGTTATCGTATCCCCGCTGGCCGAGGCGAGTCGGGTTCAGGTGCTTCTCGCCGATGAAGGCCGTGTAGGTCATCCCATCGGTCACGCCGCCAATGGAAACCCGCGACGTCACCACCGGCTTGGCCGCGGTCGGTGCCGTTGCCGAGGGAATCATCGGGCCGTTCATGTACGCGGTAAGGCTGGAGTTCCACTGGCTCAAGCCGCCATTAACGCCGGAGGCAACCAGTTCCGGCGGCAGCGATCCGGCCGTGGGATCAACCGTGGCGCCCACGCAAACATAGTCTACCGCTTGGCCGCCATAGGTCGGTGTGACGTTCAGCCGAAACCCACGTGTCGGGCAGTGGTACAGATCGGAGCGATCGGCGAGCAGCGTCACCAGGTTATTGGCTTCGCCGGCCGATTGCGTGATGTCGATCTGGGCGTACTCGTTGGCCTTCTCGAGTAGCGGGTAAAGCAGCACGATCCAGCTTAGACCGTTGCTGCGATTCACGGCCGAGGGGACGACCTGTTCGCTGTTGCGGTCGGCGTACACCAGCATGGCGGTGGCGTACTGCTTCAGGTTAGCGGAGCAGTTGGACCGCCGCGCCGACTCGCGCGCGGCCTGAATGGCCGGCAGTAACATGGCGATCAGGATGCCGATGATGGCGATCACCACCAACAGTTCCACGAGCGTGAAACCGGTACGAGAACGCGTGCGCATTCAGATGCCTCCCAGTGGGAAAACGAAGAAATGGTGTCGCCGCCTGTTCCAGCGGCGAGAAACGCTGGCACTGAACCGCCACCCCACTTAGCGGATATGCACGGGCTGCTGACACCGAGAATGGCTAGTGCCGCGACGATTGCGGCGAGTGACTGGATCGATGAAATGCTCGGGGCAGCACCCAGCAACTGAAGCTAATGGAATCAAGTTGCGATTGCAATCATTAGTGTGATTATTTCAATTTTTCGTGTTTTTTATTGGCGCATTGGTGGCGCTCCAGAGCTTAGCCTGTCGTCGCGACATGGCTGGCCGCAGGCTGCGTGCCTTCTGTCGACGACGTGGTTTGCCAGGATGTGCTCAACTTAAGTTGAGGAAGCTAAAGAGATTACGGATTGTGTCGGCCGTCGCTGATGCGTTTCAATTCGGAGCGGTTGGCTGAACACGCGCCTGGGCGATCGAGGTTTGCGAGCAAGCTTTAGCGCGGTGCCGTCAAGAAATGGCGATCCGTAAAGAAGTGGTTTAATTTGATTTTTCTTGTCGTAGAAGTCGTTGCCGGCTCAGGTCACGATGGCCGCCAGGAACGCCCACTCAGAAATAAACCCCGGCGGGCGCTGCGACACCCGCCGGGGTTTTTGCGATTGGGTTGAACGATTCTGGCGAGCCCGCAGGCCGCCCCGCACTACGGCAGGTTGTAGGGTTGGCCGTCGCTGCGATGGGTCATGTGATACAGGGCCGTGCGGTCGGTGTGGTTCTTTACCGGCACGACGCGCGTATCGCCGAACGCGAACTGGCTGATACCGGGGTGCCAGCTACCGTAGCGATAGTAGTTCAGGTCACCGACGCCATTGCCGTCGGTCTGGCTGAGCGTGACCACGTTCTCGGTGGGCGAAGCAGCCAGGCCCAGGCTGGCAATCTTCACGCCGCCGGCGTAGCTCGAGCACACGTGGCCCGGGTTGTAGGGATTGTCGTAACCCCGCTGTCCGAGCCGGGTGGGGTTGAGATGCTTCTCGCCGATGAAGGCCGTGTAGGTCATACCGTCGGTGACGCCGCCGATAGATACCCGCGATTGAATGACCGGCTTGGCCGTGGTCGGCGTGTTCGACGACGGAATCATCGGGCCATTCATGTAGCTGACCAGGTCGCTAATCCACTGGGCCAGACCGCCGTTCACCCCGGCGGCCGTGATTTCCTGCGGAATGCTGGACAAGGTCGGATCAATCGTCACCCCTACGCACACGTAATCCACCGTCTGGCCACCGTAGTCGGGCGTGTTGTTCAGCCGGAATCCGCGGGTGGGGCAGTAGTACAGATCCGAGCGATCGGCGATCATCGTCCCCACGTTGGCCGCGTTGCCGCTGGTTGAGGTGATATCGAGAGCGGCGTACACGGTGGCCTTTTCCAGCATCGGGTAGAGCAGCACGATCCAGCTGAAGCCGTTACTGCGATTGACGGCCGAGGGCACGATCTGCTCGGCATTCCGGTCCGCGTAAACCTGGATCGCTGTGGCGTACTGCTTCAAGTTGCCCGAACAATTCGCCCGCCGTGCCGACTCGCGAGCCGCCTGAATGGCTGGCAGCAGCATGGCGATCAGGATGCCGATGATGGCGATCACCACCAGCAGCTCGACCAGGGTGAAACCAAAACGAGCACGTTTGTGCATGCGTCCTCTCCGGGAAAAAAGATGATAAAAGCGGTACCTCTTCATCGCCCAATAGGTAGATACCTCACACCACCGCCCATATTAGGTATTCCATCAGCGTTTTTTGATTATCACGTTGGGGGGTACCAGTCCCTGCGGGCGGATGGGGTCTGGCAGCTTGGGGGGCGGCTGCCGAATCGTGGTCAATGTGGGGGGGGATGGTGACGCGATGCCGGAGAGGTATTACCGTTGCCAAACGTCACACGCGATTGCGCCCCCTTAACGACAAAAGCCCCGGCAGACGCGGACGTCGGCCGGGGCTTGGCGATTGGTAGGGGGGGATCGTTTGAGTCAGCGTTACGGCAGGTTGTAGGGCTGGCCGTCGCTGCGATGGGTCATGTGATACAGGGCCGTGCGGTCGGTGTGGTTCTTTACCGGCACGACGCGCGTATCGCCGAACGCGAACTGGCTGATACCGGGGTGCCAGCTGCCAAAGCGGTAGTAGTTCAGGTCATTGACGCCGTTGCCGTCGTTGTTGCTGAGCGTGACCACGTTCTCGGTGGGCGAAGCAGCCAGACCCAGGCTGGCGATCTTCACACCGCCACCATAACCGTTCGAGGCTATGTGGCCCACGTTGTACGGATTGTCGTGGCCCCGCTGACCGAGGCGCGTCGGGTTGAGATGCTTTTCGCCGATGAAGGCCGTGTAGGTCATACCGTCGGTGACGCCGCCGATGGACACCCGCGATTGAATGATCGGCTTGGCCGCGGTCGGCGTGTTCGACGACGGAATCATCGGGCCATTCATGTAGGTGACCAGACCGCTCTTCCATTCGGCTAGGCCGCCGTTAACCCCGGTGGCCGTAATCTCCTCCGGAATGCTGGACAAGGTCGGATCAACCGTCACGCCCACACACACGTAATCCACCGCTTGGCCGCCGTAGGTTTGTGTGGCGTTCATGCGGAACCCGCGCGTGGGGCAGAAGTACAGATCCGAACGATCGGCAAGCAGCGTTACCATGTTATTGGCTTCGCCGGCCGATTGCGTAATGTTGATCTGGGCGTACTCGTTGGCCTTTTCCAGCATCGGGTAGAGCAGCACGATCCAGCTCAGACCGTTATTGCGGTTGACGGCCGAGGGCACGATCTGCTCGGCGTTCCGGTCCGCGTAAACCTGGATCGCGGTGGCATACTGCTTCAAGTTGCCCGAACAATTCGCCCGCCGTGCCGACTCCCGGGCGGCCTGAATGGCCGGCAGCAGCATGGCGATCAGGATGCCGATGATGGCGATCACCACCAGCAGTTCGACCAGGGTGAAAGCGACACGAGCACGTTTGTGCATACGTTCTCTCCGGGGAAAAAGATGATAAAAGCGTGCCTCTTCATAGCCCCTCAGGCAGATAGCTCATGCCACGGTCCATCTTAGGTGGGCCATCATCATTTTTTGATTATCACGTTGGGGGGGACCTTTTCCTGCTTGTGGAAGGTGCCGCTTCTTCTGCGGGGGGGAGACGCGGCGGGTCACCAGGTTGCGACCAATGTGGGGGGCTGGTGAGCAGGTTGCTGAAGCGATGTTTGTCTTGCGGCGCGTCGCACTCATGGCATCCCCCCCTTCAACAAAAGCCCCGGCAGACGTGGACGTCGGCCGGGGCTTGACGGTTGGTATGGGCACGAGCGTTTGAACTGCCGTTACGGCAAGCTGTACGGTTGGCCGTCGGCACGGTGGCTCATGCGATAGAGCGTTTCTTGATCGGCGTGCGTCTTTACGGCCGCCACGCGCGTATCGCCAAAGGCAATCTGGCAGATGCCGGGATGCCAACTGCCAAAGCGGTAGTAATTGACCTCGGTGCTGTCGACGGCGTTGTTTGCAACCCCGGCCGGATCGACGATGGGATTGTTCGCCGATTGGGCCAGCCCCAAGCCGAGGATCTTGGCGCCGCCGCCTTGCTTGGAACTTTCGCCGCCCATGTGCACCGGGTTATACGGGTTGTCGAACGGCACCTGGGTCAGGCGGTTGGAGTTCAGGTGCTTTTCGCCCACCACGGCAGTGTAGGTCAGGCCGTCGGTCACGCTGCCAACGGTGACGCGCGACCGGATCGTGTAGCCGTTGCTGGCCGTTGCCTGCACGGCCGATGGAATGATCGCGCCGCCGTAGTAGCCGGCGTCGCCGATTTCTTTCACCCAGATCGTCATCCCGCCGGTTCGCGAGGCAATAGAGGTTGGAATGGTGTCGCCGGTCAGCGTGAGCCCCACGCACACGTAATCAATGCACTGGCCGGCCTGCGGCACACTCTGCCCGTTGATGCGGAAACCACGCGTCGGGCAGCAGTAAATTTCCGACCGGTCGCCCGCGCAAACCAGGGCGTTGGGGAGCCCGGTCGTGGAGCCGGGCTTGGGCGAGGATTCGGAGCCCTGGTCGGCCCCCAGGTTGAGCTGCTCATAGCTGGTTTCTTTGCCCATCATCGGCCACAACAGCCCTACCCAGTTGATTCCGTTGGGGCGAATCGCCGATGGGACGATTTGCTCGCTGTTGCGATCGGCGAAGACCTGGATGGCGGTGGCGAACTGCCGCAAGTTGCTGGCGCAGTTCGAGCGCCGGGCCGCTTCGCGCGCCGCCTGAATGGCCGGCAGCAGCATGGCGATCAGGATGCCGATGATGGCGATCACCACCAGCAGTTCCACCAGCGTAAATGCTGAACGAATCCGGGCGTGCATGGATAACTCCTCCGGATGGAACAACAACGATGACGCCGCACGCGGCGGCCATGGGGGCCAGCCAGGTGTCGCTACCGAGTTTCGTGACGGCGTATGGCGCTGCGACGCACCGCGCCAAAATCAATCGCGAAATGAAGTGATGCCCAACAGGTTTCTTGGTCTGGTTACGCGCGACCACATACCCAGCCCGTGTTAGGCGATACGGACGCATCGCTACCGCGCTAGGAAGCACACCAACCGCCGGCCGTGGGCGAGTCGTAGGCGGCTCTTGGCAATCGGGTACGGCTGGAGCAGACCTGAGTCATGCCAGGCCAAACGGACGTTACCCCCGCAACGTCCAATCCCCAGCAGCCGAGCCGTGGCTGTACGGCGCCTGATGGCTCCGTGAACAGGTCCCCCATGCCACATCGGCCGGCGACACAACGTGAAGGAGAGCCAAGCGATCGGCGCATGGCCGATGGCGGGGGCCACCGGCAGGATAAGGCAACCCCGCGGAGGTGGCAAGAAAAAATAGAAAATTCGTAGTATAAAACAATGTCGATTTGTTGATCGTTGGTCGGCTGTTCGTCTCACCCCAAAAACAGCAGCCCCGGCAGGCGCTGCGGCACCGGCCGCGGCTGGGTGTAAAAGCTAAAACGAAATTAAGCGCTCGTTACGGCAAGTTATAGGGCTGGCCGTCGCCGCGGTGGCTCATGTAGTACAGCGCTTGCGGATCGGTGTGGTTCTTGACGGCAACCACCCGCGTGTCGCCAAAGGCGAACTGGCTGATGCCGGGGTGCCAGCTGCCAAAGCGGAAGTAGTTCACGTCGGTGGTCTGGTTGGCGGTGGTGGCGCTCAGCGTCACCACGTTGCCCGTGGGCGAGGCGGCCAGGCCCAGGCCGGCGATCTTGGCGCCGCCGCCGTGGCCCGAGCTGATGTGGCCGGGGTTGTACGGGTTGTCGTAGCCGGCCTGACCCAGGCGGTTGGGGTTCAAGTGCTTTTCGCCGATGAACGCCGTGTAGGTCATGCCATCGGTGACACTGCCGATGGTCACCCGCGAGCGCACAGTACGCTTGGTGCCGGTGCCCACGTAGGCCGACGGCGGAATGATTGGACCGCCGTAATAGCCCGCGGTGTCCAAGTTGGAGTGATAACCATCGAGGCCGCCGTTTTCATTGGCCAGGTCGTTGGGAATGGTCGAGCCCTGGTAGGTCAAACCAACGCATACGTAGTCGACGCACTGGCCTGCCCAGGTATCGGTGTTGCCGTTGAGGCGGAAACCGCGGGTGGGGCAGAAGTACATGTCGCCCCGGTCCTGGGCCATGATCATCCGGTTGTTCTTGCCGTTGGCGTTGAGCTCTTCGTTGGCCACGTCTTTGGTGAAATTGATCTCGTTGTAGCCCGCCGTCTTCTCGATCATGGGCCACAACTGGACCATCCAACTGATGCCGTTGGAGGTATTGTTGGGGTGGAAAGACGACGGCACGATCTCTTCGGCGCGGCGGTCGGCATAGACCTGGATGGCGGTTGCCCACTGCTTGAGGTTGCTGGAGCAGTTGGCGCGGCGGGCCGACTCGCGAGCGGCCTGAATGGCTGGCAGCAGCATGGCGATCAGGATGCCGATGATGGCGATCACCACCAGCAGCTCCACCAGCGTGAACGCTGAACGAACGCGGGCGTACATCAAAGTGCCTCCAGAGGGGATGAGATAAGAAGAAATCACGGCAAGTGGTGCCCTCCCCTGTGCGCAGCAGGTACGCGCAGGGACACACCACTTGGCTGCTTTCGAGAAGTGGACCCCCAGTTGGGTTGTTGATCCGCCGTACCAAGGCACGGCTGCGTGCCAGCCCCCCGCCCTTTTTGCGCCGGAGCCGTCGTGAGACGGCAAGGTTTGCCTCGATCTTGTCGGGGTTGCTTACCGGGCTGCCCAAATGTTCGCGGTGGCTGCAGCGTGCTGTTTACCCCCAGCAGCCGAGCTTTACGGCTCGTCGTTTCGCCGCCCCCCCACCACAGCGGAGATCGTACGCCGGTACCGACAAGAAGGGGCCTGTACGCCTACAGGGCTTCAACGAATCAAGGTACGCGGATGACTAACGATTGTAAAGTAAAGGTCGTAAAATTTCAGTTTTTCATCGGTTATGTTTTCCTATTTTCGGCCAGTCGCCGCGCAACAGAAAGCCCCGGCCAGTGTTGGGCAGACACCGGCCGGGGGTCCCGGAAAGACATCTTGAGATCCTGGGCTACGGCAGGTTGTAGGGCTGTCCGTCGCTGCGGTGGCTCATGTAGTACAGCGCTTGCGGGTCGGTGTGGTTCTTCACGGCGACCACCCGGGTATCGCCAAAGGCGAACTGGCTGATGCCGGGGTGCCAGCTGCCAAAGCGGAAGTAGTTCACGTCGTTCGACTTGTCGCCGTTGGCGTTGGCCAGCGTGACCACGTTCTCTGTGGGCGAGGCCGCCAGACCCAGACCGGCGATCTTGACGCCGCCGCCTTGGCCCGAAGCGATATGCCCGGGGTTATAAGGATTGTCGTACCCCACTTGGCCCAGGCGGTTGGGGTTCAAGTGCTTCTCACCGACCAGAGCCGTGTAGGTCATGCCGTCGGTGATGCTGCCGATGGTTACGCGCGACCGGACACCACGCTTTGCGCCGGTGCCAACGTAGCCCGAAGGCGGAATGATCGCACCGCCATAGTACCCCCCGGTGAGTAGCTCGCTGTAGTAGCCGTCGAGGCCGCCATTGCGATTGGACACCGCCGAGGGAACGGTGGTTCCCTGGTGGGTGATGCCTACGCACACGTAATCGACGCATTGGCCGGCGTAGGTGTCGGTGTTGCCATTGAGCCGGAAGCCGCGGGTGGGGCAGAAGTACACATCGCCCCGGTCCTGGGCAATGATCAGGCGGTTATTCTTGCCGTTGGCATTGAGATCCTGGTTGGCGACGTCCTTGGTAAAGTCCAGCTCGGCGTAGCCGGGGCCCTTCTCCATCATGGGCCACAACTGCACCATCCAGCTGATGCCGTTGATCTTGTCGGTGGCATGCGTCGTCGACGGCACGATCTCTTCGCTGCGGCGATCGGCGTAGAGCTGGATGGCGGTTGCCCACTGCTTGAGGTTGCTGGAGCAGTTGGCGCGGCGGGCCGACTCGCGAGCGGCCTGAATGGCTGGCAGCAGCATGGCGATCAGGATGCCGATGATGGCGATCACCACCAGCAGCTCCACCAGCGTGAACGCTGAACGAACGCGGGCGTGCATCAAAGTGCCTCCGAAGGGGATGAAGTACAGAGGAATCCTTCAGCAGGCCGTGACGGCCCCGCGCGCAGCGACGAGGGCACTGGCGGCCTGGTTCATTTCGGTGAGGCAGTCCTCCAGGGTGAGGTCATGGCCGTACGCGCACACGGCCGCCTGGTCACCCGACTGTTTGGTGCTGAAGCGATAAAGCGCGCCGCGATTCGCCGTGCTTTCAGCGCAATGACCTGCCCGATTCACCGCTCGCCCCCCCTGAGGTGCCGCGTTCTCTGCGGCGTGCTGCTTTCCCCCCAGCAGCTTTCCCCAGCGCGGTTGGTGTTGCCGCCGCCCCCATTCGCGGCCGCCCCGCCTTCCATCGCACCGAAAGTCGGCCCAGCGCGCCCGCTGGGCACCCCTGTTCAGGATATGCCGATTTGGATGTTCTGTAAATGTAAAAGAGAAAACTTATAGAAATACGCAAAATAAACTTACCAAAGTGGTGGATGCCCCCCGTTCTTGTGGCCAGCGCATGCAAAAACCCCGGCCGGCGCCGTGAAGGCACCTGCCGGGGGGCGTGGAAAAAAACGGAAGGGCCGCAGACTACGGCAGGTTATAAGGCTGCCCGTCGCCGCGGTGGCTCATGTAGTACAGCGTTTGCGGGGTGGCGTGGTTCTTGACGGGCACCACCCGGGTATCGCCAAACGCGAACTGCGTAATGCCGGGGTGCCAGCTACCGAACCGGTAGTAGTTCACATCGCTGGTCTGGTTGGCGGTGCTTTCGCTCAGCGTGACCTCGTTGGCCGTGGGTGAGGCGGCCAGGCCCAGGCCCGCAATCTTGGCGCCGCCGCCATGCGCGGAGTGCATGTGACCGGGGTTGTACGGGTTGTCGTATCCGGCCTGGCCGAGTCGGTTGGGGTTCAGGTGTTTCTCGCCAATCAGGGCCGTGTACGACATGCCGTCGGTCACGCTGCCGATGCTTACGCGCGACCGGACTGACACGTTGGGAGCCGTGCCGATAAAGCCCGAGCCCGGAATGATCGGACCACCGTAGCGCTCGTTGTTGTTCATGGCGGTGACCAGCGTGACGAGGCCGCCGTTTGCGTTGTAGATGTCGCTGGGCACGGACGTGCCTTCATAGGTAATGCCGACGCACACGTAGTCGATGCACTGACCCGACCAGGCGCCCGTATTGCTGTTGAGCCGGAACCCGCGGGTTGGGCAGGTATAGATGTCGCCTCGCTCCGCAGCCAGGGTCGTCACATTCGAGAAGCCCTGCGCGTTGGTGGTGGTGTCATCGATAGCCTTCGTGAGATCCACATTGGCGTACGAATTGGCCCGCTCCATCATCGGCCACAGCAGCACGACCCACGAGAGGGCCTTATCGCGCGGAGCCGCCGACGGCACGATCTGTTCGCCGTTGCGGTCGGCATACAGTTGAATCGCGGTTGCCCATTGCCGCAGGTTGCTGGAGCAGTTGGCGCGGCGGGCCGATTCTCGGGCGGCCTGGATGGCC
>CALBRZ010000023.1 GCA_937927735.1 uncultured Planctomycetales bacterium
TTCACCTTATGGCTCGGCGACTAAGCAACTCCTAGCTTTTTGGACACGCTCTTACTGCGGATCACGTTAAGCGTGCTGGCATTGAGATCATTAACATACTTCGTAGCCAATGGCAGCAAGGTCAACTCGATGATCAAATGGCAGAGCTCATCGAAGAGACCGAGAGCTGCCTTGGCTCCAAATCATGTGACGATGATGGATAGATGGGGCAGAACAAGTCGCCAACGTGGTTGCCGGGGTCAAAGCAAGCCGCCGAAGTCGCAGCAAGAGAATATCAGGAGAACGTTCGTAGAGTCGCTGTCCGCCTTGCACGTCATTCGCAGTGTGAGCGCGTGCTTGAGCAACATGTCACCCAAGCGGTTTTCGTGCTCCACGAGTCGGGGCTGAAAAGACGCGGCTTACTTCGCCGCCCGGAACTTGAGATTTCTGCTGGATTTAGCATCATGGGGATCGGTTGGGGATCTCCAGATGTGTGCAATGCACTCTTTGGCGACGGCAATTCTTACGGCGCGGGGACTCTAATTGCCCTTCTGCTTATCGGGTTAGGGCTAGTGATTCATGGGTGGACGCGTGGACGTGGCTAATGCCTTCGCCCTTTGTAGTGCACCCTGCTATGCCCCCTGCAAGGTGTTTAGGGGCTACTTGCAGCGCGGCTGCGGAACTGTGGATAAGACCAGCGTCGTTTACGCCTTACGCTGGAACACGCGGCCGAACTTTTCAGGCGTGGCCATCTCGTGCGGCTCAAACGTCCGGCTGGTGTACTCGGTGATGTCGATCCAGCCGCCGCCCTGCTCGCTCGATTCATATGCGGCCATCAGCACGGCCATCGTATCCCAGGCCATCATCGGGCCCGACTGCGGGTAGCGGTCTTCTTCCAGCGCGCATTGTACGGCGTCGGCCATTTCGTTCACGTAGCCGTGCGAGTGGAACTGCCGCGGGCGCGGGAAGCTGGTGCCGGCCGGCGTGGGCAGCTTCTCGCGCAGCAGCAAATTGCCGGCGGCTTCGGGCGAGGGCAGGAACAACTCGTTTTCGTTGTTGGGATTGATGCGGATATCGTACTGGCCGAAGTCGGCAATGATCGAAAGCTCGTTGCGAATGCCGCTGATGCTCAGGTCGTAGCCCAGCACCTCGGCAATTGTGTGATCCTCGAACTCGACGGTCACCCGGCCGAAGTCGTCCACGTTTTGCATCACGCGGAAATGTTCGCCGGCCGAGGGCGGCTGATGCTTGAGAATCTGCATTGCCACCGCGGAGACGCGCTTGGGCCGAATGGGCCGCCCGCCGGTCAACAGGCCTTCAGCCTGCTTGAGGTACAGGCAGGGGCCCAGTGGATGGCAGGCCTTGTTGAACAGGGCCCCACCGCCGGAAAGCGAAGGCGTGTCGTAAGCCGGCGCGTGCGAACCTTGATGGGCGCACACGCCGCGCTGGTACAGGATCTTGCCCTTGCCGATGCGCATGGCTTCCGCGAGCAGTTCGGTGAAACCGATCACGCCGTCGACGTACACAAAATCTTCGGCATACAGCAGCTTGCTGCCGCAGCGGCGGACCGTATCCAGCACGCTGGCCAGGTAATCCATGGTTTCGCGTTTGCGGCGGGTGGCGTCGGCATCGGTGACGCCCTCGCGGTAGCCGGGCCAGATCACGGGCGGCTTCTCGAGCACGATCACACGCACGCCGGCCTCGGCCGCTTCCATCGTATAAGGCCCGTGGGCGTAGTTGGCGCAGCACACGTTGTCGATGTCGGGCCGCACCTCGGCCAGCATCTCGGCATGACTGGTGTAGGCCTTGCCGATGCCATGTTGCTGGGCGAACCGCTGGGCATTTTCCAACCGCCCGCTGGTTACGCCGGCCAGTTCGATCGTCACCCCGTTGCGGTGCGGAATCATGCTGTAGGTGGCGGTCGTATAATCGGCGGCGAAACCGGTGCCGTTGATGGCGACGCGAATCGTTCGGCTCATGGCAAGTTCAAGCAAAGGTGGCTAGCGACGAATTCCCCGGGGGCATGGCGGCCGACGAAGAATGCCCCAAAGCCGAGAATGTACCCCAAGCGGGCACATACCGCGAGCCGCCTGGAAACCCGCGGCGGGCGATCAAGCAAATAACGAAAGGTGCCGGTTACTGGACCGGGCCGAGTTCTTCTTCCTTAGCGGCGATAGCAGCCCGCACCGCGGCGGCATCTGGGGCCAGCCGAAGCGTTTCGACCAGTCGATCGTCGCTGATCAGCCGGCTGAGCCGGGCGAGCGTGCGGAGATGGTCGCGATCGTTCACCGAACAGATCAGGAAGAACAAATCGGTCATCACGCCGCGGCTGCTGCCAAAGGGGATGCCGGTTTCGGTCCGCCCGAAGGCCAAGAACGCCTCGCCCAGGATGGCGGCCATCGGCCGACGCGGGTGCAGCAACGCAATGCCGTTGTCGAGGGCCGTGGGGTGCATGTCTTCGCGGGCTCGCACGGCCTCGGCCATTTTCTCCGGATCCCACAACAGGCCGGTATTGGCCGCCAGCTCGGTCATGGCCGTGATCACGCTTTGCCGCGTCCGGGCCGCCAAGGGGACAGCGATGGCTTCCAGCGGCAGCATGTCGGTGATGCTGATCGGTGCGTCGGCCGGTTTGCCTGATCGGTGCAGCACGGTTTCCATCTGGGCCAGCTCGGCATCGTCGGACAGGCCGATGCGTTCTTCCAGCCAGTGATGGATTTCGGCGGCCGAAAACCGCCATTCGCCGCCGACCTTGCGGCCGGGCACTTTGCCGCGGTCGGCCAGCCGCATCACCTGTTGTGGGGTGAGGTGCAGGAAGGCTGCCAGGCTGTCGATGTCGAAGTCTTCGTCGTGCATGGTACGCGGCAGGCCAGCGGAGGATGGGAAACGTGCAACGACCAAGTGCGCAAGTTTACCCGGCACCGCCGCAACGTGCGAGGTGGCGCGCAAACCGCACGGCGTGCCACGTGCCGCGGGAAAGCACCTCGCGGGCGGATACCGACGCTACAAGCCGGCAAGATATGTGCCAAGTGCCGGCCGCCAGAAGCGGTCAAGATCCGCGGCAGAATCGCCGCTGGAGACGCTGGGACATACGTTTACGGTCTGGCGCCCGAGGTTTCGCCAAAGGTTGCCTGAAATTGTTCCAGGGTTTCCTTCAGCGGCTCATCCAAGCGGAGGAATGCCTGCTTGCTAATGTCGTCGGGGATGCCAAAGAACGGTTCGGCCACGGCCCCGGCGATGCACGCCATGGTATCGGCATCGCCGCCCAGCGAGATGGCGTTGCGCACGGCATCTTCGAAGTTCTCGGCTTCCAGAAAGGCAATCAACGACTGGGGCACCGAACCCTGGCACGAGACATCAAAGCCATAATGCTCGCGGATGGCGTCCAGCGGTGTCGAAAGATCGTAACCAAACCGCTCCTCGATCTCACGCTTGATCTGCGACTTGTCGGCGCCATGCCGGGCGAGAAACACCGCGGCGGCGGTCGCCTGAGCGCCTTTGACGCCCTCGGGATGGTTGTGCGTGACCTCGGCCGACCAGCGGGCGCGTTCCAGCACATCATCAAGCGAATCCGCCGCATAGGCCGTTGGACTGGCGCGCATGGCCGAACCGTTCCCCCAACTGTTGTATGGCTCGCGCTTGCGGGCTGTCGCCCAGCGGACGAACGTGCCGCCGTAACCGGCACGTGGGTAACGGTTCACGTATTGATGAAAGACATCGATCAGGTCGTCGCCTGTGAGCAGGGCGTGGGCCACCGCTACGGTCAGCACGGTGTCATCGGTGAAGCGGCTATGCGGCGTGAACAGCGGAAACTGCTTGGTCTTGATCCGGCGGTGTTCGTAGACTGAGCCGATGATGTCGCCCACGATTGCCCCCAGCATGGTGTCTCCTTCGATGAACTACGAGCAGCAACTCGGCTCAACCGCCTGGATGCATCAATGCCTTAACGGCTGATGGATGTGGTGCCCCGATCCGACTTGCTTGTAGGAATTATGATTTCACGGCTGCCGCTACTTGTTCGGCCGCGATCGCGCGGGGGTGCGGGTTGGCTGCCCGCCGCGGCAGCGATGTGAGCACCACGCAAATGGTTTCCGTTTCCGGATCGGCCCAGCAGAGCGTGCCGGTGGAGCCGGTGTGCCCGAAGGTCTGTTCCGAACAGCCGGGGCTGCCGGCTTCGGCGCCCACGTCGAAGCCCAGCCCTCGTGCCTTGAGGCCGGCGGGGTTGTGATTGCGAGTCATCAGGCGTGCGGTTTCCGGCCGCACCACCTGGCCGCGGCGATTCAGAAACTCGGCCAGGAACCTGCCCACGTCAGCCGCCGAACAGTGCGTGCCGCCCCAGGGCGCGCCCAGGCTCCGCCAGTACAGGCTGTTCCAATCCCACTCCTTGGCCTGCGGATCGCCGGCACCCGACTCGGGGGCCGCGCCTTCCATCTGGCAGGGCACAAAGTCTTGCAGCTTGAACCGCCCTAATCCTTGGGCCGAGTGCTTCATGCCTAGCGGCTGGAACACCTGCTTTTCGACCAGCGTCTTGATGTCGGTGCCGGTGATGATCTCGCCGATGCGGGCGGCTAGCAGGATGCCCATGCTTGAGTACTGATAGCGCGTGCCCGGCTTGAACTCCAGGGGCGTGCGACAGGTGGCTTCCACAAATGCATCGAGCGGTGCCTTGCTGCGGCGCAGTTCGGCGTTATTGGCCAACTGGTCGGGTAAGCCCGAGACGTGCGTCAGCAGGTGGGCAATCGTCACTTGCTCACGCCCATCGCCTTTGAACTGCGGCAGGAACTTTTGCACGCGATCTTCGAGCCGGAACTTGCCCTGGTCGAACAGCGGCATCACCGCGGCCACGTTGATCGGCTTGGAGATCGAGCCCAACAGAAACATGGCATCGGCCGAGCCGGCGGTACCAAAGGGTTGCGTGAACGCCTGATCCTTGTGGACGACGTGCAGCACTGCCGCGCTGATCTGCTTGCTGGCCGTAGCCTTTTCGAGCACGGCGGCCGCTTTGTCCCAGCGCCCTTCACGCACGGCAGCCAACAGCGGGCCAGCGGTCGTGGCAGCCAGGACCGACGCCAGAAAGGTACGTCGCTTCATGGGGTTGGGCTCTCAAGCTTGATGGGGGAGCAGGATCAGCAGGGCAGGCTCGTGCGGCAGCCGTGCAAAACGCAAACCATGCGCAAACCCGCCGCTTGCTTCGCATAGTAACTCGCGTGGCAGAGCAATTCAAAAAAAGTGGCAGACAGACGCGCATGGTTGGCCGCATGCCCTGCGGCACCGCGGCGTGCAGGTGCAACTGCGAGCGGCGCGAAGACTTGGGCCTCCGGAACAGATGCTCGCCGATTATACGGCTTCAATCGCGCCGAGCTTTTCTGGTAGCAAGGCACTATCGGCAGACGCGGCTACCCCGCCGCGTTAGCACCTGCCGCCCCTGCCTGACTCAGGCCGCGTCTCAGCGGCTCCCTTCTCCTTCACGTCGCTTGCCTATGGTCATTTGGCACGTGTGCATTTCCGGCTTCCTGCAAAGCGAAGCCCGGATGAACGGCATCCTGCGGCTGTGGTTGGATACCGTGCGACCGCTGCAAGACCCGCGGACCTTCACCACGTATCGCCGGTGGAACTCGCACTGGCCCAGCCTGGCCGAGTTCATCCAGAACACGCGCGGGTCCGGCGAAGTGCGCGTGGGCGTGTACGCCTACAGCTATGGTGCCGGCTGGGGGGCGATGCGGTTGGCCACGGCGCTACGGCGGCGGGGCATCGCCGTCGATGAGATGGTGCTGTCGGACCCCGTGTATCGGCATGGCTGCCGTTCGTTGGCCTGGTTGTCGCTGGTGCGTGGGCCGCGGATTCGTGTGCCGGCGAACGTCAAACGGGTTACGTGGTTCTACCAGCGGACCAATCGACCGGCAGGGCACCAGCTGGTCGATGCCGCCGGAAACCCGCTGCCGGGCTTGTTCGTGCCGGGCGTGATCCACCAGGCGATGGACGACTTGCCGGCCTTTCACGAAGCATGCCGCGCCGCCGCCCTGAACCTGCATGCCCAGCGCGAGGCCATCGAAGCACATACGGCCTCCAACGGCGCGCTGATCCTGCCTGGCCAGCCGTGATGCCGCATGTCGCTTGCGCACCCGGCGTGGCTCGCGCCATCCCTTGATTCCCCGCCTTTCCTGCCTGCACTTCCCACCGAAATCCCCTCCCTTCTCGTTCTTGAGGTTTGCTCATGTCGACGGCTGTAACGCGCGCCATGCCTCACGCCGTGGCGCTCTTGATGGTTGTGGCGACGATACTCGCGGCTGCTATGCCGCTTGCGGCGCAGGTGGTGTGTCCGCAGCCCGTGGTTCCCGGCTCTTGCTACGAAACGGTCGATTTCTGGCAGGCCCCGCAGCTTCCGCCGGGCGCTGGCGTGTGTCCCGGCGGGGTATGTCCGCCAGGCGCGGTCGGTGGCGGCCGCGTTCCGCGCACGTATGCGCCGCCTGAAGGGGCCGGCGGTGTCACGCCCGACGGGCAAGGCAACTGTCCCGGTGGCGTTTGTCCTGGGGGGCCCGATAACGCCGCGCCCGCCGGCAATACCGCGCGGTTCTATGAGCCGGCCGTGCAGGTGACCAAGGGCAACGCGGGCGGGTCGGGCGTGGTGATCGGCCACCGCGATGGACAAGCCGTGGTGCTGACCGCGTGGCACGTGGTCGAAGGACCGGGGCGGCTGACGGTTTACTTTCCCACACGGCAGCAGCGCGTGGCCGGGCAGATCATCGCGTACGACAAGGCCCTGGACGTGGCGGCGATTGCCATTGCGGTGGATTTCACGCCGGCCGTGGCTCCGCTGGCGCACGGCGAGCCGGCCGCCGGCGAATCCGTGATTGTGGCGGGCTTTGGCGGCGGCCAATGGCGCGAACGCGTCGGTAGTGTGCTCGGCGTGTTCGACCACGGCCTCAAGCAGGCGGCCGACCTGGGCGTCAGTCCGCTCTCGATCCCCGGCGATAGCGGCGGCCCCATCTATGCTCCCAGCGGCGACGTGGTTTCGATCATCTGGGGCGGCCCGGCCACGCGGCCCGGCGGACCGCTGGTTCGCACGCAAGGCATACGCACCGCGGAACTCCGCCGCTTTGCCGAGAAGCTGAACCTGCCGTTTTGTCTCACGCCCAACACCCAGCAGTTGCAGCAGGCGATTGAGGACCTGAAGGCGGCACAAGCCCAGCTTCAAACGCGGCTGGTGGAGCTCGAACGACAGCGCGACACGCTGATCCGCACCATCGAGCAAGGCGACAACGCCACCGCGCAGAAGCTGCTCGCCGACGTGCGACAGCAATGGGAGTCGGTCCGGGCGGAGATCAATGCCGCCAAGGCAGAAGCCGCCGCGGCCCAAACGGCAGCTGCTGAGATTCGTGGCGAAACCAGCGGCCTGCGGAAGCTGATCGATCAGGCGTTTCAGCGGATTGCCGAAGCCGCCCAGAAACAGCCGGAAGCCAGCTTGCCGGAGATCCTCAAAGAAGCCGGCCTGGCGACCGCCCGCGACGCGGCCGCCAGCCGGGTGGGCGAGGATCGCTTGGAGCGGCTGATTGCCACGATCGCAGCAGCACAGGAAGCGAAGGCTCAAGGCCAGTCGCCGACCAAGGCTGCGCTACTCACTTACCTGGAAACGCTCGGCTTGCCGGCCGGTTTGCTGGCGCTGGCTGCCGCGCTTTGGAAACGCAAGAAGGAGTAAACGGCGCTGGGGACGGTTGCCGCGTCTTTCAAAGGGCACAGCTCACAACGTCGTGCTGAGTACTTTGCACGGCTCGCAGAGCCGTGGCACACACACGTTTGGAGATTGATTAAGGGAGTATCTTATGGCCGTTCGGTTGTTTCGTTCGATTTTCATTCACGTGCCCAAGACGGGCGGAACCTGGGTGCGCGGAGCGCTGCGTTCGGCGGGGCTGTACCAGGGCGATGTTGGCCGCGACCACGCCACGCCCGCCGAGATCGAACAGACGCCGGCCTTTCAGGCGAGCCCCATGGTGTTTGCGTTCGTGCGTCACCCGTTGGCGTGGTATCAAAGCTATTGGTGCTATCGCATGAAGCATGGCTGGCATAAGCCCAGCCCCGGTGAAGTCGAGGCCCCCATCCGCACCGTCACGCTCGACGCCCATTGCCGCGACGATCGCTTCGACCGCTTCGTCGAGAAGTGCCTGGAACGCTACCCGCAGGGTTGGGTCAGCCATCTATACGCCCATTACACGGCAGGCTGCACGTTTGTGGGCCGGCAGGAACGCCTGGTCGAAGATCTGCTGCTAGCGCTTTTGATCGCGGGCGAGCCGGTCGATCCGGCGCGGATTCGCAACCATCCCCCGCAGAACGTGGCTTCGCAACAAGCCCAGTGGCGCCAGCAATGCCAGTACCCCGAGGAGCTGAAGCGGCGTGTGCTGGCGGCCGAACACCAGGCCCTGGAACGCTGGGGGTATGTCAGCTCGCCTTGTTCGGCTTGCCATGGCACCGTATAACGTCGGCCCAACAAGGATGTTACCCGCCAAGGTTCACGAAGGAACCGGCCCATGAACGCCCGTCCCGACGACCTGCTCTCCGTCCTCGACCGCCTCGACCATCCCAAGGTGCTGGTGGTGGGCGATTTGATTCTCGACCGCTACACCTGGGGCAACGCCGAACGAGTGAGCCAGGAAGCGCCGGTCATTCTGCTGCGGGCCGATAAGCGCGAAGCCCGGCTGGGCGGCGCCGCCAACGTGTGCCAGATGCTTCGTGGCCTGCAAGCCGAGGTGGCCGTGGCCGGCGTGATCGGGGCCGATCCCGACGGCGCCGCCGTGCGTCACCTGCTCTCCGACGCGGGTGTGGATACCTCGCTCGTGCTGCGCGATCACCTGCGGCCCACCACGATGAAGGAACGGTTCATCGGTCGGGCGGCCGGGCGGCACGCGCACCAGATTCTGCGCGTCGATCACGAAGTGCGCGATCCGCTGCCGGCGGAGCTGGAAGCCAGGCTGCTGGTCGAACTGACCGAGCGGCTGCACGAGTTCGATATCGTGCTGATCTCCGACTACGACAAGGGCGTGTGCACGCCGACGCTGCTGCAGGCGATCATCAAGGCCGCCCGGCAGGAAGGTATCGCCGTGGTGGTCGACCCGATCCGTGGCGGCGACTATCGCCGGTACGACGGCGCCACGACCATGACGCCCAACCGGCTGGAAGCCGAGTTGGCCAGCGGCGTCAAAATCAACGAACCGCAAGATGCCGTGGAAGCCGGCCGCGTCCTGTGCAGCCGCCACCAGCTCGAGTACGCGGTGGTGACGCTCGATGCCGACGGCATGATGCTGGTGCGGCGCGACGGCAGCAGCCAGCATTTCCCCACCCGGCCCCGCAGCGTGTACGACATCACCGGGGCGGGCGACATGGTGCTGGCGGCCATCGGCATTGCCCTGGCCGGCGGCGTATCGCCTGAGGACGCCTTGCGTCTGGCCAACGTGGCCGGCGGTCTGGAAGTGGAACAGATGGGCGTGGTGCCGATCAGCCGCGAACAGATCCGCATCGACATTATCCGCAGCAGCCGCGAAGGCACGGCCGGCAAACTGATCACGCTGGAAGAAGCCGCCCGGATTGCCGAAGCGCTCCGCGCCGAAGGCAAAAAGATCGTCTACACCAACGGCTGCTTCGACCTGTTGCACGTGGGGCACGTAACCTACCTGGAAGAAGCGGCCGCCCAAGGCGACGTCCTCTTCCTGGGACTCAACAGCGACCGCAGCGTGCGGCAGCTCAAAGGCCCCACGCGGCCCATCCGCGGCCAGGCCGAACGGGCGGCAGTGCTCGCCGCGCTCACGCACGTGGACTACGTGCTGATCTTTGACGAGCTGACGCCGATCAAGCAGATCGAGGCCATCCGGCCCGACGTGCTGGTCAAAGGCGGCGACTATCGCGACCGGCCCAACGACATTCCGGGCAAGGCGTTCGTCGAAAGCTATGGCGGCAAGCTGTACCTGACCGGCGTGGTCGAAGGCGTATCGACGACGGCTATTTTGCGGTCGGTGGCCGCCTAGCCGTTTGGCCGATGGCTTGGCCGTTCACGGCAGGGGGTACCGCATCTGGCAGGCGGTTTGCAGTGCTAGCACTGCTAGCATGAACCTCTGTATGCGCCACGGTTGCACCGATTGAACGTGCGGCCGCGGCGTGCATTCTGCCCCCGCTTGCCTTGGTCCCCAGCCATGAAACCGGCCCGTTTTCATTATGTGTTTACTGTTCGCCCAGAGGGCCAAAGTGCGCTCGATCCGGCCATCGTGCGACTTTTTGAGGCGCTGGTGGACCGCGTAGAGCTCGACTTCTCCGAAGGCGAGTTTGATCGGTTTCGCACCAGCCTGGCCGCTTATGGACTGGTGCTGCACGAAGTCGAGCGGGTGCCGTACCAGGAACCGGAGCCGGTACCGTAGCGACGTTGGGCGTTCCGCCTAGTTGCAGCGCAGGTCATCGGGGGCGTCGGCTACCGGGCCGGATTCGTCGGGCAGCTCATCAGGCTGGCGGCGGGGTGTGAAGTCCATTCGCGAGATCAAGCGTACGCTCAGCCCGGAGTTAGGCCCGCCCGGCACCCGCAGGTGGTTACCTTCCCCGGGATGGGCGCGAAGCGCTTCGAGCAGTTCCTGGGCGTTGAGTTCCCAGCCCAGCCGCCGCTGCGATTCGCGCCGGGGCTGGCTTACGTGCCGGGCACGATACACTTTGACCCGTTTCTGGCCGGTCGCCAGGGCCCGCCGGCACACGCCGCGCATGTAGTAATGATTGAATTGCCCTTGGGCGAGCGTGTCGGCGGCGGAGCTGGGCACCTTGCTGCGGATGGTGCCGTGGCCCAGCCTGCGAGCCGGGCCGGCTAAGGTGCGGGGCGGCCGTTCGCGCCGCCGGGTTTCGTACTTGCGCAGCAGCCCCAGTTGCCGGATCTGCTCGGCCAGCCAGGCACCGTCGGCCTCCAGAATCGCCGCCAACAGCAGTTCCTGGAAAATCGGCCAGCCTTCCTCGGTCAGTCGAGGGCTGCGGTAGAGGGTGTTCTCCTTCACGTCGCGGCCGAATTCATCGAGCATTTCGCGGCGGACGCCGTCCAGGTCGACCAGTTCCATCAGTTCTCCCTCCCGTACCTGCGGGGGCATAGTGCAGGGGCGAGGAGGTACTGCCTGCAAGCCCTAAGCCAAGGCCGCTGCTAGCATTGCTGTCATGGGGCCCTTCAAGGTCGGGACTCAGGGGGATATAGCGCCCGGTGCTGGAAGAAGCCCTTCCAGCACGGTGGCGCCTCGGCCCGGAGGGCGGCGGTTTCTTGCACCCGCCCGCCGTCCGTCTACAGTCCCCGCCCCCCCTGGAGGTGCTCTCCCTGCACGCCCCCTCGCTCGTTGACAATGCTGGCGTTGGCAGATTAGCCTGGAGGATGCGGGCAAGTCGCAACTGGCCTGAGGGCGGAACTTTGGGGCCTAGCGGCTTCTCGCCCCCGGCAATGCCGATCCCGTCCCTGGGGAACTTCCGTTCCCCGCCTTGCTCAGATTGCATAACGTATCGCCAGTTGCGCTCCGCCGGCTTCCTGAAACCGCGGCGGTGTTGGCGGTGCCTTAGGCTTCACCCTGGAGATGATCGAATGGATTGCCGCTTTCCCTTGGCGGTTGCAGCCCGAAAGCTGGTAATGCTCTTCGTTGCCGCTGGTGCCGTCCTGGCAGCCGCTCCTGGCCTGGCCCAGGACGACTCCGCCGAAGCCCTCAAGGCGCTGCGTAGCCGCAAGTCGGCGCTCCGCCGCGACGTCGGCACCGGCATCTGGCGCGAAGGCCGGTTCAACAGCAACGATCAGCGGGCGAAGCTCCAGGAATACTTTGGCGTTTCGCTCCAGATGATGCAGGTGCCCGCCTACCAGAGCGAAGTCGCCAAGGAGCGGCTGCTCTTGATGCGCGAGCTGCGTTCGTTGGGCAACGCCGCCAGCCGCGACGCGTTCAACGTCGTCGTGCAATACCTGGTGAACGAGCTGCCCAAGATCATCAACGAAGACAAGCAGCCCATCCATGTGCGCTACAACGCCATGCTGATGCTGGGCGACCTGAACGCCCAAGAGGCTCCGCCCACGGGGTTGACCCACGCCACGCCGCTGCCGCAGGCGCTCAATCTGCTCTTGGCCGCGTACCAGAACGATCAATTGCCGGTGGCTTTGAAGGTGGGGGCGTTGATCGGCCTGCAACGCCATGCCTCGCTGGGCATTGCCGACAAGGGGGCCGCCGACACCCTCCGCGCCGCCATGCTCAAGACCTACACCGAGGCCCAGCCGCCGGCCAATGTCAGCCCCGAAGCACACACTTGGATCAAGATTCGCGCGGTGGAGATCCTGGGCGCCCTGGGCACCACCGGCACCACGCCCGATAGCGCCGACGTCGTCGCCGCCATCCTGAGTACGATCAACGATTCCAATGCCGATATTCTGCTGCGTGCCGAGTCGGCTCGGGCGCTTCAGTCGATGAACTTCACCGTGCCGGCCAACCTGAACACGCCGCTCATCGCGCGTTCGCTCGCGAAGTTGGTGACCGACGCTCTGGCCGATGCTCCCGATCGCCAGCGGATCAAGCACGTGCTGCATTGTGCCCGGCTCGGCCTGACCGGCCCCGATCCCGATCCGCGCGGCCGCACCACCACCAACCCGGCCTCGGTGTCCAAAGTGGGCTCGCCGGAAGCCAAGCAGATGATGGCCTCGCTGGCCAAAGAGTTTGAAACGCTCAACAAGCAGATCGACGATACCAGCGATGTCTCGACGATCACGGGCGAGAAGCTCACGGCCTGGCTGCAACAACACCCGCTGGACAACCAGCGTCTGACGGCGAGCAACTAGCCTCCGTGGCCGAATCCGCAACTTTCTCTTCGCCGTCCGCGGCTGAAACTTGGGATGCGATCGTTGTCGGCGCCGGTGCGGCCGGTTTGATGGCCGCCGCCGTGGCTGCGGGCCGCGGACGACGTACCCTGCTTTTAGAAAAGAACCAGCGGCCCGGCATCAAGATCCTCATGTCGGGCGGTACGCGGTGCAATCTCACGCAAGCGACCGATGCGCCCGGCATCATCGCCGCCTATGGACGTTCGGGCCGCTTTCTGCGTGCCGCGCTGGGCCGGCTCGATCCCGATGGCCTGGTCGCTTTGGTCGAAGCCGAAGGCGTGCCCACCAAGGTGGAACCCACCGGCAAGATCTTTCCGGCGAGCGATCGCGCCGAAGATGTGCTGGGGGCATTCATGCGCCGACTCACCCGCAGCGGTGCCACGCTGGCCTTGGGCGAACCGCTGCAAGCCATCGAGCGTTTGCCGGACGATGGCAGCCACGGCCCGGCACGCTTTGCGCTGACCACGCCGCTGCGGCGGCTCTACGCGACGAGCGTGCTGATCGCAACCGGCGGACGTTCGTATCCTGGCAGCGGTACCACGGGCGACGGCTACGCTTGGGCGGAGTCGCTGGGGCACACCATCGTACCGCCCCGCCCGGCGCTTACACCGCTGACCACCGACGTGCCCTGGGTGCGCGAGCTCAAGGGCGTGACGCTGCCTGATGTGGCCGTCAGCCTGCGGCGCATCCCCGAAGGCGCCCCGTCCTCGATTGCCATGCCCAGCAAGGCCAAGCCGATCGATCGTCGCCGCGGCTCGCTGCTCTTTGCGCACTTCGGCCTGACCGGGCCGGCGGCCTTGGATATCAGCCGGTTTGTCAGTGGCGATGAGAATCCGCGCACACTGGAACTGGTGATCGACTTCTTGCCCGACGTTGCGGCCGAACCGCTGCTGCAATCGCTCAAGGAATCCGCTCGCAAGTCTGGCAAACGCCCGGCCTCGGCCCTGTTGCCCGAAGAGTTGCCGCGTCGTCTTCGGGCGGAGCTGCTGACGATTGCCGGCGTAGCGGCCGAGAAGCCCGCGGCCGAACTCTCCAGCGGCGAGCTGCAGCGCCTGGCCGCCGCGCTCAAGGGCACGCGGCTACCGCTCAGCGGCACGCTGGGCTTCAAGAAGGCCGAAGTCACCGCCGGTGGCGTATCGCTCGATGAAATCGATCCCAAGACGATGCAGAGCAAGCTGGTTCCCGGCTTGTTCTTCGCGGGCGAAGTGCTCGACCTGGACGGCCCCATCGGTGGCTACAACTTCCAGGCAGCCTTCAGCACCGGCATGCTGGCCGGCGAGAATCTCTAAGTAGGCCCGCTGTGCGGACCACGAAACCGCGCATCTACGATCCGCTCTGCGGACCATGAAAGATACGGCGGGCGCTAAACGACTCGGCGTATCAGGTCGCCTCACTGGTTTAGCGCACCACGCGGCCCGAGGCGTCGCCGCCGCACAGCCGCAGCACCTCGGCCTTGGTCACCTTGTTGAAGTCGCCGGGAATGGTGTGCTTCAGGCAGCTTGCCGCCACGGCAAACTCCAGTGCCGCCTGCGGCGCTTGCTTTTCCAGGAGAGCCGACAGCAGCCCACCGCAGAACGAGTCACCCGCCCCCACGCGGTCGACCACGTGGATCGTGTACCGCCGGCTTAGATAGAACTGGCCCTCTGTAAAGAGCGCCCCCGACCAGTGATTGATGCTCGCCGATTCCGACTCACGCAACGTGATCGCCACCGCGCGGCAGCCGTAGCGTTCGTGGATTTGTCGGGCGACTCTTTCGTACGCCTGGCGGTCGATCTGGCCGGCGGTGATGTTGGTCTTTTCGGCGGCGATGCCCAGCACGTCCTTGGCATCTTCTTCGTTGCCGATCACCAGGTCGACATATGGCAGCAGCGGCTCGATGGTGGCCTTGGCCTGCTCGGGCGACCACAGCTTGCGGCGGTAGTTGAGGTCGAAGCTGGTGTACAGCCCTTGGCTTTTCGCCGCTTGCAGGGCAATCCGTGTGGCTTCGGCCGCATTGGCCGAGAGGGCCGGCGTGATGCCGGTGGTATGGAAGGCGTCGCAACCGGCAAAGATGGCCGGCCAATCAAAGGCGTCGGCCGGAGCCTTGGCGATGGCGGAATCGGCCCGGTCGTAGATCACGGTCGAGGGCCGCTGGCTGGCACCGGTCTCCAGGAAGTACACGCCCAGCCGGCCGCCCGGTACCTTCAGGCAACGCGACGTATCGACCCCATAGTAGCGCACGTTGGCCAGGGCGGCTTCGCCCAGCGGCGAGTCGGGCACGGCGGTCACGTAGATCGCCTCATGGCCGAAGGCAGCCAGCGAAACGGCCACGTTGGCTTCGCCGCCGGCGTAGGTCACATCGAACTGCGTGGCTTGGATCAACCGCTGAAAGCCCGGCGGCGCAAGCCGCATCATGATTTCGCCGAACGTGACAACCTTCGCCATGGCGTGCATCCTGAGAACTAGCGGGATCCAAAGAAACGCCGGCCAGGCTACGAGCGGAGAACGGTTCGCAACCGGCCCGGCGCAGACCGATAAGCCGCCATTTTAGCGAGTTACGACGGCGCGCCATGTCGGTAGCGCAAGAAAGCTGGCGCAGCGAAAAGCGAAGGTGCGTTGAGAGTGCCAGCGCCGTTCTGGGACGGCGCGGCGACATGGCAAAAATCGACGCGAGGGTGTTTCCCTGACCGCGGCGGCGGTTACGTCGTCTGCCCGATTTGACCTTCGAGCTTGCGGATGCGGTCTCGCAGCTCCTGGGCGCGTTCGTAGCGTTCTTCTTTGACGGCTTCGCGCATTTCAGCCCGGAGCTTGATGATCTCGGTCAGGGCGTCGGTGCCTTCGGCCAGCTTGGGCGGACGTTTGCCGACGTGCTCGGTCTCGGCGTGAAAGTTGATCAGCAGCGGCTCGAGCTCGTCTTTGAAGTATTCGTAGTCGTGTGGGCAGCCGAGGCGACCCACCTGGCGAAACTCGGCCATGGTGATGCCGCAGACCGGGCAGACCTTGGTCTCGACCGGTGGAATCCCGGCTGCTGCGATCGCGCCGGCCAGGCCCGCCGCCGACACGGCTTCGGCATTGCCGTGGGCCAGGTACTGTCGGGCGTGTTCCTCGCAGTAATGCAGTTCGAGAATCTTGCCGCTAAGCAGCTCGGTGATGTGCACGGTTGCCTGGTTGGCGCATTCTTGGCATTTCATCTGGGATGCTCCACCTGTACCGGAACCGTTTCGTTTCCACCGTGCCGGCCGTCACCCCTCGGGACGACGGCCCAGGTTGCTGGTTGCGTGTCCGCCGCTCAGTAAAGCCGCGCTTGTACGGCCGCCGGCGAACGCCGTCCTTTGCGTGTTGCCCGACCGTGGGCGGCCATCCGACCACCCACGCCAAGCCATGCCGAATCCGTAAGAACTGACCACGGCGCAGGATGGGGAAAGCCCCACGTTCCTATTTTTCTCGACCAGGGGCAAAAGGCAAGAAGCCCTGCCTGACAGCGAAGGAGCTGATGCCGCGCTTGGCACGCGCGGCGCCGGCGTGTGCGAATCGCTCTGAACACGCACGTCGCATTGCCACCTGAAGGGGGCGACAAATCGGCCGGAATGCCACGTACAAGCATAGGACGCGGTGCGGCAGATAAGCCCCGGGCAGCGGGCATTCCGACAGCGCAAGACGGCCTGGAGCAGGCATCTGGACGACGGGCTGCAGAATCGGGTGGATCGTCGTCTTGGCTTGCCAATTTGGCTACAATGACAGAAACTGCGTCCGGCGGTGGCACCGCAAGGTACGCCGCCTGTTTGCTTTGCCGCCAGTCACGGCGTTTGGACGTCGCGTGGGCGGATCTGATTCGACCGACTGTGGGGGAGCTCGCCCAGACGGGCGAGGCCCCTGGTTCCCCGCGCTGCCGGCTGGCTCGTACGGTCGGCGCTCGTTTCCCTTTTTTTGATTTGTAAGGTGCGGCCCGCCCCGGTGCCGCCTCCCATCCGCCGGTCGGTTTGGCCTGGCAGGCTCTGGCAGGCAGCCGGCGGGATCTCCCTGCCAAGCAAGCCAGAAAGTCGTCCATGGAAAATAAGGTGCCGGGCAACGGCGGCTCGCCTCAATCTCCCATGTCGCGGCGTCCGCGGTCCAACACCTGGACCTTGGTCCTGCTGTTCACGCTGGTGATGGTCCTGATCCTGTATTTTACGGGCGACCGCTCCAGCCGCTCGGAAATCACCTACGACTTCTTTCGCCAGCAGCTCGGCCAGCCGCGCGAAGTCGTCGACGAGAACGGCAAGGTCCACTACGAAAAAACCGATACCAACATCGCCCAGGTGCGCATCCAGGGACAGTTGCTGCGGGGCAAGTTCATCGAGCCGCCGCTGAACCCCGATCCCAAGGTGCGCGACCACAACGGTAACCGGCCCAAGCTCAGCTCCGAGTTTGTCACCTACCTGACCCCGGCTGCCGTCATCAGCGAAGAACTGGACCGCACGCTGCGCGTCCAGGGCGTGGACGTCCGGGCGGAGCCGCCTACCGATTCCTCCGCCTGGATGATGATGTTCTACATCCTGGCGATGTTCCTGTTCTTTGCGATCATCATCTTCTTCTATCGCCGCGCCCAATCGCAGATGATGGGCGGCGGCTTCCTGGGGGCCTTCAGCAAGAGCCCTGCCCGGCGTTACGACGACAAGAAATCACGCGTCACCTTCGCCGACGTGGCCGGCCTGGAAGGCGTAAAAAGCGATCTGCAAGAGGTAGTGCAGTTCCTCAAAAACCCGCAGAAGTTCCGCCGCCTGGGCGGCCGTATCCCCAAGGGCACGCTGCTGGTGGGGCCGCCTGGTACCGGCAAGACCCTGCTGGCACGTGCCGTGGCCGGCGAGGCCGGCGTGCCGTTCTTCTCGATCAACGGTTCGGAGTTCATCCAGATGTTTGTGGGCGTGGGTGCCAGCCGCGTCCGCGACATGTTCCAGACCGCCCGCGAGAACAGCCCTTGCATCCTGTTCATCGACGAAATTGACGCCGTGGGCCGCGTGCGTGGTGCCGGCGTCGGCGGTGGGCACGACGAGCGCGAGCAGACGCTCAACCAGATCCTCAGCGAGATGGACGGCTTCACGCCCGACGAGTCGGTGATCGTAGTGGCCGCGACCAACCGGCCCGACGTGCTCGACCCGGCCTTGCTGCGTCCAGGCCGCTTTGACCGGCACGTGGTGGTCGATAAGCCCAACCTCAAGGCTCGCGAAGCCCTGTTCAAGGTACACAGCCGCGGCGTGCCCCTGGCCGACGATGTCGACCTGCACCGCCTGGCCCGGGGTACCGTCGGCCTGACCGGCGCCGATATCCGCAACCTGGTCAACGAGGCCGCCCTGAACGCCACGCGCGAGGGCAAAGACAAGGTCTACATGATCGACTTTGAGGAAGCCCGCGACAAAGTGCTGATGGGCCCCAAGCGCGAGGAGGTCCTCGAAGGCAAAGAAAAACGCATGACGGCCTTCCACGAAGCCGGCCACGCCTTGCTGGCCTGGATCGTGCCGGGGGCCGACCGTGTGCACAAGGTCACCGTGGTGCCGCGTGGGCGTGCCCTGGGCGTCACCCAGTTGATGCCCGAGGAAGACCGCATCAACGTCGGTGAAAGCCGCCTCAAAGCCGCCCTGGTGTTCATCCTGGGCGGCCGGGCGGCCGAGAAGCTGATCTTCGACGAATACTCCGCCGGGGCCGAGGACGACCTCAAGAAGGCCACCCAGCTCGCCCGCCGGATGGTCACCGCCTGGGGCATGAGCGAACGACTCGGCCCAGTGAACTACGTCATTGCCGAGGAACATCCATTCCTGGGCAAGGAGATCCACGAACACCGCATGTTCAGCGAGCACACCGCCCAGGTGATCGACGAGGAGGTAGCCCGCATCCTCCACGAGGCCGCCGACCGTGCCTACCGTCTGCTGGACGAGAACCGCGACAAGTTGGAGCGGCTGGCCGAGGCCCTGGAGGACAAGGAAGTACTCGACGAACGGGATATCGAGGAGATCATTGGTCCCTCGGTGAACCGCCGGGCAGAACAGAACGGCCAGCCGATCGTCACCGAAGAGGACGCCCCGGCCAAACCGGTCTCGGAACTCTAGAAGGCCCCGGCCGGGCGGGTTGCGGCCTGGAGCGCCGGAAGTTGTTTTAACGGCTTGGTTTGCGATTCAGGGCGGCTGCGGCTGCGCCGCCGCGCGGAACGGCAGTCTTGCCGGTCCGACGGCTTGGATGGGCTATTCCGATCCTGCGGCCGAGGGGCGAGCGAAGTTGTCCAAGTTGCCACTACAAGGGCAGTTGCAGACCTGCGGCCAATTACGTAAAATCCTGCACAGCAGCGAACGAAACGCTCGCCTGCTGCGTCTAATAAGACAGATGGACGCGCTAACTCCTGGCTGCTTGTCAGCTTGGAACCACGCACCCCTAGCTCAATTGGATAGAGCATCGGTCTACGGAACCGAAGGTTAGAGGTTCGA
>CALBRZ010000024.1 GCA_937927735.1 uncultured Planctomycetales bacterium
TCAAGAACTCTTGCAGGGTGGCCGACATGCCGCGTTTGAGCAGCACCGGCGGGCGGAGCTTGCCTACCCGCTTGAGCAGGCTGAAGTTCTGCATATTGCGGGCACCGATCTGAACGATGTCGGCCACCTCAGCCACGGCGTCGGCGTTTTCGGTATCCATCAGTTCGGTGACCACGCCCAAGCCCGTGGCGGCCTTGACCTTTTCCAAGATCCGCAGGCCTTCGTGTTCCAGGCCTTGAAAGCTATAAGGGCTGGAGCGTGGTTTGAACGCCCCGGCTCGCAATAACCCCACGCCGCGCGATGCCAGAAACTCGGCCGTGCGCAGCAGGCTGGCTTCGTCCTCCACGGAACAGGGACCGCAGATGAGCGTGAACGTGCCGGGGCCGATCGCGCGGCCGGCGGCCTCAACCACGGTATCGTGCGGCCGCATTTCGCGGCTGGCGAGCTTATAGGGCTTGGTGACGGGGATCAGTTCCAGAACGCCCGGCAGCACTTCCAGCCGCTGGGGATCGATCGCCCCGCGGTTGCCGGTGATGCCGATGGCGGTGCGTGTAGGACCGGGAATCGGGTGCGGCGTAAGCCCCATGTCGCGAATCGCCGCCATCACGGCCTCGATCTGCTGGGCCGTGGCCCCGTGCTGCATCACGACAAGCATGGACGAATCCCCCGAGGTGGTCGCCGCGTGTTGGGCAGGTTGGCCGGCGCGGCCGCTCAAACCCGCCGGCAACGTCCGTGTCGAAGGGCACTCCCTTCTATCGTACCAACCGCAACCACCTCAGGGGATCGAACAGGCCAGAGGCAACCTGATCGAGCGATCGTGGGGCGCTGTGAGCGCCACGCGGCCGGCACAATCAGGCGGCAACGTGGGCTTCGGTAGCCGCGGCGGCTTGCGCGGCCTGGTAGTGCCGCGTGATCAGGTCGTTTTGCAGCCAGAGCAGCTTGTTGAACGCCCGGGCGGTGCGGATCTCGGTTTCGCGGTCCAGGCCCAGGCTACAGATCGTGGTATACAGAGCGTCGGCCACAAAGCCCATCAGGGCGTTCATCTGCACCAGCGGCACGTCCAGCTCGGGCGAACCGGCCTTGGGCGTGTGGATCTTGCCGACCATGTCCAGGTAGGCCACCATCTTGGCGTCGTAGTCGCGCGTGACCAGCGCGGCCAGGTATCGAGCCAGGTGGTTCTTGCGGAACTGGATCATCTCGTGATCCTGCGTCAGGCTGTGCAGGTCGCGGGGCACCTCGCCGTCATAGCCCGACTGCCGCGGCACAAAGTGTCGCTTGGTGGCGTCGTAGGTGAAGAGCTTGTCGTACACCGCATCGACCAGGGCCGGCACATGCGGCGCCAAGTACGGTGCGACTGCGTGGATGGCATTGACGTCCTCGGGGCCAAAACCGACAAACTCCTGTAAATAGGCGAAGCGGTAGGCCAGATCGTTTTCCAGGCGAGGTTCGTCGATGTGCCGCATGGGTGAGCCCTTTCGCTTGATGCGGAAATCGGGGAACAGTGGGGGAGGCCGCCGGCGCCCGAGTTTGACAACCGACCCCAGGGCCTCAAAATTGGATACACACATCCAGTTTCCCCCAATCTATTTCGGCCAAATTGGATGTAAACGTCCAATTTGGCGGTGTGACAATTTGCCACACCCAGAGCCCTGGCCGTTCACCCCACGGTCTCGCAACGGAGAACGCCACAAAATGTTTTCTCAAACGGTGGAGTATGCATTACGGGTTGTGGTGCATCTGGCGGAACATGCGCCTCATCCCCGGACCACCGAACAGCTTGCCGAGGCCACCTTGGTTCCCAAAGCGTACCTGTCGAAAGTGATCCAAGGCCTGGCTCGGCAGGGCGTGGTGCGTTCGCAGCGGGGTGTGGGCGGCGGCGTTTCGCTGGTCAAATCGCCCGACGAGTTGTCCATCCTGGAAGTGGTCAACGCGGTGGAACCGATCCGGCGCATCCGCACCTGCCCGCTGGGGCTTACCGCCCACGGCGTGCGGCTGTGCCCTCTGCACCGCCGGCTGGACAATGCCCTGGCTGGGGTCGAAGAAGCGTTTGACAGCACCACGCTGGCCGAGGTGTTGGCCGAGCCAACCTCCAGCAGCCCGCTGTGCCGAGTTCCTAAGCCATTGCCCAGCAAGAAGTAACACTCACCGGGGCAGCCGCCGCCCAGGTGCCGTAGAAGCAGATGCGGCCTCCTGGCGAGCAGAGAAACCACCCAGCCTTCCTAAAGCCACAATTCCGCACATCCCCTCGAAAGAGCCAATTACGATAAATACAGTTTGATAAGTGCGGCGAATGGCCGATATAATGTGGCCGGCCCTGCGCCGGCATCTGCCTGACTGGGCTGCTAGCAGCGTGGGTTTGGCCCACGTGTGATTACCTTCCTTCCGCTTCCCACCGCTAGTAGCAATGTCCCGCCTCGTGTTGACGTTTTCCGCTGCGCTGTTGGTTGCCTGCCTGGCACAAGCCCCTGGGGTAGCAGCCGATGCGCCTCAGGAATCTGCTGCGGCGGCTCCAGTCGAGAAGCTGCAAATCACGCCCGAGAAGGTTGTCCTGCGTGGCAAGGACAGCACCCAGCAGTTACTGGTGAGTGGATTATCGGGCAGCGGCAGCAGCTTTCGCACGACTGATCTGACGCGCGACGCCAGCTACAAGAGCCTGCAACCGGAAGTCGCTACGGTCGACGCATCCGGTGTTGTCACCGCGGTCAGCAACGGCACCGCGACCATCGTCATTTCCGCCGCCGACCTGCAAACCAAGGTCACGGTCGAGGTCAGCCAGGCCGACGGTGTGCTGCCGGTGACGCTCGAAAACGACATCATTCCGATCCTCACCGCCCACGGCTGCAACTCCGGCCCTTGCCACGGGAAAGCCCGCGGCCAGAACGGTTTTGCGCTATCGCTCTTGGGCTTCTACGCCGACTTCGACTACGACGCCCTGGTGCTTGAGGGCCGTGGTCGCCGCGTGTTTCCGGCCGCTCCCGAGCGCAGCCTGCTATTGGCCAAGGCCACCGGCCAGGTGCCTCACGGCGGCGGCAAGCGGATCGAGCCGGACAGCCGCGACTACGAAATCCTCCGTCGCTGGATTGCCGAAGGCATGCCGCGCCGCAAGGCCGACGATCCGGTGGTCGTGAGCATCAGCGTCGATCCGTCGAACCTGAGCATGGTGAAGCAGGGGCAGCAGCAACTGATCGTCACCGCCCATTACTCCGACGGCAGCAGCCGCGATGTGACCGGCAGCGCGGCGTTTCAGTCCAACGAAAGCGCGATCGTCTCCGTGGATTCGCACGGCCTGATGACCGCCGGCCCCATTCCCGGCGAAACCGCCGTGATGGCCCGTTACCAGGGCTACATCGCCGTGTGCGAAGTGCGGATCCCGCTGGTGGGCGAAGTGCCCGACGAGCTGTACGCCAAGCTCCCGCGGAACAACTTCATCGACGAACACATCTGGACCAAGCTCCAGTCGCTGCGCATTACGCCCTCGCCGCAGGCCGACGACGCCACGTTCCTGCGCCGGGCGTTCACCGACGTGATCGGCCGGCTGCCCACCTCGGACGAGGCGCGCAAGTTCCTCGACGACACCTCGCCCGACAAGCGCGCCAAGCTGATCGATTACCTGCTCGAGCAGCCTGAGTTTGCCGACTTCTGGGCGAGCAAGTGGTCCGACCTGCTGATTCCCAACCCGTACCGGGTGGGCTCGAAAGCCACCTTGAACTTCGACGCCTGGATTCGCGACGCCTTCCGCCGCGACATGCCGTACGACCAGTTCGTGCGCGAGCTGCTTACGGCCCAGGGCAGCACTTGGCGCAACGGCGCCACCACGCTGTTCCGCGATCGCCGCGAGCCGGCGGAAATCGCCACCATGGTCAGCCAGCTCTTCCTGGGCGTGCGGCTGGATTGTGCCAAGTGCCACCATCACCCGTTTGAGAAGTGGGGGCAGGAGCACTTCTACAGCTTCGCCGCGTACTTCTCGCGGATCGGCCGCAAGGGCCGCGGCATCTCGCCGCCCATCTCCGGCAGCGAGGAGATCCTGTTCACCGCCAGCCGCGGTGAGGTGACGCACCCCAACACGGGCGAAGTGATGGTGCCCACGCCGCTGGAAGGCGAGGCCAGCCCCATCGCCCCCGGCGAAGATCCCCGCCAGGCACTCGTCCGCTGGATGACCGCCGACGACAACCCGTACTTCGCCACGGTCATGGCCAACCGCGTGTGGGCCGACCTGATGGGCCGGGGTATCGTCGATCCGGTCGATGACATCCGGGCGACCAACCCGCCGACCAACGGCCCACTGCTGGAGGCCTTGGCCGCGGAGTTCCGCCGCAACAAGTACAGCATCAAGGCCCTGGTCCGCACCATCTGCAACAGCTACGTGTACGGCCTGAGCTCGATCCCCAACGAGCGCAACGTGGCCGATAACCGCAACTACTCGCGTCATTACCGCTCGCAGCTTCGGGCCGAGCAGTTGCTCGATGCCGTGTGCGACATCACCGGTGTGCCCGAGAACTTCGACGCGATGCCGCCTGGATCGCGGGCTGTGGAGTTGTGGACGCGGCGTATCAGCTCGCTGTTCCTCGACACCTTCGGCCGGCCCGACCTCAACCAGGATCCGCCGTGCGAACGCGTCAACGAGCCCACGGTCACGCAGGCTCTGCACCTGATGAACTCGCCGCGGCTGCACACCAAGGTGACGTCACCGCAGGGCATCTGCCACAAGCTGGCCGAGAGCGACCGCTCCGCCCGCGAGATCATCGAGGAGCTCTACCTGCGGACCTACAGCCGTTATCCGACGGACGAAGAGTACGCCACGGTGCTGCCGCTGTTTGCCGCGCCGGCTCCGCCCACCGAGGCGGTTTCAGCCGCGGGCGACAAGGGTGGCGCCGACGCCCAGGCGGAAGCCCAGGCTGCCGGCCCCGTGGAGTCGAAGGATCCGGCCGTGCGTCGCCGCGCGGCCGAGGACCTGCTCTGGGCCCTGATCAATACACCGGAGTTTATTTTCCAGAACTAGTTGTGTCGCAGCGCCGCCGGCTGCTGCCTGGCACTTCCCCGTACAGGTCTCGTAAACACGTACCAGGAAAGGACGTCATGGCCAAACACACCAATTGCGCTGGTATCACGCGACGCGATTGTTTGCAGCTAGGCTTAGGCGGCATCTTAGGAGCGGGCTTGGTTGATATGCTTCGCCTGCGGAGCGAAGCGGCGCTGGCCAACCGCCGCCAGACGAGTTGCATCCTGGTCTGGCTCGATGGCGGTCCCAGCCATTACGAGACGTTCGATCCCAAGCCGACCGCGCCGGTGGAAATCCGCGGTGAGTTCCAGCCCATCGCCACCAAGATCCCCGGCGTGCATTTTTCCGAGCATCTGCCGCGGCTGGCTTCGATCGCCGACAAGATCGCGGTGGTGCGTTCGATCCAGCACAACCAGGGCAACCACGGCGCCGGTAACCACTACATGATGACCGGTGCTCCCACCCGGATCCCGGTGGGCTGCGGCGCGTTTGTGAGCTTCCACCCGAGCCTGGGCTCGGTCACGGCCTACGAGCGCGGCGGCGCCAAAGACGGCCTGCCGGCGTACTTCTCCATTCCGCGGATGAGCCGCTCGGGCGGTCCCAACTTCCTGGGCGCCAAGTACGCTCCGTTTGTCGTGCCCGACGATCCCAACAGCTCGTCGTTCCGCGTCCGCGACGTGGCTCTGCCCGCCGGCCTGGAACCCGATCGGTTCCTCTCGCGGCGGACGGTGCGTTTGAACGTCGACCGGCTGCCCCGCATCCAGAACGAAGCGGCTGGCGACCCGGTGAACGCGCTGGACGAGTACTACGAGCAGGGCTACAAGCTGGTGCTCTCGCCCGAGTCGCAGGCGGCCTTCGACATCCACCGCGAGGATGAGAAGGTGCGTCAGCGCTACGGCCGCAACTCCTTTGGTCAGCGGGCGTTGCTGGCCCGGCGTCTGGTCGAGGCGGGCGTGCCGTTCATCACCCTGTACGAAGGCGGCTGGGACCACCACACCAATATCTTCCCGGCCTTCCGCAACCGCATGCCCCATGTCGACAACACGATCGCCACGCTGATCGAGGACCTGGAAGAGCGCGGCCTGCTCGACACCACGCTGGTGGTTGTGCTGGGTGAGTTCGGCCGGACGCCGAAGATTAACAAGGACGGCGGCCGCGACCACTGGTCCAACGCCATGAGCGTGATGTTCGCCGGCTGCGGCACGCCCGGCGGCACCGTGGTGGGCGCCACCGACGATCGCGGTTATGCGGCCATCGAGCGGATTCTCTCGCCCGAGAACTTCGCCAGCACCGTGTACCGCAAGCTGGGCATCGATCCGGACAAGATTTACTACACTCCGCAAGGCCGTCCGGCGCACCTGGTGAGCGATCCCACGCCGATCCACGAGCTGATGTAAACCACCAGACAGTCAAAACCACTCGCCGCCTGGAGGGATGTACGCGTTCCTCCAGGCGGCGTTTTTTGTTCCTAACCTCTAGTACTACTGTCACTTAACCCCGCCAGCCTGGGGTCGCTTGCGGTTCGTTGGCAACCGTGCGACAATGGCTGCTAGCACCTGGGGGATGGCCTGAGCGTCGGGCCAAACAGGCGGCTATTGGGTCCGGGAGTCGGCCATGAACATCGTGCCGGTCGGCGATAAAGTTGTCGTCAAACCTTTGGATGTCGAGGAAACGACGGCAGGCGGCATCGTCCTGCCTGAGCGTGCACGGGAAGTCCCCCTGCAAGGCAAAGTGTTGTCCGTAGGCGACGGCCGGTTGCTGGCCGACGGCCGCCGGGCAGAGCACCAGGTTCACGAGGGCGACCGCGTGGTGTACCGCAATTACGCCGGCACCGAGGTCGTCATCGACGGCGAAGAGCTGCTGATCCTCCGCGAAGCCGATATCCTGGCTATCATGCAGTAGGACCACCTGCTGCTACCGATTGCGAAATCATGAGTGCCCTTGGGCTGCGGCACGCTGTCGCGTCTCAAGGGCTCCTTGTGTTTTCTGGCGAACGCCTCCGCGGCTGCCTGGAGGCGGCTATCCGCCGCACGGCAACCTGCGGGGCAGTGGCTGCCCTGCGCTGCGCCAGCCGGTAAGATGGATCCCCAGGGGCCGGGGCGTCCCATCATTAAGGCCCCGCCAGGATCGGCACACGCACGGCCGAAGGCGGCGAGGAGCGGCAGTGGATCATCGCAGCTTGCGCTTCCGACTTGGGCTGGTTGCCGTTGCGTGCGCGCTGCTGCTGGCAGCGCCGGGGAAAACGCCGGCCGAGGAATCGCCGCTGGCTCAGGCGCGGCGTCATCTGCTCCGCGGCCGCTACGCGGAAGCCGCCCAGGCTTATGCGGCCCTGGCCACCGAATATCCCGCCCAAGCAGCCTTGGGTCTGGCGCGGACCGACGTCAGCCGCGGCCGCCTCGACCAGGCGATCCAGCACCTGCAAGCCGCTATCGCCCAAGCTACGAAGAACGGCGGACACCATCTTGCCGATCAACCGGCAGGCCGCGCCGCCGGGGCAGGGCAGGGCGCCTTTGAACCCGATCCCCTGGCCGATCTTTACGCAGAGCTGGCTCTGCTGCACTTGGAACGGGGGGACACCGTCGCCGCCGGCAACGAAGCATCTCCGGCCGAGATAGCCGTGACGGCGGCCCTGAAGCTTGAGCCTTCGCATCCTACCGCCCGCTGGGTCCAGGCCGAGTTGCTGCGGCTCCGCGGCCAGGTGAAAGAAGCCGCCGCGGCCTACGAATGGTTCGTGGATTTCTACAACCGCAACCAGCAGCGGATCGTGCGGCCAGAGGACCTGAGGGCGATCGCGCTTGCGGCCGCTCAGGCAGCCCGCTGGCAACGGCGGCCCGGCGATTTTCGCTTTGTGGTCAACAAGCTGCTGCCGCGCGCGCTCGAACTGGACGGCGATTATTGGCCAGCCCACTACGAAGCCGGCCGGCTGTTCCTGGAGAAATACAACGAGGCCGATGCAGCCCGCTCGCTGTCGGCGGCGTTGGCCATCAATCCCTTAGCGGCTGAAGTCCACGCGGCCCTGGCCCGGCTGGCCTTGCAGCGGTATGACCTCGACGCGGCCAAGCGATCGATCGAACGGGCACTTGAAATCCGCCCCCTGACCGAAGCCTACGCCCTCCAGGCCGATTGGCACCTGGCGAACTTCGACCACGCCGCGGCCCGGACCAGCTTGCTTCGAGCGCTCGAATACAACCTGCGTGATCCAAGCATCCTGGGGCAGGTTGCGGCCCTGGGGCTGCTCGAATCGCGAGGGCAGCCAACCGCGCCGGTTAATGGCGCCTCCGCGCTGAACACACCTCGGACTGCGCTGGACGCGCCGCCTGCGGCCATCATCGCCGCCGTGGAGGCCGCCAATCCCGCCGCCGGCGAATTCTACTTTGCCTTGGCCACGCGGCTCGACGATGCCCGGCGATTCGACCTGGCCGAGCGTTATTACCGCCTGGCGGTAGAGAAGTTGCCGCAGCTTCCCGGCCCACAAGCGTCGCTGGGCCTGATGCTGATGCGACTGGGCCGCGAGGAAGAAGCCCAAGCCGCCTTGGAAGCCGCCTACGAGGCCGACCCGTTCCATGTGCGCGTGGTGAACATGCTCCAGGTGCTGGAGGTGCTGGCCGATTACCAGCGGCTGGAAACCGAGCATTTCATCATCCGCTTCGACCAGCGTGACGCGGTACTCGCTCGCTGTGCGGCCCGCTACCTCGAAGATGAGGTCTACCCTTCGCTCTGCCGGCAGTTTGGCTTTGAGCCGCAGGGCAAGACGCTGATCGAGATCTTTAACCAGGCGCGCAGCACCGGTGGGCATGGCTGGTTCAGCGCGCGGATGGTCGGTTTGCCGTACATCGGCACCGTGGGGGCGTGTGCCGGCAACATGGTAGGCATGGTGTCGCCGGCTGCCATGCCGCAGCCGTTCAATTGGGCTCGTGTGCTCAAGCACGAGTTTGTCCACGTGCTCAACTTGCAGCAGACGGCGTACAACGTGCCGCACTGGTTCACCGAGGCGCTGGCCGTGCTCAACGAGGACTTCCCGCGGCCCGAAGCGTGGAACCGTCTGCTCGCCCGGCGGCACGCGGCCGGTACGCTGTTCACGCTCGACGACATCAACCTGGGCTTTATCCGGCCCGATTCGTCCGACGATTGGACGCTGGCCTACTGTCAGGCGGAGCTGTACGCCCAGTACATGCTCGAGCGGTTTGGCGAAGATGCCCTGGCCAGGTTATTAGCCGCGTTCGCCCTGGTGCGCACCACGCCCGAGGCCATTCACAAGGCCTTCAACGTGGACGTAAACGATTTCGAGGCCGGCTACCGCCGCTATGTCGATGGCGTGGTGGCCGGGATTCGCGTCTCGCCAGAATCCACCGCCATCAAGTATGCGGACCTGCTCAAGGCCGTTGAGGTACAGCCGCGCGATCCCAAGCTGCTCGCACGCCTGGCCGCGGAAGAACTTGCCCGCAAACAATTCGCCAGCGCTCGGCAGCATGCGCAAGCCGCGCTCGCGGCAGCCGGCGAAAACGACACCGCAAGAAAAGTTCCACAGGCTTCATGGGTACTGGCGCAGCTCAAACTCCAGGCAGGCGAAACCGCCGAGGCGATCAAGCTGCTGGAAGCCGCGCACGATCCGGCAGCGCCCGACGCGCAGTGCCTGGCCCTGTTGGCACGACTCAAGCTGCGGCAGGGAGATCGCGCGGCGGCCGAAGAACTGTATCTGCTGGCTCAGAAAACGTGGCCGGATGAAGCCCGCTGGCCTGAGGCATTGGCCGCTTTGTATCTGGCGGCCGAGGATGAAGCCCGCCTGGTGGAACCGCTGACGCGGCTGGCCGCCCTGGATGCCGATAACGTCACCGTGCGCAAGAAGCTGGCCCAGCTTGCTCTGAAGCGTCGGGCGTTTGCCGAAGCCGCGAACTGGGCCCGCCAGGCCCTGCATATCGACGTCGCCGACGCTGCCACCCATCGCCTGGCGGGAGCGGCGTTGGCCCTCGCCGGCCAAACGGGGGAGGCCACCGAAGCGTACGCCTTGGCGGTTGAACTTCAGCCCCAGATGACCGCCTGGCGGATAGAATGGGCGAAGGTGCTGATCGCCGCCGGCGATCGGGACCAGGCCCGGGCCGTGCTCTCCGAGTTACTGGTCCAGGAGCCCGGCCACGAAGCGGCGACAACCCTGTTGCAAAGCCTGACGCCTTCGCCATGATGGGCGGCACGCGCAGTATTACGCGTGCCACGGCCCTTTGAGCCGTGCGCAGGGAATACCAATAGTCAACAAACAATTGGTCCGCACAGCGGACCTACAAGAGATTACCGTTCATATCACGGTCCGTACCGCGGACCCTACCCATAGGAGCGACACCGTTGAGCGCGACCGGGCAGCCTGACGTTCCCTCGCCGCCGGCTCCGCTGGAGCTGGGCGAGTTCCAACAGCTCATTCGCAACATGTATTACTCCAAGGACGTCGCCCGGGGTATCGACGGCACCTTCATGTGGCTGATGGAGGAGGTCGGCGAGCTGGCTTCGGCCCTCCGCAACGGCAGCCACGAAGAGCGGCTGGGCGAGTTCGCCGACGTGCTGGCCTGGCTGGCCACCATCGCCAACGTGGCCGGCGTCGATCTGACCGAGGCCGTGCGTCGTAAGTATGGCTCCGGCTGCCCTGGTTGCGGCCGGCTGGTCTGCATCTGCGACGACGCCGAGAAGCCCTAGGCCCCGCGCTCGTGCACCTCCGGCGCCTTTCACCCGCTTGTCCGCCAGAACAGATTCGCCACCCATGATGCAAGGTAACGCGGCAACTTCTTCGGCTGCGGCCCGCCCCGCCGTCTTCGCATTGGCCTGGGTTCTTGCCCTGGTTTGTGGCGGGCTGCTGGCTCCACCAGGCGAAGCCCAGGCTCAAAGCACGCCCGGCATCGCCACCACCGAAACCGGGGTCACGTTCGGCGACCTGACCGTCGGGTTTGGCGGCGTCTATAAGGTGGGCGTATGGACGTCGGTGGAAGTGGAACTGATTGCCGGCTCGCAAGCCGCATCGGGCAACGTGATTCTTTCCACGCCCGACGTCGACGACGTGATGACCGAAGTCTCGACACCCAACCCCATTTCGCTGGAGCCGGGCCAGCGCACCAAGGTACGGCTGTTCACGCGTTTTGGCGCGGTGCAAAGCGTACTGCGGGCGACGTTCGTGCCGCTCGATGCCAATCTGCGATCGGTATCGCGGCAGTGGGACTATCGCCTGGAAGGCGCCAATCGGTTGCCGCCGGCGGTTGGCTCGCAGCAAAGCTTGATCGTGGGCGTAGGCCCCGACGTTGGCCTGAAAGAGATGGCCTCGATGCATCGCCGGGCCGACGGCCAATCGCGGCTGTCGATCGCCCAACTGCCCGACTCCAGCGGCCTGCCGGACGCCTGGTATGGCTATGAAGGTGTCGACTGGGTGGTGCTGGCGACCAGCGACCAGGCAGTGGTGGAGAGCCTGAATGCGGCCCAGGTTACGGCACTTAAACGCTGGGTGGAGCTTGGCGGCCGGCTGGTCATCCTTTCGGGCCGTTCGACGCCGGTCGTGCTGGCCAGCGATCAACCGCTTAAGGAGTTGGCCCCCGCCCGCTGGACCGGCCAGTTCACCACGCTCCGCCGCAGTGCCGAGCTGGAAAACTACGTGGGCGAAATCGTCGTGCCGCTGCTGGCTCCCGGCGGCGAACTGGACGCGCCGCTACTGCAACTGGAAACCGGCATCGTCGAAGTGCAGCAGGCCAACGCGCCGCTGATCCTGCGCGCCGGGCGAGGCTTTGGCGAAGTGGTGGTGGTCGCGCTCGACCTGGATCAGCCGCCGCTGGCCGGGTGGGAATCGCGCGACCGCTTCTTGAGCGTGCTGCTGGGCATGTCGGCCCGAGGAAGCCGCGAAACCGCCCGCGAAGGCGGCGGGCGGATCAGCCACAGCGGCATCACCGACCTAGCCGGCCAACTGCAAGGGGCGCTCGATCAGTTCCGCGGCGTGAGCTACGTGCCGTTTGTGATCATCGCCCTGCTGGTGCTGGCGTACATCCTGTTGATCGGGCCGTTCGATTACCTGTTTGTCCGCAAGGTAGTGCGGCGGATGCCCGCAACCTGGGTGACGTTCCCGCTGCTGGTGATCGCTTCGAGCGTGGCCGCGTATGCGTTCGCCCATTGGACCAAGGGCGACCGCCTGCGGCTCAACCAGGTGGACCTGGTCGATTTCGACCTGGCAACCTCGCGCGTGCGGGGAACGACGTGGGCCCACGTGTTCAGCCCGGCGATGGCAACATTCGACATGACCATCGCACCGAACCTGGCCAACGGCGAGCCGGCTCCTGAAACCACGCCCAAGCTGATGGCTTGGATGGGCACGCCGGGCCCGGTGCTGGGCGGCATGGACCGTACCAGCGAGCCTGCGGCATCGTACGGCAGCTACCGCTTTACGCCCGAGCTCAACGCCATGCAGGGCGTGCCGATTCCGATCTGGGCCAGCAAGAGCGTCGTCGGCCGGTGGCACGGCGACGATCGGCCGCCGATTCGTGTGGAACTGAAAGCCAGCATCACCGGCGTGCCCGAAGGCACGGTCACCAACCTCTTGGACGTGCCGCTGGAAAACTGCCTGTTGGCGTACGACCGCTGGGCGTTTTCGCTGCCCACGATTCAGCCCGGCCAGACGATCCGGCTGGACCGCCGCAGCGAGCACCGCGAGCTGCGCGACGAGCTCACCGGCCGCCGCACCGAGCGAGGCGACGACAACAAGATCCGCGACTACCGCCGCGAGTACGACCGGCTCTCGCTGGACATCCCCTCGATCCTCCAGCAGATGATGTTCTACGAGGCATCGGGCGGGCTGACCTACGCGGGTATCTATCACCGTTATCAGCCTTTTACCGACCTGAGCCGGCAACTGGCGCTCAAACGCGGCATCTTGCTGGGCTTTGTCCAGCGGCCCGGCGCCAAGCTGGTGCTGCAAACCGCGGCCGACGGCAGCCCCGCGGCAGTCGATCCGGGCCAGATCGAGGTCTCGCAGCACTGGACCTGCTTCCGAATGCTGTTCGATGTCGAAGGCCGTTGAACGCACGCTCCAGGCTCACCTCTGCCGCGCCGTTTCGCCAAACGGCAAAGCTTTGCCAGCCTATCTAGCATGCTCTTTATGACAGCCGCTGCTGAGCCAGGGGGCCTGCTGCCGATGATGTGACAGCAAGCTAGCTCGTGCGCGAGGTCGATTCACGACACGGACAGCGCCGGCTTGATGTACGGAGGGACGGCTTACCGGCAGGTAAGTGCCCTCTGCGCGTTAGCTTCCGCAATTCAGCGGTGGTTGCTGCGAGGATGCGAGTCGGAGGGGTCTGCCCGCTCAGGGCAACTCTTCCCCCCAGCTCGGCCCCTTACGGCTCCGCGCGGCCACGGTTGATGCGGAAATCGGCATTGTTCCCGTGAACGGTATCTGGTAGTCAGATGCCGAGTGACCACGCGCCCCTCTCGCGGCGCGGGCAACTCCCGCCCAAGGAGGAAGAGAAGCATGCAGATTTACGGCCCTTCCCATTTGCACCAGGCCCATGCGATCAGCCGTCCGCAAACGGCTCCGCCGACCCAGCCTGTGGCCCCCAGTGCCCCCACCAGCACCTCTGACGTGCTGGAGATTTCCGACATCGGCAACTTTGTGAACCAGGTACACGACTTGCCTGAGATCCGCCACGAACGCGTGCAATCGATCCGCGAAGCCCTGGCCAACGGCACCTACGACATCGACGGCAAGCTGGAGCTGGCCCTGGGCGCGCTGCTGGACGAAATCGGCTAAGCCGCTCTCTCGTACACACCCTTCGGGCAGCCAGCGCTGAGCCGCAACTTGGTGGTGGTTCAGCGCTGGTTGCTCGTTTTTGCTTGGCCCCCGCAGCTCCGGCACGGCACGCGCTGCCGTCGCTCATCTCAGCGGCATCCCTTTGCGCCGGCACGCTTGCGTTTCGCGCCCGCTGACCGCGCACCTTTCCTTGGCTGGCCCCTATCGACTCGGCTGCCGGGTGGAGTAGGATTTGGGGGCAGCTTGCACGCGCCGCCCGCTCTGAGAGCCAGGGCGGTATGCCGTGTTGCGCTCCATCGCTTGTTCGTTCGATTGCCAAGGACTCCGGATCTCCATGTCGCGTGCCAAGAGCGAAGCCGCCTTTGCCCGAGCCAAGCAGTTGATTCCCGGCGGTGTGAACAGCCCCGCCCGGGCCTTCGGTGGCGTGGGCGGTCAGCCGCTGTTTATCGATCGTGCCCAGGGCGCTTACCTGTACGACGTCGATGGCAACCGCTACATCGACTACATCGGAAGCTGGGGCCCGATGATCCTGGGCCATGCGCACCCGCGCGTGGTCGCGGCCCTGCAAGAAGCGGCCGCCCGGGGCACCAGCTTCGGCGCCCCGACCGAGGCCGAAAGCCGCCTGGCCGAGCTGATCATCGAGGCCGTGCCATCGGTCGAAAAGGTGCGGCTGGTAAACTCGGGCACCGAGGCCACGATGAGCGCCATTCGCCTGGCCCGCGGCTACACCGGCCGCGACATCATCGTCAAGTTCGCCGGCAACTACCACGGTCACGTCGATAGCCTGCTGGTGGCCGCCGGCAGCTCCGCGGCCACGCTGGCGGTGCCCAACTCGCCGGGCGTAACCGCCGGCACCGCCAAGGACACCCTGGTGCTGGCCTACAACGACGTGGCCGGGCTGAAGGCCGCGTTCGCCGAACATCCGGGCAAGATCGCCGGCGTGATCGTCGAACCGGTGGTGGGCAACATGGGCTGCGTGATTCCCAGCCGCGAGTTCCTGCAGGCCCTGCGTGAAGAAACTGCCCGCGACGGGGCGCTGCTGATCTTCGACGAAGTGATGACCGGCTTCCGCGTGGCCTACGGCGGCGCCCAGGCACTGTTTGGCATCACGCCCGACTTGACCACCATGGGCAAGATCGTCGGCGGTGGTCTGCCCGTGGGTGCCTACGGCGGCAAAGCCGAGATCATGGATCACATTCTGCCGGCCGGAAAGGTGTTCCAGGCAGGCACGCTGAGCGGCAACCCGCTGGCCACGGCGGCCGGTATCGCCACGCTCGAAGTGCTCAAGGAAGATCCGCCCTACGAACGGCTTGAGAAGCTCAGCGCACAACTGGAGCAAGGTCTGGCTGAAGCCGCCAAGGCCGCCGGCGTGCCGCACACGATCGCCCGCGTCGGCAGCATGATGACGCTGTTCTTCCACGACGAAGTGGTCACCAATTGGGACATCGCCGCCAAGGCCGATACGGCCCGGTTTGGCCGGTACTTCTGGCAGTTGATCGAGCGGGGCGTGTACATGCCGTGCAGCCAGTACGAAGCCCTGTTCGTGTCGGCCGCGCACACCGAGGACGACATCGCCGCCACAATCGAAGCGGCCAAGGCAGCCCTGGCCGCTTCGTAAACAGCATTGCCACGGATCCGGGGCAGGGAACCGGCATCGCGGCAGTGAGGCCTGGCGTCGCTGCCCCGCCGGAGCGATGCAGCGAAAAGGGAACCCAGACGCATGCCGGAAGTCCAGTTCGACTGCCCGCATTGCCGACTCGCGCTGGCGATCGACGCCGTTTATGCCGGACAGGAAACCACCTGCCCGATCTGTGGCCGTGCGTTCATCATTCCCTCGCTGCCTGCGGCTCCTCCTCCCATTCCACCGGCCGCCCCGGCGTACCCCGCGGCAACGCCTGGCTACACGCCGACCGGATATGGCCAGACCGGCCATCCCCCGGCCAGTTATCCGCAGGCGGGCTATCCCCAGGCCGGCCAGGCGGCCCCGCCAGTTGAACCGCAGGGCACGTACCACGCATCCGGCCCTCGCGCGGCGCAGCCCCCCACAACCGGCACCGTGAACACCGGCGGGCATGTTCCGCCAACCGGCTCGCAGCCTACGGCGCCGCGGCGGTCTCAACCGGTTCCGACCAACCTGGGCCCTAGTGCGCCGCCGCAGCACCGCCCTCAACCGCAGCCGTACAGTCCTCCGTCCCACCAACCCGCTCCGCGTGGACCACAGCCGGTAGCGAGCCCCATCCCGGCACCGCCGGTGAGCCTAGCCCCACTGCAACAGGCGCCGGCGCAACAAGTGCCGTCGCAGCCATCCTCGGCACTGCTCCCCAAGGCCACCCAGCCGCTAACCGCACCGCCTTCGACTGCGGCACCGGTGGGGCACCATGCCCCGCCGGCTCAAAGCCCTCTGGCATCACAGGCCCAGGCATCCGCCGGCTCCGAAGCAGTGGTCATTCCCGATCCGCAGGGCGGCACCTACGTCATTCGCGAACCGGTCAAGACGATCCGCACCTCCAGCGGCGAGGTGGTTGCATTGCGGTCGCTCACGCCCGAGGAAAAAGCTGCCCGCCGGTGCCGCCGCAATCTGATCATGATGATCTTCGGCCTGGTCGTCCTGTTGCTGGTGACGGCCATCTTGATGCACGTCCGCTGGAGATGATCCGCGGGTGCCGGGGCACGTTGGTCGGCGCTGAACCATCCGTAGGCCGGAGGCTCGCCTCCCGGCAATTAATGGGTGCCGAATACCTCCTAGCCGCCGTAGACCAGCTGCTCGCATCCGGTGCATGGATGTCTGATTACAGGATCACATCCTCACGCGCCGTTTTGGGGCACTCGGGCGATCAGCAACAACAAGCGTGAAACCGGTTCTTCAGCGTGGTAGACTCGGCGCGTCGCGGGAAACGACGGAGGGCCGATCCACTTTGGCAGCCCGGTGGCCGCCCTAGCGAATCCCAACTGCAGCCGTGCTGGACTGGCACTCTCGCTCTGGGGACCGGCAGGCGCGGTGGTTGTAGGGTGGGCTGGGGCTCGATCATGTCGCCCGCGGCGCCCCTGGCGGGCAGTCGGTTTCAGGACCGGCTCGTCGCCTGGCTGCGATGTCATCTTTTCCGGTTGGTTCGACTCCACCAGCAGAGACTGCACCATGAAAACATTCGGATCAGCGCTGTTCTCCCTGATCGCGGCCCTCATTGCTCTCCATGCGTCTCCCGCAGTCGCCCAGGATGGCCCACGCGCTGCGTATTACAAGAACGGCGAGATCCATGTCACCGTGCTCGGGACGCCGGAAACGAAGCCGCTGACCAGCGGACACTGGGACTTCAAGCCTTCGTGGTCGCAGACCGAAGATCGGCTGGTGTTCTTTCGGCGTCTGAAGAACGATCCCGACGTCGGCAAATGGATCACGGCCATTTACATCATCAATGTGGACGGCACCGGACTCCACCAGCTTACCGACGGCACGCACACGGATTTCAATCCCACCTGGACCCGCGATGGAACCAACACGCCCGTCTGGAACCGTAAGAACCCGGCGACGGGCAGATACTACATCATGGCGAGCAAAGTCGGAGGGAAGCCCGGCGAGGAAATCGCTCTGACGGACCAATCGTACCACGCCTGGGTCCACTCGGCCCTCCGCGACGGGCGTTTGCTGGTCGCCGCGACGCCGCCCAACCTCGGACGCGGCTACTACCTGATGACACCCCAGCCGGGCGGAGAACCGAAGTTCGAGCGCATCGACTGCGAACTGGCAGACAAGGGGATTCTCGACCGCATCAGCGTTTCTCCCAGCGAAACCAAGATCTGCTTTGAGTATCAAACCGGGTTCAAGTACGAATTCCCCGGCCGCACGCTCTATGTCGCTGACTTCGACGTTGAGCAACGTACCATCCGTAACTTGAAGCCCTTCGCCAACGTCGAGGGGAAGCGGGTCTGGTTTGCCTACCCGCGGTTCACCAAAGACGAGCAGTCGATCGTCTATCACGCGGGCGGCAAGCTGTACCTTTACTCGCTGATCGATGGGTCCACCAAGCAGGTTTCGACGGATGACCAGGCGGACTATCGCTACCCGCATGGAGAAGCCACGCCGAACTGACGCCTGCGTTCGCTAGTTCCGAATCGCTCGGCTTCTGCAGCAAATGTTCTCGCTGGGTGGTTGTTTACAACCATCCTGTTAACTTCAAGCGGAGAATACGTCCCTTCTTTTGCCGGGTCCGAGCACACGGCCCACCAATGCTCAGGCGATGCCTGAGCTACAAGAGCTGCCGGGGGACGAGCACCTGGCCTACATGCTTCGCACCTCGGCCGGTGGAAAAGCCGCGTTTACAGTCCGACCAGGGCCGAGTGGCAATCGTCAAAGATCTGGAACAGGCTCTGCAAACCCGATTGGGCAAACATCTGCCGCACGGCCGGGGACATCCCGCACAGCCGCAGCTCGCTGCCCACCATGGCCTGCATCCGGCGGTCCAGGCTCACCAGCTTGCCTAGCGCCGCCGACGACAGAAACTCCACCGCCGTCAGGTCGACCACCAGCTTGCGTTTGGGGCGTACCAGGCTCAGCAGTTCATCGCCCAGAGTTTCCACCGTGGTGGTATCGGGCCGCGGCACCAAGATGTGAGCCACCACCACGTCGCCGTTTTCCTTCACGCTCAGGCATTCAAAGCCCAGCGAGGGTTCCAGGAGCTGCCGCGGCAAATCGCCCTCGGCGGTGGCCGCGGTTGGCGAGGATTCTGGAACCGTGAATGCTTCCCCGCAGTGCTGACAACGCACAGAGCGTCCGGCGAGCTGGAGGTCAACTTGTTGGGTCCGTTGACAGGCCGGACAGGGTACGGCAATGCTCGGCATCACAAGACTCCGGCAGAGCAGCCCACCGTCGCGGGCCGACCGGCCGGCCAACGACAGCCCACCCAAAAGAGCGGCTTCATCTCCTGCCCCGGTGCAGATATGGCCAATGGAAGGGGCTGAGCGATCATTATAGGGGACCAGGTCGGCCGCGACCACGGTTGGCCGCGGCCCGCACGCCGTGTTCTACCCGCAGACCGGTAGCGGCTTCTCTGTTATTCTGTAAATAGTTAAGGTGGTTGCGGCGTGGGGCGCGCTGGGTGCCCCCCGCGCGCATCGCCCGCCGCATCCTTGGGTCGACAGAGCCTACGATGAGGAATACACGCTCCTGGGTAGCCGGCGCCTCGCTGAGGGCAGCGCGCTTCACCAGGAATGTTCGCAGGAGTATGCCGCAGTGATGCAAAAGCTGTTGGGGCGGTTGGCCGCCCGCGAAAACCTGGGCCGGCAAGACATGGCCGAGGCGGTCGACTGCATCATGCGCGGCGAAGCCAGCGATGAAGAGATCGCGCTGCTGCTGACAGGTTTGCGTCACAAGGGCGAAACCGTGGAAGAGGTGGCCGGCGCCGCCGAAGCCATGCGCCGCCACATGACGCCGATTCGTACCACGCGCACCGGCCTGATCGACACCTGCGGCACCGGCGGCGACAACTCCGGCACGTTCAACATCAGCACCGCCGCCGCCCTGGTTACGGCCGCGGCCGGCGTCCCGGTGGCCAAGCACGGCAACCGCCGCGTGACCAGCAAGACCGGCTCGGCCGACGTGCTGCAACGCCTGGGCGTAAACGTCGACGCGCCGCTGCCGCTGGTCGAGGAATGCCTGGAAGAGCTGGGCATCTGCTTCTGCTTCGCGCCGCTGCTGCACCCGGCCATGCGGCACGTTTCTGAAGTGCGGCGGAAGCTGGGCTTTCCGACCATCTTCAATATCCTGGGGCCGCTCACGAACCCCGCCGGCGCCTCCTATCAGGTGCTGGGCGTGGGCCGCCGCGAGCTGCGCGACTTGCTGGCCGGGGCACTGCGTCTGCTGGGCGTCAAACACGCGGCCGTGGTCCACGGTGCCGACGGCCTGGACGAAGTCACCCTGGCCTGCGTTACCGAGGTCACCGAGGTCACGCCCGAGGAAACCCAATTCTTCCGCTGGCAGCCGGAGGACTTCGGCCTGCGGCGAACGCACCTGGACGACCTGGCGGTCGACGGGCCCGATGATAGCGCGGCGCTCATTCGGGCGGTGCTGGCCGGCGAGCCAGGCCCTCCGCGCGACATCACCATCTTGAACTCGGCGGCCGCGCTCTGGACCGCCGGCGTGGAACGCAGTCTGACGGCCTGTGCCCGCCGCGCTGCCGAAGCCATCGACAGCGGCAAGGCGCGCGAACTGCTCGTGCGGCTGGCCCAAAAGACCAACCGGCTGAAACAGGCCCCCGCGCGTCACCAGTCCGAAAGCGACGAATAGGCCGCGGCCTGTTACCCCTCCGCTCGGCGAGCGAACAGGAACAGCCAGCCCACCAGCACCGCCGTGCTCACGGCCAGACTCAGCCAAGGGCTAATGCCCAGCCCCGCCGGCAACGTGCCGAACACGATCGCCACCGTGCCAACCACCAGGGCATACGGGAGCTGCGTCCACACGTGCGCGAAGTGGTTGCAGCCGCTGGCCACGCTCGAAAGTACAGTGGTATCGGAGATCGGCGAGCAGTGGTCGCCCCAAATGGCTCCGGCCAGCACGCCGCCTACCGACGCCAGCAGCACAGAGTTGTATGGATCGAGCGAGGTGCCGCCCGCCTCGGCCAGCAGCAGTTGATAACTGACGCTGATCACCAGCGGCATCAGAATGCCCATCGTGCCCCAACTGGTGCCGGTGGAGAACGCCACCACGCCGGAAAGCACGAAGGCCAGCGTCGGCAGCCAGAAACCGGCCAGGCCGAACCGTTGCAACCATCCGCCCACATATTCGGCAGTTTGCAGGCCGTCGCTACCGGTCACATCTTTCAGGCAGGCGGAAAGCCATAGCACCGTCAGGGCACCGATCACCATCCGCGCCCCATACGAGGCCGCGCGCTCGATGTTGCGGCCCGGCAGCAATTGCTGGGTCCAGGCCAAGGCCACGGCCGTCAACAGCCCGGCCAGCGAGCCGTACACCAGGGCGATGTACGAATCGCCCGAGTTGAAGGCCTGCATGAACGAGACGGTGACTTCCTTACCGTTCTCAGCCGCTTCGGCCGCCAGGCTTGCATAGCCGGTCTCTAGGATCAACCACAGCGTCACTCCCAGTACGACCAGAACCGGGACGACGCCGTTGAACCACCGCTGCGGTTTGCCCTCGGGCGGCGTAATTTCAGGGGCTTCATCGATATTCGCGGCAAGTCCTTCGTCGCCTTTGCCGTGTATCACGCGGCGTTCCGCCCGCAGCATCGGGCCAAAATCGCGGCCGATCCAAGCCACCAGCACCACAAAGATCAGGGCCAGCAGCGGGTAAAAGCGGTAGGGAATGGTTTCGATAAAGATCGTCATGCCCTGGAAGCTGTCGGGCGGAAGCCCCAGGCGCAGGTAGCCCTCGTTGATGTACTGGATCTCGGTGGCCACCCAAGTGGAAATGACGGCGATGCCGGCCACCGGGGCGGCGGTCGAATCGACCAGGTAAGCCAGTTTCTCGCGCGAGATGCGCAGCCGGTCGGTTACCGGGCGTAAGGTGTTACCCAGCAACAGGGCGTTGGCATAGTCGTCAAAGAACACCAGGATGCCCATAAACCAGCCGACGAGCTGGCCGCGGCGGCGGTTGGACGCCCAGGGGGTAAAAACCCGGACCAGGCCATGCATCCCGCCGCTGGCATACATCACGCCGACCATGGCGCCCATCATCAGGCTAAAGGCGAACACGCGGAGCAAATCGCCATCGGTGAGGTTCTTCCACAGGATGCCTTCGCACGATCGCACCACCGTCGCCGTAAGCAATGCCCAGGCCCCGGCCAACCCGGTCGAATCGGTCATGGCCTGGGGCCACTGGTGAATTGCCACGCCCAGTACCACTGCGACCAGCAGTGCGAGAATCACCCGCCGCAGCACAATTGCCAGCACAATGGCCGCCGCAGGCGGGACCAGGCTCCAGGCACCAAACGCGTGCTTTGGCGGCAGGGCAGGGGAGGGGGCGCCGTTAGCGGCGGCGTCAGACGGTTCCGCCTGGGCTTGCTGGCCGCCAGGCGGATTGGGCTCGTCTTGCGCCATCGCATGGCCGGGAAAGGCCCCAGCCGTCAGCAGCCACATCAGGACCAGCAGTATGATCTGGCTTGCCCGCGCCGTCTGCTTCCCTGCCGCGCGGGTGTCTTGCAGCCCAAGAGGAATGTGGCCGCTCATTGGTCGCTCCATGCGTGATGCCGGGTACATGAACGATGAAGACTCGGTGAAGATTCGCTGCAGCCACTTGCCGCGACGGTCCGATGGCCGTTAGTCTCGGGCGTTTGGCCGCGGGGGCAAAGGGCGGCAGGCAGACGCCACGTGCAAGTGGGTCTGTCTGCTTGTCATAATGACTAATGGCCCATCTTCATAGGTCACAGCGAGATCGCAAGTGAGTGGCCGGCGAAACCATCCCATCCCAGTCTCCGTCGGCGCGCACGATGCCCTGGCTGCCCGGCTCCAGGCGGTCCTTGCCTGGTTGCCCAAGGCGGCTCAATCCTCCGAGGCCGACATCGAGTACGTGCATCAGCTCCGCGTCTCTACGCGCAAGGCCGCGGCGGCGCTCAAACTGTTTCGCGACCTGCTGCCCAAGAAACGCCGGCGGCGGCTCAAGGCCACGCTCAAGACCATTCGCAAGGCAGCCGGCGACGCTCGCGACCTGGACGTACTGCTTTCGCGACTGCGAGCCCAGGCAATTCGCGATCCGGAGCTGGCCCCATTAATGGCCTGGGTACAAGCCAAACGCCAGGCCGCCCAACCGGCCCTCACCGCGGTGTGGCGTTGCACCATCGACGGCAGCCTGGAACAGGACGTGAACGAACTCTTGGAACGGGTGCGTTGGCGTGACGATCCGCCGGAACCCAACTTGCACGATGCGGCGATCGTCTGGCTGGCGCCCATCGTCAAAGCGTGGCTCGCCCAAACGCCCCGCGAAGGCCGCCCGGTGAGCGTCAAACGGCTCCACCAGTTCCGCATCGCCACCAAGCAACTGCGGTACGCCTTGGACCTGATGGCCGCGGCCTGGCCCGCCGACGAACTGGCGAAGGTGATGAAGCCGGTCCGCAGCCTGCAAGAACGGCTGGGCAATTTGAACGATCACGATACGGCGCTGCGGCACTACCAGGCGTGGCTAGCCGAGTGTGCCCGTGAACCGGCCGACGTCCGCTGTGCTGAGCTCGCACCGCAGCTTGAAACGCAGATCGCCCTGGAAAAGAAACGCCTGCGGCGGTGCGTGGACCGGTTCCACCAGTGGTGGTCCGACGAGCGACGTGACCGCCTGCACCGCCGGCTGCGGAAGCTCATGGACCAGGCATAGGGCGGCTGTCCCAGGTTCAGCCCCTCAGGGGCCGCCCTACTCGTGCAAGGAGTACAGCACCACGTTGATCGCGATCCGGGCTGCCGATTCACGCGTATACCCGCGGCACTGGTAGTTTTCCTTGCTTTCCAGGGCGCAGCTCAAGTCGTACGGCGAGAAGATCACGCCGTAGCGGCCATCGTCCATCACGATCGCTTCCAGCTCCGGCTTCACCTGGCGGATGTCGGCCCGGACCGGCTGATTACCGCCGCCCTGGCTGGGCTGCACGCGTTCCACGCTGCTAAGGTCAAAGCCGCCGTACTGCGTCGTGTAGATCGGATCGTTGTGCGGGATCGATACCAGCTTGCGTTTGGGGAAGATCAACGCCATCTCGCGGCGGAAGCTGCGGGCAAACGCCTCGCTGGCGCACACGGCGTCGGCCAGGATCATGCCGCCGCGTTCCTCGACAAACAGCCGAAGCTGAGCCCGCTGCTCGTCGGTAAACGAGAACTCGTTGCGGCCGTGCAAGAAGACCAGGTGATGGTCGAACAGTTTGCCGCCAGGCTGGAGCAGATCGACCTCGCGCTGGTCGGTGGGCACGAGCATGCCGTACCGCCGGCTTAGTTCACGCTGCAAGGCAGGCAGGGCACCGGGCGCGGCGTTCCAGCCGCCTTCGTGCTGGAGCTTGCCGATGATCACCTTGGCCCGATCCACGGCCGCCACGGCGTCGGCCGGCTCGCTCCGGGCAGGGATCTCGTACTTGTAGCGCACCTGCCGGCCCGTGGCATACGCCAGCACGTTAATGCCGATGGCCAGCGCCGTATCGACTTCTTCTTTGACCTTCTTGGGCACGTCGCGGCGACCGCGCAAATCGCCGAGCTCCCAGTAGCACGAAAGCGAATTCGCATTCCGGGGATGCTGGCAATAGATCACGCTGGTGCGGCAGCCAACGTTGACGCCATAAAGCTGCCCCGCGTACATCGATTTGAGCGGCGGCACTTCTTCAAAAAACCAGACCTCGTGATCGGGGCCGAGCTGCGTGAGCGGGTTATCGGGAAACAGCCGGGCCATCCACGCGCGAAAGTCGGTGTCGAACTGGCTGTTGGGATCGCAGCAGCCTTCGGCAAAGATGAACCCGCCCCGGCTGATGTATTCGCGGATGACGTTCTCGAACTCCGGCTGCATCAGCTCGGCCAGGCTGCCGCTGCCGCTGATGTATAGCACCGGGGCCTGCAGCAGATCGTCGACGGTAGCCCGATCGGCCCGTACCACGTGCCACGAAAGATCGCGTTTCCACCGCGTCTCCACGTAGCGGGTCAGGTTCATGGCATCGTGCGGGTGACGGTTCCACTTGTCATCGCCGCGGGCTCCATACTGGAGCTTGGCCAACAGCGTCGGCCGGCGGCCCTTGGCCAAGAACAGCAGGGCAAAGCTGGTAGCGACCGCTTCGTCCGACTCGTGCACACCGATGCCCCGCCAGGCGCCGGTGATCTTGTCCTGGTGCTTGAGCAGTTCGGCGGTGCCCGCCCGATACCAGTCGTGACCGCCAATCAGCCGCTCGTTCGAAAGCCGCCCGACGCGTTCCAAGGCATACAGGTAGTACAGCCACCAACGGCTGCGATCACCCGGGTTAGTCGAGGCCGAAAAGTTATTGCCCAACCACTGCAAACCGCGGGCAACATGGTCCTCGCGCTCGACGTTACCGCAGCACAGCACCTGGTCGTTTTGGATGTGGCTGGTGGTGAGATTGAGCCGCTCGCGGGCCATGATCACCGAGGCGATGCCGGCGCACGTCATACTGCCGGTCACCGACGAGCCCGGCACGTAAGCCCAGCCGCCGTTGACCGGGTTTTGCGTGTCCTGCCAGTACTCCAAGGCCCATTCCCAAGTCGTGCGGGGAATGGGCGACACGGCGTTGTAGCGTTCGAAGGTGCGATCGGCTTCGTAGAGCGCCAGCAACGCGAACTGGGCATTGGACGGGTCGCCACCGCTGTTGGCGCGACCACCGTAGCCCCAGGCTCCACGGTTGCGGCCCGACGAGATCTGCTCGTTGACCAGCCTGGTTGCCAGGCGATTGATCAGCAGCAGGTCTTTCTCCGGCTCGCCCAGGCACAAGGCCATCAACTGGAGCGAGACTTCGTAGTTGTACTGGTATTCGTGCTTGCGCAGGTGATCGAGTGCCCGGGCCACGTGCTCATCACTCGGATCCACCCCGGCGTTGAGCAATGCCAGCGCACACAGGGGGCTGATGCTATAACCGGCCAGCACCGAAGGTGGCGACCAGGTACCGTCCTTGCGCTGCTCGCGTTTGAGGAACCGGATCGCCTGATCGATGGCCCGATTCACTTCCTCGGCATTGAGTTCCGGCGCGTTCTGCGCGGCCGCCGGCGAGGCGAACCACCATCCCCAGGGCAACAACAGCGTGAGCAGCAGCCACCGGCACCTGGTGGGCAGTTTCATCAGGCAGGCCCATCCAAAGCGTTTGCTGATCGGCTTCACGGTTGCTCCTCCCTGGGCGTGGATGCTGACGGCTACCGAGCCGCAATCAAAGGTCGCAACATGACGCGGCAAACGCTTACTTGCGCAGCGCGCCGGGCCGCGACTCGTTACCGATGCGGGGCCTGAATGCCATTCTAGGGGACCGCCGCTTAGCGTCCAATTGGTCCCAGCCGCGGCCAGAATTGCTATGCCATGACGGTTCCATGGCAGGTGCGCGGCGCATTCGCTACGGCTGCTGCGACCACTGTTTGATGGCCGCCACCACCTGATCCATGCGGTTGGAGGTTAGCTCGGCGGTGGTGAAGATATACCGCTGGGTCACCACCTTATCGCGGTACAAGAGCACGGTAACGGCGGCATCCTGCGGAAGCTGCATCGAACTGGGACCGCCGCGTTCAACCGGCAACACCAACGGCAAGGTCGTTTTGCGCTGCCGGGCAAGCGTTGCCAGTTGCGGCTGCAACTCGGCGTTGTCGCCTTCGGTAAAGACGGCAAAGCCCCGCAGGCCCACGCCGCGCCCCGCATCCACCGCCCGGTCGACCCGTTCGATCAATTCGCCCACCTGGTCGTTGAGCGTGCGCACGCAAAGTAGCACCACCGGCCGCGAACCGTACCGGCAGACCAGGCACGTCGCCACGTACGGCCGCCGGCTAATCACCTCGCGCACATAGAACGACGGCACCTCAGCCCCCGGGGCACAACCGGCTTCCTGCGGCATGGCAGCCCAGCCGACAGCACCTGACGCCAAGCACGTCATTACCGCGGCAGCGAGCAACAGTCGTCGGGCGGGCATCGGCAGGCTCCTTGGCCGGCAAACGGTGGCGGGGCGGTGACAGCGGCCTGAGAAACAAACGCTTCTCGGACATCGTGATTTCGTCACCTGCCGCAGCATAAATGTTGTGCCTGCGTCAAAGCAAGAAAATCTGGGCGACCTGCGGCTGAGAAACGCCCCGGCTGGAAGTGTCCCTTTGGGCGGTGCGGGTACCAGGTCGGCCTTGCCTTTTCGCTTCTCCTTGTTACGTTAATGGTTTGCGCTATCCATCAGTCACTTGGTTTCTTGCCTGTCAGGAGCTTGCTGCGTGGGAACGAAGAAAACGGGGAAAGGACGGCGTAAGATCGGCCGCAAGAAGCGTCGTATGCGCTCGCGGATTCGCCATCGCAAGAAATAGCCGTTCCGCCCGGCGGCGCAACGAAACTTGCCGATAAGTTCTCGTTGGGTTCCTCTCTGGCACGGTGGTTCCAGAATCGCCTTGTTTCGGGGAGCCCGACGCGCCATCCCTCACTGGCGGAACGGCGTTCCGCCATCGTTTGGGGCTGCGCCCGCGGCAGCCTCTGCACTAGCGCTAAGCTCTTACCGGCGCTGGAGTTATGCACGCATTAGCGGCCGCAAGGAGCCGCTGCTTGGCGGAGCACCTGGGGTGTGCCGCCGCATGTGCGTGTTGTAGCGTCCGCCCGCGGTTGCCGCTGCGCTACGTGTGGCCGCTGGGCAAGCCATGGCCGGTGCGCTCCGCCGCATGTGGTAGTTCGCGCAGAAGCTGTCGCTGCTGCCACCCCACCATGCGCTGTAAAGCCGGGGCATGGTCGCGGTATGCGCGGCAGCTTGGCTCGCGGACGCCGGCGCGGCGGCGTCGACGGTGGCATGCGCGCGGTAGCATGCGCGCTGGGCCGTGGCCGGCTTGTGTGTTCTACTGCACGGATTGCCCCTACCTTGGTATGATGTTAAGGGTCAGAGACAACCGCTTCGCGGCAGGCTGCGGCGAGGCGGGCATGGCCGGCAAACAGTTCCTCCCCGGCACGAGGGCCACAACCAGCCCTCGCTTCGTGGCCAAGGCGGCAGCGTCACCGGCGAAACGGCCGGCGTTCTCTCCGGCGGATGGTCCGCACTGGCCGCCCGGCTCCCCTGGCTCTGGCTCTGCTGACAAATCCAAGCACGGCCCAGCGTAATCCGTAAGAGCAGCCAATGTTGTCCATTCGATACTGTTCCAAGCGAGCGATCCGATGTCAGTAACTTCCGATGTGCTACGCACCCTGCATCGAATCCATCAGCAATTGAGCGACTTGCAGGAACGAAAAGCACGCGGACCCAAGCAAATCAAGGCTCACGCGACCAACGTCGCGCGGACCGAGCAGGAGCTTGAACAGTGCATTGCGAACACCAAGGCGGCCCAAATGGCGGCCGACCAAAAGCAACTGCAACTGCGAACGTGCGAAAACAAGTTGCAGGACCTCAAACGCAAGCTGAATGAGGCCAGCTCCAACCGCGAATACCAGGCCCTGCGCGAACAGATCGCAGCCGACGAAATGGCCAAGAGCGTGCTCGAGGACGAAATCCTCGAGGCCCTCGGCAATATCGACCAGTTGCAGGTGGCTGTGGGCGAAGCCAAGCAGCGCGTCGCCAAGAGCAAAGAAGAACTCAAACGTATCGAACAGGCCGTGGCCGAACAGGCCGAACAACTGCAACGTGCCATCGACCGGCTGGAAGGCGAACTCAAAGAAACCGAAGCTAAGCTCCCGGCCGACTTCCGCGTGCTGTACGAGCGGGTGATCAAGAGCATGGGCTCCGACGGCCTGGCCCAGGTCGAGAACGAGTGCTGCGGCGGCTGTTTCCACAAGCTGACGCCCAACCTCTACAGCCAGCTCTGCATGTCGCAGGCGATCTTCTGCACCAGTTGCGGCCGGCTGATCTACCTGCCCGAGGACCGCTCCCTCACCACCCGCTAACCTCGCCGCCGGGGGGCAGCACTGCGGCCAATGGAAGCCGCCGCGATCGGGCACGCGCCCCGGGCAACGCTTTCAGCACTCTTTCCCGCGAGGTTGTTTACCGCCTTAGCGGTTCATCGAGCCGCCGATTCTGCGTATCTCTCTGGCCCTCTTCTGGCCGTTGGCGCTGCTTACAGCGGCAACGGGTACGCCGCCGAAAGCAGTTGGCTACTCAGCTCGCCGATGAAGGTGACAATCACCACCACGTACAGAATGCCGGTGGCGCTTTGCGTGTTGGGGATTTTGAGCGTTTGCCAGGTCATCCAGGCAAGCACCAACGGCGCCAACAGCCCGGCAAGCCAGCGCAGCCCCAGGAACAGAGCCACGTCGGTCGGCGGAAACTGGGGGATGTCGGCCATTTGCCAGATGAGCCCCGTTCCACACACGGCCGCCCGGAGCAGCGTGGCCATCACGGTCAGCAGAATCAGCATCCGCAGCGGCTCAAGCTTCATGCCTGGCGCGTTGAGATACCAGTGGCCCAGCAGCATGGCGGCCATGCCGGCCCCCAGCAGCAGGCCCGAGGTCACCGGATCAAGGCAACCCAAGATGGTAATGGCTGCGGCGGGAATGGAGTGCCGCGGCTGAAGCTGCGGCGGGTTGCTGGCCAACGGATCAGCGGCAGATTGCTCGCCATCGCTGGCCGCGGCGACCTGTGAATCGTGCTCTGGCGCGGCCAACAGCGCCGCCACCAGCGAGACCCCGGCGATCACCACCAGCATCGCCCGGCCCCAGCGAGGGTTCTGGTGCGGCCACAAGACCGAAGCCACGTAACACAGCACGGCCCCGGTGATCGGCGGCCACAGGGGAAACCGATCCGGTGCCAGCCAGGCCAGCGCGGCAGCCAGCGAGTGCAGCCCTAGCAGCACGTACAGGTGAACCTGGAAAAAACGGCTGCGGACCTGCTGAGGCGAGAGCAGGGCCATGGCGAAGGCCAGGCCAAAAGCCAGCCGCAACGCAAATTGGACAAGGACGGCCAAGGCACCACAGGTTCTGGAGGGGGGGTTGTCCACGGGCCCCGCAAAGGAGCCTGCGCGCTGTCGCCGTGGGCGGGGGCAAACCGCCGCCCGCCGCGGCCGCGCGCGTCAGCCCAACTCCTGGCAACCTACGTCACACCCCGGCCGTTGTCTATGGCCTGGCCAGCGGCCCCAGCCATCGGAACTAGCCGGCCGCCCGAGCCTGGTGCTGGATATGGAAGATGTGATCGCGGATCCGTTCGAACTCGTCGTTGTTGGCGAAGTGAATCACGATCCGGCCGCGGCCATTCTTCGCCTGCCGCAGGTCGACCTTGGTGCCCAGCACCGAGCGGAACTCCTGTTCGAGCGCGGCCAAGTGTTCAGCCCGGGCACGCTTCTCGGGATCCTCGTCCGGCGTGCCATCGTACACGGCCAGCGGCTCGGCGTCGGCCTTGACGATCGCCTCCTGCACCATGTTCTCGATGGCGCGGACACTCAGATTCTGCTTCTGGATCCGCTCGCAATAGGCGATCTGCTCGGCCTCATCGCCCAACGGCAGCAGCGCCCGGGCGTGGCCTTGGGTGATTTTGCCTTCGCGCAGCGCCTGCTGCACCTTGGGCGGAAGTTCCAGCAGCCGGACCATGTTGGCCACGGTCGAACGGGTAATGTTCAACCGCTGCGCCAGTTCCTCATGGGTGCAGCCGTATTCTTCCAAGTAGCGTTGGAACGAGGCCGCCTTTTCAAGCGGGTTGAGGTCCTTGCGATGCAGGTTCTCAACGATGGCCAGTTCGGCCATTTGGCGATCGTCGGCTTCGCGGACGATCGCCGGGATGTTCTCCCAACCGGCCTTCACGGCCGCGCGCAAACGGCGTTCGCCGGCCACCACCTGGTAGCGATCGCCCACCTGTCGGACGATGATCGGCTGCAACAAGCCGTGGGTGCGGATATTCTCGGCCAACTCGTCGATCTGGGCGTCGTCGAAGTCCTGACGAGGCTGGTACGGGTTGCTGTCAATGCTGTACACGCTGATGGTGGCGGTGCCCGACGGAGCCGCGTCGGTGAGGGACACGCCGCCGTGCGATTCTTCGCCGCCTTCCAGCGGTCGGCCCAGCAGCGCTTCCAGCCCTCGTCCCAAGCGTCGTTCTTGATTCACAGGCGCCTCCCTGCCTATCGCGTAAACGGTTCGCCGCAGAGCCTTAGCGGCCCGGCAGCGTGGCGGCTTTCGCCCATACCCAGGGTAATTCTCAACGGCCCGCGTCCGCCGGCGTGGCAACTTCCTGGCAGCCGCGGCCATGTCATAAATCGTCAAATCGGAACGATTCATACAACCTGCCTGGCCCGAACAGCCGGAATTTTTTACCTGAGCGTCACTGCCGGCACGCCCACCAGGCTTACGCTCGCTGACTAGCCTCCCCAGTTTTCGCCATTCTAGATTGTCCCTTCACGCCAATGGGCGGGTGGAACGGTTCTTGCACCGCTTGCAGCGCCGTCGGGCTCGCCATGCCTGATACCGTGCCCCCGCCCCCCCGAGACCATGGCCATGAGCACCAGCCACCAGGCGCAAAAGATCCTGTACCGCTGCCCCCATTGCAGCCAGCTCGCCCGCATCAGCGAGACGCTGGTCGGCCGCACGGTGGACTGTCCGCAGTGCGGGCGGCCATTTCGCGCTGAAGCCCCGTCGGCCATGCCGATCGATGAAAGCACACTTGCGGCCGAGGATGCGCTGGCCGTTCCGGAAATTGCCGCTGGCAGCAGCGATGACGAAGAAGTGTTGTTGGTTCGCCACCCGGCGATGCTGCGGCCACACCCTTTTCGCTTTCTGTTGCTGCTCTTGCTGCTTGGCCTGGGCACGGCGGCCCTGGCCAGCTCGCTGTTCTGGGAGCAGGGCCTCGCGTTCAACGGCCGGCAGTGGCTTACGCCCACCGTCCTGCAATGGGCAGGCCTGGTTCTGATGCTCGTCGGGGCCCTGTGGCTGTTCGGCTGGTGGCTGCAAACGCGGACCGACGAACTGAAAGTCACGTCCAAACGGACCATCCAGCGATCCGGCCTGGTCTCCCGCTTTACTACCGAAGTGCAGCACGACGATGTGCGCAACATCCAGGTGGACCAGGGCTTCTACCAGCGGCTGGTCGGCGTGGGCAACTTGGCAGTCTCCAGTGCCGGCCAAAGCAACCTGGAAATCCGCATCCTCGGCATCTCGCGGCCCGACCAGGTGGCTAAAGTGATTAGGGATATGCAGTAAGGCGATGGAACGAGGCGCAAAGCTTCTCCGCCGCGGCGACCTGTGCACCCACAATTCCTTAACCCCGCTGCTTCCCGGCAGGTCTTAGGTACGTAGTGATCGCAGTTCGCTAAGGACAAACGCCGGCAGCGCGTTAAGGTGCCAGCTTCTTGAGTTTGCGCTGCAAGGTGCGGCGAGGAATATCGAGCAGCTGGGCCGCCTTGGAGATGTTGCCGCCGCATTCCGCCAGCACGCGGTGGATGTGTTCCCACTCGGCCTCGGCCAGCGACTGCGGCTGGAAATTGGTGTCGCTAGCGGCGGGAGTATCGCCCAGCAGGGCCGCGTAAATCTCGTCGGCGTCGGCCGGCTTGGTCAGGTAGTTCACCGCCCCCAGCTTCATCGCTTCCACGGCATTGGCGATGCTGCCATACCCGGTGAGCAGCAGCGATCGCGTGTTGGGCGAAACCTCCTGCAGGTGCCGCAGCAGTTCCAAGCCTGAAGGGCCAGGCATCTTAAGATCGATCACCGCATAGTGCGGCGGATTCGCCGCGGCGACCGCTACGGCCTCGTCGTAATTGCCGGCCGTGAGCACATGCAACCCACGCGCGGCCAAGGCTTTGGCCAAACGCGTCCGGAGCACCTCGTCGTCGTCAACGAGCAGGCAGATCGATTGGGTCATCGGTCAGTTGGCAACGTGGCGAAAAGTGACGTGACGTCGCAGGCGGGGCCGCCCGGCTATTTCTACTATATCAAGCCGCCGGGCGTCCTGGCAGACTTGCCGCGGAGTGCCAAAACCGGGCAGTGTTTTTCACGTCTGGGTTCGCGACCGCCGAACTACAATGGCAGTATGGTCGCCTCCGACAGTACCAATGTCGAATTCCGCCTGGCTCCCGAGCCGCTGCGGTACCGCATCTGGCCGCTGGTCAACGACTTGCCGGCCGTGGCACCGCTGTTGGCGGGCGCCGCTGCGCTATGCTGGCTGGTGGCCGCGCAAACCGACGGACGGTACGCCGTCGCGGTGGCCCTGGTGCAACTGGTGCTGCTGTGGCGGCTGCTGGTGCCGACCACCTACGAGATGAATGCCGCGGGCGTCGCCGTGCGGCGTTGGCGGCGCGTGGTGGTGCCGTGGAACCGCGTGGCCAAGGCCGAGGTCGGCCGCCGGGGCGTGCTGCTATTGCCGGTGCGGTCCGATTCGTCGATTGTGCGGCTGCGTGGAATCTACGTGCCCTGGGGGCCCCATGAGGAAGCCGTGCGCGGCATGCTCAGCTACTACCTGGCCCCGCGCGGCAAGGAAGCCGAATCGAGCCGAGGGCAGGGGAGCGGCAAAAGTTCGCGGCCCAGCGCTAGCGCCGGTTCTTCCCGACAAGGTACATGATGCCCAGGCCCAGGAGCCCGGCTCCAACCGCGATCCCCAGCGACATCATGAAGGGGTAGTTCATCACCACCTGGGTGGCGATCATCACGCCGATGAAGCCCAGGTTGAAGCCCACGATCATCAGGTTCCGCCGTTCCTTGGCCAGTTCCTCGGGCGTCTTGTCGCTTTCGGACTGGGTGGTGGCGGTCGTCGATGCGGTAGACGCTTTGCCGGTGCTCTTTGCGCCGCTGCCGCCAATCTTGTTGGCGGCCACCCCGGCGGCCATTTCGGCGTCGGCCGCTTCCTTGGGGTAATACTTGTTCACCAGCGTGTGCAGGCTGCTGGCGGTGGCGATCACCGTCCGCACCGGGAAGCCCACCCGCAAGCGGATTTCTTCCTCGATTTCCGGCCGTAGCGGCATCGGTGACGCCATCAGCAACTGGTCGTCGTCGACCATGACCGGCACGCACGAGTTCTGCCGGGCCAGCAGAGCAGGCACCTTGGGCACCAGGAACTCGTCGATCTCGGTTTCCATCAGGTCGATGAACGGCGCGCCGATGCTCTCGGCATACAGTTCCGTAACCTTGTCGGCCGGGGCCAACTTCTGCTGGACGACCGCGTCGCGGATTTCCACGCCCACGGCGTCGGCGTACCGCCGGGCTTTGCTCAATTGCTCGCTGTCGAGCACCTTGCGGGCCAGGAGCAGTTCTTCGAGCGTGCGGGCTTTGACACCTTTGACCTCGCGGCCCAGCGAGGCGTCGTATTCGCGCTTGCGCTGGGCGTCGGTCAGGCAGAGCATCGCCTTGGCCAGCTCATTGAGCAGGGCCTGCGATTGCGGGCCATACTGGCCGGCGGCGTACTTGCGGACGTGCGCGTTCAGCTTGCGGTAGTGTTCCCGGATCTTGGCGGGATCGTCCTCGAACTGCTTGAGGCGCAGCAGTTGGTAGTGGTTGAGGGGACGTTCCGTTTCCTTGATCCCCAACCAGTCGCGATACACGTCCAGCGTGGCCATGACTTGTCGATGGTCTCCCTAAGGTGCTTAACAAAGCGGGGGGCGAGCAGCGCCGCAGGCCAAACACTACTCGACGGTGTATTGGTGCGCCAATAAGTAGTACGAATCCACCTGCTCGTCCGTCAGGCCGCCGCGGCGTTCAATAGTGATCGCGGCATCCTTACCGCTGGTCAGATCCTTGGCATGAACGCGCACGCGGCCCGAGGCATCGAAGGCATACGTCACCTCGATGGGCGAACCCTTCTTGATGCCCGGAGGCAGATCGGTGATGTGGCAGTTGCCAATCAGCGAGCATGCGTCCGGATCGGGGGCGTCGCCTTCGGTCACGCGGACATTGACCCGGCGCTGGTCGTCGCGGCTGGTGCGGAAGGTCTGCTTGACCTCGATCGGCAGCCGGCTGTTGCGCGGGATCATCACGTGATTGATGTACTTGTCCTTGTGCGGATGCTTGGCGATCACGCCCAGCCCGTGGCTGTTGACGTTCTCCTGCTTGATCGCGCCCAGCTTGCGGCGGACGGCCTCGGCCAGCTTGCTGCCTTCGCCGCGGTACTTGGCCTCGAGGATCGCCGCGTGGATGGCGGCTCCCTGGCATACCGAGGTGTGCGGCGAAACGCCGGTGAATGGCTTCACGCCCAGGGTCTGTTCGAGCCGGCGGGAAACGGCCGGCATCAACGTAGAACCGCCCACCAGCACCACGGCGTCCAACTGCTCGGGCTTGACCTTGGCCGTATCGAGCACCAGTTCGGTGGTGTCGATGGTCCGTTGCAAAAGATCGGCGGTGAGTTCCTCGAACTCATCGCGCGTGATCTGCAGGGCCAGCGACTTGCCCTGGTAACGGCACGAGATCAACGTCTGCTCCGATTGCGAGAGCTTGATCTTAGCCAGGTCGCAATCGTTGCGGAGCAGTTGCAGCGTCTGGGCGTCCTGGCGAGGATCGAGGCCGTACTTGGACATGAACTCCTCGGCCACGCGGTCGACCAGGCGGTCGTTCCAGTCCACACCGCCCAGTTCGACGTCGCCGTCGGTGCCCAGCACCTGGAAGTGTGTCGGCGTGTAGCGGACCAGCGTCACGTCGAACGTGCCGCCACCCAGGTCGTACACCAGGGCCATCTTGGGGCGGTCATCGCCACTCGCCCGTCCCAGCTCGCCGCGATGCCAGGCATACGTCAGCGTGGCAGCCGTAGGCTCGTTGATGATGTCGATCACATTCAGCCCGGCAATCCGGCCGGCATCCTGCGTCGACTTGCGGCGGGCGTCGTTGAAGTAGTACGGCACCGTGATGACGGCGTTGCCGATCTTGCCGACGCGCCGCTCCGCATCCTGCTTGAGCTTCTTGAGAATGAGTGCCGACAGGAACTCCGGCGTGATCTCGCGGCCGTCGAACGTCCGCTTGTACTCGGCCGCCCCCATGTGGCGTTTGATGCGTTCGACGACGTTCTGCGGGTCTTCCATGGCGGCCCGGTCCCGCCGCGGCCCGACCACCACGTGGCCGCTGGAAGCCAGTACGATCAGGCTGGGGGTTTCGATATCGTCGTCTTCGTTCTCGATCGGAACGGGGTCTCCATTTTCATCCAGAATGGCAATGGCGGAGAACGTGGTGCCTAGATCAATGCCGACGGTCAGACCTGGTTTAAAATCCATGGAGGCGGGGTCCAATCTGTAACCACCGCGGCCGCAGCCTGCGGCGCATCAAGTGCAAGGGATGGGACGAACGGCCCAAAAAGGCGCTTCGGCTTGATAGGGGAGAGGTACTGGCCAGGCCGAAAGCCGTTTTCAGCATGAACCGTTGTGCAGGCAGAGTCAATACTGTGCCCCGGAGTGGGGGGACAGGTACGCGGGCCGGCTGAAATGAGCCCCGACGGCAGAAACCGACAACCTCTAGAGAGAGCCCCCCCGCGACAGCCAATCGCCTAGCCGGCCGTGCAATCGGCCAGATGGGGATCGCGGAAGCGGTAGCCCAGGCCGCGGACGGTTTCGATCAAATAAGCGTGGTCGCCCAGCTTCTGCCGCAGCGAGCGGATGTGAACATCCACCGTCCGCTCCAACACCATGCCGTCTTTATCCAGGGCTGCTTCGAGCAGTTCGTTGCGGGTGAATGCTCGGCCCGGCTGCCGCACGAAGACTTCCAGCAGCCGGAACTCGCTCTGGGTCAGGTTGAGCAGTTGTCCGCCCGCGGTGGCGATGTGGCGGCGACGATTGATGCTCACACCCTGGCTGCTGACGACCTCGGCCGCGTCGCTGCGTGCTTCTGTCCGGCGGCGCAGCAGAGCCTTGATCCGTTCCAGCAGCACCTTCACGCTGAACGGCTTGGTCACGTAATCGTCGGCCCCCAGCGACAACCCGACCAACTGGTCCACTTCTTCCGCCTTGGCCGTCAGCATCACGATCAAGCTGTCGCGCGTGGCCTCGCCCGCCCGCAACCGCCGGCACACCTCCAGCCCGTCGACCAGCGGCAGCATCAGATCCAAGAGCACCACGTCGGGCGTGAACAGCTCGGCCTGCCGGAGCCCCTGGCTGCCATCGCGGGCAATGATCACCTCGTACCCCGCCTGGCGGAGGTTGTAACTGAGGACCTCGGTCAGATCGGCATCGTCTTCAACGATCAAGATTTTCGGCTTGGCCATGACGTTCTGTCGGAAGCGGGAAATTGCCCGCCGCCGGGAGGCAGGCGGTGGGCAGTTGTTCCAATTGTCTCTTGGCGCGCCAATTGCGGCCAATAGGGCAGTTAGGGGAAGGCAGGCGCACTCGGTTGTGCGAGACGAGCCTGTATCAAGCCACGTACCGCCGCCGAGCGGTGGCCAATCACGCAACTGGCAGCATGTGCCAGCGAGGCGCCAAGGAGTTTCGACGAAATTTTCGTTCTCGCCCGCGGTAAGGCTGTGACATTCGTCGCCCCCTTACGCTTCTACGGTAACGGAGGCGTGCGCTCACACCACGAGCGGCAGCAGGATACGCGGCGAACATGAAGGTTCCATGAAGTTTTTGCAAAGACGAAACGACCGCGATCCCGGCACGCTTAAGAAGCTGCCCCGCAAAACAGGCAGTTGCCACAAAAGAGCGAACCCTGAGCAACTGGCGAAACCACAGTTCCCCACCTACCTTGGTCCTTCCCGCCATGGCCGAACGCATTGAACCGCCGCGTCGCGCTGACGACTCGCGTTTGCTAGGCAGCCTGCCTACCTTCCGCCGAGGGCTGCTCGACTTTCTCACGAACACCGCGCAGCAGATCGGCGACGTTGCCGGTTACCGGCTGGGCCATCGGCAGGTGGTGCTGGTCAGCCATCCGGAACTGATCGAGCAGGTGCTCGTCCATGATAATCGCCTATACCACAAGCATTATGCACTGCGGTTCCTTCGCCCCCTGTTGGGCAATGGCCTGCTCAACAGCGAGGACCAGTTCTGGCTCCAGCAGCGGCGGTTGATGCAGCCGGAGTTTGCCCGGGCCCGGCTCGAAAGCTATGGCGCCGCGATGGTCGCCCGGACGGTTACCTCGGTGCAGGGTTGGAAAGATGGTGAAACGCGCGACCTGCATGCCGAAATGATGCGGCTGACACTGGCCATCGTCGCCAAGGCCTTACTCGATGTCGAAGTGGCCGCCGACGACTTTAGCGAAGTGGAACGCTCCCTCGAAACCGTGCTCGACGATTTCCGGTACCGGTTCGACTCGGCCGTGCCGCTGCCCAACTGGGTGCCTACACCGCACAACCTGCGTGTGAATCGGGCAATTCGCCGGCTCAAGGCGATCGTGTCGCGCATCATTGCCGAACGGCGGCGGCAAGCCGAGCCGGGCCGCGACCTGCTTTCGCGTCTGATTCAGGCTCGCCACGAGGGAACTGCCACCGGCATGACCGACCGGCAACTGCGCGACGAGGTGATGACGCTGTTCCTGGCAGGCCACGAAACCACGGCGGTCGCCCTGACCTGGACCTGGTACCTGCTGGCCCAGCATCCGCACGTCGAGCGGCAACTGCACGACGAACTCGACCGCGTACTGGGCGGCCGCGAACCGACCGTAGCCGATCTGCCGCAACTGAAGTTCGCCGAGTGCGTGATCAAGGAATCGATGCGGCTGTACTCGCCGGTGTACGCCATCGGCCGGATGCCGCGGACCGACGTGCAGATCGGCAAGTACCATATCCGCCACGGCACGGCCGTCGTGCTGCCGCAATGGGTGGTGCATCGCGATCCGCGGTGGTGGTCCGATCCGCTATCATTCACACCGCAGCGTTGGCTCGAAGGTCCGCCCAAGCACAAGTACGCCTACTTCCCGTTCGGCGGCGGACCGCGTGTCTGCATCGGCAACCAGTTTGCCATGATCGAAGCCGTGCTGGTCCTGGCCACGATCGCCCAACGCTTTCGCTTCCGCATGACGCCTGGGCAGCCGGTCACGCCTTGGCCCACGGTCACGCTGCGGCCGCTGGAAGGTCTGCCGATGGAACTGGTGCCGCGCACGGCAGGCGATCTGCCGGAAGGCCCACACCACGTTCAACCGGCCACGGCCAATGGGCAGGTGCGAACCGCCCCGCCGGTACCGTGAGCCATCTTCAGTGCAGTGCCGCCATCAACGACGCGGCGGCATAAACCAGCAACAGGGCCAGGAACACGGCCCACACCAGGCTCCCCCGCAGACCCAGCATCGACATGATGCCTACAAAGGCCAACGTAACCAGTCCCATGAAGCCGGCGTAAGCCGCCGTGCTCATCGCCTGGGCTGGAGCCATCAGCAGGCAAACCGCCACCACAATGGCCATCATGTGGCCCATCGAAAACTGTGAGGGCGGTTCTTGCCAATCCAGGTCGCGTTTCTCACCGGTAAAGGCCGGAGCCCGGCGTGGCACTTCCGGTTCCGGTCCGACGGGGAACTGGTACTGCGCCAGCAATGATTCGCGGCTGGGCTGCTCGTGTTCGGTCGTTGGCTCGTGTCGCATGGGGAGAATGCGCTCAAAGGAGCCTCGGCTAACGCGGCTTGGGAATCAGCAAACGTCGGAAAGGCCGGTTGATGGCCGGCGGGTTTTCCGGCTGCGCCGGCCGAGCCTGGACGTTATCGCTTTCGCCTTCCTCATTGGCTGCCGGCGGTTCGCCGCGACGCCGCAGGCGGCTGGTCCAGGCATCCCAGAAGTCGCGCCGCTGCTGTTCGCCGCCGCGCCACAGTTCCAGCCCCAGCTCGATGCTCCGCTGGATCGTCTCGGTCGGCACTTCTTTTTTCTCCGGATCGGAAGCGTGCCGGGCCCAATCCTCAATCAGCGCTTCAAGCTGCTGAAGGGCGGGCGGCTGCGGCTGCACCGGAGCCTCCATGGCTGGCGCACCTGGCATACCGGGTTCCACAGGATCGACAGACTCCACCGGTCGACTGCCCGCTGCGGTATGGGCTCGCTCGCCGCGGCTAGCAGCAGGGACACTGCCGCTGCCCATTGGTTCGCCGCTGGGGGTGACAACAAGTGTGGTGTTCTGTCCGTCTTCGTTTGATTCAGCCGGCAGGGCAGAGGAAGGTACTCCGGGTGGAACGGCAGAGCTATTGCCGCTCGTGCCGGCGGGCGGTTCCTCCCGAACTGTAGCAACGGCTTCAGTATCGGTCGGCTCTTCAGCGTCGCGGGCCGGCCTCCATCGCACACCAATCACGATACCGGCAGCCACCACGGCTGCCGTGCCCAGGGCCAGTAGCCGGCCCCGGGTACGCCAGGCTGCCGCCGGCGCTGCCTCGACGTAGTCGGGATGATCGGTCGGCAGGTACGGCCGCAGCGCCGTGGCGAACTCGGCCATGCTGCTATACCGGTCCTTGGGCCGCTTGGCGCAGGCCTTGGCACAAACGGCAGCCAGACCGGCGGGAAGGCTTGGGCAGCGGCTCGCAGGGGCTGGCACGCTCCGCTGCTTCACCTGCTGCATGACCGACTGCGCCGAGCCGGAGAACGGTAACTCGCCCGTAAGCGACTCGTACAACACCATGCCCAGGCTGTATACGTCGGAGGCCGGCCCCACCGCGGCCAGGTCGCCGGCCGCCTGTTCCGGGGGCATGTAAAGCGCCGTGCCAAGGGCCGTGTTGGCATGCATCAGCGTTTCGCTGGCGGCAGCCACCTTTGCCAGGCCAAAATCGAGCACCACCGGCTCACGCCCACCGCGCAGCATGATGTTGGCCGGCTTCAGATCGCGATGCACGATGCCTTGGCTGTGGGCGTGCTCCAATGCCACGGCCACTTCGTACACGATGCGGACGGCTTCGTTCACCGGCAGCCGTTCCTTGCACAGCCGCTCCGAGAGCTTGGGGCCCTCGATCAGCTCCATCACCATGTAGGGCCGGCCATCATCTTCATCGACGTCGTATACCGTGCAGATATTGCGGTGCTTGAGCTGCGAGATGGCCCTCGCTTCGCGCAAGAACAGGTGCTTGTCGAGCTTGTCGGGCCGCGGCACCTTGATGGCCACGTTGCGCCGCAGCCGCGTATCCCAAGCCTTGTAAACCTTACCGAAGGTGCCTTCGCCCAGCGGCTTGTCGGCGGCAAACTCGTAGCGTCCCAGGCGGCTGGCGGTCAGGCCCAGCGAAGCCCGATCCGGCTCGCGATCGTCCTCGGTATCGCGCTCGGCATCGAGCACTTCCAGCACGGTATCGTGATGTTCGGGAAAGCGGTGGAAGAAGCTCAGCGGCACCGTGGCTTCGCCCCGCTCCCGGCGCAAGTCCAGTTCCAGCTCCAGCAGCATTGCCAGCCCGGCACGGTACGCCTCGCCGCTGAGGCCGCGCAAGTAATCCTCGATAACTGGGTTCTTGCCGGCGCGAAACGCGTCCTCAAAGTCGTCGCACAGCCGGTCCAGTTCCAGGGCGACCTCACGCTCGAGCAGCTTGAAGCGGGCGGTCATGGTAAATGCTCCTGGACAAAGATGTTGCGTCATGCAAGCTGCGGCCTCAATGCCGCCCACGGGCGCGGCCCACCTCCATGAACTGCCGCGCCGCCCGAAAAAACGGAACTTCGTCCCGTAGTGTACCGCAAAAGACCGCGAACCGTCGCCGGGGCAGGGGGGCTAGTCCTTCAGCTCGTCGTTCCACAACACGCGGATCAAGTCCAGCTTGCGCTGCACGGTTTTCTCCGAACGGCCAATCAGCCGGGCAATCTCCTTATTCTTGTGATTGACCAGCTTGAGCAGAGCGATTTGCCGCAGGCTGTCGTCCAGCTTCAGCAGCAGTTCCTCGCAGTGCAGGTCGAAATCGGCCGACGAAACTTGCGAAAAGATGTCGTCGATGCGGAACTCGGGCAGGGCGGCCTCGGGCACTTCCGTTCGGCCCTTGCGCACCTGCCGCAACGCCTTGCGGAACACGATCACCCTCAGCAGCCCCCACAGGCTGTTCTGGTTCAAATCGTCGGGCAGGTTGCCGGAGGCAGCCTTCTTCCAGAAGCTGAGCTGCGCGTCCTGCAACGCATCGCTCTGATCGGCAGCCGTGCGGGGAACGGCAGCCAAGGTGCGATTGGCCACCGCGCGCAGGCGAGGCAAATAGCGTTCCCACAGCGCCAGCGCCGCTTGCTCGTCGCCGCGTTTGAGGTCTTCGATCAGTCGATGGATGGAATCTTCGGCCGTTTCCATGCGCCTGCCTATAGGGTGGCAGTGTGGCAAGGCTGCTGGGAATCGCCGCACGCGGCGGCGCAGAAGGCGAACCCCGCCCGCGAGGCTGGGGGCTTTCAAGCACGGTCCAACGGACCGGTAGGCCTGAAAACCGCTTTCCCTATTCTAAGTTCTCGCGGCGGGACATGCGTGGGGGTGCCGGCTCGGCCGCTTGGGGGGGACAGAACCATTAGCAGGGCGCAAACGGTTGGCCGGGCGTTACTGGTCGCTTCCCGAAGCCGAACCATTCGCCCTAAGGTCATAGCACACGATACCTTGCAGCGTTCGCACATACAGCCGTCCGCCATTCAGGGCGGGTGTGGCGCAAGCCAGCGGGCCGGCTTTTTCGACCTGGGCATTGTAGATTTGCCGGGCCTTTTCGAAGCCGCCTTCGCCTTCTTCGACTTCGTCCAGCTTCAGAAGCTGGCGGTGCAGGGCCTCGGGAGCCAACAGGCCCTCGTGGTTCATCTTGGCCTGGAAGAGCGGCTGAAAGCCTTCGTCGGTGGCCGCAAACATCAGCAGGCCGTCACACGCGTAGAACACCTTGTTGTCGCCCGCCACCAACGACGTGTATTGCGGCTGCGCCAGATCGAGCGTGGTGCTCCAGGCGGCCTTGCCGGTCTGCAGGTTCACGCACGCCAGCCGCTTCTCGCCCTGGGCGTAAACATACGAGCCCACAACCACCGGACTGGCGCCTTTATCGGCCACGCCCTGGTACACCCAACGCTGCTTGGCGCCCTGGGGCGAGAGTTCAAAGCACCGCAGCCCCTTCTTGCGGCTGTCGCCCAAGGTGATCATCAGGTCGCCGGCGACCACTGGAGTCGAAAGCCGGGCCTGCGATTGCACGCGCCACAGTTCTTCGCCAGTGCGAGGCACGATGCAAATGGTTTCCTCGTTGCCCACGTGAACGATGACGTATTCCTGCCCTTGGTGTTTCCACACCGCGGGCGAGGAATGCGTGCCGGCCGTTGCATTGCGGTCGCCTTCCCAGAGGATCTTGCCGGTCTGGGCGTGCAGGCCAAACAGATGGCCGCAAAGCACTACGGCCACGCCATCGGCCACGGCGAACGACGACATCATGTACTCATCGCGGAACTCGCCAGGCAGGCGGGTTTCCCAAAGGTCCTTGCCGTTGGAGGCGTCGATGCAACGCGCCACGCGGCCGGCGCCGAGGATGTACAACTTGCCGTCGATCACCGCCGGCGAGCCCGACTGCATGAACCGGCAGTACACCGATGGCCGCTCATTCACCCAGAGCGTTTGGCCGGTCTGCCCATCCAGGCAGTACACGCGTTCGCGGAAATCAAAGAACCGGCTCAGCTGTTCGTCTTCGTCGCGGCGTTTGGCCTCGTACTCCTGGTACTCGGCATCGCTCATGCCGCCGCGTTTGTCGGGCGGCAGCCAGGGGAACTTCTTGGGCGGCGGATCGCCCTGTTTGTTCTTCACGTGGGCGAACAGGTATACGCGTCCCTGGCTGACCACGGGGCTTCCCCAACCGCCCACGTTGCCGGCGGGGATCTGCTCGCTGATCCACACCGGCCTCAGGCCCAGCTCAGGCAGCGCATCGATGAGCCGCGGCGATGCCGTATCCAAGCCGTTGCGATGAGGGCCGCGCCACTGGTTCCATTCTTCAGCCTGCCCCACGGCTGAAAGCATCAACGGCAATGCCAACGACGCCCAAGCGGTTGCATAAGCAAGACGTTTCAAAGGTAGACGCTCCGGGAAAGGAAGGGGACAGGCTGCGCGTTTGCAATGCGACAGGCCACATTAGCACTCATGGGCCGTGTGCGACGCGTGCCGCGATTATCGCTTGGCCTGAGATGGGGGTGCAAGCCGCGCGTGCCTGGAGTTGTTAAACATTCGCGTGCCAACGCGGCAACCATCCCTTTTGACATGGGTGGTTGTTGGAAGCCCCCCGTGCATGCCACCGGCTCAACTTGCAACGTTGCGCGCAACCGCATTACCATGGACGGCCAGACAGGGGCATCCCTCCTTTACGATGGCGCTGTAGCGCGCCGGCAACTATCGCGCATCACCCGGTCACGCCGCCCCCCCCCTGAACGAACGCCGGGGGATTGGCCGCGGCCAACGGTTGCGTGGGCAGACATGCCGGCGCGGCATGGACTCTTCCTCCCGCGATCAAGTTGGACTTGCAATGGTGGAACAAGCGGCGGCCCAAGCGCGACAACTGCTCGATACCTGGCTCAACAGCCGGCTCTCCAGCGATGTGCTTTCGTGGCTTCAACAGTCGATGAGCAGTGCCGCGTCCAAGAGCCGGCACTCGTTCTTTCTGGCCTTCGGCATGGTCCCGCGCAAGACCGGCAAGGGAGATCTGGGCCTGACCGCCGAAGAACTGGCGGCCGCGGAAAAAGCCCGCCCCGGTTGGAACCCCGCCGGCTGGAGCATCGACCAGGCCGCTCGCACACGGCTGGTGCTGGCCGTGCCCGAGAACAACGTCAACAACTACCTGGAAACGCTCGACAAGCTGTTCAACGCCGGCGACATGGGCGAGCTGGTGGCCCTGTATCAAATGCTGCCGCTGTTGCCGTACCCGGAATCGCACAAGCTGCGGGCAGCCGAGGGCGTGCGCAGCAACATCAAGGCCGTGTTCTGCGCGGTCGCCCACGGTAATCCCTATCCGTCCGAACAGCTGGACGAAGGCGCCTGGAACCAGATGGTGCTCAAGTGCCTGTTCATTGGGGTTCCGCTGGCACCGGTGATCGGGCTGGATGCCCGGGCCAATCCGCGGCTGATGCGAATGCTGTGCGACTACGCGCACGAACGCTGGGCCGCCGGCCGCCCGGTGAGCCCCGAGTTGTGGCGGTGCGTGGGCCCCTTTGCCGACAAGGCCGCATTGGCCGATTTGCGGCACGTGCTCCAGGAAGGCAACGAGCTGGAGCGCAAGGCCGCGGCACTGGCGTTGACGGCTTGCCCCGCGCCAGAAGCGGCCGATATTTTGAAAGGGTGGCCCGAACTGGCCGAACAGGCCGCACGAGGCGAGTTCACCTGGGATACGATCGCCCAGGCGGCAAACGGGTAAGCACCAGATTCTGGGGGGCAGAACGAAAACCGCTGGGGGGGACATATACCAGCCGCACCACGTCATCACGGGTTCGGCAGCGGCCCGCTTTCCGATACACTCGTCGGCAGCCGGTGCCGCAGGCGACTCCCCCCCGATCCCCTGAATATCCATCCTCCAACCTGACGGAAGTTTGTCGTGCCCCGATTTATCGATCCGCACGTTCACGCGGTATCCCGCACCACCGATGATTACCAGGCGATGGCCGCCGCCGGCATCGTGGCGATCATCGAGCCGGCTTTCTGGCTGGGTCAGCCTCGGACCAACGTCGGCAGCTTCCAGGATTATTTCTCGACCCTGGTGGGCTTTGAGCGGTTCCGCGCGGGACAGTTCGGCATCCGTCATTACTGCGCCATCGGCCTCAATGCCAAGGAAGCCAACAACGAGGCCCTGGCCGAACAGGTGATGGAACTGCTGCCGCTGTACCTGGCCAAAGAAGGCGTGGTGGCCGTGGGCGAGATCGGCTACGACGACATGACCGCCGCCGAGGAAAAATACTTCCACCTCCAGCTTGAGCTGGCCAAGGAAGTCGACCTGCCGGTGATGGTGCATACGCCGCACCGCAACAAGAAGGTCGGCACCAGCCGCAGCATGGACCTGTGCGAAGAGCACGGCATCGCCCCCAGCAAGGTGGTCATCGACCACAACAACGAAGAAACCGTGCAGGAAGTGCTCGACCGCGGTTTCTGGGCGGCCTTCACCATCTATCCGCACACCAAGATGGGCAACGAACGGATGGTGGAGATCGTCAAGAAGTACGGCCCCGAGCGGATCATCGTCGACTCGGCCGCCGACTGGGGCGTGTCCGACCCGCTGGCCGTGCCCAAGACGGCCCAATTGATGCTCCAGCACGGCATCCCGCAGGAACATGTCGACGCCGTGTGTTATCACAACGCGCTGGCCGCCTATTCGCAGAGTGGGCAGTTCAACGAGGAAGACTGGCTGAACCCTCCACCCATCGATCAGCGGTTGCTGTACGAAGGCAGCAGCGTGCTCCGCGGTGGTCAAACGCCGCGTGTGGACCAGCCTGGCGATCCCACCATCATCCGCTAAGCGCACGCGGCGGCGGCTCTCGAACCACGTCCCAGCGGACCGACTAGCGAAAGGATCTCGCGGTGAACGCCCGACGGATGCCGACCTCCGCGCCGCGCTCGGCCGTTTCGCCGCTGCGCCGTCATCTGTCGTGGCTCGTGCCGGTCGCCGCCGTAGGAGCAGCACTCGCAGCCGTGGCTTACTACAACCGTCCCGTGCCGCTGCCGCCGGTCCAGGCCATCGAAGTCGTTGCCCAATACCCGCACGCGACTGACGCCTTCACACAAGGCCTGATCTTCGTCGATGGCGAGCTGTACGAAAGCACCGGGCATTACGGCGAGAGCCGGTTGCGGCGGCTGAATGTCGAAACCGGCGAGGTGCTGCAAGAAGTGCCGCTGCATCGCCGCTACTTCGGCGAAGGCATCGCCGCCGTGGGCGACGAAATCTACCTGCTTACCTGGAAGGAAGGCACGGCCTTCGTCTTCGACAAGAACACGCTCGAAGAGAAGCGGCGGATCAGCTACGAGGGCGAAGGCTGGGGGCTGACCTACGACGGCCGTCACCTGATCCAAAGCGACGGCACCGATCGCCTCCAGTTTCGCGATCCGGCCAGCTTCGAAGTGGTGCGCACGCTGCACGTCACCGACGGTGGCCGGCCGCTCCCTTACCTGAACGAGCTGGAATACATCGACGGCCAGATCTATGCCAACGTGTGGTACTCCGACCTCATTGCCTGCATCGATCCGCAATCGGGCAGGGTGACGCGTTGGCTCGATCTGTCGCCGCTCAAGCCTCCCATGGCCGATTCCGAGGCGGTGCTGAACGGCACCGCGTACGACAAGGCCTCGGGCCGCATCTTCGTCACCGGCAAGCTGTGGCCGCACCTGTACGAAATCCGCATTCCGGCCAACAAGCCTTAAGGCCACGACAAGCATGCTCAGTCGAGCCGGCCGCTCTTGCTGATGGCCCAAAAGAGCCGCATCGCCAGCACCAGCGAGAGGATGGCTCCGGCGGCGCCAACGAACGAGACCTCGCCGACCAGCGGCGGCACCTTCTGGCTGAGCATGACTGTTGAGCCCAAGAACAGCGCGCTGGTCAACAGGCCCATCACCAGGCGATTGACCGACGGCTCCAGGCCGCGGTGATCGAGGTGCACGTCGAACTTGCCGCTTTGAATCTGCTCCAGGATGTCCGACAGGCTACGCGGCGTCACCTCGGCCAGGTGTTCCAGTTCGCGGTAGATCCGCTGGAGCTTCCGCACGCGCCGCATCGGCGAGAGCCGCCGCATGATCAGCTTCCGCTGGTAAGGGCGGATCACGTCCATCAGGTTGAAGCTGGGGCTGGCCATCCGGCTCATGCCTTCGAGCATCACCAGCACCTTGAGCAGCATCGCGATCCGCGGCGGCAGGGTGATCTCGTACCGGCGAATCAGTTCGGTCAGTTCGTTGATCGCGCCGGTAAAGTCGAAATCGTTGAGCGGCTGATCGCCATAGTTGGCCACATACTCGGCAACGTCGTAGCTGAGCGACGCCTGGTCCAGGTCCTGCGGTACCCGCCCCAGGCGCACGATCAGCGAGGTCAGGTGCTCGGCGTCACGGCCCACCAGGGCCACCAGCATCTCCTCAATGTCTTCGCGCAGCCGTTCATCGACCTGGCCTACCATGCCAAAGTCGAACAGCCCGATCACATTGCCATCCAGAATGACGATGTTGCCGGGGTGCGGATCGGCATGGAAGAAGCCGTGGGTGAAGATCATCTCGAGGAAGATGTGCGCGCCGCGGCGGGCGATCTCATCCAGCTCAACCTGGTTGGCGCGAGCCTTGGTGATCTCGGCCAGCTTCACGCCGCAGAGTCGCTCCATCGTCAACACCCGGCTGGTGCACAGCTCGGTGTACGCCATCGGAATCCGCACGCGGTGATCGCGGCGGAAGTTCCGGGCAAAACGCTGCATGTTGCGGCGTTCGCGCGAAAAGTCGAGCTCCCGTAGCAGCGTCCGGCGGAACTCTTCCATGGTGGCCATCGGCCGATAGTTCCGGTACTCCGGCATCTTTTCGGCGAACTGGGCCAGCCCGGCGATGATATCCAAATCGACCCGGATCTTTTCCTCGACGTTGCGGTGTTTGACCTTCACCACCACGGCCTCGCCCGAGTGCAGCCGCGCGGCATGCACCTGCCCAATGGACGCCGAGGCCAGCGGCACCGGATCGAACTCGGCAAACAGTTCCTCAATGGGTCGATGGAACTCCGATTCGATGGTCTGCCGCACGTCGCCGATGGAATCGGCCGGGGCTTCTTCCTGGAGATGCTCCAGTTCTTGCGCCAGCGGAACGCCTACCAGGTCGGGCCGCGTGCTGAGTACCTGCCCCAGCTTGATGAAGGTCGGCCCCAGTTCGGTGAGGGCCAGGCGGATGCGCCGCTCGGGCGGCTGTTTAGCTAACGCCTGGCCGTCCTTGGCTTTGAAGAAGTTTTGGGTAAACTCGACGTCGAACCGGCTGGCCCAATTGGCAAGCCCATACTTGCTCAGCACCGAGAAGATCTCTACCGCCCGATTCAGGTTTCGGTAAATCTGCGGGATGGAAGAGAGCTTCATGAAGCGGTTCTCGTCAAACGGCTGCCCTGGCAGCGCTACGAGGAACAACCGACCAAGGGGAAGCCGCCCCCTACATCTTCAGCCAAGGGGGCAAACGCACACCGTGCCGCTGCCGACGGCAGCAGGGAAATTGCGCAGCGGCAACCGCGCCGTGCCGCATTATGCCGGCTGCGGCCCGTCCCTTTTCAGTGTACTCAGCGGCCAGTGTCCAGGCCAACGGGCCCACCGGCAGGGCGGCTTGCGGAGGCCGTGGTTTGGCCCGCTGCGGGCCGCTCCGTAAGACGTTCCGGCTGCAGGATGACGATCACCGGCTGTCCAGCGTAATCGAGAATCGCGGTTTCGCGCCACGTCCGCTGCTGCTGGGCCAACCGCCGGCGCAGCTCCGGCAGCGCGCTGCTGGTGGTGAACTCGACAAACCTCGCCCGATCTTCCGCGAGCGCCATCTGCACCTCAGGCGGCCAATCGCCGGTGCCGTCCCACCAGAGCACCTGGACATCGTGGCGGCGGCCTCCCAGGTATTGCAGCGGCGTCTCGATCCAGTACTCCGTGGTGGCAATCAGCGTCGGGGCCGCCTTGGCCGCATCGCCATCACGCTGGGGTAACGAACCAACAATGGCTTGCCATGCCGCCAGCTTGGGCTCGACCTGGGCGGTGCGCATGGCCCGGTGCGATTGGCCACCGGTTTGCTGCAGGAACGCAAAGTATTCCTGCCCAAACGTAATCAGCCACAACCAGGCAAGCGCGCTGGTCACATACCAGACCGTCGGCCCGGTGCGCGTGGCCCACCACACCAATGCCCGCGACACCAACAACACCGCCGGGGCAATCATCCAAATGGCGTACCGCTCAAAATGCGGAGCAATCGCCGAGGGGCCGCCTATCAGGAAGAACCCGACCAGCCCCAGCGCATAGCCGGCGGCCAGCGTCAGCTCGGTGCGTGGACGCTGCTTGAGGAAGTACAGGATCACAAGCACCACCAGTGCCGCCGCGAGGACCAATCCGGCCAGGTCGAACAGGTTTCCGCTGAGCGCGTCGCCCTGGCACGAGCCGGCCAGAAAGCGAAAGCACGACACGCCCCACAAGAGCTGCACGTACAACGTCGCGAATGTGACCAGGTCGCCGGGCTGTGCCAGCCGTTCCGCGGCGCGCACGAACCAGTGCCGCCCACCGATGGCAATCACCGCTACGGCCGCCAGTGCCGCAGCCCAACAAGCCAGCTTGGCAACCGACCAGGGCCGAGGCTGAACGTATTCCAACAACTCGCGATGCCAGCGAATCAACAGCGGCAACACCAACAGCGGCATCAGGAACAGGTTGGTCGGATGCACCAGGATGGCTACCGCCAGCGCCGCAGCGCCCAACGGCAAGTGATTGCGCATCCGCTGATCGATCGCCGGATCGGCTGCCGCACGCCCCTCCCAGGCACCGCGGCTCGCCTGTGCCGCCAGGTACATCACCACGGTTGTCGCCAAGAGCGATTGGGCCGGGTCCCAACTGAACCGGCTGTAAGCGATATTGATCGGCAGCACGGCCAGGATCAGCGTCGAAACCACGGCCGTCGTCGGCCCAAACACGCGACGGCACAGCCAGAAGTTCACCAACAGCGCTGCAACCCCGCTGATCACGGCCGGCAACCGCAGCCGCCAGAACGAAGGCTCCGCGCCCCAGTGAAGCAGCACCTGGGGACCGAAGAAGAAAATGTTAATCGGGTTGCGTGTCGGTGTGCGCAGGCCGGCTGGCCGCCTTCCAACAGAGTTTGTGCCTGGATGCCGTACCAGGCTTCGTCACCGTTGATGCCAGGCAGGTTTTCCAGCTTCCAGAAGCGGAACACCAGCGCCACAGCCAGCAGTACCGCAACGTTCAGCGTTAGCCACAGACCGCGTGTGTCTAAGCGCAGGCTCAAGCCGTGCTCCGCGCGGCCGGTAGCTAACAGGTTTTGAAGCGGCGGCGAGGCCTTCACAGAAAACTCACAACGTGGGAGCCCCCGGACATTCAAAAAAAGTGTAGGTCAGCCAGGGCGCCACGCCGCGAGCCGTGGGGGGCCCTCCACAGCAGGTGGTAACCGCGACCTTCGCGGCAACCGTCAAGCTTTACCTGACCGGTTCAAGCGGCACGACCACTACGAGCAGTCTCTGGCGCGCAATCCATCAAGCCCCGCTGGGGCGGTACCGATACCTTGTGACGTATTCCACGCTCCCCAAGAAGCGATGGGCTTGCAGGAAGCAGGCCAAGAATCGCGGCCCGATTTGCTCAATTCACGTGCTCCCAGAGCTTGGGAGTTTAGGAGCCGACATGGACCGTCGCCTCTGCGCCCTGTTGGGCATGCTGCTGTTGGTGGTTAGCGGATGCTCGAACTGCTCCCTGCGCATGCAGGGCTGCATGACCGCCCGCACCTACACCTACACGCCTAAGGATAATACAGCTCCGCGGATGGGGATCGTGGCCTTGCCGGCCCAGTCGCCGTACTGCAACGGGTACAAGATCGCCCTGATCGACGTCGATGGGCTGCTCTTCAACCGCAACTTCACCGGCCTCGATTCGATGGGCGAAAACCCGGTGGGCCTGTTTCGCGAAAAGCTGGAAGCGGCCACCCGCGATCCGTCGATCCGGGCGGTGGTGCTGCGTATCAACAGTCCCGGCGGCGGCGTCACGGCCTCGGACATCATGCGCCGCGACCTGGTGCAGTTCAAACGCATGACCGGCCTGCCGGTGGTGGCCTGCTTGATGGACGTGGGCGCCGGCGGCGGCTACTACCTGGCCACCGCGGCCGATCACATCGTGGCCCTGCCCACCAGCGTGACCGGCGGCATCGGCTGCGTGTTCAACGTCTACTCGCTCACCTCGGCCATGCAAGAGCAGGGCGTGTTCCCGTCGGTCATTCGGGCCGGCGACCGCATCGATATGGGCTCGCCGGTCAGCCAGACCGACGACCGCGTCGAAGTGGTCGAACAGTCGGTCGAAATGCTCGAGAAGATGGCCCAGGAGTTCCACAACCGCTTCCGCGAAGTGGTCGAACGCTCGCGTCCCCACCTGAACATGACGGAAGAGGACTGGGATGGGCGTGTGTTCACCGCCACGCAAGCTCGCGAAAAAGGCCTGATCGACGACATCGCCTATCTGGACGATGCCATCGCCATGGCCCAGAACATCAGCGGCGCCGGCCCCGGTGCCCGCACGGTCATGTTCCGTCGCTGCAACGATCGGGCATACAGCCAGTACGAAATCACGCCGAATATCCCGGCCACCACGTCGGGCATGCCGCTGTCGATCCCCGGCCTGGATCGTGCCCGGATGCCCATGTTCCTCTACCTGTGGCAGCCTGAGCCGAGCCTGGAAAAGATCGGCCGGCAGTACTAAGTAACGTTCCGCAATCGTCCGCCGGCGGCTCGCGGCCCAGGTACGGCTGCCGCGAGCCGCGCGACCTCATGGAATCATCCTGCGGCGCGCTGACGGTTGCCGGCATGGCCATGTCGCGGGACGCGCGGAGCGTACGGGGCACTCTTTCCGCTTGCGGCATTCGTATGACGTCACCATTTGCCGACCTACCGCTGCCTGGCGGCGCGTCGCCTGAGGGCGTTGCGCCGGCAACCATCATCGCCTTTACTGAAGGCCCCGCGGTTGCGGCCGACGGCAGCGTCTACTTCTCCGACATCGAGAACAACCGCATCATCCGCCTGGCGGCCGACGGCACCAAGAGCGTTTTTCGGGAACCGAGCCACCGCTGCAACGGGCAGACCTTCGACCAGGCGGGGCGGCTGTACCACTGCGAAGGCGCCGAGCCGGGCGGCGCACGACGCGTCACCCGCACCGACCTGACCACCGGCGAGTACACCGTCCTCACCGACCGCTACGATGGCCTGCGGTACAACTCGCCCAACGATATCTGCCTGGACGGCAAGGGCCGCATCTACTTCACCGATCCCCGCTACGGCGATCGCTCCGACATGGAGATGGAAATCGAAGGCGTTTATCGCATCGACCCCGACGGGCAGGTACACCGCATCCTTCAGCAGCCCGACATTCAGCGTCCCAACGGGATCGCGGCCACCTTGGACAGCCGCACGCTGTACGTGGTCGATAGCTGCCCGGTGCCCGGCGGCAACCGCAAGATCTGGCGTTTCGATCTCGACGACACCGGTAACCCGACGAACCAGCAAGTGCTATTCGACTTTGCCCCGGGCCGCGGGGCCGACGGCATCCGGCTGGATATCGCAGGCAATATCTACGCGGCCGCCGGCATCGCCATGCCGCGCGGCCCACACGAAACGGCCGACGTACCGCCGGGCGTGTACGTGATCAGCCCCGAGGGCCAATTGCTGGGCCGCATTCCGGTTCCGGAAGACCTGATTACTAACTTGGCATTTGGCGGGCCCGACGGCCGCACACTCTACATCACGGCCGGCAAAACGCTATTCAAGACGCGCGTCGCCATCCCTGGCCAGGTCGTCTATCCGAAGTGGGAAACAGCCTGAGCCGAGGCTAACTGCAGCGTTGGAGCGACATCCTCAGGAGAGCCTGTTCGACGTCGGCGGTTCGCACGGCTCCCGGCGGCATCGCCAGAACATTTTTGTCGGCTGTAGGGGATTTAACGGTTGTATCATCTGTCCCACTACCCGCGACGACGGCACGGCCCTCGTAAATTCCCGATTCTATTCGATCTATCCCTCTGTTAAACGGCGCGTGGCCAATTCATCCGCTAGAATGCCGATAGGCCGCGAAGCCGCCAAGTTCGGCCAGGAACCGCCGGCGGCTTCCTCCCTCGCGGCGCAGCGCAAGTGTCCGCCCCGCTAGTGAAGGCGAGGCGGCACGTGGGCCAGTTTCCTCGGACAACGTTGAAACGAATCCATTCCGTCCCACGCATAACCGTCCGAGGGCGAGCGCTCGCGGGCGGAGGATGCTGAAACGAGGCGCTGGCCCTTGCCATTTGGGAGAGAATACCCAGGCACCACGCCAACCGGCGAACGGCGGCCGCGTATCGCCGGCCACGATCCCAAAGCTGTCGCCATGAACCTGCTGCCGCATTAAGGGAGGTACGGTGTACACCTACCTGATGATGACGACCGGTCCGAAGGTTGGTGCCAGCGTGCTGCTGCACGAAACCTTCGAACCCATCCGTCTTGGCCGGCAGGGCGATTGCCAGCTTCAGCTCGAAGATCCGCTCTGTTCGCGGCATCACGCCGAAATCTGGTACGAGAACGGCCACTGGCATGTCCGCGACCTGAGCCGCAATGGCACGTTCGTCAACGGCCAACGCATCACCCAGCACGTGCTGCGTGATGGCGACACCATCCGGATGGGACAGATCGAGTTCGCTTTCCACGAGAGCGACCAACCGCCCACCACCGTCGAACGGCTCGAACTGGGCGGTCCCCCGGTTACGGAGTCGCCCCCGGAGGACGAGCAAACCCTGCAGGCGTCGCTATCGGGCCTGTCGGCGGCCGCGGCCGACTATAAGGAGCTCAACCGGCTCGCCACGCGCATTCTGCAAGGCATCGGCCACGAGGTGCCGGACTGGGAACCGCTGATCCTGGAGTTCATGCGCAACAGGCTGGGAGCCGCCCGGGCTGCCTGGTTCGAGGTGGACGAGAACTTCCAGCTCATCCCGCGCAAGCTGGAGCCGCCTCGGCAGCCTCGGCCCGAACTGAGCGCGTCGCTCAAGTACCTGCTTCTTAGCGAAGGCCGGGCGGTATGGACCTCGCACCAGTCGCCCACCGATGCCCGCCGCGCCGCCCAGCATCCTCACGGTACCAGCGATGCCTTGTGGGCTCCGCTGGCGCTGCACGGCGAGATCGTGGGCGTGCTGTACGCGGGGCTGGAGATCGGTCTGTTCCGGCAAAGCCACTTTGACTTGATCCTGGCCCTGGCGGTGCTGGCATCGGAAGCGCTACGGCTCGAGGTCGACAGCCTGGCATCGGCGGCTGCCCAGCGTTTGGATGTTCCCCTGGCCGCCTGGCCCGACCAGTTGCCAGGCACCAGTCCCGCGGTCGAACGATTACGCAGTCAACTGGCCGATGCGGCGCAAAAGCCGGTGGTCGCTTTGCGTGGCGAGCCGGGCTGCGAGCTGCCGGTAGCTGTTAAGTTGCTGCATGCCAGCCGGCGCGCTAGCGGTGCGCCCCTGCTGGTGGTTTCGGCAGCCGCGTTGAACGCAGCCGCGGGCGACGACAGTTTAGCCGCACCCAAGTCGGCCTCGACCACGTGGCAGGCTCCCGCGCTGACACCGGTGATGGCACAACAGGTTCAGCAGCGGTTAGCAACTGCCCAAGGAACCGGAGTCGATCCGGCATCGCGCTTGTTTTCGCGCCGTTTGTGGCGGCTGCTGCGCCGCGGCCGCGGCAGCGGGGCCGTGCTGTGGCTAACCCAGCTTGAGCGGCTTACGCCCGCGGCGCAGAAGCGGCTGCTGCAAGTCTTGCATCTGGTGGAACAATCGCCGCCGGCCAGTGTCCCAATCGAACAGCAACCACTGGCGCCGCCGGAAGCGACCGCGGCGCTCACCACCCCACCACGTTTCTGGCTGGCCTTGAGTACCAACGCGGCCAATCCTTTACCGCTGCTGCCGGAACTGTCGGCGGCGCTCACGCACCGCTGGATCGAAGTGCCGCCGCTGCGGGAGCGAACGGTTGATTTGGAACCGTGGTTGGACTGGTGCCTGACGGCGCTGCGCGCGGAGCTGGGCCGGCCCCAGTTGTTCATCACGCCGACCGCGCGCGCCACGCTGCTGGCGCGGCGTTGGCCCGGCAATGTCGCCGAGATGCAGGCCGTTTTGAAGGCGGCCGCACTGCGCAGCGAGGGCGATGCCGTGGATGTGCCTCATCTCGACCCGGCGGGCACGGCCACCGAAGGGCCCTACGACACGCTGCAATGGTCGACATGGGAACACCGTTTGATCGAGGCGGCCCTGCATCAAAGCGGCGGCAACATCGCGGAGGCGGCCAGGCTACTGGGCATCGGCCGGGCAACGCTGTATCGTAAGCTGGAAGCCAAGGACAGCCCGGCGCTCGACGAGGACCAATAACCGCGCCGCGCGGCATGATCGTTGCCAACGATCATGGTTGTTGGTTTGGCGTTCCCTCGTCCACTTTTCCGCGCAACCGCGATCGATCCATGAATCCTCCGATTCTTCGCATGGGATGGCCCATGATCCTGGAAGGAACCGTGATGGTTCTGGCCGGACTCATGTTGGCCTTGGTGCCGCTGCAATTCATCAAAGCGCTGGCGACCGTCGCCGGGATCTTTCTGCTGGTGGCCGGAGCCATCGGCATGTTTCGCGAGATCCGCGATCCGCGCCGCAGCCCGTATTCCTTCGGCATCGCCGGCCCGGCGTTGATCCTGCTGCTGGGCGTGTTGCTGATCGCCTGGCCGCTGCTGGTGCCGAGCCTGCTGGTGACCGTTCTGGGCGTGTTCCTGTTGTTGATTGGGCTGGGGCAACTGCTGTTTGGTTTTGCCCTGGGCGCCGGGCCGCGCGGAACATCGCTCAAGCTGGCGGGCATGACGGCCATCGTGCTGGGCATTCTGGTGATGGTGTTCACCGAAGCCGCCATCTGGCTGTTCGCGCTGTTCTTTGCCGCCATCCTGATCATCAATGGCCTCATGACCATCTCGCTAGGCTGGCGGCTGAACCGGCGGTTCGATTGACCGACTGGTGATTAACAGCGCAGCACCAGCGACCAGATGCTATCGCTCACAAACAGCCCTTCGCGCGTGAGGCGAAGCCGCCCGTCCGCGCAGGCAAGCAGCCCTTGGTCGACGAGTGCCTGGAGCGTTTCGGCCCCAAATAGCGCTTCCGCCGAGTAGCCGAACCGCTGGGCAAACGCGTCCAAGGCCACGCCTTCGATGCGACGCAGGCCCAGCACCAGGGCTTCGCGGGCACGATCTTCCGGCGGCAGCGTTTCCGACTCGGCCACGGGCGATTGCCCCGCCAGCACGCGTTTCATCCAGGTCGTGGTGCTGCGGTGATTCACCTGCCGGCAACCGTTCACGTAGCGAGCGGCACCGGGCCCGGCCGCGTAATAGGGTGCGGCGTCCCAGTACACCTGGTTATGGCGGCAGCGGTGCGAGGGCCGGGCAAAGTTCGAGACCTCGTAGTGTTCGAATCCGGCCGCCGTCAGCAGGTCGATGCCTTCGGCGTACATGGTCCGCTCGAGTTCTTCGTCGGCCTGCGATAGTTCGCCCCGGCTCAGCCGTCCCCAGAAGGTTGTGCCGCGTTCAAACGTCAGACCGTAGGTCGAGATGTGATCCGGCTCCAGAGCTACGGCCGCTTGCACGTCGGCCCGCCAGTCCTCAAGCGTTTCGTGCGGCGCGGCAAAGATCAAATCGAGCGATACGCTCGCGCCTGCTGCCCTGGCCAGTTCCACGCTGCGCGTGATTTCCGCCGCCGTGTGCGACCGCTCCAGGCGGCGCAGCTTTTCGCGGTTGAACGACTGCGCGCCCAGGCTGATCCGGTTCACGCCGGCGGCGGCCAGGCAGGCGGCCCTGGCCTGGTCGAAGCACTCGGGATTGGCCTCCAGCGAGAACTCGCCGCCAGCGGCCAAGGGATGCCAGGCAGTGATGATCGCCAACAGCCGCTGTAAATCGGCCGGTTCCAACAGCGTGGGCGTGCCGCCGCCGATGAACAGCGTATCGACCTCCTTCGGATCGCCCAGCGCCGACAGTTCGCGCTCTAACGCCTCCAGAAATCGCGGTACCAGATCATCGCGGCCCGCCACCACCGTAAAATTGCAATAACCGCAGCGATGCCGGCAAAAGGGCACGTGGATGTACGCCGCCCGGGGCGGTCCTCCCGGCGGGGGCGCCGCGTCGGTCCGTGGCTGCGGCTGCGATGTAGGTAGCGGTACTTGGGTCATCAAACAGTTGGGGCAGGGGAGGGGGGGCAGGCCAGCAAGCTCGCGCCCGGCAGGCATGAGCCAACGGCCGCTCTAATCGCATTGTTGAGCGCCATGGCGGTCCGTCAACGGCGTCCCCGCACGGCCCACACCTTGCCCTGCGACAGCGCAAGTCCTACAATCCGGAGCCGATACGTGTGCTTCCCGAGCGGGGAGGTAGCAACGAATTCGGGCTCCGCGCTGGGGGAAATTCAGCATGGCCAGGAAGGTTATCCTCGACGTCGATCCGGGCATTGACGACGCCGTTGCGCTTTGTTCGGCCCTATTCGATCCACGGCTGCAAGTCGTGGCGGTGACAGCCGTAGGCGGCAATGTTTCGCCGGAACAGGCCACGCGCAATGTACATGCCTTGGTGGAACAGCTCGACCCGCCCCGCTGGCCGCGCATCGGGGCCGCGCTGGAGCCTGAGAATGGCTTGCCCACCGACAACCGCCACATCTTTGGCGCCGACGGCCTGGGCAATGCCAATTTCCCCTATGTCGAGCCGCACCATCAGCACCCGGCCGATAAAGTCATCGTCGACGAAATCCGCAGTGCCCCCGACGAGATCACGCTGGTGGCACTGGGGCCACTGACCAATATCGCGGCCGCCTTCCGCCGCGATCCGATGGCGGCCGCGCAACTGGGCCGGCTGGTGATCATGGGCGGCACGGTGAACGTGCCCGGCGACGTCACCCCGGCCGCGCAGTTCAACATCTACAGCGATCCTGAGGCGGCGCGCGAAGTCTTCCGCTCGCCCACGACCAAAACGCTGATCCCGCTGGACGTCACCTCCCAGATCGTGATGGCGTTCGACCTGCTGAACTCGCTGCCTGAGGATCACACCCGGGCGGGACAGGTACTGCACAAGATCCTGCCGTTTGCCTTCCGCAGCTACCGCGAACGGCTGGGCGTCGAAGGCATTTACCTGCACGACGCCGTGGCCCTGACCGCCGTCACCAATCCTGAGCTGTTCGAGATGCAGGAGATGGCGGCCGACGTGGAAACGGCGGGCGAGTTGACGCGGGGCGCCACCGTGTTCGATCGCCGCGCCCAGCGCGAGTGGCGGATGAACATGGAGGTGGCCTTGCAGGTCGATGCCGCGGCCGTGATGGATAACATCATCCGCACGCTTCGCTACGCAGGCGAAGTCGATTAACGCCGCCGCGGGGTGGCAGCTGGTGGTATCTTCGCCTGGCACAGTCTTCTCGGCCATCCCAAAACGCCAAGAGGCTTGTAACCGGTAGTCCCGGCCACAAGCCTCGCGCGGATGCGTATGTTGCCGTGCCGGTCAGGGAGTCGGCTTGAGCTTGCCTTGCTCGATCAGTTCGCCAAAGGTCGCCCCTTCCGACGACTTGGCCGCGGCGGCCTTCTGGAGCGCCTCGGCAATGGCGGTATTGTCCTTGTTGTCCTTTGTGCCGATGTTCTTGCCGATGGCGGCGCCGTATTCGTTACGGTTCTTCCGGTCTTTGCCTTCGTGGCAAATGTTGCAGTTGCTCTTGCCGGCCAATGCCTGGTAGATCGGCGTGCCTTCCTTCAAGTAGGTCTGGTCCCAAGCCGTCTTATATTGCGGCCGGGCTTCGGCCGATTGCTGGCTGGCAACCAGCAACCAGGCGGCCAACATCGCCAGCGGGAACGTGAACAGCGCAAGCCTTCTCATACCTGGTCCTCCGAACAAGGAACGTGGGTTAACATCCTGCACTGTCAACTGGCCGAGCCCAAGAACAGGTCGGGGCCAGAACTTCCATCGAAGGGGATGCGTGTCATGAACTGCCCGCCCAAGCCAAGTCAAACGATTTCAGCCAACTTGGCCGTATTGGTCACGGGCGAGCAGAACACGTCATTCGCTGCGCTAGCGATTGCGGAAAGCGGGCCCAATGTACAGACCACCGGCCCCCTGCGCAGCGCCGACATTCCTAGTTGCCGTCAGGACCAGGCTGGTTACGCTTCTTCGTCTGCTTCTTCTTCGTCCTCGTCGTCCACGCCCATGACAAATCGGATGCGGCACAAGAGCCGCCCCAGCAGCCGCGCGTAGATGAAACCGGCCGCGGAGATCCACAGCGAACTGGCAATCAAGAAGGGGTAACCGCCAATCGCGCCGCGAATGGTATAGAGCCCTAGCTGCGGCAGCACCAATAATGCCGCCGCGACGTACGTCAGCAGCCAGGCGATCGGCATCCGTACCAGGCTGCCCCAGATCGGCGCCGAATACGGCATCAGCACACTGCCCTCGGTCACGCTCGATAGCAGCAGCACCGGGAACAACAGCAGCGTAACCCAACCGGCCACGCTCGCGCCGTTGACCCCGGCCGTCTCGGCGGCCAGTCCCAGCCCCCATCCGGCCGCTGCGCTGACACCCAGGGGAATCCCCACCTGCAGCATCGTAAACACCCATTCGCGCCAGTCGGCGTCGGGCCAGGTGTTCACGCGGCGGGCACCGTTGGCCGTGTCTACCAGAACGCCCAAAAAGCACGAGCCCCCGTAGGAAAAGGTCCACAGTCCAATCCACACCAGGACCATTGTGAGAAAGCCGCCGCCCAGCGCGCCGAACATGCCGCCGTCGGAAAACAGGGTGATCAGCGCAAGCACCAGCCACGACGAACAGAACACACCAATGGACAAGAGGAACCAGCGCAGCGCCGCCTCGCCGCTTTGCCAGGGCATCGTCCACACGCCCGTGATCAGGTCCAACTGCTCGCCACCGTAGGGCGGTTCCGGGGGCGGCTCGTCGTCAATGATGCGTTTCTTGGCCAAGTATTCATCGCGTGGCCGTCCCCAATCGCCCCAGTCCTCAAGCGGTGCGTCCGCATCGGACCGGGGGGCAACGTCGGTCTTGGGCTTGCGTTTGGGCGCTGCCTCGGCAGCAGCCCGTTCGCTCGCGGGCCGCTGCGGACGCTTGGGAGGTTCGGCCGGTTCGTCCTCGATGAGCCAGGGCGGCAGCGTGGCGGCGGGACGGCTGGGCAGTTCCTCATCGCGAATGGCGTAACCGTCGAAGTCGTCGGCGGGGGGCTTATTGGCCGAGCTGGGCTGCGGCACCACCAACTCCGCCTGGCACGCCTTGCAGCGCACCGACTGGCCAGCCCGACTGGCCGCGCACGAAAGCACCACGCCACACTTCTTGCAGCGAAACTTGAGGGTTTCTGACGAGCTGCCCGACATGACCAATGTCCGCAGATGAGTAACCGCCGGGCAAGTGCGCGGAGGGGCCGCGGTATGGCACCGTCGTGCCCAACGTGCCAGGCATGCCGGCAAATGGACCAGTGGCCAATTCTAGACGAACGCGGCGCCGTTGTCAGTCATTGGCCGCTGCGAGTTGGCGCGCCGCATGGATGCAAGATCGTCTACGGGTGCCACGGCTCGAACCGTTCCGAGCGCATTGATGGCGGCGGTTGTGAAGGGCCGTTCGCGCATGCCCCAAATCCGATCTGTCCCGCGCGCACCGGGTACAAAGGATCGCCGGGCCCCGCGGCGACCAATACATACCGGTCTACCCGTTCAAGTACGTTGGCCGGTCGATCACCGTACCAGGGCGAATCCTGGCGGCCGTTTGTTCGGCGTCCAAGGCGAACCGTGGGCTGATCTCCACCGGCACATCGTCGGCCACGTGCGCACCGGCCGCCCTCAGCCAGCGACGGTGCAAAGCCATCATCGCCTCCTGAACCGTCTCGGGTGTGTCGCTGGCTTCGCCCGGAGCGTTCTTCACCGGGCGGAACGCCTCGGCCGGGTCTATCTCCATCACAATCGCCTGTTCCGCCCACGGCAACAGGTCGAAGATGAACCGTTCGAATTTGATCGCGTTGACTTCGACAGGCTCGATGAATCGGCCGCTGTCGTCCACGTATGGCACCTTCTTATGCGCACGATGGAACGGCAGAGCCATATCACTGGCGGCCATGCGTTTCAAGAAGTCCACATCGATCGCGTGGATTGCCGTGTTACCTGCCCAAAAGATGGGCTGGCCGGCCGCATCGGTGCGGAGCACGATTTCGTCGGGCAGCGGGTTCAGTTCGCTGTACTCGATGATTTGTACGCGGCCGTCGATCGACACCACGTTGCCCACCTTTTCACGCGGAGCCGACTTGGCCGCCACCAACGTCGACAGCTCCGAACCGCTCAACAGGTGGTAGCCAATAAACGCCGGATCGCACACCTGCGTGAGCGGGTTATCGACCTGCATGTAGAACAGCGTCCGCAGCCCTCGCCGGCCGATGTCGTCCAACACGCCGCCGCGAACCATCGCGGCCAGCATGCCTCCGTGGCCATCGGGGCTGAGCGCCAGGCTGTCCTTGGCTTCCAGCAACAGCTTGCCCGTCGCCGCATCGACGGCCGGCATCGTGCCCTGGCAGAAAATCCTCACATCGTCGGCAGGCAGCCCGAAGTATTCCACGCGCCGGAGATACTCGACCGTGGCCTCATGTGTGGCCGGGCTGGTCATCAAGTACAGCGGGATGGCCACCCCGTACCGTTCGCGGCAGGCGGCCACCTTCTCCAGCAGAATCTGAAAGAGCGTGCTGCCCGAAACAGGCCCGATGGGGAACATGCCCTTGGGGGCGTCAAAGCCTAGCCGTGTGCCTTGCCCGCCGGCGACCAGCACGGCGCCGACCTGTCCGGCAGCCAGGTGCTGCTCGCCCGCCCGGCGTGCGGCCGCGGCATCGAACTGGGGATGCGGTTGCCCCAGCCGAATGGCCGGGGGCGGCTGAGCCTTGGAGGCCAGCTTGGCCCAATCGGCGGCCGCCTGTTCACCTCGCCACAGGCGCGTGAGCAGGTCCAGATCGACCTCGCGCAGTTGCGCCGCAAGCCGGGCTTGTTGAGCCGGAGTCAATTCGTCCCAAAAGGTCAGCACGTGCTGCTGACCATACTGGGCGAGGCGGTTACGAAAAGCGTCGTCCATCGATCTGAGATCTCTCCCCCATTCTCCGGCTAGCGGCGTAGCTCTGCCGACCACTAGCGGGGAGTGTAATCAAAATGAGAAGTGGCAACAGACCAATCCGGCCCCCCGACCACTCCCCAGGGTGGGCTGCGTCGGTCTGCCGGCGGCCTTCTGTCGCTGCCACATGGCCCGTGCAACGTTCTCTTGGTTCTCTTGTTGGCAGGGCAGCCTGTGGATAAGCTTCCGATAGTGTCCCGCAACTTGTGGGCAAACTTTCGCGGTTTGTGGGTGCTCATTCGTGGATCGCGCGCGGCAATTCCTGACCATCGCCTTGGTGTTCTGCGCCATTGGCGCGGAAATCCCCCGCGAGGTCTTGATTCGCGCCCAGAACCAGGCACTTGTCACGCAACCGGTTGCCGCACAGCACGTAGCCCAGCCTGCGTCTGCCCAGCAAGGCAGCCAACCTACTGCGATCGCGAAAGGCGATCTTGGCCGGCTGACCAGCCTCCCGACACAAGCTGGGGAGACGTATTGGTATTTTAAGGCGGCGGCCGAGAACGCGGCCGTAATTTCGCGGCGCGACCGCGTTGTTACCCCGCTGTACGATCGTTGGGCCGGCGACCTCTGCTGTGCCGCCCATGTTGACCGTGGCTCTGACGGCTCAGCCGCAACCTCGGGCAGCAACTGCCATAGGAGCGACTCGCCCGTGGTGGTGGGTTGCCGCGTGATCCCGCTGCGCATTTGAACGCTTCTCTTGCCGCGCTGCGCCGCGAGCGGTGCTTGATGCCCGCCCGGCGTCCTGGCAGCGCATCTGTCTGAACCGTACCGCGCGTGCCTTGCATGCTGGCGTTCACGCCTGCGCACGGTGGTTTCGCGTGGGTGAAACGGTTCCTCCCAGTTCTTCCCTCCGGTGCACGCGCCGCGCGGAACCTGCCTGACCGCTATGGGTAATGGTTGCCGCGAGGCGGTCCCCCGGTCGGTGGCGCATCTGGCTCGCCCCGCGCGCAAAAGCCGGGGCCGCCTGCGCGCAGTCGCAACGATCCCACCAAGAGTCTGATCCCTAACCAGGACATAACGCCCATGATCTATCCCGAACATTACCTGCCGGAAGATTCCGCCGGCTCATCCGACCAAAAACTCGAAAAGTCGGGCGGCAAGAAGAAAGACCGCAGCGTCCAAGCCGAGAAGCACAAGGCCACTCCGCCATCGCCCCTGGCCGGCATCATGAATAAGGTGCGGAACCTGCTGGAAGCCGGCAAGGCCGAGGAAGCCTTCGACCTGCTCAACGCCCGCGGCCTCCAAGATCCCGACAGCCGCAACGCCCGGGCGGTTTGCCTGCTGCGAATGGGTCAGCCGGAACTGGCCGTGCGGGCCCTGCGGGAGATCTGCCTTACGGCCAACGGCACCATGCTCAAGCCCGACGTTCCTACGCACTATGCCACGAACCTCGCGGCGGCCCTGTTCGCCGCGGGCAACGTCACCGGCTGTGCGGCCATCCTGGATGAACTGGCCCGCGAACACGAGCCCACCGTGATCAAGATGCGGACCGCGCTGCGCGAGTGGGAATCGAAGCTTTCGTTCTGGCAAAAGCTCAAGTGGAAGTGCGGCCTGGCACCCGGAGTATCTACCACCGATCACGACGTTCCGGTCGCGCTCGATCCGCCCGAGGCTAACGCGGGCGTCGCCTAACGCGGCAGCGTCCACTTGCTGCTGATCCAACCGGCCCTGGTGGCGATCGACAAGCGATCGTAACGGTGTATGCCGGGCAGTCGGCCGCTGCCGGGCCGGGTTTGGATCAAAAATCGCCGCGGTGATTGTGGCCGCGATCAAACAGCCCTGGGCAACTCTTGCCCCCGGGCGCTAAGATGGAATGACCGTGGCGAGCGCATCACGATTTTTCATCCGTCCGCCCAGCCCAGGCCATGGCAACTAGCGACCACGATCAGCCGCCAGAGCAGGCGGCCCAGAACGAACCAGCCCCCGAGAAGCTGCCCGACCGCAAGCCGGCAGGCATTAGTTGGGTTTCGTTCGTCGAGGCCCGGATCCGCGAAGCCCAAGAAGGCGGGGCCTTCGACAATCTGCCGGGCTTTGGCAAGCCGATCCCCGGCCTGACCGGCAACGATGACGAAGACTGGTGGCTGAAGGAAAAAGCCCGACGTGAAAAGATCAACCTGTTGCCGCCGGCGCTGGAAATCAAGCTCGACGTGGAGCGCACGCTTCAGCGCATCGACGCGCTGGTCTACGAGGCCGACGTGCGGCGCACGCTCGAAGCTCTCAACAAACGGATCGTGCAGGCGCAGCGGGCGGCCATCTGGGGGCCGCCGTGCGACACGCAGCCACTCGATATCGAAGCCGCGGTGGCTCGATGGCGAGCCAAACGTGAAGGCTAGCTGGCCTTGCCATTACGGCTGCTTGAGCGTGACGCGTTGGTTGGCCTTGAGCCCCGCCCGGCGAATCGTTCCCTTGCCGTGCGGCAGGATCACTTCGACATCGCAGGTATCGAGCTTACCCAGCCCCACGTGCGCGACCGCTTCCTGGCCCGAGGCATAACCAAAGCCGACCGCGATCTCGCGTGAGCAGAGCAGGGCGGAGGGGTCGCCCAACTTGCCGGGCGCGTAGACGTTCACGCGAGAGCCGATCCCCTGGCGGTTCACGCCGCGGATGCCTTCCACCAGGATATCGACCCAGTTGCCGCCGGCCGTTTCGTTCTTGAGCAGCAGCGACGGCGACTCAGCCCACCAGTTGGCCATGAAGATATCGAGCCGTCCATCGCGGTCGAAGTCGGCCACCGGACCGGGAGCACTGTAGATAATCTTGCCCTCGGCGATCATCTTCTCGAAGAACGGGCCAGAGCGTTTGATGGCCGTATCGGTATCGTTGGGGAAATCGTTCACGGCCAGGGCCGTTTCTTCAAAACGCGGCAGGCCTCCTGCAATGCCCAGGTTCTTGAAGATCAGCGGGAAGCTGCGGCCATCGGCAAACTTGACGATGCTGCACGAAAGATCGATCAAGCCGTCGTTATCAAAATCCTGCAGCTCCACGTGAGGCGCTTTCATAGGCAGCGGCTTGAGCCCCACTTGGGCCGTCACGTCCTCAAACGTGGGCACACCGCCGGCAATGCCGCGGTTGAGATACAACCGGTTGGGCACCGGCTTTACCCACGGGTCCTGGAAGTGTTGGCCCAACACAATGTCGAGCAGCCCATCGCGGTTGACGTCGGCAATGCAGACGCCGCAGACCATGTTGTCGCCCTTGGAGTCGGGCCAGTGGAAGACTTCCTGGCTGCCGGCGGCTTCCTTGAACTTGCCGTGGCCATCGTTGAGGAACAGCCGGTTGCCAGAGGCCAGAAAAATGTCGGGCCAGGTATCGTTGTTCACGTCAGCGGCAGCCACGCCCAACCCGGCGATGTCGGGCGTCAGCCCCACGTCGGCCGAAACATCAGCGAATCGCAAATCGCCCAGGTTGCGGAACAGCCGGCTGCTGTGAGTTTGCGAACCGTTGTAGCCGGGGAAGGGATCCTCGCCCACCAGCAGATCGAGCAGGCCGTCGCCATCGAAATCGAGCACCGCCACGCTGCGGCCGCCAAACGCATCGGGGCAGGCCCCATTGCCGGCCGAAACATCGGTGAAGTTTCCATTGCCGTCGTTGCGAAACAGCGAGCAACCCCGTATCGGCCGGCCGTACCGCTCGGCCGCCTTGGTGCCGGCGGCAATCGGCATGCTGCCGACATACAGGTCCAGGTCGCCATCGTTATCCAGGTCGGCCAGCACCACGCCGGTCGCCCGGGTGGAAATCTGCACCGCCTTGTTGGGCGAAACCGCGAACTTGCCGCCCTGGTTGAGCAGCAGCAAGTTGGCCGGGCCATCGTTGTGGAACGTGCCGACGTACAGGTCAGGCAGGCCATCGCCATTCACATCGCCCCAGGCCGCCCCGTGGCCGTGAATGCCGGTCAGAGCAGGAAACAGGCCTGCCTCGCGGCCCATCTCACGGAAGCTAAAGTGCTGCTTGGTCGCCGCGTCATCCTTGGCCTCTTGGGCAGCCACCTTGCCCGGCATCCACGCGAAGCCAAGCGGCACAATCACAAGCACAGCGGCGCGAACGGTAGTGCGAAGCATGGCACGAGTCTCTTGGCTGTTGGGCAAGAAAGTGATAACCGTCTGGCCGTAACCGGTGGCGTTACCGCTCCGACTCGGGGATGTGGATCACGGCCAGGCCGCAGCAGTCCCAAGCCCGAGTGCCGCGGCTGGTGTTGAACGTCACAAACAGCGTAGAACCATCCTCGGACAGCGCCGTGCTGTAAGTGCCTTTGAGCGAGAAGCCGTACTTGTTCTCGTAGTATGGCGACAGGAAGGCGATCACCTTCCGCTGGCCGGTCTTGATGTCGAACTGCACCACCGGCGTGCCGTCCTGGGGGCCGCTGCCGTGGGCGCCCGGCACGTAGTACAGGTATCGCCCGGTGGGATCGACGTCGATCGAAGCCACGTATGCCGTGCGGCCTACCGCCACGGTACCGATCTTGCGGGCTTCTTCGGTCTGGGTGTTGAACTCCCAGATATCGGCGTCGGCGGCTCCCTGGCCGATGGACACCGTGTAGATCTTGCCGTCCTTCGTTTCGTCGGTGGCGGCGCGGATGCCCATGGTCACGCCCCGTACCGGCTTGGGGCTGCCGCCCTGGGCCGGGTCGTACACCATGAGCTGCCCATCGGAGTTGCCGGGTACGTAGTACAGCCGGCCGGTGCTGCGGGCGAGCATCATATAACGGGCGGGGCCATCGGGCCCCGCATACAGCAGCTTCTTGCCTTGCACGTCGTAGGCAAAGAACTGGATGCCTTGCTCGTCGGCGTCCGGGCCAGCCGCGGTACCGCCGTAGTAAATCAGCCGCTGCGGATCGAGCAGGCCATTGGGGATGCTGTGCTTGGGCACCGGCGCCGCGACCACAACCTCGGACTTGCCAGTGGCCGGGTTGGTGCGGAAGATCCAATCGCCCCGGTAATGGTTCGCGTCGTTGGCCGCGCGGGGCGAACCGCGATGCGTGGCGTAGTACAGCCAGCCGTCGCTGCCCATGTCCACCCGACTATGAATCTTGCCCGGCGTGTAATGCCCCCTGGGCAGATCCAGCAGCCGCGTCACATCGACCAGGCTCCGCAGCGTCTTGGTTTGCGGGTCGTACTCGTAGACATGCGCGGTGCCGGTACCGTGGGGCTGTTCCTGCTTGGGATCAATCGCCAGGTGGTCGCCGATGGCCGAGTAGAACTTGCCGCCGGCCACGCAGCCGTCGCCCCAGTTGGACCACGGCTTGCCCGGGTAATTCTGGTTGGGGTAATACAAGAAATCGACCGTGGGCGGCGTCTTGGCCACGACGGTGCCGGGCGTCAGTTCCGCCGGCCCCTGAAGAAACTCGGGCGACGTGTCGGTCAGCACCTGCTTGCCGCCGGGCAGGGTAGGGGGCCAGGGCAGATCTTCATCGCGAATCGGCTTGGGCTTAGCCGCCGCGGCTTTGGCGGCCTGATTCTTGGCCGGTTGATCCTTTGCCTTGGCCGCTTGAGCTTTCCGGGCCGGCTGATCGGCCGCCTGGACTTGGGACGCACAAGACGTGGCCTGCCAGCCGATGCAACCGGCGACCAGTAGCGCAAGTCCCATCCGACAAACTCGCAATTGCATGGTCGACCTCACGGGTAAGGTCCTCTGTGCGGACCAGAAATCACGTTTCTGCATTGGTACCCGTCGCGCACGGCTCACAGAGCCGTGGCACGCAACTCACCGCGCCATGACACGCGGCGCGTGGTATACCGCCTTACAGCAGTCGCCCGCGCGCAATGGTACTGGCCGGCGGCGATACACGCCACCATTTAGCAGGGGTTATTGACCCGAGGGCCGAGAAGGTTACAAGGGCGGCGACGATCGCGGCGAGGCAAGCGGTACCAGAGCTGGAGGTTGCGTTTGGATGCCGTCGGTCCCCGGCCACCGGCACTGCCCAACGCCAAGTCGGCGGCCCCTGTTCAAGACACCTCCAACCGATGTGTCTTCGTGGGCCGTATCAATCCAGCGAGCGCGGCCGCAGGATTTCCTGCATAATGATCGCGTTGCGGATGCCTTGCGGCGAGCGAATCAGCTCGAGGATGGAGGCGTGTGGCGCCGGCTGCTCCTGACTTTTCTCAGAATCGTCGTTGAGAGAGCTGCCGTAGATGCGATCATCGTCCGCCGAGGAAAGCAACCCACCGCCCAGGCCATCCAGGCTCCCCAGCGCGTGATCGAACGTGGAATGCAGTCGTTCCTCGGTGAGTTCATCGATCCGTTCCAGCGACGAGTGCAGCGTCGGGAATTTGGTGCTGGGATCGGTCAGGCTGCCGATGCTGGAACGCTGTTCGCCCTGCGAGGCGAGCGAACCTGCCCCCGTGGACTTGCTGGTAGGCGGTTGTACCAGGCGTCCCTGTACGGGCGAGCCCATGCCCGACTGGCTGGGCATCTGTCGGCCGGCTCCCCGGCTCGAGCCGCCAGCACGCTGGCCGCCTCGCTGCCCTGGCCGCTGCTGGCCACCAAACGATTGTCCAGCCCCCGGTTGCCGCTGCGGCTGCTGCCCCCGGCCGGCGCGTTCGCCTTGTTTGCCGGTTGCCCGCCGCAGGAAGGCTTCGATCTCGTCTTCCGTGGGATCGGGCGGAAGCTGCCTTGGGCGGGGCTGGTTCTTGTTGGCATCCTGCCCCTTGGCCGCCACCTGGTTGATCACGTAGACGATCAACGAGAACAGGATGAACAGGATCGACAGCAGACCATTGAGGTCGACCGCCAACAGCAGATCGTGAGCGTGCTTTAGCATTATTGATTGCGTCCTCGGCCGTCGGCCACCGTGCCCTGGGCAATGGCCTTGCGCATGTCGGTGTCGGCCTGGACGTTGCGGAGGCGGTAAAAGTCCATGATGCCCAGCCGCCCCGATTGGAACGCCTCGGCAATGGCCTTGGGCACCTCGGCCTCAGCGGCCGTCAGTTCCGCCCGGGCCTGCTCGATCCGGGCAATGTTTTCTTGTTCGAGGGCCACCGCCATGGCCCGGCGGCTTTCGGCCTTGGCCCGAGCAACACGGGTATCGGCCTCGGCCTGGTCGGCCTGGAGGCGGGCACCAATGTTGATGCCGACGTCGATATCGGCAATATCGATCGACACGATCTCAAAGGCGGTCTGCGAGTCGAGCTTGCGGGCCAACACCGCCTTGGAAATGCGGTCGGGATTCTCCAGCACCTCGGCGTGCGTCGCCGCCGAACCGATGGCGCTGACGATGCCTTCGCCCACGCGGGCCACAATCGTTTCTTCGCCGGCACCACCGATCAACTGGTTCAGGTTCGCCCGCACCGTCACGCGGGCTTTCACCTTGAGCTGAATGCCGTTCTTGGCCACGGCGTCGAGCGTTTCGCGTCCGCCGCCCTTGTTGGGGCAGTCGATCACCTTGGGATAAACGCTGGTCTGCACGGCTTCCAGCACGTTGCGACCCGCCAGGTCGATGGCCGTGGCCAGCTTGAAATCCAGCGGCACAATCTTGGCCTTGCTGGCCGCGATCATCGCCCGAATCACCAGCGGCACGTTACCGCCGGCCAGGTAATGGGCTTCCAGCGCTTTGCTCGTGATGCCGGTATCTTCGCCCAGGCCCGCCTGCACCGCCATGATCTTGCTGCGGACGATGACCGTGGGATTGACCTTGCGGAAGGTCATTCCCAACAGGTCCAGGATGCCGATCCCGGCGCCGGTGGTAACCGACTGGATCCACAGGCGGAAGTAGCGGGCAAAGACCGCAAAAACCACCAGACCGACGATCAGAATCGCGAACAGGACGATGATGAAAATCAGGTCCGATTTGTTCATCGCCCCGTCTTGGGCAAACAGGTGCAACATCGCAGTTCCGTCTTCGGTAAGGGGGTAGGGGGTGTGCGTAACCTGTATCGCGACCAGCGCGGGGTGTCAACTAACGGCGTCGTCAAAAGGGTCCAGCCCCAGCGTATCGATCGGACGCGAAAGCAGATCGTCGGGCGAGTCTTCCTGCTGCCGGGCAAGCTGCTGTTCTTCCTCGGGCGTAAGCGGGCGCACCACCACGCGATTGGCGCGGACCTCGACCACCTTCACCGACTGGCCGGCCTCGATCGCCATGCCCTCGCTCACGGCGTCGATCACCCGGCCGTCGATCACGATTGCCCCGCTGGGCAGCATCAGGCTCTTGGCCTTGCCCACCTTACCTACCAGTTCGCGGAGCGAGCGGAAGTGCGGATTGTCGGGCAGCACTTCTTCGCTGGTTGGCGCACGAAGCAGCACTCGTTTTCCCAGCGGTGTATTGGGCCACCATTTCAAAACCAGATAGATGCAAACCGGCGTGGCCACCACCGCCGTCAACAGCAACATGGTGCCTTCCAGGGGACCGCTGTAATACGCCATCCCCACGCCCGCCAGCACCGCGATCACCGCCAGCGTCCCCAGCGCGCCGCCCGACGGCACAAAGGCTTCGAGAATCATCAGAGCCAGCCCACCCAGCAGCAGGACAATGGCCCACGTCAAGTAGACCGTCACCGGAAGTTCCCTCTATGGACGTGGATGGATCGGGGGACACCCCTTTATTCTGGCGTGGTTACATCGACTTGGGAAGTAACAAGGCCGCCGGGCAGAAAGCCCATGCGGCGAGTGCGCAGAGCCGTACCATGGCGCAGCCTGCTTAGACGCGCGGAGAAAGCGGCGCTCAATCGTCGGGCGATTGCACCACGATGCGGTGGCCCTGCACCTCGACCACGATCACGTCCTCGCCCTGGCTGATCGGCTCGCCGCTGCTGACCACCGAGTAAATCTCGCCGCCGATGCGCACCTTGCCCGAAGGCCGCAGGTTCGTCACCGCGACGCCGCGGTTGCCCAACAGGTGATGGAAGTGATCGTGATCTTCCTTGGGCGAGGCCAGTTCGGGGTCGGCCTCGTCGGGCGTGAGCACCAGTCGCTGGAAAGCGCCGGTGCGCGGCAAATAGCGGCGCAAGAGCGCCACCATCAGCAGCACGCCCAGCCCCGCGGACGAAATGAGGAACAGGCTGCCCCGCAGTTCGCGGATCTGCTCGACCGTGGTGGGCAAGGCATTGGAAGTCTGCATGGCCAAAATGAGCGACAGCATGACCAGCAGGCCGCCGCCCACGCCAAAGATGCCAAAGCCAGGCAAGACAAAGATCTCCAGCAGCAGGAAGGTCATGCCGGCGATGAACAGCAGCACCTCGAGCCAGCCCGAGCGGCCATCCAGGTAGTTGCCCCAGAAGAACAGCAGGAAGCACACGGTGGCGATGAAGCCGCCGATGCCCGTGCCCGGCGTTTGCAGCTCCGCGTACAGCGCCGCGCCGCCAATCAACAGCAGCGCCCACAGCACGCGTTTGTCGCGCAGGGCATCCAGCAACACGTCGGCCCAACTGGGCGACACCTTGCGCGGAGCTTCCTCCAGCCCATAGAGTGCCAGCACTTCTTCAAACCGGTTCACCACGTCGGTGGCCATGCCCAAGCGCAGGGCCTGTTCGCCCTTCACTTCCAGCGGCTTGCCGTGCTGGGTGACGGCTTCATGCTGCTGCCAGGGGCCGTTGGAGCGCGATTCGGCCTCGGTTTCGCTCAGGTACTCGACCATGCCATCGCTTTCGCGCACGTAGCGGAACACGGCCAGATCCGGATCGACAATCGCCTGCCACAGCGAAGCCGAACGGTTCTTACTCCGGGCAATCCTTTCGATCACCTGGGCCACGGCCGCGATCTCGGCTTCGCGGCGATCCTCGGGCCGCACCCGCTGTTGCTGCTGCGCGGGGAACCGCCCCATGGCCGGTTCCGGGGCAGGGAAGGGCACCGCGCCGCCCAAGGTGGCGTGCGGAGCCATCAAAATGTGGTCGCAAGCCAAGGCCAAGAAGGCGGCATCCCCCAACGCCTCGCGCGGAATGTAAGCCACCGTGCGCTGTTCGCCCGGCTTCAGTTCGCTGATGTACGACGCCAGCTTGAGCGTCTGGTGCGGGGCACCGCCGGGCGTGTCGATGGTGATAATGACCAGGTTAGCCCCGCGTTCGACCTCCTGGCGGATCTTGTTTTCGATCTGCGACAGGTAGTTGGCCGTGAGCGGTTCTTTGATTTCGATCTCGACCGGCTTCCAACCTTCGCCCAGCGACGGGTCTTCCACCAGCGATTCGGGCGGCACGTTCAGCACCTTGGCCAGGCTGGTGCGGTCGTCGCTGTAATAATCGACGATGCCCAGCCGCTTGGCTTCCTGGGCGGAGAACAATCCGGCTTCGCCCGCCGGGATCAACAGCGTGGGATTGCGTTCCACCTGCTTTTCGCGGCGCAGTTCTTCCAGCCGTTCGCCCAGCACGAACTCGCGGCCCACCAGGTCGGCCGTTCGGGCTTCGTACACTTCCAGCGCCGGATCGAGCATGCCCAACACCAGGTCGACCGAAACGGTGCGGCGGCTCTTGGCGATCTCGGCGTAGCCGCTTTTCATGTACGGGGGAATGCTTTCTTCGTCGGCCCCGGCCTCGCCAATCTTGCTGTTGCTGGGCATTACAATCATTTCGCACGCGATGGCAATGAGCAGGGCATGGCCGCGCAGAACGGGGCCTTCCTCTTTGTTCTTGCCATCCTGCGGCGCGACGTACGCCACGGTGGTTGCCCCGGAGAGCTTGGTGATTTCGCGGGCCAGGTCCAGGCAGGCCCCGAAGCTCGACTGCCCTGGCTCGATCTCAAAGACCACCACCGGCCATTCCTGGCGTTTCTTGGCCTGGCTGATGAAGTCCTTGGCTTGCCGGATGGCGCGTGCCTTGACGCTATCCGTAACCGGAGCCGGAATCTTGATGAGCTGGCCGATCCGCCGCTGCGATGGTTCTTCGCTTTGGGCGGCTAACTGCGCGGGCAGGCCAGAGATCACCCCCGTTGCGCCTAGCCCAATTAAAAGACAACATCCCCACACGATTAGGCCAACCCGCCCCGGCAGCCGACAACCGGCCTCCGCACCAGGCTGCTGACCTTGGCCCGCCTTCCTTGCCTGAAATGGGTTCATACGTTGTCGCATCCGCTCGCGAACCAGAGGGGGAAGCCAGGAACACCGAAGTGGTCATTCGCGGCTGAATGGATTTGCGGGCGCAACTCCGCACGATTATAGGGGCGTGTGGTGAAATGCGTCAATTTTGCGGACCACCTCTCCGGCGAAACGACCGCGTTGCAAGTATTCGAACCGTACACGTTTATGCCGATGTTCCGCAGCAGCGGCCGCCCCTGGTTGCCCGCCAGCCATGGATGATCGCGCTGTGGACATTGCCGCGGCCAATGCTTCCCTGCCAGGCGACTTGAACGACTTCGCTTAATAGCCGCAGCTTCTCGGCTTTCGCCAATAAGCGGCAGCCCCCGGGCGCAACGTGTCGGCCCCTGCCGGCCAGGCAGCCAACCTGGGCGGCAAAAACTGTGCCCAGTGCGACAGGTCGCACCGCGTCGTGGTGTCACACACCGCGGTTTCCCCCCAGCATCGAGGGCGACCGGGGCGGTTCCCTCGCCGCGAGAATGTTTCGCTATGGGCAGGGCGGGGTAGCACTTACGTGCTGCCGACCTGGTCTGGCTGAGGGGGTCGCGTCGCAGCCACCCTCTGTTATCATGAGGGGCTGGCCGGATACTCCAATCATTGGAGCCAGCGCTAAGGAAAAAGGTTCGGGGACGATCCGGCTGTGGTCCCCGCCCTGATGGCTCGACAGGAGCAGTGTGTGAATTCGCCTCGGTTCGCCGCCAGCCTTCAAACCGTGGAAGATACGTCCGCGGCGATACGCGAGGCTTGCCGGGCCGCGCAGTCCGCGCTGGACACCCAAGCCCACCTGGCCGTGGTTTTCTTCTCGCCCCATCACGTGCCCCAGGCCCAGGTCATCGCCGACACCATCGTTCGCGAAACCGGTTGCCGGACCATCCTGGGCTGTAACGGCGAAGCGATCGTGGGCGATCACCGCGAGATCGAAGAAGAGCCGGCCATCAGCCTGTGGTTGGCCCACCTGCCTGGCACGCACTTGCACCCGTTCCACCTGCGCTACCAGCGCGGCGAGGACGGCGGACGGATGGAAGGTTGGGCGGACGATCTGCCGGAAACCTGGCCGCAAGGCTCCATGCTGCTCACCGTGGCCGATCCGTATTCCTTTCCCGCCGACCTGCTGCTGCACCGCTTGAACCAGGACCAGCCCCGGGCGGTGGTCATGGGCGGCATGGCCAGCGGCGTCGCTGGTCCCGGCGCCGGCCGGTTGCTGGTCGGCGACCAGGTCGTCCAGGCGGGTGCCTCGGCTGTGCTCATTCACGGCGATCTGCCGCTGCGAACCGTGGTATCGCAAGGCTGCCGGCCGATCGGTCAGCCGTTCGTCGTGACCAAGTCGGAACGGAACATCATCTTTGAGATGGGCGGCAAGCCGGCCCTCCGCCGCTTGCAGGAGGTGTATCACGCCTTAAGCCCTGAAGATCAGATCGCCGCCCGGGGTGGCCTGCACCTGGGCCGGGTGGTCAACGAGTACCAGGAAAAGTTTGACCGGGGCGATTTCCTGATCCGCAACGTGCTGGGCGGCGACGAGGAAACCGGAGCCATCGCCATCGGCGATTACGTGCGTGTCGGTCAGACGGTGCAGTTCCACATCCGCGACGAAGCCACGGCCGATTACGATCTGAAAGAACTTCTCTCCAAGGCCGGCACCGCCCAAGCGGCGCTGCTCTTTACCTGCAATGGCCGCGGCACGCGGATGTTCTCCACGCCCAACCACGACGCCCAGGCCGTGCAAGACGCGTTGGGACCGATCCCCCTGGCCGGGGTCTTTGCGCAAGGCGAACTGGGCCCCATCGCCAAGAAGAACTTTGTGCACGGCTTCACGGCCAGCCTGGCGCTGTTTGGCTAAACAGCAGCCGGAACGCATGGCATCCGGCCATTGAACGCGCTGCTTAACGCCCGTGTGAACGAGGTCGCCAAGTAGCTGCTCTCTATAAAGCAGGCCTTTGGCGTTTCGCCACCTATGTTCGCCCACGCTGGCTGCTGCGCGACCGCGCCGCCGGGCGGGTACGCCGCTTTGTCGTAGCCTCAACTCTTTCGTCTCACGCCACTTACCCCATCGACGCGAATTGGGAACGGAATTCGCACGCCGTTCCCATCCGATTCCGCCGCCGGCAAGTGCAATGTGCCGTGAAGCACGCAGGTGGTCAGGCGGCTACAAGCGGGGTACTCATGCGGGGCGCACAAGCGAACGAGGCGTGTATGGCTTGCCATTTTGCCACCTTTCGCCAGGGCGGCAGCCCCATCATCGCGGTCGCCTTACACGACGGCCATCATGTGCGGCCCGAGGTGCGGCCCTACCTCAAGCTCAGCGAGGAGCTGCGGCTGCGCGAGGAAGATCCATTCACCGGGCGGTGGTGCGCCATCGCCGACAACCGGGTGATCGCGCATCACTCGCGGTTCGAATGCGACTTGAACCGGCCCAAGGCGAAAGCCATCTATCGAACGCCTGATGATGCCTGGGGCCTGGACGTGTGGCGGCATCCCGTGCCGGAAGCGATTTTTGAGCGTTCGCTAGCCCGGTACGACCGTTTCTACCAATGCCTGTTCGATTTGATCGAGTCGCTACTCTCGCGGCATCGCCGCGTGGTCGTGCTCGACCTGCATACCTACAACCACCGCCGCGGTGGCCCCGATAGCGAGCCGCAGGACGGGCGGCAGAATCCCGAGATCAATCTCGGCACCGGCAGTATGGATCGGCAGCACTGGGCCGAGGTCGTCGAGCGGTTCATGGCCGAATTGCGTTCGTTTGATTTCCTGGGCAGACAGCTCGACGTGCGCGAGAACGTGCGGTTCCAGGGCGGGGAAATGGCCAAGACACTGCACACTCGCTATCCGACCAGCGTGTGCGTATTGGCGGTGGAAGTGAAGAAGTTCTTCATGAACGAGTGGACCGCCGAGTTGGATCCAACCCGTTATGCCGCGGTGCATCGGGCGTTGCATGCAACAGTGCCGGGCCTCCTCCACGTGCTGGGAAGCGAGCGTCATGGAGCCCACCAGGCAGTCTGAACCCAACTTCGACGCGGTTTGCGAAGCGGTCCGCGAACGGCTGCCGCTCAACGAGCGCATTCGCCGGTCGCTGCCTGGCGAGGGTCGGCTACGGCTCGACCGGCAACTGCCGTTCTTGTGCGTGTATCGCCACCCGCCCGATCGCGAGGATCCCGGCACCGCGGCCCTGGTCACGACCGAAGCCGCCTACCTGGTGGCCCCCGGCGGCGAAGAACATCGCGCCGGCTTGAGCAAGCTGTGTCGCACCATTGCCGATACGCTGCAAGAACACTTCGGTGTGCTGCTGCTCCTGGAAATCTGGGCCGAAGAAGACGAACCGGCCCAATCCTACGACCACGTGCGGCGGCCGGCGTTTGAACTGGTGGCTCCGCAAACCGAGATGCCCAGCACGGTGGAAGCGTTCCAGCAGGCGCTGGCCCATATTCGCATCGATGGCAACCGCGCATCGGTGCGCGTGGTCACGCGTCGACAAGCGGCTCCGGCCGGTATGCCGCCGCTGACCTCGGCCTGGCTGGCGCCTGATTGCCAGCCGCGCGCCCAGCCTGCCGCTCGCGAGCCGGGCGTTGATCCCATCGCCGGTCAGCCACACCCACGCTCCGCGAACGAGCCTCCCTCCGGCGATTCGTCCAACCAAAAGAACTATCCGCCGCATTTTGATGACATCAGCATGCTGGATGACATCAATATCGCGTATCATCAGGGGGCCTATCGACCGCCGCGCGTTGATCATCCCCCCAGTGATCCCCAGCTTGCCGGCAGATCAACGGGCGAAGAGTCGCAAGCAGGGCAGGGCGGGCAGCCACAGGCAGACATGGCCGAGCAACGCTATCGGGCAGGCTGCTATTACCTGGGCCTGGCCGTACGGCCCATTTATCGCGATCTGCGCACCGGCACGGTATACCCGGTGATCTTGCAGCAATTGCGGCGGCAATTGTCGCTGGCGCTGCGCCGGGCGATCTTCGCCTTTACCGGCGTGCAAGAGGCCAACCCCAAGCTGCATTTTGAATCGCTGGGCCCATCAGCCATGACCAAGATGTCGCGGCTGGTCGACCTGGAACTGAGCCAGATCTCGGAATCGTTCGACCTCATCCTGCAAGCCACGCCCGTCAATACCGAGGCGGCCTGGCAAACATTCCAGGAGAACGGGTTCCGCGAAGTGCCGCGGCTGCGTTATCGCCCGCTGCCATATCATCCCGTGCTGCTCAAGCGCCGGCTGTACACTGTGCCGCTGGAGGAGATGGAAGATCCCACGCTGGCCTACCTGTTTGCCCAGAAGCAGATCGAACTGGACCGGCAAATCTCGGCCCTGCGCGACCTGGACACCCGGCAGTTCATGCTGCTGAGCATGCAAATTTACGGCCGGCCCACTCAGGCACTGATCGAACTGGCCCGGCAGATTGTCCGCCTGGAAGACGATAAAACCGACACCTCGGGCGAGGAAGAAGACCTGGTGCAGCCCGGCTCGGTTTCCACCGACCAGTTGGTCGACCGGATTCGTGAGGAGTTCGATTACTACCACGGCCTGCGGGCGTCGTTTAACCCTCGGATCGAGGTCTGCGGCGATATCGCCTCGGGCTTGATGGTGGCGGGCGACCGATTGTTCGTGTCCAACACGTTTCACCCGTCGGTACATCGCGTAGAGCCCCTGCTGCATCACGAAGTGGGCACGCACCTGGTTACATATTTCAACGGCCGCGAACAGGTCTTGCGGCAACTGTATGCGGGCCTCGCCGGGTACGAAAGCCTGCAGGAAGGGCTAGCCATGCTGGCCGAGTACTGTTCCGGCGGCTTGACCATCCGCCGGTTACGCACAGTGGCCGGCCGCACGCTGGCCATCAGCGCGATGATCGACGGCGCTTCGTTCGTCGAAGTGTTCCATCTGCTGCGCGACGATTACGGCTTCAATGCGCGTTCGGCCTTTCTCTGCACGCTCCGCGCGTTTCGCGGCGGAGGGCTGACCAAAGACATCATCTACCTGCGCGGCCTGCACGAGGTGCTGGAGTACCTGGCCCGGGGCCACGAACTGGAACCGCTGTTTGTCGGCAAGATCGCGCTGGAACACGTGCCGTTCATGCAGGAGCTGCGGCGGCGGGGAATCGTCCAGGCCCCGGCATTATTGCCGCGTTACTGGGAAGACGAGCATTTTCGCGTCCGGTTGGAAACGTGCCGCACCTGCTCGGTGCTCGATCTGGTTGGACCGCAGGCGCGGAAAGAAAAGAAGGCGTCGTGGTGCGGCGCCGCAACGATTGACGAAATGCCCTCGCTGCCCAGGTCGCGTTGACGGGCAGCCCCGCGGGGGCGGCAAGAGGAACTCACCATGAAAATCGGCTTCCTGGTCAACGACGTCATGACAGAGAAGGCTCTGTTCACCACCACGCTACTGGCGATGACGGCCGTCAATCGCGGCCACGAATGCTGGGAACTGGGAGCTGGCGATCTGATCTACGCTCCCGACGATTCGATCCATGCCATGGCCCGCAGCGTGCGCGGCAAGGAATATGGCTCGCCGGAGGATTACTTGAAGGAACTGCAATCGGATGCCGCCCGGCACGAGCGCATCCGGGTCGACGATCTAGACATTCTGCTATTGCGCAACGATCCGGCCGCCGACAAGCGTGACCGTCCCTGGGCCCAAACAGCCGGCATCCTGTTTGGCGAGCTGGCGATCAGCCGCGGGGTGATTGTGCTCAACGACCCGCGTACGCTGTCCAGCGCCATCAACAAGACCTACTTCCAGCAGTTCCCGGAAATCGTCCGCCCACGTACCTGCATCAGCCGCAACGTCGATGAGATCAAGCAGTTCATCAGCGAGCAGAAAGACAAAGTGGTGATCAAACCACTACAAGGTTCCGGTGGGCAGAGCGTCTTTCTGATCCGTGAGGAAGAATCGGCCAACCTCAACCAGATGATCGAAGCGGTCATCCGCGACGGCTACTGCATCGCCCAGGAGTACCTGCCCCAGGCAGCCGAGGGCGACGTGCGGTTGTTTGTGATGAATGGCCGGCCACTGATGTACAAGGGTGAGTACGCGGCTTTCCGCCGGGTGAACTCCTCGGGCGACATGCGCAGCAACATGCACACCGGCGGCAAGAGCGAACCGGCGGAGGTCACGCCCGAGATGCTCAAGCTGGTCGACGCCGTGCGGCCCAAGCTCGTCCGCGACGGCATGTTCCTGGTAGGCCTGGATATCGCCTTCGACAAGCTGATGGAGATCAACGTGTTCAGCCCCGGCGGCCTGCACAGCGCGTGCGTGCTCACCAAGGTGGATTTCGCCAGCTACGTGGTGCGGGCGCTCGAACGCAAAATCGAGTACCGCCAGTATTATGGGGCCTCGCTCGACAATCGCGTGATCGCTACCTTATAGAAGCTGCCTGCCGCAGCCGATATGAAAGCAATCGCGCGAGCGGCCAAGGCGTACCTCCGAGACATTGGGAAGGAAGCCCCCGGTTGGCCCGCGACCACAGCGGTTCCGCAGGCAAGCCGCCCACCCGATTAAGGTAGCGCCCTACAGGTTCGCTATCTGGTACACTTTTAACTGCTTGGCAGGTATAAAAGCTGGGCGGTCAGGACACCAACCTCATTGGAAATTTATTTTCCATTGCCATCCATTTGGGTGATTCCCCCCAAGGATCGTGCCGTACCGCTGCCCATGGCCGGCATGCGGACCGGCGCTGCTGCGCAAGTTGCTATAACACAAGCATTCGTGAGCGCTGGGGGAAAGGCTGTCCAAGCCTGGGTAACCCCGGCAAGATGCATCCTTGACAGGGTTGCTGCAACCGATAGGATGCTGGATGAACGCTCGATGCTACATCGAGCTTTTTGTTGGCTCCAGTTTGTGAAACGATTCACAAAGTCGCTGCTTCGTGCCGCAACGTCTTTCTGGGGCTTAATTTAAGGCACTCCATCCTCCGCATTCCGGGCTCCCCATGCAGACCCCCTCGGCGATGCTGCCCATTGCCCTGTTTATCATCCTGGCCACGGCTCTGCCGGTGGGCATGCTGGTAGCGGCAAAATTGGTCGGCCCCAAGAAGCGTCGGGGAGCCGTGAAGGACATGCCGTACGAAAGCGGTATGGACCCCATTCACGGAACGCGGCGGCGGTTCGATGTTCGTTTCCATCTCGTAGCGATCGCCTTTTTGGTGTTCGACGTCGAATTGTTGTTCCTCTACCCCTGGGCCGTCGCCAGTCGTGACCATTCGGCGGCCGGTCCCGAAGGCGTGGACTGGGCTGTGGGCGAGCACCTGGTCAGCGGGCGAGGAATCGTGTTCGCAGGCGTGATGATCTTCACGTTCTTGTTGGCACTAGGCTTCGCCTACGACTGGAAGAAGGGAGTTTTTCGATGGCGGTAGAGCTGCCCGAAAATGTCGTCGTCAGCAAGCTCGACGAGCTGGCGAACTGGTGCCGCAAGAACAGCTTGTGGCCGATGCCGTTCGCTACGGCCTGCTGCGGTATTGAATTGATGGCCACGGGTGCCAGCCGGCACGACCTGGCTCGGTTCGGCGCCGAGGTGTTTCGTTTTACCCCGCGGCAGTGCGACCTGATGATCGTCGCCGGCCGCGTGGTGATGAAGATGCTGCCGGTGCTCCAGCGGATCTGGCTGCAAATGCCGGAGCCCAAGTGGTGCATCTCGATGGGCGCCTGCGCCTCGACCGGCGGGGTGTTCGACACCTACTGCGTGGTGCAAGGCATCGACCGGTTCATCCCGGTCGACATGTACGTGCCCGGCTGCCCGCCGCGGCCCGAACAGTTGATCCAGGCGATCATCGACCTGCAGGAAAAGATCCAGCGCGAGGGCACGATCGCCGGCAAGGAGTTTGAGCTGCCCCAGCGGCAAGGGCGACCGCGGGCGTTGTTGGAGCTGCCCGTCATTCAGCCCTAGCAAGCGAAGGAACCCAGGCCGATGATCCAGCCGGAAACGCTCCAGAAATTCCAGGCCCAATATAGCCAGGCGCAGGTCAGCGAGTTTCGCGGGCAGACGCGGGCCGTGGTGCCGCGCGAGCAGGCGTACGAAGCCCTCCAGTGGCTGCGCGACCAGCTCGGCTTCGACCTGCTGGTCGACATCACCTGCGTGGACTACCTGCACTACCGCGGCGCCGAGCACCGCTTCGGTCTGGTGTACCTGTTGGCCAACACGGCGACCAACGAACGGATCACGATCCGCGTGTTCGTCGACGAACCGGATCTGACTGTCAAGAGCGTGGTGCCGCTGTGGGAAGGCGCCAACTGGATGGAGCGCGAAGTGTACGACATGTTCGGCATCATTTTCGCCGGCCATCCCGACCATCGCCGGATTTTGCTGCCCGAGGAGTTTGCCGCCTTCCCGCTGCGGAAGGACTACCCGCTGCGAGGGCGGGGCGAGCGGCATAATTTTCAGGTCATTACGCGAGACAAGAGCTAACCCGAGGCGCACCAGCGCCAAGCCGGCCGCCGGCGGACCTTGCCCGCGGCACCAATCGACGGAACTGGTGGCCTGAACACGGGCCGCCGGAACAGAACCGAACACTGCGAGGCCGGAGTTTCCGGCTGGAGATGCTGCGATGCCGATTACCGCGGTACAAACGCGCAATCTGGCCCACGATGAAGACCAGGAATACATCTGGACGCTGAACTTCGGTCCTCAGCATCCGGCGACGCACACCACGCTGCGTCTGGTGCTCAAGCTGGAGGGCGAGCGCGTCATCGACGCGATGCCCGATATCGGCTACCTGCACTCCGGTTTCGAGAAGATCGGCGAACATCTGGATTACAACCAGTATGTGACGGTCACCGACCGGATGAACTACCTCTCGCCGATCGCCAACAACGTGGCCTGGCACCTGGCGGTGGAGAAGCTGCTGGGCATCGACGTGCCGCCGCGGTGCAAGTACATCCGCACCATCATCTGCGAGCTGGCCCGCATCAGCGACCACCTGCTGTGCACCGGCGCGATGGGGCTGGACATCGGGGCGTTCACGTTCTTCTTATACGCCTTCAACCGCCGCGAGCAGATCTACAACATCTTCGAGGAACTGTCCGGCGCCCGGTTCACCAACAGTTACACCCGCGTGGGCGGCGTAGCCCACGACGCCTCGCCCCGCTTCGTGGAGAACGTGCGGCAGTTCGTCCGCGAGTTCCCCCGCACGCTGGACGACATGGAGCGGCTGTTCAACCGCAACCGCATCTTCATCGACCGCACCAAGGGTGTGGGGCTGCTGTCCAAGGAAGAAGCCATCAACTACAGCGCCACCGGCCCCGTGGCCCGGGCCAGCGGCGTCACCCGCGACCTGCGGAAGGACGAGCCGTACCTGGCTTACCCGGACTTCGACTTCAAGGTCTGCTGTGCCACCGGCGGCGACTGTTACGCCCGGTTCTATGTCCGCATCGCCGAGATGCGTGAGAGCCTGAAGATCATCAATCAGGCGATCGAGAACCTGCCGCAGGGCCCGGTGAACGTGTACGTGGGCGAGCGGACGGCCCTGCCCAACAAGCAGCAGGTGTACCAGACGATCGAAGGCCTGATCACGCACTTCGAGCTGACGATGACCAATCGCGGTTTCGATGTGCCCTGCGAGGAATCGTACCACGCCATCGAAGCGCCCAACGGCGAACTGGGCTTCTACATCGTGGGCGATGGCAGCGACGTAGCGTACCGGGCCCGCTGCCGCCCGCCTTCGTTCATTCACTTTGCCCTGTTCCCCAAGCTGATCAAAGGCCACACGCTCAGCGACGTGGTGGCCGTGCTGGGGAGCTTGAACATCATCGCGGCCGAGCTGGACCGCTAACGCAGCCGGGGGGGATTGCCGGTGCCTCCCCCCACCCTCACAAGGCACGCACCGTACGCTTACCGAGTAACCGAACTGGCGGGCTTGTTGGACAAATCATGACGACCGAAACAAACGTCGAGCGGGTCCTCACCGACGAGATGGTGGACCAGATCAAGGCCTACATCCCCCGCTACCCGAGCAAGCAGGCGGTGGTGCTGCCGGCGCTGCACATTGTGAACGAGCACCTGCGGTACGTGCCGCACCAGGCGGTGGTGGAGATCGCCGAGCTGTTGGATCTGGCCCCGGCCCAGGTGCAAGACACGCTGACGTTCTACGGCTTCTTCAAGCAGGACAAGCCGCACGGCCGTACGCGGATTTGGGTCTGCCGCTCGATCAGTTGCGCCCTGCGGGGCGGCGAAGCCGTGCTCGACCACTTGTGCCACAAGCTGAACATCAAGCCGGGTGAGACCACGCCCGATGGCCGCATCACCATCGAGGCGGCCGAATGCCTGGGCGGTTGCGAGTTTGCCCCCTGCATGCTGGCCGGCGAGGAGCTGGTGAAGAACCTCGACGCCGACTCCGCCGCCGCTTACGTCGACGGCCTGAAGTAGTCCGGCGGCCTTGCCGCTGCCGCCCTCCCGACCTTGCGGAAACATTGTCCTAACACGGCAGAGTATCGATCGTGAGCGAGTTTGAACCGGTCCTGCTGGCGAACATCGGCAAGGAAGATAGCCACACGCTGAAGGTGTACGAAAGCAGCGGCGGCTATCAGGCGTTCCGCCGTGTCCTCAAAGAAATGTCGCCCGCCGACGTGATCGAGCTGGTCAAGGCCAGCGGTCTGCGAGGGCGGGGCGGTGCCGGCTTCCCCTGCGGCATGAAGTGGTCGTTCCTGCCGAAGGACCATCCCGGCCCGATCTACATGTGCGTCAACGCCGACGAAAGCGAGCCGGCCACCTTCAATAACCGCATCCTGATGGAGCTCGATCCCCATCAGGTGCTCGAAGGCGTGCTGATCGGCTGCTACGCCACGCGGGCCACCACGGCATACATCTACCTGCGGTACGAATACCCGCTGGCCCTCAAGCGGATGCAGGGCGCGATCGACGAGCTGTACGCGGCGGGCCTGCTGGGCAAGAACATCCTGGGTTCGGAATTCTCGCTCGACATTTACATCCACCGCGGGGCTGCCGCCTACATCTGCGGTGAGGAAACCGGCCTGATCGAAAGCCTGGAAGGCAAGCGGGCCTGGCCTCGGATCAAACCGCCGTTCCCGGCCGTCGAAGGCGTGTTCCGCAAGCCCACGGTGGTGAACAACATCGAAACCCTGGCCTGCGTAACGCACATTGCCGCCCGCGGCGCCGACTGGTTCAAGTCGATCGGCGTGCCGGCCGACCCCAACAACCCGCGTGATGCCGGCAGCTACGGTCCCAAGCTGTACTGCGTATCGGGCCACGTGAACCGGCCCGGCTGCTACGAGGCTCCGCTGGGCATCACCTGCCGCCACGTGATCGAGGAGTTCGGCGGCGGCGTGTGGAAGGGCCGCAAGGGCAAGGCCGCCGTGCCCGGCGGTATCAGCATGGGCCTGCTCACCGAGGCTGAGTGGGATACCCCGCTGGACTTCAACTCGCTGGCCAAGGTCGGCTGCTTGGGCCTGGGTACCGCGGCTGTGACCGTGATGGACGAAACCGTCAGCATGGTCGACTACCTGCACAACTGCTGCCGGTTCTTCGCCCACGAAAGCTGCGGCCAGTGCACGCCCTGCCGTGAAGGCACCTCGTGGGCGCTGCGGATGATGGAACGCATCAAGGCGGGCAAGGGCCGGCTCAAGGACCTGGACCTGCTCCTGGAAATCGGCGACACCATCGGCATCATTCCAGGCACCACCATCTGCGGCCTGGCCGACGGTGCTGCCTGGCCGATGAAGAACGCCATCCGCAAGTTCCGCGACGAGTTCGAGGACTACATCAAGCGGACCAACCCCAACGGATACATGGAAACCAAGCCGGTCGAAGCGCTGGAAGTGATTGGCCTTCACTAAAGCGTGTTCGACGCGGCCGCCGCAGGCATGGTGCAAGAGCTTTACAGCGACCTTCCGCCGCCGGGCACCGCAGGCTTTCCCACCCACCGTAAACCCAAACGGCAGACCGTAACTGACATCCGGCAGCGACACCCAATATCAAAACACCGATGACTCACCGCGCTGCCTCCCGGGGCCGCCAGAGACGGCGCGTGATGCACGAACGAGAGCAACATGGCAACGGTCTACATCAATAACCAGGAAGTCACCATCGGCGACAACGAGCGGCTGAATGGCATTCAGGCGGCCGCCCGGGCTGGCGTTCAGATCCCGCACTACTGCTGGCATCCGGGCTTGTCGGTCGTGGCCAGTTGCCGGATGTGCCTGGTGGAAACCGGCACGCGGAACCCGGAAACCGGCGAAGTTTCCATGTTCCCCAAGCTGGTGCCCGCCTGCCAGACGCCGGCCAAGGACGGCACAGTATTCATCACCGATAGCGAAAAGGTCCGCAAAGCCCGGGCGTTCGTCGAAGAGGCGCTGCTGATCGATCACCCGATCGACTGCCCCATTTGCGACAAGGCCGGTGAGTGCCTGCTGCAGGACTACCACTTTGAACACGGCCAGCCGGAGCGGCGGGCCGACATCAAGCCGTTCACCAGCCGCAAGCGGCCGATGGGCGACACGGTGATGCTGTTCGTCGACCGCTGCGTGATGTGCAGCCGCTGCGTGCGGTTCTGCCGCGAGGTGACCGGCACCAGCGAACTGATGGTCGTCAACCGCGGCGCCCACGAAGAAATTGACGTGTTCCCCGGCAAGCCGCTGGCCAACAAGATGTCGGGCAACGTGGTCGACCTGTGCCCGGTGGGCGCCCTGGGCGACCGCGACTTCCTTTACGAACAACGCGTGTGGTTCCTCAAGCGGCACAAGTCGGTGTGCAGCTCTTGCAGCACCGGCTGTTCGATCTGGGCCGAGGAGAACCAGGACCGGATCTACCGCCTGAAACCGCGCGAGAACCAGCACATCAACAAGTGGTGGATGTGCGACGAAGGCCGCTACGGCTTCCACTACGTGCACGATCCCAAGCGGCTGATCGGCCCGCAGCACCGTCCGGCCCAGGGCGGCAGCAAGGGCGAGCCCCAGAAGGTCGAGTGGGAGCAGGTATTCAACGACCTGCCGCAGGCCCTGGCCAAAGGCGGCCGCACCGCCGTGGTGCTCTCGCCGTTCTTGACCGTCGAAGAGGCCTACCTGCTGGCCAAGTACGTGCGGAGCATCAACAGCGAAGCCCTGATCGCCGTGGGCCACGTGCCGGTGGTGGGCACCGATGAAACGTTCCCCGGCGGCTTCACCATCCGCGCCGAGAAGTGCCCCAACCGCCGCGGCGTGGAAGAAATCGCCAAGCACTTCAGCGGTCCATTGACAAGCTGGCCGGACTTGGTATCGAAGGTGGCTGCTGGCGCGTTCGATACGGTCTGGGTCACCGGCTCCTATCCGCACGAGTGGGTCGACGAAGCCGCGGCGCAGGCGTTTGCCAAGGTGCCGCAGTTGATCGTCCAAGACATCTTCCCCAGTCCGCTCACTGAGCAGGCGAACTGGCTGCTGCCGGCGGCGGCCTTTGGCGAACGCCCCGGTTCGTATGTGAATCACGCCGACCGGCTGCAATCGTTCGACTGGGTCGTCCGGCCTCCGCAGGGCGCCCGCAGCGAAGGCAGCGTCTACTGGCGTCTGTTGGGTGAGTCGGGTTTGTTCCGGCCCAAGGAAGTGCTTCGCGAAGTGGCCGCGGAGATTCCGTACTTCCACCTGGCGGCCGACCCGATCCCCGAACTGGGCGTCGATTTGAAACTCAACCAACTGGCCGAAACCGCCGCTGGTCCCTCGGCGTAAGGCGTTTCGGCAGAATCCTTCCCTCCGCTCCCTGACAATCACAACTGCACGCGTCCAACCCCGGGCGCACGTTGATTCGCCCGTTGCCGAGATACCACGCACCCCGCGTGGCAGCCGGCGACACTGGCAGGAAACGCACCGATGCTGTTAGCGCTAATCAAAATCGCAGTACTGGTATTCGTCTTGATGACGGCCACGGCCTACCTGGTGCTGCTGGAGCGGTGGGTGGCGGCGTGGGTCCAAGACCGGGTCGGCCCCAACCGCGTCGGTATCCCGCTGACCAAGGTTCGCCTGTGGGGTTTGGGCCAGCCGCTGGCCGACGGCGTGAAGATGCTCCTCAAAGAGCAGTACGTGCCGTCGCACGTCGACAAGTTCCTGTACACGCTTGCGCCGATCAGCATCATGGCCTCGGCGCTGGCGCTGTTTGCCGTGGTGCCCTTTGGCACCATCGACCTGGGCGGCGGCTATATCCTCGACCTGGTGGTCGCGCCCGGCATCGATGTCGGCCTGATCTATATCTTCGCCCTCAGCAGCGTCGGCGTGTACGGCGTGATCCTGGGCGGCTGGGCCAGCAACAACAAGTACAGCTTCCTGGGCGCGCTGCGCAGCAGTGCCCAGTTGATCGCCTACGAAATCCCGCTGGGGCTGGGCATCCTGGGCGTGATCCTGATGTCCAACTCGCTCCGCCTGGAAGAAGTGGTGAACCAGCAGGCCGAACTGGGCGTGTGGTTCGCCTTCCTCCAACCGATCGGCTTTTTGGTGTTCCTGGTGGCCGCCTGTGCCGAGGCCGGCCGTCTGCCGTTCGACTTGCCTGAAGCCGAACAGGAACTCGTGTGCGGTTACCACACCGAATACTCCGGCATGCGGCTGGTGATGTACGCCAGTGCCGAGTTCATCCACATGATCACGGCCGCGGTGCTGATCGTGCTGTTGTTCCTGGGCGGTTGGCATTTCTGGGGGATCACCGGCTCCGAGCCTGTCGCCGGCCTGGGGCTGGGCCTGGTGCGGCTGTTGATCCTGCTGGGCAAGATTTTCCTGGTGATCTTCCTGTTCATGATGGTGCGGTGGAGCTGGCCGCGGTTCCGCTTCGACCAGTTGATGAGCCTGGCCTGGAAGGTGATGCTGCCGCTGGGCATCGTGAACCTGGTGGTGGTCGCCGTGGCTGTTGAATACTTCAACGACGCGATCCACGAGCGGCCCTGGCTGGCCTCGGCCGTGATGTGGGCCATTGCCATCGTGGTGTGGGTGGTGACCGCCATCGTCAATCCCCGCCGCGACGATACCAACCTCCCTCGCCTGAACGATGAGCTGTATCGGCCCGACGAGCTTGGTCCTCCCAGCGGCGGCTATGCGACGGCCGACCTGACCGCCGCCCGCTGACCATCCGCCCCCGTAAGAGGCGAGCCGAGTACCGTTTGACCTACCCGAGCCGGCCACTGACCACGCCCGCTCTTAACACCTAACGATCCAACCAACCATGAAACCCGACGATCCCGATATCAACTGGATCGAGGAGCCCAAGCTGGGGCTGGCGGGTCGGATGTACCTGCCGCTGTTGCTCAAGGGTCTCACCACGACCACCCGGCACCTGTTCTCCAAAAAGGTGACGGTCAGCTATCCGGACGTGGAACCCACGATCCAGAACCCGCTCAATTACCGCGGCGTGCACCGGCTCAATCGCGACGAGCAGGGCCGGGTCAAGTGCGTCGCCTGCTTCCTGTGTGCCACGGCCTGCCCGGCGCACTGCATCGACATCATCGCGGCCGAGAGCCCCTGGCCCGACCGCGAGAAATACCCGCAGTCGTTCACCATCGACGAATTGCGGTGCATCTTCTGCGGCATGTGCGAGGAAGCCTGCCCGGTGGATGCCATCGAGCTGACGAGCCTGTACAACCTGACCGGCCGCAGCCGCGAAGAGATGGTCTTCGACAAGGAAAAGCTCCTGAGCGTGTACGACGCCACCAAGGATGCTGAACCGATGAAGTCTGCCAGCCTGGGAGGGACGAAGTGAGCGCAAGCGGCTGGTGGATTGCCGGAGCAACGCTGTTTAGTGCCGTGGGCATGTGGCTGTTGCTCCCCCGCGGAAGCGCCGGCGGTCGCTGGCTCGGCGGCCTGCTGGGCGTGATCGGCCTGGCGATGTTCGCCGCGCAGTTGACCTCGGTAGGCGACTGGCTTGGCGACAGCATCTTTGCCGTGCTGGCCGGTGTGACGGTCGGCGCGGGCGTCGCCACGGTCACCTTCCGCAACCCGGTGTACTGTGCCGTCTGGTTCGCGCTGTGCCTGCTGGGCAGCGCCGGTTTGTTCTTCTTCCAGGGTGCGCAGTTCCTGGGCGTGGCCACCGTGGTGGTGTACGCCGGTGCCATCCTGGTGACGTTGCTGTTCGTGCTGATGCTGGCCAACCCGCAGGGCCATGCCCCCTACGATCGCCGCAGCTGGGAGGCTCCGCTGTCGGCCGCGGCCGGCATGGTGATGGTGGGCATTCTGACCGTGACCGTGGTCGGGGCCCTGCGTCCGCAGACCCCGCTGCTGCGTGATCAAATCGTTGCGGTCCTCGCCGAAGACCTGGCCGAGGACGGTACCCCGCGGATTCCGCCCCAGGCGCTGCGAACGGCCGAGCTGGTCGAAACGCCCGAGGGTTCGCGGCTGCAACTGACCCTGATCGACGTCGACCTTGACTCGATCGATCAGCGCCGGCTGCGTGGGCTGCTGGCCGAAAATGTGCCGCAGCTATCCGGTAATTACGACCTGGCCATCGAGCCGGCCGGCAACGTGCTGTACGACCGGCACGTGTCGCGGCTGGGGGCGGTGCTGTTCAGCCAGCATCTGATCGCCGTTGAGGTAGCGAGCCTGCTGCTGCTGGCGGCCCTGGTCGGAGCCACGGCGATTGTGGTCCATTCGCGGCTGGCGACGCATGCCAGCGAGCAAGCTTCGACGGCCACCGGCCGCGGAGGAAACCGATGATCGAAACCAACCTGCTGCAAAACTACCTGCTGGTAGGCGCGATCCTGTTTGGCCTGGGGCTGGTGGGTTTCCTCAGCCGCCGCAACATGATCGTGATGTTCCTCTGCGTCGAAATGATGCTCCAGGGCGTGTCCATCAGCCTGATCGGCTGGGGCCGCTACCACGATAACTGGGGCGGCCAGATGCTGGTGATCTTCATCCTCACCGTGGCCGCCTGCGAAGCCGCGATCGTGATGGCCCTGGTGATGATGCTGTTCCACCGGACCGAGAAGCTCGACATTGCCGTTTGGCAGTCGCTCCGCGAAGACAACCAGCCGGAGTTCGTCGAACCGATCGAGCCCGAGCCGCACGAAGAATACCGTTGGCCGCATCTGACTCCCGCCGGCGTGCAGCCGGAACACGACCCCGAGGAGACGGCGTACCGCTCCCATGTTTGACATCCCTAACATCCTGCCGCTGATCCCCGCGCTGCCGCTGGCCTCGGCCGTCATTACCGCCGTGCTGGGCAAGCGCGTGCTCAAACACCAAAGCCATTGGCCCACCATCATCGCGCTGGGTTTGGCCTGCTTGCTGGCCACCGTCATGCTGGTGCAGGTCAACGCCCAGTCGCAAGAAACCGGCGACGCCGTCGGCTTTGAGCGCATCGTGCCGCTCTGGACCTGGGTCGACATCGGCCACGCGCTGGGTGACCACGACTTCCGCATCGAAGTGGTGCTGCGGGCCGACCCGCTCACCTCGCTGATGCTGGTGATGGTGACGTTTGTCGCCACGCTGGTGGCCATTTACTCGTCGGGGTACATGCACGACGACCCCGGCTACTGGCGCTTCTTCACCTACGTATCGTTGTTCGTGTTTTCGATGACGATGCTGGTGAGCGTCAGCAACTTCGTGCTGCTGTTCGTGTTCTGGGAAGCGGTCGGTGTTTGCAGCTACCTGCTGATCGGCTTCTGGTTCCAGAAGCCCGAGGCAGCCGCCGCCGGCAAGAAGGCGTTTCTGGTCAACCGCGTGGGCGACTTCGCCTTCACGCTGGGTGTGTTCTTGATCTGGACGACCTTCGGCACGCTCGATTTCCACGATCGCCCGGCAACTCCGGCTCCCGCAGGTGAAGCCGCCGCGGTGGCCCAGGCCGATGCGGCCGCCACGCCCACTTACGGCGTGCTGGGCCAGCACTACCTGAGCAACGAATACGCCGACGTTAATCCCGAAACCGGTAAGCCCAGCAAGGGCGTGCTGCTGGCGATCTGCCTGCTGCTATTTGCCGGCGCCTGCGGCAAGAGTGCCCAGTTCCCGCTGCACGTGTGGTTGCCCGACGCGATGGAAGGCCCCACTCCGGTGAGCGCCCTGATCCACGCCGCCACGATGGTGACGGCCGGTGTGTACCTGGTGGCTCGCACCGCGCCGCTGTTCCTGGAGTCGGGGTCGGCCTTCTACGTGGTAGCCATCATCGGCGGCCTGACGGCCTTCTTCTCGGCGGTCATCGCCGTGACGCAGACTGACCTCAAGCGCGTGCTGGCGTACTCCACGGTCAGCCAGTTGGGCTACATGTTGCTGGCCCTGGGCACCTGCACGCTGGCCGGCTTCACCGCCGGTATGTTCCACCTGTTCACCCACGCCGTGTTCAAGGCGTTGCTATTCCTCGGTGCCGGTAGCGTGATGCATGCCATGGGCGGCGTGATCGACATGCGGCACTTCGGCGGCTTGCGGCGGCTGATGCCGTACACGCACTGGACTTTCCTGGCCGGTGCGCTGGCCCTGGCCGGTTTGCTGCCGTTCGCCGGTTTCTGGAGCAAGGACGCCATCCTGAGCGCCGTCCACGAAGGACACCCCGGCGCCAACCACACCTTGTACGAGGTGCTGTACTGGTTGGGCACGGGGGCCGCGCTGCTCACGGCGTTCTACACCTTCCGCGCGTTCTTCCGCACGTTCTACGGCGAAGAAGTGATTCCGCCCGAGGCCGGGCACCACGCCCACGAATCCCCCAAGGTGATGACGGTGCCGCTGGTGATCCTGGCGGTGCTGGCCCTGGTGGTCGGCTTCCTGGGCCATGCCTTTGCCGAGCTGTTGGGTCGCACGCCGTCGCTCTCGTACTCGGGCATCCGGGCCACCGGTCCGGCCGAGCAGTTCCACATGAGCGTGGCCGTGGCCAGCACGCTGGTCGCCGTGACCGGCATCGGCCTGGCGGCTCTGCTGTACCTGCGGGGCGGCCAGTTGGTGAACTCGCTGACGGCCGTCGGCCGCTCGCTGTACCTGTATCAGCTCAGCTACGGCAAGTTCTTCGTCGACCAGATTTACAACCTGCTGATCGTCGGGCCGCTGTGGGCCCTGGCGTACCTGTTCGCCTTCCTCGACCGGCTGCTGGTCGACGGGCTGGTGAACCTGGTCGGCTGGATTCCCCGGGCGATCGGCAGCCTGCTGCGGCCGCTGCAGATCGGCCTGGTGCAGTTCTATGCCTTGGCCATGGTGCTGGGCGTGTTGGTATTGATCGGTAGCTTGTTGTGGTGAGGCGCGAATGTCGTCCCTGTTGCTGGTGATTATCTTTCTGCCGCTGGTCGGCGCCGCCATGCTTTGGGCCATGCCCGAGGCGGGACGCAAACCTGCGCGCACCCTCGCCCTGGTCGTCACGCTGCTGACACTCGTGCTCTCGATCGTGCTGGTCAGCCAGTATGAGCCGGGGGCCGATAACCGCAGCGGCCTCTACCGGGCCGACAGCGCGCAAGCCGCCTCGCCCGACGAATTCGCCGAAAGCGATTTCACCTGGTTGCAGTCGGCCAGCTCGGGCATGGACATCCGGTTCTCGTTCGGCCTGGACGGTCTGAGCCTGTGGATGTTCGCCCTGACCAGCCTGCTGATGGTCACGGCGGTGCTGGTCAGTTGGGAGTCGATCAAGGATCGCGCGCCCGGCTTTTACGCGCTGCTGCTATTGCTGCAGACAGGCATGCTGGGCGTATTTGCCGCCCGCGATATCCTGTTGTTCTACGTGTTCTTCGAGTTCACGCTGATCCCGCTGTTCTTTGTGATCGGCATCTGGGGCTACGAAGAAAAGCAGTACGCGGCGATCAAGTTCTTCCTGTACACCCTGGCCGGTAGCGTGCTGACCTTCCTGGGTCTGCTGGCGATCGTGCTGCTGGTGTACTTCGGCCAGCCGGCCGACAGCGGGCGGCAACTCACGTTCTCGATTGCCGCCCTGAAGCACTACCTGGCGCAAAACCCGATCGATCCCTCGATCCAGATGTGGATCTTCCTGGCGCTGTTCATCGGGTTTGCGATCAAGGTACCGCTGTTCCCGCTGCACACCTGGTTGCCGCTGGCGCACGTGCAGGCTCCGACCGCGGGCTCGGTGCTGCTGGCCGGCGTGCTGCTCAAGATCGGGACCTACGGCTTCGTGCGGTTCAGCCTGCCGATGCTGCCCGATGCCACCGCGGCCTGCATGCCGTGGATTCTGGGGCTCTCGGCCGCCGGCATCGTGTACGGTGCGCTGGTCGCCCTGGCCCAAAGCGATATGAAGCGGCTGATCGCCTACTCCAGCGTGAGCCACATGGGCTTCTGCATGCTGGGGATCTTCGCCCTGAACGAGCTGGGGCTGGAAGGCGGCGTGCTGCAGATGATCAACCACGGTATCTCGACCGGTGGTTTGTTCGCCATCGTGGGCATGATCTACGAGCGGTATCACACCCGAGAGATCCGGGCCTACGGCGGTCTGGCCAAGCGGACGCCGATCCTGGCCTTCTTCATGCTGCTGTTCACGTTCTCGAGCATCGGCCTGCCGGGTCTGAACGGCTTCGCCGGCGAGTTCCTGATCCTCACCGGCATGTTCCAACGCGGCTTCACCAACACCAGCGTCATCGGTCCCGAGCTGCGGGTGACCGCCGTGGTCGCCGTCAGCGGCGTGGTGCTGGGGGCCTGGTACATGCTGCAACTGGTGCAGCGGGTGTTCTTCGGCGAACTGAAGGAGCCGCCCGCCGAACACGGCCACGGCGATCACCACCACGAGCCGGTGCGCGACCTGTCGTTCCGCGAAATCGCGGCCTTGGCTCCGCTGGGCGTGTTCGTGTTCTGGATCGGGTTGTTCCCCGAGTTCTTCCTGAACCGGATGAGCGACACGCTCGACCCGCTCGCCCAGAAGGCCGGCACCTACGTCGATACCGCCTACGAACCGGCTACGGCCACGGCACAAGAAGACAGCCAGACGACGGCCGATGCTCCGGCGGCCCAACCGGCCAATGCTGCTGAAGCCACCACGGCTCCGGCCGAGCACGCGGCTCCGATGCAGCCGGCCGCCAGCGATGAGGACACGGCCCCGTCGTTCGATCCCCGGCAAAACGCCCCGGCGATGTCGCTGCTGATGCCGGCCGCCGATTCGCTGCTGGTGCAGGCCGCTTACTAACCGCCGGCCCCAGCCCCCGACAACGTTCCCCCCACCGAACAATCAAAATACTGATCGATCCGGAATGGACGGAAACATCTACCTATCGTCAAGCGTGGTCCAGTGGCTGCTGCCCGAAACCGTGGTGGCCGCCGCGGCGACGTTGATCCTGGTGCTGGCGGCCTTCTTGCGGGGCCGTGCCGCCTGGTGGTGGCTGGCTGGCGCATCGCTGGCCGTGGCCGCGCTGCTGTTGGCCGGCCAGTCGCCGCAGGCCCAGAACCTGGGCCCGGTGGCCGCCGACTCGCTGGCGATCTACTTCCGCTACACGACGCTGGCCCTGGGCGCGCTGTTCTTGATGATCTTTGCCCGCTCGACCAACCCGGCGCAGTCGGGCGAGATCGTATCCATGCTGCTGTACATGATCTGCGGCACGATGCTCGTGGCCGGCAGCGACGAGCTGGTGCTGCTGTTCCTGGGGTTGGAACTGGTCTCCATTCCGACATACGTGCTGCTGTACCTGGGCCGGCATGACGTGGCCAGCCAGGAATCGGCGGCCAAGTACTTCTTCTTGAGCATCCTGTCGTCGGCGGTGCTGCTCTACGGCTTCAGCTTCTTGTACGGCATCAGCGGCAGCACGCAGTTGACCACCATTGCCGAAACGCTCCGTGCCCGCGCGGCCGATCAGGCCAGCTGGCACATCCTGGGCGGTCTGGCTTTGGTGCTGATCTTTGCCGGCTTGGGCTTCCGTATCGCGGCCGTGCCGTTCCACTTTTATGCCCCGGACGTGTACCAGGGTACGACCAACGGCAACGCGGCCCTGTTGTCCGTCATTCCGAAGGTGGTGGGTTTTGCCGCTCTGATCCGTGTGACCACCTTGGCCATGCCCACGCTGGAAACCTACGGCTGGCGGCTGGCGCTGATCCTGGCCCTGCTGACCATGACCGTGGGCAACGTGCTGGCCCTGTGGCAGGACAACCTGCGACGGCTGTTCGCCTATTCGTCGATTGCCAACGCCGGCTACATGCTGATCGGCATTGCTGCGGCGTTTGCCGTGAACCTGCAAACCGGCACGCCCGGCGCCCTCAACGGCGTCGACGCAGCCGTGTTCTACCTGGTGATCTACTCGCTGGCCACGGTCGGCACGTTCGCCGTGTTCACCTGGCTGGGCAGCCGCGAACGGCCCGTCGAACACATCAGCGATCTGGAAGGCGTGGGCCGCACGCATCCCATCAGTGGCGTCATGCTGGCCGTGTTCATGTTCAGCCTGGCAGGCATCCCGCCGCTGGCCGGCTTCTGGGGTAAGTTCGAGGTCTTCTTCGTCGCCCTGGGCGTCCGCGAGGCGCAAGATGCCGCCGTGGCCGGATTGGGCAACTGGTTCGTGTTCCTGGTGGTTGTGGGTGCCCTCAACGCCGCCATCGCCGCGGCCTACTATCTGCGGCTGATCGGCGTGGCGTACTTCAAGCCGGCCCGAGCGACGCTGAAGAGCGAAGGCGGATTGGCCTCCTTCGTGGCCGGTGCCGTGGCCGCCGTGCTGACGGTGGTGATCGGTCTGGCTCCCGGCCCGCTGCTGAACAAGGCCGACGCCGTGCTGACGCCGGCCCAGGCCGAGCAGGGCATCCCCAGCGCCCAGGCTCCGGCCGCTCAGCAAGTGGTGCAGGCGCAGCCGTAAGCCTCGCCGCCGGCTATCATGCCACTGGCGCGGCAGCGTGCTGCGTCAAGTGTGCCTGACGGATGGGCAGGGCAGGGGGGGCAGCAATCGCGGCCTGTCCTCGTTGGAGGGGTGCGCCCATGTCCGAGCCAGCCAGTGGTCGCGCTGAGTTGCCCTCGCCAACAAGGCTACCCCGTATCGACCGGGCCCTGCATCCCCCGCGGTTCTTTACATGGAAGCTGCTGGCGATCGTCGCCGCAGTCATTGGCGTGCTTGGGCTGACCGGTGGCATCTGGTACTACACCAGCACCGCGTCCAACCGGGCCGCAGGGTTGATCGTCGCCGCTGGTGGCAAGGTGCGCTATGCTCACGATAACCCGGCTACCGGCATCGTCGTGGCGGTGGAACTGACCGGCCCGGCCGTGCGTGATGAACTGCTTGCGGAGCTTTCGCCCTGGACATTCTACCTGCCCGGCGTCACCAGCCTGGACTTAAGTGGTGCTTCGATCACCGCGAAAGCCTTGGCCGCGCTCGATGGCGCGGCCATTTGCACGTTACGGCTCGATCGAACCGCCATCACCGATGCAGCCCTGTCGAAACTCGAACGTCTGCCGCAGCTTGAAAGCCTGTCGCTGCAACACACACCGGTGAGCGACGCCGGTGTGGCAACCTTAGCCCGGCTGCCGCATCTGCAAATGCTCTACCTGGCCGGCAGCAACGTGACGCCCGAAGGCGTGGCGGCACTCGCCGATTGCCAACAGCTTCGCTACGTGCAGCTCGATGCGGGCCAAGTCCGCCGCGCCGTGCTGGACGAATTGAAAAACCAACGCCCCGACCTGAGCATCAGCGTGCGGCCGCGTGTCCGGCAGTAACGAGCGACCATCACCACTCTGACGGCACGAAGGAAGTCAGAGCCTGGAAGGAATCGGATCGTCAAACTCGCAACTGGCGAGCGATTTCTTTGCTTCCTCCGGCGTGAGAAGGAGGGGCAGGCTGACTTCTGCTACCGTTTCTTCGGACAGCTTATTCAGGATCGCCCAGACTTCGTCCTCACGCTCCGCGCAGGACTCGTTCGCAAACTCGGGGTTCAACACTCGGATGCGTACCGACACCGAGTTATAGCGATACACTTCAATCTCGGCGCTTGGGTGGGCCTGATCGTATTCGCGGAGTCCATCCACGATCTAACGCCCACGTTTCCGATTCATTGGGCTACGTTCCCAGCGGACACCGACCAGCAACCACTGGTCGTCATACTTTTGCAGGCGGATCACCAGCGGCAGCGGGCCAATCGAGTTGTACATGGCTTCGCTGCTCACCGGTTGGGTGAACGTGATCCGGCCGAAGGTTTCCACCGTTGCCAGCGGCGGCGAAACCGCATCGCTGATCTCCACGGTCAGATCGCTGATCGAAACTTCGGCCTCGCCAAAACGAGGCAGATACGCCTGGGCCAACGCCCGCAGTTCTGCGGCATCCGGCGCGATCATCGCCAGCAGTTCGGCATCGCGATCTGCCCGCAGATGATCGGCAGCCAGGTGTACGGTGAGGGCCACGCGTTCGCGTTCCGTAACGATCGCCCATTCCACCAGCCAACCCAGCAGGGTGAGCATCACGGCTACCGCGGCCCCGATGGCAAAGCCCCGCTGCCCGGTCTGGCGAAATGCCACGGCCAGCGCCAGCGCGACCAGTCCGCCCACGATCAGGATCGGCCAGAAATCTTCGGCAAGATTCATGTCGCTGTGCCGTGCTGGGGGGAAAACGTCATCAATGTTGCCGGGCTACGCAGCTCTGTCGGCCTTAC
>CALBRZ010000025.1 GCA_937927735.1 uncultured Planctomycetales bacterium
CCGACGATCCTTACGGCCGCACGGGCGATACCCACCCCATGGAGCAGGGACCGTGGCTGCTATTGGGGCCGGTGAAGGCGTACTTCACCACCACCGAAGGCGGGGCCGCGATCAACCAGCGGCTGCAAGTGCTCGATCAACAGAGTCGTCCGATCCCCGGGCTGCATGCCGTGGGTCAAAATGGCCTGGGAGGACAAGTTCTGTGGGGACACGGCCTGCATATCGCCTGGGCCATCACCAGCGGCCGCCTGGCTGGGCAAGCGGTGATGGCCGACGAGTAATTCCATACAAGGAGGACCGCTGCAATGCTGCCTGCCAATTTGCTGCGCGACCTGCCGCCGCCAACCGGCGAAGAGATCTTTGAAACCCTGCTCACCGGCGGCCCGTTCCGCCTGGAACGGATCGTCACCCGCGGCCAGACTTCGCCGCCCGGCTTCTGGTTCGACCAGGAACTGGACGAGTGGGTGATGGTGCTGGCCGGCGCGGCCAAGCTACGGTTTGAGGATCAGGAACAATTGGTGGAACTGAGGCCCGGCGACTGGGTCCATATCGCCGCCCATCGCCGGCACCGCGTCGAATGGGTCGACCCGAACCAGACCACCGTGTGGCTGGCCATTCATTACGCCGCACCGCCACCCACGGTTTAGGAAACCGTCGCTCCCCTGCTCCGCTAGTCGGCTGCCAGGTGCGCCAGCCCTACTCGTTGTGCAGCGGGTGATAGCCTTTGACCAGCAGCGGGATGCGGTACAGGCTGGTATCGACGGTGATGTACAGCACGTTGGCTTCCGCACCGCGGCCAAAAACCACGTTGCTGGGCAGCCCGACCACTTCCTTCTTGCCCTGCTGATTGGCCGGGCCAGTAGGGATGAAGGCGATTTCGCGGCCTTGCGGATCGAGCACCAGCACGCCCGGTCGCCGCGGCTCGCGAATGGTGAGGTAGATGTTGCCTTCCACGTCGACCGTCATGCCGTCGCAGCCGCGTTCCTTGCCGAAGTCGATCAGCGTCTTGGCCGGTCCGGCAACGTCGCCGTTGTCGTTCAGCGGGAAGGCCAGGATCTTCATCGCCCCCAACTTGGGAGCCGGGGCGTTGGGATCGATCCGGTCGGTGCCGTTATCGTGCTCGGCCACGTAGAGCCAGCGGCCATCGGGGCTGATTGCCAGACCATTGGGCTTGGAGACATCGCGGGTTGCCAGGTGCAGCGAGCCATCGGGGTCGATGCGGAACACGCCCTGGAAATCCAGTTCGCGTGGCTCGTGACCCACGTAGCGCGGATCGCTGAAGTAGATCCGCCCCTTGGTGTCGATGGTGATATCATTGGGCGAGTTGAACCGGCGGCCCTGGTAGTTGTCGACAATCGTTTCGCGCTTGCCGGTCTTGAGATCCCAGCGCGAGATCCTCCGCCCGCCGTAGCTGGCGCCTTCGCACACGACCAACCGGCCCTGGGGATCGAAGAACAGACCGTTGGACTTGCCGCTGTCGTCGGTAATGACGGTGGTTTGCTTGGTGGCCGGGTCGAACCGCAGGATCATGCCGCGGTCGGCGCCCTCGGGAATGTCCGAAAAGTAAATGCTGCCATCGGGAGCGGCTGCCGGACCTTCGGTCAGCCCGCCGCGAATCTCGGCCATCCGGGTAAACAGATGCTCCAGCCGGGCACCTTCGGGCACGACCTTGCCTTGCGGCGGCGGCAACGCCTCGCCCGCCATTGCCACCGAAGTTGCAACCAGAAGCCAGGCTAGGGCAATCCGCATCGATGAGTCCCCCGAAGTTATAGATCGTTAACGCAATTGAGCCAGGCCGGCGACGTTGAAGACTTAACGGTGACCGCGGCACAGCTGTCGTTACCGGCAGCGCGCACGCAAAGGGCGTCCCCTTGCAGCCACCAGGCTCTGCAATCAGCCCGTGGCCACGCAACCGTATTCGGCGGCACCGAGTTCGGCGGTACCAACCGTCATGCCTGGCGGCAGCGCCGGGCATGACGCAGGGTTATGCCCAGGTCAGGCCGGTTTCCCGCTGCACGCGGTGCTCGTAATCGCCCAGCAGCCCGCCGATCACGTCCCAGCGATCGTGGCGGCGAAGCTCAATATCACCTTGGCGATTCACCCGCACCAGGCTGTCGTTGGTAACGCCCGCCGAGCGAAGCTGTTCGGGCGTAATGGTTTCGCCGTCGATGCACCGCATCAACGTCGCGCCGGTCATTTCGATAAACTGCATAGCGATCAACCAGACAAGGAACGAGAAACAGCCACGGGGCTGTGTTGGCTGCCATCGTAAGTTCTGGAAAGGCTGGTTTCCAGTTCCCGGGCAAGGGTTTATGTCCCCCGGCCCGTGTCCTCGATGCCCAAGCGCGATCGGGCCGCGCACAACAAGCCGGCTTCCCGTTGGGGAGAAAAGAGCGGAAGACAACCGGCGCCAGCCAGCGGGCAGCACGCGGTAGCGCGGTAAGACAAGGTGGCAGCCCAAGCACCAATTCGGCCACCGCGAGAGCAGCCGGGGCCGCTATCAGAAACGTCGGGCGGCGGGGCTTGGGCGGCCGCCCAGGCTCGGCTAGGGATTGGGAGCGTCGACGATGGTTTCCAGCTCGCGCTCGTAGTAGGCCACGGCTTCGGCCGGTTCGAGGTTGAACAGCACGCGGCCATCCGTTTGCCAGGCGCGGCCATCGTGGCGGAACAGCGCCGTCGCCGCCCGCAGGTTGCCCACCGCCGGCACGTCTTCCATGCCGCCGCCCTCGACCGCTTCGAACGACACCGTCAGGCCGACGAAGGCCATCATGTGCGAGGTCCTGCGATCGCGGGCAAACACCACCGGGTTATGGAACTCCGGCTCGCGCCACCGCAGCCCGCGGGGCTTGCCCGAGTTCATTACCTGCTCGACAAACAAGGCCTCCAGCCGCTCCCGCTGCAAGCGGAAGTCTTTTTGCAGCTTGGCCTCCAGTGTCCGGCGCCGTGACTCCCGCCACGGTGGCACAATGAACAGCAGCGCCGCCGTCACGACCGTAACCACAGCGATTGCCACCACCACGTAAGGCATGGTCCACCATCTCCTTCCCGATCTGCGGGGGACGGCTTACGGAACCACAGTCGCACCGATTGACCTGCCCACGCCCGACCACTGCCACAGCCGCACACAGGGGAACACCAGAACAGGATCTGTCGGCGGCTGGCGACTCTAAACGCTGATTCTACCGCTTGGATGCGGCCGCCTGAAAGCATTTTGCACGGTCCGGGGCGCATCATGCCCAGCTCGGCGGCTGATCCGGCCTGGCATAGGCGGCAAACAAAGCAAATTTTGTTCCAATCCCCCCCACGCCTATCGCAGGGTGAAATCGACCACCAGCGGCAAATGATCCGAGGCTTGTCGGGCCAACTTGGAAGCGGCCACCTTTACGTGTTCCACCTTCAAGTCGCCACGGTGGAACGCCTTATCGAGCGAGGCCACAGGCATGTACGCCGGATACGAGCGGTAACGCGACACGGGCGCGGTGGCCTGCTGGAAGTCGTACCGGTCGAAGACGCACTTGGCCAGGCGGTTGCGCCAGTCGTTGAAGTCGCCCACGATCAGGGTCGGCAGCTCCGCCAGGCTGCGGAAGGTGTGATGCTTGAGCAGGTGCTCCACCTGCCATTGCCGTTCGACCTCGGCCAGGCCCAGGTGCCAGTTCACCAGGTGGAACTGGCCTTCGGGACTGTCGATCACGGCCAACTGCGCGCCGCGCGGCTTGCGCCATTTGAGCCGCAGCGAAAGCTGGTGCTTTTCCAGGATGGGCCACTTGGACAACAGCAGGTTGCCGTACCCGCCCGACTTCACCCGCACGTTGAGCTGATAGCAATGCCCCTCGGCGCGGAAATGCTCGACCAGGATGGCCGGCTGGTCGTGATGGTTGGAACGGCTGCAGTTGGTATCGACCTCTTGCAGACAGATCAGATCTGGCTGTTCGCGATCGACGACCTCCAAGATGCGGTCCAAGCGATAGCGGCGGTCGAGTCCCCCGATCCCTTTGTGGATGTTGTACGACAGAACACGCATGTTGCTCAGATACTGGATCGCCGGGAATGCAGTGACAAACGGAGGGAGGCGGCTTACCCCCCGTCTCAAGAGGGGATTGGATGGTAGGCGAACGCAACGAGCCCGCTTGATGGGATTTTCGCGCACAACTGCCGCCTGGGCAAGTCTGGCGGCGGCGGCCCCAACAGCTCAGTCGGTCAAAACACCACTTCCTTGCCGCAGGGTAATCATGGCAACGTATCTCCCGGCAGGCAATGGCCTTAGATGCTAGCGCCCCGGCCGCCGCCCGCGGGCCGCAATGCCCCAGCTTCTCGTTACGCGGCGCCCCTGACCGCTGCCACCGGTACAATGCAGCGGGCGCTGCTCGGTTGCCGGGCGGCACGGCAAGGGTTCGACCTTCTGGGCAGGAAAGGATTGCTGTGCGGTATCTGGCTGTAGTCAGCGATTACGATGGCATCATTGCCGCCGATGGTGGACGCCCCTCGGAAACCGCCCTCGCCGCTATCGGACGCCTGCGGGCGTCGGGCCGGCGACTCATCCTCAATACGGGCCGACGGTTGGAAGAGTTGTTCGCCCTGCTGCCCCAGCCTGAGCTGTTCGATTGCATCGTGGCCGAGAACGGAGCTGTGGTCTACGAACCGGCGATCCGCAAAGAAACCTCGCTGGCTGAGCCTCCGCCGCCGCAGTTCGTCAAGCGGCTCAAGGAGTTGGGCGTGTCGCCCCTGGAAGTGGGCCGCGTGATCGTCAGCACCTGGCTGCCGCACCATACCACCGTGCTCCAGGTCATCCAGGAGCTGGGCCTGGAACTGCACGTGATCTTCAATCGGGCTGCCGTGATGGTGCTGCCCACCGGCATCAACAAAGCCACCGGCATGGATTACGCCCTGGGCCGACTGGGGCTCTCGCGGCACGAGGTGGTAGGCATCGGCGACTCGGAGAACGATCACTCGTTTCTGGAACACAGCGAATGCGCGGCGACGGTAGCCAACGCCGTGCCCTCGATCCGCGAGATAGCCAACTTCATCACCAAGGCCGAGAACGGCGCCGGCTTCGCCGAACTGGTCGACACGCTGTTGGCCAACGACTTGTGCCACCTGCAAGGCCAACTGCCCAAAAACAAGGTCACGATCGGCCAGCGCGAGGATGGCAGCCCGATCACGGTGCCGCCCTACGGCCTGAATATTTTGATCGCCGGTCCTTCCGGCAGCGGCAAGTCGACCGTTGCCGCCGGACTGGTCGAGCGGCTGATCCGCCAAGGCTATCAGCTCTGCATCGTCGATCCCGAAGGCGACTACGGTACACTCACCGATGTGATCACCATCGGCAACCAAGGGCATGCCGTCACCACCAACGAAGTGCTGGCCCTGCTTGAGAATCCCAAGCTCACCATCAACGTCAACCTGCTGGGCATCCCGCTGGCCGATCGGCCCGAGTTCTTTAGCGACCTGTTCCCCAGCCTGCAAGCCATCCGCGCCCGCACCGGCCGGCCGCACTGGATCGTGCTCGATGAAGCCCATCACATGCTGCCGCGCGAATGCGCCCAGTTTGGCCGCGTCTCGCCGCAGGAACTGGGCGAAACCATCCTGGTGACGGTGCACCCCGATCATTTAGTTCCGGCGGTGCTCAAACTGGTCGACGTGATCATCACCGTTGGCCCCTCGCCCGAAAAAACCATCCGCAAGTTCGCCGATACAATCGGCCAGCCGCTTACCTGGCCCGCCGGCCTGGATAACAGCCCCGGCACGGCCACGGTCTGGTTCCCGAGGCAGCCTGATCCGCCCCGCACCATGCGGATCATCCCGGGCACCGCCGAGCGGATCCGGCATCACCGCAAGTACGCCGAAGGCAACATGCGGCACCGCAGCTTTTTCTTTCGCGGACCGGATAACCGCCTGAACATCCGCGCGCAAAACCTGGCGATGTTCCTCCAGATTGCCGACGGCGTGGACGATGAAACCTGGCTCTATCACCTCCGCCGCGGCGATTACGCCCGCTGGTTCCGCTACTCGGTCAAAGACGAGTACATGGCCGATCAGGCCGAGCAGATTCAGCGCCGCACCGACCTGCACCCGGCACAATCGCGCCGGCTGATCCGCAGTTTGATTGAAGCCCGATACACGCTGCCCGAGTAACGGCCGCCACGCGTTACACCGTTACGCGTCGAACACGATCCTGTAGACCGTCCGCTCGGGTTCGATCAAGCTGGGCTGGTGGCGTACCAGGATGCGTTCGGTCTCGCTGCCGCCCACGGTATCGCCATCTTTAATCACCGGACCATTCAGAATGAGATACTGCGCCACGTTGCAGACAAAGTCGAGCAATTCCTGCGGTAGCATGTCGTAGCGGTCGACTTCGATCTCCATCAGGCCAAACTGCTTCATGCCGATGGTGTATAAGCCGCGTTCGCCCTCGCTATTGAGCGTGGGCTGGAGCCGCAGCCACATGGACACCGGCACGTCCGACTCGTTCATCCACGCGCAACTCCGCTCGAAGGCAGCCCGCGAGTTACACACACTGGCATTGCCCCAGTAGACGCCGATGCCATCGAACAGCTCCAGGGCAACCAGCGCCAGCCGCGAGACTTGCAGGGCGGAGCCGACGGCCGAATCGACCTCGCCACCGATATTCGTCACCAGGACATGCGCTGTATGCTGGGCGACCTCGGCAGGGCCTTCAGGCCACATGAAGTTGCTCGCGGCGAACTGTTCGGCTTCGCCCCCGGGGATGGGCATCGGCATATACGCCAGCACGCCGACGGCATCCTCGCCGCGCGTTACCGACACGACGGTCTCACCATCAACCTCGGCCGAATAGTCAGGCCCGAACACTTCGGCCACGATGCGTTTGGCTCGTTCTGCATCAGGCAGCGGCGGATTCTTACACAGCACGAAGCAGTGCCGCGTGATGTAGTCCGATTCGCCCTGCCTCTGCTCGTCGCCCTGCCCCTTGCCCACCTGCTCCGCCGCAAAGGAATCGTCGATGCCCATCGCCACCCCCAGCAAATAGAGAACCGGCAGCCTTCAGCAACCCCTGTCTCTGTACCAGAAGCCGGGGATGGACGGCAAATTTTGTGGCGTGTTTTGCGTGCCCACCACGTAGGGTCCGCTGTGCAGACCAACATTTGGTTTGGCGGCAGCTATGCACGTATATGGTGGTTGCAAGCAACCACCATACGGCCGTGGCACACGGCACCATTTATCATTCAAGCGTCAATCACGCATCGCGGGCGTTTTGTCATACAGCCACTGCACCGGGAAGCGCGTGATATGCAGTTCCGCCAGGCCGTTGTTGTGACGGCGGTCGCCGCCGCAATGCGCCAGGACTACATGGTCGCCCTCAAAGTGCATCGCCGTGTAGCAGTACCAGCCGTGCGGGTTATCGGCCAGGATCTTCGCCGGCTGCCAGGTGCGGCCCTCGTCGGTGGAAATCGCGGCCGCGAGCGGCGTGCGTTTGCCACGCAATTCCGGGGCGATGTTGCTGTGATCGTTCCACACGGCCAGCAGGTCGCCGGTGCTAGGAATGCGTTCGATCGTAGCCGGCGAAAGCGGCGACTTCAGCGCCGAAGGTTCCAGGGCCGACCAGGTTTGACCACCATCAGCAGATAGGGCCATGAACTGGCTGCCGCCGCTGGCACGGCAGAACATCAAAAGGCCCCGCTTGGTTTCCACCACACCCGGCTCTTGCAAGATCACTCCGTGGTGCTCGGCCGCTGGTTCGGCGTAGCTGCCAGCCTGCCAGGTGCGGCCGGCATCGTCGCTGTAGTAGCAGATGATCTTGCCCGCCCCGGTGAACTTCTCCTGCCCCGGTCCATAGTGCTGGGCCAGCGGCGCAACCAGCCGCCCACTGGCAAGCTGCACCACGCGATCGTTGTTCAGCACGTAGTAACCGATCTTGTCGTCGGGCACGATCAGCGTGGGCTTGCTCCAGGTGCGGGCTTCGTCCGTGCTGAAGCGGACCACCAGCCGGCAATCCTGCTGCGAGTTCTTGCGCAGATAAAACAGCGCAATACGGCCGTCGGCCAGCCGCAGCAGCGAGACCGACATGATGTTCAGCCCTGCCTCGTTGGGCAGCACGGTTTCGTCCCGATCGGTCCAGGTACGGCCGCCATCGCTGGAATAGCGGGCGGCCAGGTACGCCGCGGCATGATCGCCGGCCCCGCTCTCAAAATGCGTGTAGACGAGCATCAGCCGGCCATCGCGCAGACGGATCAAGTCGCCTTCGCTATTGCGGGGATTGCCTGGGCCGGGAGGCAACAGCACAATCCGCTCGATCGGTACAGCGGCATTGGCCGGCTCATCGGCATTGGCCGGTGCGATAGGGACCAGCCAGGCAGCCAGGCCCACGGCGGCTACGAACCCCAGGCACGTTCCAGACACCAAGCGGCGGAAAGCAACGTGCAGCATGACGTTCCCCCGGTGTGAGCAAAAAGCAATTTGCTGCTGGGCGCAAGCTGGGCCTACGCCTCACGCATGCCAGACGCCGCACCGCCGTGGTCGAACGGGCGAGTCCGCACTACACGGCCGGCGGCGTCACGCCCAGCGTGGCAGCCAGATCGGTCAAGGCACGCCAGTTGCCTTCGTCCATCGGCACGCCTTCCACGCTGCGGCGCGCGAGCGTCCGCCGCTCGGGATCGCCCGGCAGCAGGATCTCGTCCACGCCTTCGATACGCGGGCAGCTCCGCACGAAGGCTTCCAGGTCGGTGACTTCCTTCTGGAAGTGCTCCTGGCCGGCGCCCATTTGGGCCGTATCGAACACCTGCATGAAGATGCAGTTACCGTTTTGATTGATGGGCACTTCGCGGATGCAGACGCCGCCCGAGAGCGCCCCGGCAAAGATCTCGACCATCAGGCCCAGGCCAAAACCCTTGTAAGCCTGGTCGCCGCCCATCGGCCGGATCGTGCCGGGCGGATTGGCGTACAGCGTATTGGGGTCGTTGGTGGGGCGGCCTTCGCTATCGAGCAGCCAGCCGTCGGGCACCTTCTCGCCCGCGATCTTCTTGACGCGTACCTTGCCTTCGGCCGTGGCGCTGGTGCCAAAGTCCAGCAGCAGCGTGTGATCGCCCGAGGGCACGCCAATGGCCAGGGGGTTGGTGCCCAGCCGCGGTGCCTTACCGCCCGGCGGGGCCACGCGGCGGGCGTGACCGTGGGTATTGACCATCACCATGGAAACCATGCCGGCTTCGGCGGCCATTTCGCAGTACTCGCCCAACCGCCCTGCATGGCTGCAATGAATCAGGGTGCCGACGCAGACGCCGGTATCGCGGGCTTTCTCGATCATCCGCCGCATGAGCCGCTGGGCCTGGGTCTGGCCGAAGCCCCAGCCGCCGTCGGCGCTGATGATCGAGGGCGTTTCCTTGATCACGGTGAACGGGGCGCCGGCCACCACCTCGCCCTTGCGGAGCGTGTCGAGGTAGTAGGGAATCCGCATCACGCCGTGCGAATCGTGCCCGCGGAGGTTGGCTTCAACCAGGCTGGTGCCCACCAAAGCGGCTTCGTCGGGCCCCACACCGCCGGCAATCAACAACTCGGTGGCAAACTTTTTCAAGTCGGCGGGCGCAATGTTGGGCATGGCGGCAAACCCTTGAAGGCAAACGGGGGGCAGGCAGAAGACCACAGGCGAGAAGCCACCGCCAGCAATCCACCGCGGCGGCTGAGGCGCTCTACGGTACCACCCGCCCGCTCGGGCGGCAACACGCCGCGGTGCGGGAAGACTGACGGAACGCATGGAAAGAAGGCGGCCGGCACGGAACACGACAGCGTTTACCGTCCGCTGGCCTGCGGCTAGCAGGCGGCGGGTTGCCCGGCCGGCCCTACTGGCCGCGGGCTTGCCTCGTTACCATGAAGATTGAACGACCTTGTTGGCGTGGCGAAACCGTGGCGTGTGCGTGGCCGACGTGGGCACACGCGGCCAACGGCATAGGCGTGATGCGCTGGACCGATCAACAATCGCTGTTGTGAACCCGATTGATCTACAAGACCGCGTCTGCGTCGTGGGAGCCGGCAGTTCAGGGCTGGCGGCGGCGAAGAATCTCCGCGAGCAGGGCCTGGAAGTCGACGTGCTGGAGCGCGAGTCCGACCTGGGCGGCAACTGGAACTATGGCACGCCGACGGGCCGCGTGTATCGCAGCACGCACATGATCTCGTCCAAGCCGTTCACGCAGTACCCCGACTTCCCCATGCCCAAGGAGTTCCCGGACTATCCTCACCATGCGCAGGTGCTTCAGTATCTGCGCAGCTACGCCGAGCACTTCGGCCTGCTGGAGTGCATCCAGTTCGACACCGGCGTGGTGCGGATCGAACCGGTGGATGAACAGGGCAACCTGGTTGCCGATACCAATGGCAACGGTTCGGCCGGTCCGTATGCCAGCAGCCGGCCGCGGTGGCTGGTGACCGCCTCGGACGGCTCGCGGCGGTTGTACGGCGCCGTGGTGATCGCCAACGGCCACCATCGCTGCCCCAAGTGGCCCACCTGGCAAGGCACGTTCCACGGGCAGATGCTGCACTCGGCCGAGTATAAAACCCCCGACATCTTCCAGGGCCGCCGGGTCTTGGTCGTGGGCGCTGGCAACAGCGGCTGCGATATCGCGGTGGAGGCCGCGCAGAACGCCGCCGCGACGTTTCAGAGTTTTCGTCGCGGCTATTACTTCATCCCCAAGTACCTGTTGGGGGCGCCAGCCGACCAGGGTGGCGACTTTCTGCACCGGTTGCGGCTGCCGCTGTGGTTACGGCGGAAGCTGACGCACCTGCTGCTGCGGCTGAGCGTCGGCCGGCCGGAGCAGTACGGTTTGCCGAAGCCCGACCATCAACTGTTTGAAACACACCCGATCGTCAATACGCTGCTGTTGTACTATGTGCGGCACGGTGATATCCGGCCCAAGCCCGACGTGGCCCGGCTCGACGGTCACTGGGTTCACTTTGCAGACGGCACGCGGGAGCAGATCGACGTCATCGTGTGCGCCACCGGTTACCGGCTGGTGTTTCCGTTCATCGACCAGAAATGGTTGAACTGGTACGACGGCCGCCCGCAGCTCTACCGCAACGTGTTCCATCCGCGCTGCGATACGCTGTTTGTGGCCGGCATGATCCAGCCCGACAGCGGCATCTTCTCGCTGGTTCACTGGCAAACCAAGGCGATTGCCTTGTTCCTCAAGTCGCTGCGTGAAGGCACGCAGGCGGCTCCGATGTTACAACGGTTGAAAGCCACGCAAGCCACGGCCGAGGACCTGGGCGCCGGCATCCATTACACGGCGAGCGACCGCCACTCGATCGAGGTTGAACACTGGAGCTATATGAAACGGATGAAGGCCTTAGTGCGGCAGTTGGCGTACGCCTCGGAGAAAAAGGTTCCCGCCTAGCAGGCTGCCTCGGACGATCGGTTCAAGCGGCCGTGAACCTGCCGGCAGGGGCGAACCTTGTGCCGCCTCCGCGGCTCTAACAGCCAGCCGAGATGCACGTTCCACGAGCCACCAGGGAGCCTGACATGGGTTCACACGCCGACGATCCGATCACGTTCGACGATGTGTTGGCTGCCCGCGAGCGCATCGCCCCGTACCTTTCGCCCACGCCGCTGTATCGCTGGCCAGGCCTGGTCAAACGCCTGGGCTTGGATTTTTCGCTCAAGCACGAGAACCACCAGCCGACCGGAGCCTTCAAGGTGCGCGGCGGCATCAACCTGGTAGCAGCCGCCAGCGACGACGAACGCCAACGGGGCTTCATCGCTGTATCAACAGGCAACCACGGCCAATCGTTGGCCTATGCATGCCGGCAGTTTGGCGCGCAGCTAACGGTGATCATGCCCGAGGGCATCAACCCCGGCAAGGCGCAGGCCATCCGCAACTGGGGTGCGGAGGTGATCGAGCATGGGCACGATTACGACTCCGCCCGCGAATACTGCGAACAGCTCGTGGCCGAACGGGGCTGTCGCTACGTGCACTCAGGCAATGAGCCGTATCTGATTGCCGGCGTGGCGACCTGGGCCCTGGAAGTGCTCGAACAAGGGCCGCCTCCCGACGTGTTGCTGGTACCCATCGGGCTGGGCAGCAGTGCTTCAGGTGCCTCGCTGGTGGCTGCGTGGCGGAGCCCCACCACCAAGGTGATCGGCGTGCAGGCAGAGAACGCGGCGTCGGTAGCGCTATCGTGGCGGCGTGGCGAGATGTTCTCCACCGGCTCGGCCACTACCTGGGCCGAAGGCCTGGCCACCCGCGTCCCGGCCGAAATGACCTTCAACATCCTGCGGCGACACCTGCACGACGTGGTGCTGGTTTCTGAGGACGAACTGCGCCAGGCCTGCCGGCTGTTGCTGGAAGAAACCCACAACCTGGCCGAAGGCGCCGGCGCGGCCACAACCGCCGCCGCGTTCAAACTCCGCGGCCAGTTGCAGGGCAAACGGGTTGTGGGCCTGCTCTCGGGCGGCAATCTCGATCTGCGCGAACTGCCCAAGATTCTCGCGGCATAGCGGTCTTGCTCCCTGCGGCATCCACGGCGAGCGCTTAGCCTCGCCCCGGCGGCGGCTGTCGATTATGCTGTTAGGCTGGTCACAATTGTGTGGCCGCCCGCAGCCTGCCTTGCCCTCCCTATCGACTATCCCGCCGCCGCAGGGGTGCGTACCTTCATGCCCGAAAAGCTATCGATCGTCGTTCCCGTCCTGGACGAAGCGGAGAGCCTGCCGACGCTGTACGAAGAAATTACGGCGGTGGGGCGCGAGCACGGCTACGATCTGGAAATCATCTTCGTCGATGACGGCTCCCGCGACGGCTCCTGGAAGATCATCCAGAAACTGGCCGCCGAAGATGCCCGGGTGCGCGGCATCCGCTTCCGCCGCAACTTCGGCAAGGCGGCCGCGCTGAGCGCCGGCTTCGACGCCGCCGAGGGCGACGTGGTGATGACGCTCGATGCCGACCTCCAGGACGATCCTCGCGAGATCCCACGCTTTCTGGCCGAGCTGGAAGGCGACCTCGACGTGGTCAGCGGCTGGAAGAAGATCCGGCACGATCCCTGGCACAAGGTGCTGCCCAGCCGCGTGTTCAACGCCATGGTCAGCAGCCTGACGGGCGTCAAGCTGCACGATCACAACTGCGGCATGAAGTGCTACCGCCACGAGGTCCTCAGCGAAATCCGACTCTACGGCGAACTGCACCGCTTTGTGCCGGTGCTGGCCCACGCCCGGGGCTTCCGCGTCGGCGAGATCGCCATCGCCCACCGGCCCCGCAAGTTCGGCCACTCCAAGTACGGCTTCAAGCGGTTCATGAAGGGCTTTTTGGACCTGCTCACGGTGAAGTTCCTCACCGGGTATGGGCAGCGGCCGCAGCACCTGCTGGGGACCATCGGCCTGTTGTGCTTCTTGGCCGGCGGACTGTGCCTGGCGTTTCTGACCGCACTGTGGATTGTGTCGCGGGTGTGGAGCGAGCAGTTCGGGCCGCCGGTGGACCTGCACCAAAGGGCATTGTTCTTTTACTCGCTGGGGGCCATGCTGCTGGGTGGCCAGTTGATGTCGGTGGGTTTTCTGGCTGAATTGATCACGGCCTACACCGGCCGCGACGCCGATACCTACTCCGTCGCCGAGGAAACCCCGCCCCACACCGAGACCGGAATCCCCCATGAGCGATCAGCCTGAACGCCGCCCGGAGCACCGCGGCGCTAAGGAAGCAGAAAGCACCTCGCCCCAACCACCTCAACCGTTCAACCCGGCCGGCGAAGTCCTGGCCGAGGATCGCGCCGCGCGGATGCGGTGGATGTGCTACTGGCTGCTGATCGCCGTGGCCGTGGGCGGCATGACCGGCCGCATCATGGCCGTGGACGCCGTCGACCAGTACGCGCTGGAACGGTATCGCACCAACCAGCACCTGGAAGCCAAGCGGCAGGAATTGATCGCCGCCGGCATCGAAGGCGAAGAACTCCAGCGGCAACTCAACGAAGAAGCCCGCCGGGCCGCCGCGCGATACCGTACGCGGCGTCCGTTCCTCAGCGGCAACGATCGCAGCCGCCTGGCCACGGTGCGCTCGCTGGTGGAACACGGCACGTACGAGATCGACAAGATCGTCGATCAACGCGGCTGGGATACCATCGACATGGTAATGCACCGCAACCGCGACCGCGAAATGCGGCGTTACTCCAGCAAGCCGCCGCTGTTGGCCACGCTGATCGCCGGCGAATACTGGATCATCCACAAGCTAACCGGCCATACGCTAGGCACGCGGCCTTACGAGATCGGCCGTGTGCTGCTGTTTACCGTCAACGTGCTGCCGCTGCTGCTGGCGTATTACCTGCTCGCCCAGATCGTGGAACGCGTCGGCACCAGCGATTGGGGGCGGATGTTCGCCATGGCCGTGTTCACCTTGGGCACGTTCCTCAACACGTTTGCCGTGGTGATCAACAACCACCTGCCCGGGGCCATAAGCGTGGTCATTGCCCTGTACGCGGCCGTGCGGATCTGGTGGGACGGCGAGCGGCGGCTACGGTACTTCGCCCTGGCCGGGTTCTTCGCCGCATTTGCCGCAGCCTGCGAGCTGCCCGCGCTCTCGTTCTTTGGCCTATTGGGGTTGGCCCTGCTGGTCACCGCGCCCCGGGCAACGTTGATCGCGGGCGTGCCGGCGGCGGCCGTGGTCGCGGCAGCCTTCTTCGCCACCAACTACATCGCGCACGACAGCCTGCGGCCGCCGTACATGCACCGCTCCAAGACCAACCCCGAGGATAACTGGTACGACTACACCTACGTCGACAGCCACGGCCGCTACCGCGAAAGCTACTGGCGCGAAGGCAATAAGATCGGCCTGGATCGCGGCGAACCCTCGGTGGCCCGATACGCCTGGCACGTGACGTTTGGCCACCACGGCATCTTCTCGCTTACGCCGGTGTGGCTGCTGACCGTGGCCGGCCTGGGCATTGGGCTGGCGCGATCGAACGATCGCAAGTTGCGAGGACTGCTGGCCTTCATTACGGCGCTCAGCGTTCTGTGCCTGTTGTTCTATATCTTCCGGCCGCTGGCCGACCGCAACTACGGCGGCATGACCGCCGGCTTCCGCTGGATGTTCTGGTTCGCGCCCATGTGGGCCATCGGCATGTTGCCGGCGCTGGATCGGATGCGCAGCCGCTGGCTGCATGGCCTGGCGCTCGTCATGCTGGCGGCCTCGGTCCTTTCGGCCGCGTACCCGACCTGGAATCCATGGACGCATCCATGGATCTATAACTACTGGTACGTATAAGCTCCCGTCGTTTGCCCACGGCTGCTGGGCTGCGCTGAAGTAGTGCTGTGCGAGCGCGCATTTCTTACCTGGGAGAGGGGCGCGGCTTCGGGTAGATTGAACCGGCCGGTGGCGCACGCGCCACAGCTCAGCATGTCTCGATCTTCACCTCCCCACCGTAAAGGCTCCGTGACCATGGCTACTGGTACGGTTCGACTGCACCGCGTGCTGCGCGCCTCGCCCGAGAAGGTTTATCGCGCATTCGTTATCCCCGAGGCCTACGCCAAGTGGCTGCCGCCGTACGGTTTCACAGCCACGGTGCACCAGATGGACGCCCGAGTCGGTGGCACCTACCGGATGTCGTTCACCAACTTCACCACCGGCGCCGTGCATACCTTCGGCGGCGAGTACCTGGAGTTGGTGCCGAACCAGCGCATCGTGTACACCGACCGGTTTGAAGACCCGAACCTGGCCGGCGAAATGCGGACCACGGTCACGCTAACTGCCGTTTCGTGCGGCACGGAATTGAACGTGGTGCAGGAAGGCTTGCCGGAAGTCATCCCGGTAGCCGATTGCTACCTGGGCTGGCAAGAATCGCTGGAGCAGTTGGCCCGGCTTGTGGAGCCGGAGATTGCCGAGTGAACGCAAGGCAGGAATCGGCCTATCTTCACGCGGTACTTCCGTGAGTTTTTTTGATTCTTGGCTGCGCCACGCGCAGCGCTTCGCGCGGTGACCGCGTGGCCATGATGGTATGCCGAGCATCTCCCGATTCGCTCCAGCCATCATAACTCACGGCTACTCCCCCGTTGGATCCCATGGCTGCCCATCATATTTCATGGATATAGCCCTCGTTCGTGCTCACGTACCCCGGGGAAAATCTGCACCAGCGTCAGCCACCGCAAGCTTCGCATCATGCCGACTGAATTCCTTATCGGCGCTTTCATACAGGCAGCCGACGATGCACTCGCTGGTATTTAGGCGTAAATTCCAGCGATAGGATCTCGGTTTTCATGCGCGCATGGTGACTCTATAGCGCACGGTCTTCATGGCATAATTCCTGGATTTTTCACACCGACTGACAAATTGGCACGCGTTATGCCCATCTACAGCCCCACATCAAGGGACGCCAAAGGGTTTGGAACCCCCTAGTCAAAGCGTCCCAGTCCTTCTTCCTGAGATCGATCATCGCTCCTTGCAGTATCCCTGGAAGAAGCCGGGGAACTGACAACTCTGCCAGCGCCAGCCCACCACCGATCAATCTACTTGGGTACGCGTCCGTTCTGAAACCGGACGATTGTTGGCCAGTTCAATCAAGCCGCCTGCACGTGCCGTGGCTTGCGCGTCGCGCTGCGCCGTGGCACGGGGCGGCCACCGTCTGCTTGCATCTCATCGATCGGCAGGTCGCGTTGCCTGTTTTCGCAGGCGGGCGAGGTATTGCGCGCTCGTTTTCCTTTTTGAGTGTGGAACGTAAACGCTCCCTGAACAGGACTTTTGCAATGTCCAGGATGACACCGACATTCTTCATTCAAACTCCATGCCGAAACCGGCTGCCTGGCCGGCCGCTCTGGGTTGCGGCGATTCTGCACGTGCTGACGTTTACCGGCTGCGGCGAGGAAGTGTTCGATCGCCTGCCGGTTCATCCGGTGGAAAGCAAGATCGTTTATGACGGCGGCTCGCTCGAAGGCGCCATCATCACACTACATCCCGCGGATGAATCTTTGAAAGACCTGCGGCCCAGCGCCAAAGCCGCGTCTGACGGCTCGTTCAGAATCACCACCTATGAAAACGGGGATGGCGCGCCGGCGGGCACCTATAAGGTCACCGTGCAGCTTTTCAAATTGCCGTCCAATGCCGACGACACCCGGCCCGGCCGGAACGTACTGCCGGCCGAATATGCGTCTGCCAAGACGTCACAACTTTCGATCACGGTCCGCGAAGGCCGCAACGAGGTTCCTCCCATCAGCTTGAAGTGATTGCCCCATCCCTGTTGTTGGAGACATGTATGATGCGATTGAGACACCGAGGTTTCACACTGGTTGAGTTGCTCGTGGTGATTGCGATCATTGGCATCTTAGTGTCGCTGGCCTTGCCGGCGATCCAGGCTGCCCGCGAGTCGAGCCGCCGCAGCGCGTGCCAGAGCAACATCCGGCAGCTTGGTATCGCGGCCCTCACGTACGAAGATGCGTATAAGCGTCTGCCGACCAGTCAACGGCCGCCGGGCTTGACACCGCTGCCGCGTATCGCGGCGATTACCTTCCTGCTGCCGTTCTTCGAGCAGGGCTCGCGCTACGACAACTACGACCAGACCAAGAACTGGCACGATCCGGCGAATCTCGACGCCGTGAATCAGCGGATTCCAGTACTTCAGTGCCCTTCGTCGCCCAAGCCCGACCGGCTGGATGGGCTGCCGGAAGCGAACCCCTGGGTGCAGAATGTGGGCGCCGCCACCGACTATTCGCCCACGATCTATGTCGATCAGCGGCTGGAAGCGTTGGGCCTGGCCAAGGCCGGCGTCGGCATGCTGGAGTACAACGGCAAGGTGAGCCTGAGCGATGTCACCGATGGGCTTTCCAACACCATCATGTTTGCCGAAAGCGGCGCCCGACCGTACCTGTATCGCAAGCGTGAGCTGGTGAATCCCAACCCGGCCGAGCAGCGGGTGAACGGCGGCGGATGGTGCCGCCCGGCCTCCGACATCAGCATCGACGGAGCCAGCGAGGACGGCACCGAGATTCCCGGCCCCTACGCCGTGAACCGGACCAATGGCGAGGACGTGGGCCCGGTATTCCCGCACCCGTACTACAACTCCATCGGCACGTCCGAGGTGTACGGCTTCCACATCGGCGGAGCCAACGTGGTGTTGGGCGACAGCGCCGTCAAGTTCATCTCCGACAAGATCCACGTGCGCGAGTTCGCGACCTTAGTGACGCGTGCCGGCAACGAACTGACGCCCACGCTCGATTGATGCCGCGGCCGCTTGGATTGCGAAACGCAGCCGTCACGTCCGATGGCGCAGGTGCCCTCCTCCAGTTCGGGCCCAAACGCACGAAGAACGTGAGAGGGAGTCGGAGGCCGTGGGGAGCCACTGCGCGCTCCACGGCCTCCTCAATGTTCTGGACGCGGCACGCTGCGGTTGGGCTACGGACGCCCCGGGCGAGCAACCGGGTCGGAGAGCAGCGCCAGGTCGGCATCGACCATCATCGCCACCAGTTCGCGGAAGGTTACCGTAGGCTCCCAGCCCAGGATGCGGCGGGCCTTACTGGCGTCGCCCCGCAGGCGGTTCACCTCGGCGGGCCGCAGCAGCGACGGGTCGATCACCACGTACTTCTGCCAGTCCAGGCCCACATGCGCGAACGCCAGCTCCACGAAGTCGCGCACCGAATGCTGCTCGCCGGTGGCGATCACAAAATCGTCGGGCTCGTCCTGCTGGAGCATCAGCCACATGGCCCGTACGTAATCGCCGGCAAAGCCCCAGTCGCGGCGGGCGTCGAGATTGCCCAGCCGCAGTTCGTTGGCGAGCCCCAGCTTGATGCGAGCCACGCCGTGGCTGATCTTGCGGGTGACGAACTCCTTGCCCCGCAGCGGCGATTCGTGATTGAAGAGGATGCCGGAGCAGGCAAACATGCCGTAGCTCTCGCGGTAGTTGACCGTGATCCAGTGGCCATAGACCTTGGCCACGCCGTAAGGGCTGCGGGGCCAGAACGGCGTGCTCTCGTTCTGCGGCTCCTGCTGCACGCGGCCGAACATCTCGCTGCTGGACGCCTGGTAGAACCGGATGCTGCGATCCACCAGGCGGATCGCCTCGAGCATCCGCGTCACCCCCAGCGCCGTGAACTCGCCGGTCAGCAGCGGCTGGTTCCAACTGGTGGGCACGAAGCTCTGCGCGGCCAAGTTGTAGATCTCGTGCGGCCGCACGTCATCGACCAGACGAACGATTGAAAGCTGGTCCAGCAGATCGGCCTGGTGCAGGTGCACCTGGTTCTGGATATCGTCGATCCGTTCGTTGTTCTCGGCGCTGGAACGCCGCACCATCCCGTGGACTTCGTACCCTTGCTCAAGCAGAAAGCGAGCCAGGTAGGCCCCGTCCTGCCCGGTGATGCCGGTGATTAGCGCGCGTTTGCGGGTCACGATCGAAGGAGTTGCCAGGTAATGGAGGGAAGTCGAACTGCACGGCGGTTGCCGCTCTAAGCCGGGGCATTACCGCGCCTCAGCGCGGCAACGCCCCGACGGTAACTTGGCGTCATGCCGGCGTTGGCAAGGGGCCGCTACTCGGCAGCGGTGCCCGGCTCCTGCCCGGCGGCTTCTACCGTGTCGGCCTCGTCGCTGTCGTTGGAGTCGTCGCGCGGCACACGGACCACGGCGGCCAGGGTATCGCCTTCGTCCAGGCCCATGATCCGCACGCCCTGCGTATTGCGGCCGATGGTGCTGATCTCGCGGCAGGCGATCCGCTGGATCTTCCCCCGGGCGGAGATCATCAGCACTTCGTCGTCATCGCCCACGGCCACGACACTGACCACCGGGCCGTTACGCTTGGTGGTCTTGATGTCGCGGATGCCCTTGCCGCCGCGGCGCTGGGTGCGGTACCGCATCGACGAGCTCAGTTCCGAGGCGTCATCACCGTCGTCGCCATCGGCTTCGGTATCGGGCGTTTCGGGAGCTTCGGTCGTTTCGGCATCGGCGTCGTCCAGGTCGTCGGCGCTGCCGGTCACTTCGCTGTTGGGGCCAAACGGCGTGCGTTTGCCGTAGCCGTTTTCGCAGGCGGTGAGCAGCGTGGCATTGGGATCGGCCACCACCATGCCCACCAGGCGATCGCCCTTGCTGAGGGTGATGCCCTTCACGCCCGAGGTATTGCGGCCCATGGGCCGGGCGTCGGCCTCGTTGAAGCGGATGACCATGCCCGAGGCCGTAGCCAGCAACACTTCGTCGCCGGGCTTGGTGACTGCCACGTCGACCACTTCGTCGCCTTCGCGGAGCTTGATGGCGATGATGCCGCCCCGCTGCGGCCGGCTGTAGGCCTCCAGCGGCGTCTTTTTGATGAGGCCCTGCCGCGTGGCCATCATCAGGTAGTGGCCTTCCTCGAAGTTACGGATCGCGCGGCAGTCGGCGATCTTCTCGCCTTCGCTCAGGTTGAGCAGGTTGACCACCGCCCGGCCGCGGCTGTCGCGGGCCAGGTTGGGCAGGTCGTACACCTTCTGCCAGTACACGCGGCCGAAGTTCGTGAAGAACATCAGGTAATCGTGCGTGCTGGCGACGAACAGGTGCTGGATCGGGTCCTCGTCCTCAACCTTGGCGCCCTTCATGCCCTTGCCGCCACGCCGCTGCGCGCGGTAGGTGCTGACGGGCGTCCGCTTGATGTAGCCTTGGTGGCTGATGGTCACCACCATCGACTCCTCGGGGATGAGGTCGCCGATGTCGATGTTGCCGACTTCCTGATCGCTGATCTCGGTGCGGCGAGGATCGGCGTACTTGCGCTTCATGTCCAGCAGATCCTCGCGGATGATCGCCAGGATGTTGGCGTCATCGGAGAGAATCCGCTGGTACTCGCGGATGTTTTCCATCAGCTTGCGGAACTCGTCGGCCAGCTTCTCCTGCTCGAGGTTGACCAACTGGCCCAGCGTCATCCGCAAAATGGCATCGGCCTGGACGGGCGTCAGGTAGTACACGTCGGAGACGCCGCGTTCTTCCTGGAAGATCGCAAAGCCTTCCTCGCCCAGGGCGCGCTGCATCATCGCGGCCGGGCATTCCACGCCCATCAACCGCTCCTTGGCCTCGGCCTGCGTGCTCGAGGTGCGGATGATGCGGATGATCTCGTCGATGTTGGCGTGGGCCAGCAGCAGGCCTTCGACGGTGTGCTTGCGGTTGAAGGCCCGGTTGAGCAAGAACCGCGTGCGCCGCCGGATGACGATCAGCCGGTGCCGGATGAACTCTTCGCACAGCGCCTTGAACGACAGTTCGCGCGGTTTGCCGTCGACCAATGCCAGCAGGATGATCGAGAACGTATCCTGCAGCATCGAGTACTGGTAAAGCTGGTTCAGCACCACCTCGGGGTCGACGTCGCCCTTGTCAGTGCGTTTCTTCAGATCGACGACGATCTTCACCGGCTCCTTCAGGTCGCTGAAGTCGCGGACGTCGTCGATGCCGATCACCTTTTTTTCCTGGGCCAACTGCGCGATCTTTTCGACCACGCGGTCGCGGCTCTGCTGGTACGGGATCTCGGTGATGACGATCCGGTACCGGCCCTTGTTCTCCTCGATGTGGCAGCGTGCCCGGACAACGATCGTGCCGCGGCCGGTGTGATACGCCCGGCGGATGCCCGAGCGGCCGCAGATGATGCCGCCGGTGGGGAAGTCGGGGCCCTGCACGATCTCCAGCAGCTCGTCGACGGAGACCTGCGGGTCGTCAATCACCTTGACCAGCGCGTCGCAGATCTCGCCCAGGTTGTGCGGCGGAATCGAGGTCGCCATGCCCACCGCGATACCGCCGGCCCCGTTCACCAGCAGGTTGGGAAACTTGCTGGGCAGCACCGTGGGCTCCATCCGCCGTTCGTCGTAGGTCGGCACAAAGTCCACGGTGTCGAGGTTCAGGTCCTCGAGCATCAGCGCCGCAAAGGGCGACATGCGGGCTTCCGTGTACCGCATGGCCGCCGGCGGCAAGCCGGCGATCGAGCCGAAGTTCCCCTGCTTGTCCACCAGCACGCAACGCATGTTCCACTCCTGGGCCATGCGCACGAGCGTGGGGTAAATCACCGCTTCACCGTGCGGGTGATAGTTACCGCTGGTATCGCCGGAGATCTTGGCACACTTCACCCGGCTGGCGCCCGGCGTGAGGTTCAGATCGTTCATCGCCACCAGAATCCGCCGCTGCGACGGCTTGAGACCGTCGCGCACGTCGGGCAGGGCGCGACTGACGATCACGCTCATCGAGTACGTGAGGTAGCTGTCCTTCAGCTCGTCCTCGATCGAACAGGCAATCGTCCGGCCCTGCCCACCACCATCGGACTCGGGGAGGGGAAGCGGGCCGCCGGGGGAGTTGGAATCGGTTGACAAGGAGCGTCCTTTCCGAACAAAAATCGGAGGGGGACGGCGCGGCTTATGTCCAATTTCTGCAAGAACTTAAAGCCGTCAGGCTGCCGCCCGTCAGAGACCGCTTCAGTATATCAGGTTCGGGGCCCTGGAGAAAGCGGTGAAGCTGCCACAGCAAGCAGGCAAAACAGACGTCTCACCGAGGATGCAAGTCTTTTTATTGCAATACCTTGCGAAACCTGCTCCACAGCGCCGCAGCGAGCAAGGAACAGCGCCCACGCCCTGAGCCCCCGGACACGTTGCCGCGATAACACCGCCGGGGGCGCAATCCCCCACACCGGGGCAGCTCCGCGGTAGCCTGGTTACGTGATACTCACAAGCGCGCAGGGCAACAGCGCGGCCGGCCTAACCGCGGCGTCCTATGACAAAACCCGCATCTGCGTGCTGGGGCCAGAGGTGCACGCCAGCCGATCGATCTCGGCAATGGCCTTGAGAATCGCACCCTCGGTTGTGTCGTGCGTCATGATCACCAGCGGCACGTGCGTGGCGTCGGCCGCTTGCGGTTCATGCTGGATGATCGAGGCGATCGAAATGCCCTGCCGGCCCAGCACGCCGGTGATCTCGGCCATCACGCCGGGCCGATCCTCGACGGTGAACCGCAAGTAATACCGGCCGGGGATGCTGTCGGGATTGGCGGGGCTCACCAGCGCGTAACGATCCGACCACAGTTCCAGCGTGCGGAACGTGATCGCCGTGCGGCCCACCACGGTGTCGATCAGATCGGCCACCACGGCTGATGCCGTCGGCATCTGTCCGGCTCCCAGGCCGTGGAAGAATACGCGGCCCACCGCATCGCCCACCACGCTCACGGCGTTGTACGCGCTGCGGACCTCAGCCAGCGGCGTGCCGATCTTCACCAGCGTGGGCGAAACGTGCAGCTCCACCCCCTCAGGCACCAGCCGTGCCACCGCCAGCAGTTTGATGCGGTAGCCCAACTGCCGGGCAAACCTCATGTCGGCAGGGCTGGCCTCCTGGATGCCGCGGCGAGGAATCTCGCGCCAGGGCACCCGGGCACCAAACGCCAGGTGCGCCAGAATCGCCAGCTTTTGGGCGGCGTCGCTGCCGTCGACGTCCATCGTGGGATCGGCCTCGGCGTAGCCCAGGCGCTGGGCTTCGCGAACGGCATCGTCAAACTCCATCCCCTCTTCTTCCATCTGGGTGAGGATGAAGTTGCTGGTGCCGTTGAGGATCGCCTGGATGGACGAAATCTGGTTGGCCGAGAGGCACTGGCTGATGTTGGTGATGATCGGAATACCGCCGGCCACCGCCGCCTCGAAGGCGATCGAGCGGCCCAGCTCGCGAGCCCGATCGAACAATTCCGGCCCATGCTCGGCCAGCAGCGCCTTGTTGGCAGTCACGATGTTCTTGCCGCTTTCCAGCAGCTTGAGCATGATCGTCCGCTCAGGCTCCAGCCCGCCGATGAGCGTCGCCACGGCCTCGATTTCCGGGTTCTCGGTCACATCCTCCAGGCGGTCGGTGAGCACCCCTTTCGGCAGATCGACGTCGCGATGCTTGTTGATGTCGCGCACCACGACTTTTTCGAGCCAAAGCGTGCGGCCCGCGTGCCGTGCGGTGCGATCGCCGTAATCGAGCAGAAGCCGGGCCACGCCGGTGCCCACGGTGCCTAAACCGACGATGGCAACTTTGGTCTTTTCCATGCGGGGTGCCGGCGCGTGCCGGGAGCAGAAAACCAAGGGGAACGAACGCCGCCAGAGCGAGGCTGGATAATGCGCTGCGCCGCGGGGAGTTTTTACGTAGTCGTTAATAAACCAGTCAGGATAGGTGGCCCCGGCGAGGGCCGTCAAGGTGCCGCGTCGGCCCTCGATGGTGCCCCCGCTGCAACTCCCCGGCTCAAGGCACCTGTTCAAGGCCCCTGCTCTGCCCGAGCCAGATTCCCTCGCTCGTGCCGACACGAGCGGCCGCAACGGCGATGCTCATCCCCGGCCCGGCTGGTGCAGCGTTTAGGGCCTGGCCGAGCTGACGACATTCCGGCGAATCACGATCGGCCCCTGTTGCAGGTAGGGCGTTTGCTTCTGGGCCTGTTCATACGCAACCCAGGTGGAACTGCCGGAGTTGTAGAAAGCCTTGTCATCGGCGCGCACGTAGGCAAAGTGCAGCGGCTTTTCGTAGATCACCACGCGGTCTGGATACACGTCCATCAGGCACCATCCCTGCCAGCCGCCGCGCACCACCGCGGTGCCGCCAAGGGTCAGGTACTGGGTCGCCTGCTGCTGGTGACGCCATAGGCCTCGGTGATAATGCCCACTCAAGCACAGCAGAACCCGGTGCTTGTCGATCAATTCCACGAGCCGATCGCGGCCAGGCCCGATCTGGTTGTACACGCTGCGGCCGCGCTCGTTGTCCTGCCAGGGCGAGACATGCAGGCACAGCACGATCTCCTGGCCTGCCTGATTGGCCTGCGTGAACTGCTCTTCGACAAACGCCAACTGCTCGTCGCTCAGGCCGGATTGATTGCCGATCGCATCGAGAAAGACAAACCGCCAATCTTGATGCGTGAATGCAAAATCGGCCTTGGGATGAAAATGCTTCTGATAGAGCGGCAGCCGCTCATGGTTGCCGCGCACGAAGTAAACCGGTCCTTTGAGCTTGCCGGCCAGGTCTTTGACGTCGCGATAGACGTTTTCGTCGTCGGCGTCATGCACCATGTCGCCCAGCACCAGCGTCAAGGCGGCACCCGAGCGGTTGATCTGCTCGACCGCCTGGGCAAAACGGGCCTTATCGGCCTCGTACCCGCCGAAACCAAGCTGGGGATCGCCGGTGATCGCCAGGCGGAATTGCAAGCCAGCCTCCGGCTGGGGCAACAACTCCCGGAGCGAGCAGCCTTCCGGCGGCTGGCGCGAAATCCGCAGGTCATCCAGCCGGGCAGGGCTGTCAGCGGTGCCGCCCAGGCCCAGGAAAATGCGGTCCACCGGCTCCCGGCTGCACAGCGGCAGTTCTTCGCCCAATGGCTGTTGGTCAACCCACGCGGCATAGGTGCCGCCGTCGAGGTCCAGCCGCATCGTCAGTCGATACCACTTTTCGGCCAGCGGCAGGTCGCGGTACGTCCGCCAGGAAGGCTGCTGCCACGCCGCATGGCACCGCAGCGCCGGCTGCTTGGCTCCCTGGGGCCGGTGCTGCTCGCCGGCCAAGCGAGCCACGGTCGCCCGCCCTGCCCTGGCATCCAGGTACAGGTTCCCGATCCACGCGCCAGGCGGATGGAAGTAGCAGTCGATCCACACCACTCCATCGGAGAGCGGCTGCTTGAGCTGCCGGGTGATCCCCCAGGCATCGCTACGATATTCGGCATCGTGGCTGACGGTTAGGGCGTGCGAACCGTTGCGGCCCAGCCCCGCGCGAACCACCGCGGCTGGCGGCTGGCCCTCAAACCCGCGAAACGCCTCCCAGCCCGCAACCGTGCCGATGGCGGTACCATCGGCGAGTTCGTCAAACTCTTCGCTCAGCAGGGGCGCATCGCTGGCCTGTTGTGCCTGAATGGACTCTGTCGCAATCAGGCATCCGGCGACCACCGCCACCACGGCCAGCATGGGCTTATATAGCACGCTCACCATCATGCACCCTCGCAGCACCAAGGCAGACAGGAACTTCGCAACCCGTGGTGGCGATTATCAGGGCGTTGATAGCACCATCGCAAGCGCGCAGACCGCCACAGCGCGCGTTTCTTACCCCCCCCAATCGATCTGACAAGAAAAGCGAGGTCCACCACCCGGCCGCGCGAGCAAGGCAGCACCAACAGCCTTACCCATTCATCCCCAAGCGCCCAATTTGCGATCAACAGGCGATCCGATGGTTGTATTTTCAACCAGGTGGGCTTGATCGCAGCGAGCGCAAGCGTGCGTTTAGCGCCCCCGCTAGCAGAGTCGACCAGATTGGCGCAAGCCCTTAGGCCTATTCATTTTACAATTTACGCGTTGCGCCGATCCTCACTTCTCGCCCTGTACGATTAGGAAAATTCTGACTGTCCGGCGCGAACTTTTCACGACCAAAATCGACTATCTGAGCGTATTACCCAGTGGCTGCGGGGAATCGTGCACAGGGCACCATTCCAGCCTTTGCTGCCGGCTGTCTCTCATTTCCTCTCACTCAAACCTTAGATTGCTCGTTTGAGCGGCCGCCCGAAGGACAAAGATCTGTCCCGGCAGTTGCTCGCAAATCACATATGCATGCCCCTCGACAGGCGGGAAACCGCAGGGAAATGGCTGTCGGAGGGAGCCGTGGGCGAGGAGGACTCGCGAATGCACGAAAGCTACCGCATCGCCGCCTTGAAGCAGCTTCGCGACCAGCTGCGCTACGCGCCGCGTGAGCAGAAGCTGGCTCAGGTGGATCGTGCCGAGAAGCTCTTGGACGAGCTGGAGCCGGGCAAGACCTACACCTACGAGTACATCTGCTTCCGGATCACCGAGTACCGCCCCCGCCAGTTTCCCACGCTCAAAATGCAGGGCGAGGACGTGCGCCACGACCTGCGCCTGTTCGTTGAGGATGTGTCCGACGCCGCCGGCATCGACGCCAGCGCGGCCGGCGAACCGGTCTTCACCGTGGAAGACCTGAGCAAACGGTTCCGCGTGTCGACCAAGACCATCGCCCGCTGGCGGCAGCGCGGCCTGGTAAGCCGCCGGTTTGTGTTCGACGGCCGCAAGCGAGTGGGCTTCCTGCAAAGCTCGGTCAACCGCTTCCTCGAACAGCACGGCGAGCGCGTGGAGCAGAGCAGCAAGTTCAGCCAGCTTTCGGGCGAGGAACGGCAAGAGATCATCCAGCGCGCACGGCGGCTGGCTCAGGCCGGCGGCTGCCCTTCGGAAGTGGCGCGACGAATCGCCGCCAAGATGGGCCGCAGCGTCGAAACCATCCGCTACACGCTCAAGCAGTTTGACCAGCAGCACCCGGAATTGGCGATTTTCCCGGGCACCTCGGGCCCGCTGTCCGAGGAAGCCAAGCGGAAGATCTACCAGCAGTACCGCCGTGGCACCTCGGTCGAAGCCCTGGCCAAGCAGTTCTGCCGGACCCGCACCAGCATTTACCGTGTGATCAACGAGATGCGGGCGGCCCGGATCATGGAGCTGCCGCTGGACTACATTCCCAACCCGATCTTCGACCAGCCGGGCATCGAGCCGGAAATCCTCGGCCCCATGCCCGACGAGGACAAGACGGTGCGCAAGACGCGGCCGCCGGCGGGTTTGCCCAGCTACCTGGCCAGCCTGTACGAGGTGCCGCTGTTGACCCGCGAGCAGGAACAGCACCTGTTCCGCAAGTTCAACTACCTGAAGCACAAGGCGTCCAAGCTCCGCCAGCGTTTGGCGCCCGATGGCAAGCTCGATCCCAGCCGGATCAAGAGCCGGCTGCTGGACCAGATCGAGGAGCTGTACGAGGCCGTGGTGGCGGTCAAGAACGAGATCGTCAGCCGGAACCTGCGGCTAGTGGTTTCGATCGCCAAGCGCCACGTCGGCCCGCGCGACAACTTCTTCGAACTGGTCAGCGACGGCAACGTGTCGCTGATTCGGGCGGTGGAGAAGTTCGACTTCGCCCGCGGCAACAAGTTCAGCACGTACGCCACCTGGGCGATCATGAAGAACTTTGCCCGGACCATTCCCGACGAAAACCGCCACCGCGACCGGTTCCGGACGAGCCAGGACGAGATGTTCCAGGTGGCTTCCGACACCCGCAGCGACCAGCTCGAGCAGGAAGCGGCCCAGGCCCTGCGTGAAGAACAGGTCGGCCGGATCCTGCAGCAGCTTGACGAACGCGAACAGAAAATTATCATCAGCCGTTTTGGGCTGCTGCGAGGTACTGAACCTCTGACGCTCAAGGAGGTTGGCGAAGAGATGGGCGTCACCAAGGAACGGATCCGGCAGCTCGAAGCGCGGGCGCTCACCAAACTGCGCAAAGCGGTCGAAGAGCAGCGCTTCGACCTGGAGCTGTCCTGACGCAGCCAACCTCGCCGGCCCAATCGAGTCAACCGCACCACCCTGCCGTGGGAGCCATCTCCCTCGGCGGCGGCAAGCCGGGTAAAAAGCAAATTCTCTCGCAACAACCCGTCTTGCGGCGTTTGCCTCGATCGTTATAGTAATGGATTCTCGCGGCGGAACTCATCGGCTAGCGTAGCTCAATCGGCAGAGCAGCTGATTTGTAATCAGCAGGTTGTGGGTTCAAGTCCCTCCGCTAGCTCCTTGTGAGCGAGTGGAGGTTGCCTTGGCCCTCCAGCCGTGGCTGCCCTCCATGAGCGGCTGCGGCGCTGGCCTGAGCGACGCGGCCGCCAACAGCGGCTCCCGCGTCGGCTGCCGCGAGCCAGCAAGCAGGGCGATAGCCGGCAACTAAACTGAACCGGCAGCCCCTGCCGGTACGACAACCAAGAAGTGCGTTTTTCGGCCGCGGTCCATCCGAGCCGGAAAGCCGCCAACCCTGGGGGGGGTTTCCCGAGCGGTCAAAGGGGTCAGACTGTAAATCTGATGGCTTAGCCTTCGCAGGTTCGAATCCTGCACCCCCCACTTAAGCCGGACGCCCGGCGTGGCCGGTAAGCCGGGCAGGCAACCAGAAGCAAACACAATCCAATCCAACCGGCCGCGGCGGGTATATGGCCCGCCGTGCGAAGATGTTGTAAGATTAGCGCTGGCGCAAGCTTTGGAGGCGGCAAGCCCACGCGACACCGCCGCCAAAGCGGCCACGGCTGAATAAGCGGGTGTAGCTTAGTGGTAAAGCTCCAGCCTTCCAAGCTGGCTACGAGGGTTCGATTCCCTTCACCCGCTCTGGCCTGAAAACCTGGCCATGGCAAGCCGCAGCGGGCAGGAGGCGGCAACCAAGCCACGCCAGATACCAGACAATTGGATCCATCGGGGCAGAAAACCAACGCTGCTGTAGCTCAGTCGGTAGAGCGCGTCCTTGGTAAGGACGAGGTTCATGGGTTCGAATCCCATCAGCAGCTCTTGTTTTATTAAAGGAGCTACCGTCGCGTGTGCAGTCCGCGGCGGCAGTGGGTGTCCGCAGTCCCCGCGGAACCCAGCGATTCCGACAATGCGGTCCGGTCGAAGAGGTTTGGCTGGGGGCCAACGGGTGCAAATCCGGCTCGCAGAGGGGGGCGGAATAAAGGCGTCGCCGCCAATCGGCTTGGCTGTGGCCTTGCCCCGCCGGTGCACGCGTCTAGTAACATCAAACGATCAAGCGGAACCAGTTTCATTCTCGCACGGAGACAGGTAACAGACCCATGGCCAAGGAAATCTTCGAAAGGACGAAGCCGCACGTAAACGTCGGGACGATCGGACACATTGACCACGGCAAGACCACTTTGACCGGTGCGATCCTGGCGGTGCAGGGTGCGAAGGGGATGGCCAAGTTCAAGTCGTACCACGACATCGCCAAGGGTGGTACCGTCCGCGACGATACGAAGACGGTGACCATCGCCGTGAGCCACGTGGAGTACGAGACGGAGAACCGTCACTACGCCCACATCGACTGCCCCGGCCACGCCGACTTCATCAAGAACATGATCACCGGTGCCGCCCAGATGGACGGCGCCATCCTGGTGGTGTCGGCGGCTGACGGCCCGATGCCCCAGACCCGCGAACACATTCTGTTGGCCCGCCAGGTGGGTGTGCCCGCCATCGTGGTGTTCCTCAACAAGTGCGACCTGGTCGACGACGAGGAGCTGCTGGAGCTGGTCGAGCTGGAGCTCCGCGAAGAGCTGAACAAGCACGACTTCCCCGGCGACGAAGTGCCCATCATCCGCGGTGCCGCCAAGCCGGCTTACGACAACCCGACCGATCCGGAAGCCAGCAAGTGCATCACCGAGTTGATGAACGCCATCGACTCGTACATCCCCGAGCCGGTGCGTCAGATTGACAAGCCGTTCCTGATGGCGATCGAAGACGTGTTCTCGATCGAAGGTCGTGGTACGGTGGCCACCGGTCGTATCGAGCGTGGCGTGATCAAGGTCGGTGAAGAAGTCGAAATCATCGGCCTGACCAAGGAAAAGCCCCGCAAGGTGGTCGTCACCGGCGTCGAAATGTTCAACAAGACCCTGGAGCAGGGTCAGGCTGGCGACAACGTCGGCTGCTTGCTCCGCGGTGTGAAGCGTGAGGAAGTGGAGCGCGGCCAAGTGCTGGCCAAGCCCGGCTCGATCACCCCGCACTGGAAGTTCGAGGCCGAGGTGTACGTGCTGAGCAAGGAGGAAGGTGGTCGTCACACGCCGTTCTTCAGCGGCTACCGGCCCCAGTTCTACTTCCGCACGACCGACGTGACCGGTACGGCCAAGCTGCTCGGCGACGCCGAAATGTGCATGCCCGGCGACAACGCTCGCCTGGAAGTCGAGTTGATCGTGCCGATCGCCATGGACGAAGGCGTCCGCTTCGCCATCCGCGAAGGTGGCCGTACCGTCGGCCGTGGTGTCGTTACCAAGATCTTGGAGTAACGCCAGCAAGCGTTCACCACCGCGGCGGCAGCGGCCCTCAAACGCCACTGCCGCCGCGTGATCCTGATGCCTAAGAACCCTTCCGGTTCTCCCGGCGGCCAGCCGGGCCAGGCAGGCAAGCGATTGCCGGCCGACCTGGTTGACCGATTGCCGCGGAGATTCAACCACCGGAAGGAGGTCGAGCACCGCTCGATCTTTAGGGGCGTAGCTCAATTGGCAGAGCGCTGGTCTCCAAAACCAGAGGTTGCGAGTTCGATTCCCGCCGCCCCTGCTTCTGCGATGCAACTAACCGGGGGAGCCGCTCCACCGAGTGGCTCCCCTCTTGGAATTAACGACGGTAGGGATGCCACTGGCGACCGGCTGAACTGTCTTGCAGGCGTTATGCAGCGGTGCGGGTCGGTCGGCTTGAAACAAGGCGGTGGACGCCGTGATGCAAAAGCTATTTTCCTTCGGACTCTATAAGCGGACCCAAGGCCGGATTGCCCGGCAAGCCACCTTCGGCGCCATTGCCCTGGGCATCGCGTTGGGCTGCTGGCAATTGTCCGGCGTACTGCGAGGGTACGGCACGGCGATCGAATACGGCGTTCCAGGCATTCTGCTGCTGGTGGGCTGGTTTCTGACGTTTCGACTGGTCAATTGGCCCCGGTTTGCCGACTTCCTCATCGCCGTCGAAGCGGAGATGAACAAGGTCACCTGGCCCAGCCGCAGCGAGTTGATTCGCGCCTCGGCGGTGGTACTGGTCACCATCTTCCTGCTGGCCACGGTGCTGTTCCTGTACGACATGTTCTGGCGATGGTTCCTGATGGACCTGCTGAACATCGCCAACACCTAGCATCACACCGCGCCGCGTACCGCTGGAGCATACGGACTTACAACGCAACCCGAGGCATTGGCTCGGGGGGATTAGGGCGATGACGGACGAACCACAACAACCCGAAGAAGAACTGCGGGACGCCGAGCCCCAGGGCGCGGAGGAGTCTGCCGGCGAATCTTCCGCGGGGGACGTCCAAGACGCGCCTACCGGCGGCGATGCGGCCAGCACCGCGGCTTCCGGTGAGACCGAAGCGGCGGGGCAGGAAGAAGAGCGCTTCGACTGGTACATCCTCAAGGTGGCCAGTAACCGAGAAGAGTCCGTCCGCGACGCGTTGCTCCGCCGGGCCAAGATCGAAGGTCTGGAGCACTACTTCGACGAAGTGATCGTCCCCACCGAGACGATTTCCGAATACAAGAACGGCAAGCGGCGGACCAAGAAGCAGAAGATCTGGCCAGGCTATCTCGTCGCCCACATGGTCATCAACGACGACACCTGGTTTGTCGTCCGCGAGACGCCCGGTATCGGCGATTTTACCGGTGCTGCCGGCCGGCCCACCCCGATGCAGAAACACGAGGTGGAGCGCGTCCTGGCCCTCGTGCGTCCGCCCTCGGAAAAGCCCGACAAGGGCCGCCCGGTGATCTCGTTCAAGGCGGGCGACCGCGTGAAGATCAACGAGGGCACCTTCCAGAACTTCGAGGGCCACGTGGAAGCCATCGACGAGGCCAACGGCCTGGTCACCGTGATGATCAACATTTTCGGCCGCTCGACCCCGGTCGAGCTCCCGTACTGGCAAGTGGAGGCCGTATAGCAACCAGCCGAAAATGGTAAGATCCGGGGGCCTTTCGCCGCGGCGACCATCGATTGCGGCAGCCTGATTCGATGCTTGCCCTCGCCGACCAGCGCATCGCTGTCGCGACGACATCGCCCCCTGCCCTACCCTGCGTACCGCGGTGGCTTCCGTGGGCCACCCGCCGCGGAACCAAACCGAACAAGCACGCGGTTTACACGCCGCACTACGGAAGGCACACTGCATCAGCAGGAGGTTGACTGAGCCGCCAGGTTCGCCCCGACCCGTTTTCGGGGGCGGGCCCCTCGGCAGGCGACGCCCCGCTGGCCGCACCGGCCGGCTGGCCTGAGCGAAGACCAGCAACCGTTGAAACAATCATTCCAACGTAACATCAGCAAAGTACAGATCGCATGGCCAAGCAGCTTGTTGGCACCGTCAAGTTCCAGGTTCCCGGCGGTCAGGCCACCCCGGCGCCCCCGGTTGGTACCTCGCTGGGCCGCTTTGGTGTAAACCTGGGCCAGTTCGTACAGCAGTTTAACGAGCGCACCCGCGACGCCGCCGGCACGCCGATTCCGGTGGTCGTCAACGTGTACAACGACCGCTCGTTCGACTTCATCACCAAGAGCCCCCCGGCTGCCGCGCTGTTGAAGAAGGCCGCCGGCATCGCCAAGGGCTCGGGCGTGCCCAACCGCACGAAGGTCGGCACGGTCACCCGGACGCAGGTTCGCGAGATCGCCCAGACCAAGATGGCCGACCTCAACGCCCGCGATCTCGATCACGCCTGCAGCATGATCGAAGGCACGGCCCGCAGCATGGGCATCACGGTCGTCGATTAAGCCGTCCGGACCGCCCACGCGGTAAACGGTGTGCTATGGTGCCCGTTGTTGAAGGCGAGCGCCGCCCACGCCTGCTCCGGTCGGGTGGTTACCAAGCCGGCTAAGCCTCGACGGACCGCCTGAGCATGCGGCCGGTCAAAGAAATTCTCCGAAAAATCGGCGTGGCCCTTCTAGAACCGAAGGGCCTGCCGCTATAGAATCGCTGGTTTCGGATGCCAGATGGCACCGGATTCGCTTGCCGGTCGCGGGATTAGCCCCGGCTAGCGGCGGTCGAGCTGCCTTCCGCCCCGCCGAATATTCCGTCCACCGCATCACCGTCACCCCGATCATTCATCACGACGATGGCCAAACATTCGAAGCGCTATCGGGCCTTGGTTGAAGGGCTCGATCTGAAGACGCCCCGGGAACTTTCCGAGGCGGTGCAGTTGCTGAGCAAGTTCGGCAACACCAAGTTCGACCAGTCGGTGGAAGTGGCGATGTCGCTGGGCATTGATCCGCGCCAGGCCGACCAGATGGTCCGCGGCTCGGTGGTGCTGCCCCATGGTATCGGCAAGACGCTGCGGGTGGTGGTGTTCGCCAAGGGCGATAAGGCCGCCGAAGCCACCGAGGCCGGTGCCGATGCCGTCGGCGCCGAGGATCTGGCTACCCGGATCAAGGACGGCTGGCTCGACTTCGACGTCTGCATCGCCGCTCCAGACATGATGGGCCTGGTCGGTCCGCTGGGCCGCGTGCTCGGTCCCAAGGGCTTGATGCCCAGCCCTCGTGCCGGCACGGTGACCCCGGACATCGGCAAGGCCGTCCGCGAGTACAAGGCCGGTAAGGTCGAGTTCCGCAACGATGCGGGCGGCAACGTGCACGCGATCGTCGGCAAGATGAGCTTCCCGCCCGAGAAGCTCCAGGAGAATATCGCGGCCTTCATCGAATACGTGAAGACGCTGAAGCCGCAGACGGTGAAAGGCGCTTACGTCAAGAAGGTGACGGTCAGCGCCACGATGAGTCCCGGCATTCCGGTCATCGCCACCTGAGGCAGTTAGCAGCCAGTCCGCGCGGGACGCCTAGGCGGCATGTACCCGGTGGTTTTTCTCGCGGGTGCAAATGCCCCAAGGCAGCCTGTTACCGACCGCTGGCGGTGCCTTTCAGCTCGCGGCGAAACGCTGCGTGAGGGCGCAGCGGCGGGAATGTGCGACTGCCCAGTCGCGGGCTGACAGAATAGCGAGGTGCTTTGCCGAGCGTGGTCGCACGGCGGAGCGAGCGAAATACTCAAGGTTACCCTGGCCCAACGGCCGTTTTGCAACCGGCAGTCCCATGAGCAAGTACGTCAAGAACCTGCTGACCGAAACCATTCGCAAGCGGCTGGAGGGAGTTGAATCCGCCCTTGTGGTCAATGTCGTGGGGCTCAACGCGGGGCAGGACTACCTGCTTCGTAAGGAGCTTCGCGCCAAGAACATCAACCTGATGGTGGTTCGTAACAGCCTGGCTCGGCGGGCCACCGAGGGTACGCTGCTGGGCCCGGCTTTCGAAGGGCTCGACGGCAGTGCCGCCGTGCTGTGGGGTGGCGAGGACATCGTCTCCCTGGCCAAAGAGGTGGTGCGGATCACCAAGGATAAGCAGTTTGAAGGCTTTACGCCGCGCGGCGGCGCGATGGACGGCCAGAAGCTTTCGGCCGAGGACATCGAGAAGGTCAGCAAGTGGCCCAGCCGCGCCGAGCAGTTGAGCATCCTGGTCGGACAGATTCTGTCGCCGGGTGCCAACCTCGTCAGCCAGCTCACCAGCGCCGGCGGTGCGTTGGCCAGCCAAATCAAGCAGAAGGCAGAAGAAGGCGAGGGTGCCGAGTCGTAGCGGCCCCGCCGAAGAGTGCCTCACGGTTTTTAAGGTTTTGCACAGTTTATCCCGTATTCCGGTCCGGTTTCGCCCGTAGCTCGGATAGCAGCCGCCGACCGTACAGTATTGAAAGGAACCCCTCGCCATGTCGACTGAAGCCCCCGCGGCCAATTATTCCGACCTGACCAAGGAACTGGGCGACAAGATTGCGAATCTCACGCTGAAGGAAGCCAAGGAACTCAGCGATTACCTCGAAAACGAGTACGGCATCAAGCCGGCTGCCGGCGGCGCCGTGGTGATGGCCGCTCCGTCGGGTGATGCTGGTGGCGCAGCGGCTCCGGCCGAGGAAAAGACCGAGTTCGACGTCGTGCTGACCTCGTTCGGCGCCAACAAGATCAACGTGATCAAGGTGGTCCGCGCTGCCACCGGCCTGGGCCTGACCGAGGCCAAGAACCTGGTCGAGTCGGCTCCCAGCAAGGTCAAGGAAGGCATCTCGAAGGAAGACGCCGAAAAGCTCAAGAAGGAGCTCGAAGAAGCTGGCGCTACCGTCGAAATCAAGTAGTCGCCACAAGCAGCGAACGTTCGTCGTCAGCGAGCGCCGCGCCTTGTTGGGCGCGGCGCTCGCTGGACTGTTTACCCGCGCAACAAATAGACTATCCGAAAGCGATCCGATCCGTCAGGATGATGGCGGGTGCGTTGGTCAGCCGCGCTGGGGGCGCTGCTACCCCCTGCCCGGTGTGTCGCACAGGGTGCCCCTGTGCCTGCTGGTTCTTGGATAGGCGCTTAGCCGGTTTGGCCCAGTTGTTGCTCTCATTTCGAGCTACTCTAGAAGCCCGCGATCGCGTGCGCACGGTCGCTGCCCAGGTGAAGGTGCGCGCTCACTCACCGGTGTCTCGCTAGGAGATTACAGAGCTTATGGCTACCTCCGCTGTACGCCGTTTGATGCCCAAAGAGATTCGCCGTTTTGGTTCCCAGCACGAGCCACTCGAGATTCCGGACCTGACGCAGATTCAAACCCGTAGCTACGCGGCCTTCTTGCAGGCGGATGTGCCGCCCGAGAAGCGGACTGACACGGGCTTGGAAAGCGTGCTCCGCGAGATTTTCCCGATCGAGAGTTACGACAAGAGTCTGCGCCTCGAGTACCTGTATTACGAATTCGGCAAACCGCGGTACGAACCCAAGGAATGCCGCCAGCTGCGTCTCACCTACGGTCTGCCCTTCAAGATCTGGCTCCGCCTTACCAAGGAAGAGCCGATTGAGGAAGAGGTCTATTTGGGCGACATGCCCATCATGATGGGTGGCGGCGAGTTCATCATCAACGGCGCCGAGCGCGTCGTGGTGAGCCAGTTGCACCGCAGCCCGGGCGTCGACTTCATCGTCGAGACCGAGGGCGAGCGCGACATGCACAGCTGCCGCATCATCCCCGAGCGGGGCAGCTGGATCGAGCTGAACGTCACCAAGAAGGACAGCCTCGCCGTCCGCATCGACCAGAGCGGCAAGTTCTCGGCCATGACCCTGCTGCGGGCGATGGACCCGGCCTACAGCATGGACGAGGACCTGCTCCGCGCGTTCTTTGACACGCGCGAGGAAAAGGTCGAGATGGACCATCCCGAGAAACTCGAGGGGCTGATCGCGGTCACCGATATCGTCTATCCGGCCGACAGCGACAAGGCCGGCGAGATCATCGTCGAGGGCGGCCACAAGATCACCAAGAACGCGGCGGAACTGATCTCCACCAGTGGCCTGAAGAAGGTCGAGGTGATGGATGATCCCAAGGACCCACTGATCTTCAACAGCCTGGCCGACGACAACACCAGCAGCCACGAGGAAGCGCTGCTGAAGATTTACCAGCGGCTGCGGCCGGGCAACCCGCCCCAGTTGGAGAAGGCCCGGGCCCTGTTCCACGAAAAGTTCTACGACACCAACCGCTACCGCCTGGGTAAGGTGGGCCGGTTCCGCATCAACCGCAAGCTCGGTCTGAACATCCCCGAGACCGAGATGACGCTGCGGCCCGAGGACCTGATCTACGCGATCCGGTACCTCCAGGAGCTGCGCAAGCCGGGCAGCTCGGCCCACGTCGACGATATCGACCACCTGGGCAACCGGCGTCTGCGCACCATCGACGAGCTGGCCTGCGATGAACTGCGCAAGGGCTTTTTGAAGCTCCGCCGCACGGTGCAGGAACGTATGAGCCTCAAGGACGTGGAGGACATGACTCCGCGTTCGCTCATCAACCCTAAGAGCATTTCGGCCGCGATCGAGTACTTCTTCGGCCGGGGCGAACTGAGCCAGGTGGTCGACCAGACTAACCCGCTCTCGATGCTCACCCACGAGCGCCGCTTGTCGGCTCTGGGCCCCGGCGGTTTGAACCGCAAGCGGGCGGGCTTCGAAGTCCGCGACGTGCACATTTCGCACTACGGCCGTATCTGCCCGATCGAAACGCCGGAAGGTACGAACATCGGTCTGATCTCCAGCCTGGCCATTTACGCCAGCGTCGACGAGTACGGCTTCCTCTCCACGCCGTACCGGCGCGTGAAAGACGGCAAGATCACCGACGAGATCGTGTGGCTGCGGGCTGACGAGGAAGCCGAGGCCTACCTGGCTCCGGCCGACTTGGAGGTCGACAAGGACGGCAAGATCCTGGCCGAAACCGTCGTCGCCCGGCACCGGGCCGACTTCGAGATCGTGCCGGTCAGCCGACTGGACTACATGGACGTCGCGCCATCGCAGATGGTGGGCGTCTCGGCCGGTTTGATTCCGTTCCTCGAACACGACGACGCCAACCGCGCCCTGATGGGTTCGAACATGCAGCGGCAGGCCGTGCCGCTGCTGGTGACCGAGCCGCCGATCGTGGCCACCGGCATGGAGCGCGACGTCGCCCGCAACAGCAGCATGATCGTTCGCGCCAAGCGGGCGGGCAAGGTGAAGTACGTGGACGCCAACCGCATCGAGATCGGCGACGACGTCTACATCCTGCGGAAGTTCGTCGGCCTCAACGAGCGTACCTGCCAGAACCAGAAGCCGATCGTCCGGCCCGGCGACAAGGTCGAGAAGGGCCAGGTGATCGCTGACGGCGCCGCCACCTACCAGGGCGAGCTGGCCCTGGGGCGGAACGTGCTGGTGGGCTTCATGTCGTGGGAAGGCTACAACTTCGAAGACGCGATCATCATCAGCGAGGACCTCGTTAAGGACGACGTGTACACCTCGATCCACATCGAGGAGTTCGACGTCGAAATCCGTGAGACCAAGCTGGGCCGCGAGGAATTCACCCGCGACATCCCCAACGTCTCCGAAAAGGCCCTCCGCAACCTGGACGAGAACGGTATCGTCCGCATCGGTACCTACGTCCGCAGCGGCGACATCCTGGTGGGTAAGGTTTCGCCCAAGAGCAAGACTGAGCTCACGCCCGAAGAAAAGCTGCTGCACGCCATCTTCGGCCGTGCCGGCGAGGACGTGAAGAACGACTCGCTCGAGGTGCCCTCGGGCGTGGAAGGTATCGTGATCGATACCCAGAAGTTCTCGCGGCGGATGAGCCTCTCGGAGGAGGAACGCAAGGCGTTCGAGAAGGAGCTCAAGGAGGTCGAGTCCGAGAGCAACAAGCGGATCGCGCAACTGTTCGCCTCGATGATCAGCGAGATGGAACAGGTGCTCGAGCGGCCGCTCAAGGACGAGGACGGCAAGTCGCTCAGCAGCGAGAAGGATCCCGACTACCTGGCCGGCCAGGCGGCCCGGTTCAGCCTCCGCCGGCTGGATCTGGGCGGCAGCAAGAAGGCCGCCGAGGTCGAGAAGGTCTACCGCGCCAAGTGGCCGCTGGTGGAAGCCGCCATCGACGAGCGCGACCGCAAGCTCAACAGCATGAAGCGGGGTGACGAGCTCCGCAGCGGCGTGCTGCAGATGGTCAAGGTGTACATCGCCACCAAGCGCGTGATCAGCGTCGGCGACAAGATGGCCGGTCGCCACGGTAACAAGGGTGTGATCTCCAAGATCCTCCCCCGTGAAGACATGCCGTTCCTGGCCGACGGCACCCCGCTGCAGGTGCTGCTCAACCCGCTGGGCGTGCCTAGCCGTATGAACGTGGGTCAGATTCTGGAGACGCACCTTGGCTGGGCCGGGGCGAAGCTGGGCTTCCAGTCCATCACGCCCGTGTTCGCCGGCGCCAGCGAAGAGCAGATCCGCGAATGTCTCCGCGAGGCGGGCCTGCCCGAAAGCGGCAAGACGCAGCTCTACGACGGCCGCACCGGCGAGCCGATGGAGCAGGAAACGACCGTGGGCTACATGTACCTGCTGAAGCTCCACCACCTGGTGGACGACAAGGTGCACGCCCGCAGCACCGGTCCTTACTCGCTCATCACCCAGCAGCCGCTGGGCGGCAAGGCTCGCTTTGGCGGTCAGCGGTTCGGCGAAATGGAAGTGTGGGCGTTGGAAGCCTACGGCGCGGCCTACATTCTCCAGGAACTGCTCACGGTCAAGAGCGACGACGTGGAAGGCCGTACCAAGATTTACGAGTCGATGGTCAAGGGCGAAAACACGCTGGAGGCGGGCACTCCCGCCAGCTTCGACGTGCTCACCAACGAGATCCGAGGCCTGGGCTTGAACATGCAGTTGGAAAAGCGGCGGGGCAGCATTTAACGGCAACTGCCAACGGCCGCGGGGCAACAACGGTTTTTATTCGATTGATTCACCAAGGGTTTCCAGCAGGAGGGGGAGCACGGTCCACAACACCGCACTGCTCGCCGGCGACCTGGGTCGCTGGCGCCGGGCAGGCGGCCACGCTCAGCCGGTACAGCCCCCGGCCTGCGGGGCCGCCCCCCTGCTCCAGCGTCACGGCGACTAACAGCGGTGCCTGACCGGGCGGCCCCTCGCCCCCTCCCTCGTTGGAAACGCTTTCCTCCCCGATAGGAGCGTAGACCATGAGCATTGTCGAAGGCTCTTACGATCGGATTAACGATTACGCCTCCGTCAAGATCAGCTTGGCGCGCCCGCAAGATATCCGCAGTTGGTCCTTCGGCGAGGTCAAGAAGCCCGAAACGATCAACTACCGCACCTACCGTCCCGAACGCGACGGTCTGTTCTGCGAACGGATCTTCGGCCCCGAGAAAGACTGGGAATGCGCCTGCGGCAAGTACCGCGGGATGAAATACAAGGGCATGATCTGCGACCGCTGCGGCGTGAAGGTCACGCACAGCCGCGTCCGCCGCAAGCGGATGGGCCACATTGAACTGGCCGCGCCGGTCGTGCACATCTGGTTCTTCAAGGCGCCTCCCAGCCGGTTGGGCAACCTGCTGGACATGAAGACCGCCAGCCTGGAAAAGGTGATCTATTTCCAGGACTACGTGGTGATTGATCCGGGCGCCACCAACCTCAAGGAGCGGCAACTGCTCACCGAGGAAGAGTTCCGCGCCGCCCGCGAGGAATACAAGGATTGCGAGCCCGGCTTCAAGGCCGAGATGGGCGCCGAGGCGATCCGCCAGTTGCTGATGAACCTGGACCTGGTGCAGCTCTCCAAGGAGCTGCGCAAGGAGCTGGAGGAAACCGGCAGCAAGCAGAAGCAGAAGGACCTGATCAACCGGCTGAAGATCGTCGAGGCCATCCGCGACAGCGACAACAAGCCCGAGTGGATGGTGCTGGACGTGATCCCCGTCATCCCGCCGGACCTGCGTCCGCTGGTGCTGCTGGACAGCGGCAACTTCGCCACCAGCGACCTGAACGACCTGTACCGCCGGATCATCAACCGCAATAACCGGCTCAAGAAGCTGGTCGACCTCAACGCGCCGGAAGTGATCATCCGCAACGAAAAGCGGATGCTCCAGCAGTCGGTCGACGCCCTGTTCGACAACAACCGCTGCAAGCGGCCCGTGCTGGGCAGCAGCAACCGCCCGCTCAAGTCGCTCACCGACATGATCAAGGGCAAGCAGGGCCGTTTCCGCGAAAACCTGCTGGGCAAGCGCGTCGACTACTCGGCCCGTAGCGTGATCGTGGTCGGCCCCAAGCTGCGGCTGCACCAGTGCGGTCTGCCCAAGAAGATCGCGCTGGAGCTGTACCAGCCGTTCATCATCCGCCGGCTGAAGGAATTGAACCACGCCGACACCATCAAGAGCGCCAAGAAGATGCTTGAGCGCAAGGATGAGGAGGTGTGGAACATTCTGGAAGAGGTGATCCGCAATCACCCGGTGCTGCTCAACCGTGCTCCGACCCTGCACCGTATCGGTATTCAGGCGTTCGAGCCGGTGCTGGTGGAAGGCAACGCCATCACGCTGCACCCGCTGGTCTGCCGCGGCTTCAACGCCGACTTCGACGGCGACCAGATGGCGGTTCACCTGCCGCTCTCGATCGAGGCCCAGGTCGAAGCGCACACGCTGATGATGTCCACCCACAACATCTTCAGCCCCGCCAACGGCCAGCCGATTATCAGCCCCTCGCAGGACATCGTGATGGGCTGCTACTACGTCACGATGGAAGTGCCCGATCGCAAGGGCGACGGCATGATCTTCTCCTCGCCCGCCGAGGTGGAGCTGGCCTACTCGCAGGGCAAGGTCGATACCCACGCCCGGATCAAGGTCAAGCTGCCGCCGACCCGCCGGCTCAAGGAAGAAGGCGACCAGATCGGCCCGGCGGGCGCGCTCGTGGAAACCACGGTCGGCCGCGTGCTCTTCAACGACATGCTGCCGGACAAGATGTACTTCTACAACCTGCCGATGCGGTCGGGCGAACTGGCCAAGGTGATCTCCGACTGCTACCAGTTGTTGGGCCGGCGGGCGACGATCGAGCTGCTGGACAACATGAACCGGTTCGGGTTCCGCTGGAGCACCCGCAGCGGTCTGTCGTTCGCGACCGACGACCTGATCACGCCGCCCAACAAGGCCAAGATCATCGCGGCCGCCGAAAAGACCGTGCTCAAGTTCCTCGGCCAGTACCGCCGCGGCATCATCACCGACATGGAGCGCTACAACCAGGTGCTCGATACCTGGACCCACGCGCGCGAACAGATCACCGAAGAGATGATGTCGCAGCTCAAGAACGACCGCCGCAAGCCCGGCTACGTGAACCCCATCTACTTGATGGCTCACTCCGGTGCTCGTGGTGGTGTCGAGCAGATTCGTCAGTTGGCCGGTATGCGTGGTTTGATGGCCAAGCCCTCGGGCAAGATCATCGAAACGCCCATTAAGGCCAACTTCCGCGAAGGTCTCCGCGTGCTGGAGTACTTCAGCTCCACCCACGGTGCCCGCAAGGGGCTGGCCGACACGGCCCTCAAGACGGCCGACTCGGGTTACCTCACCCGCAAGCTGGCCGACGTGGCCCAGAACGTGGTCGTCACCATGCACGACTGCGGCACGCCGCAAGGTATCACCAAGGGCGTGATCTACCGCGGTGAGCGCGTCGAGGTGAGCCTGTCCGACAGCATCTACGGCCGCGTCAGCCGCGCCAACATCGTGAACCCCATCACCGACGAGGTGATCGTCCGCGAGAACGAGATGATCACCCGCGAGATCGCCCGCAAGATCGAGGAGCTGGGGCTGGAGAAGATCCAGGTCCGCAGCCCGATGACCTGCGACGCTCCGCTGGGCGTGTGCCGGCTGTGCTATGGTATGGACCTCTCGACCGGCGCGCTGGTCGAGGAAGGCATGGCCGTGGGCATCATCGCCGCCCAGAGCATCGGTGAGCCGGGTACGCAGTTGACGATGCGTACGTTCCACATCGGCGGTATCGCCGTGAAGAGCGTGGCCGAGAGCGAAATCCGCTCCAAGAAGGGCGGTATCTGCCGCACCGCCAAGCTCAAGCTGGTGGAGAACGCCGAGAAGCAGCAGATCGTGCTCAGCCGCAACGGCGAAATCGCCATCGTCGACTCCCGCGGCCGCGAGCTCGAGAAGTACGAGGTGCCGCCCGGTGCCATCCTCTACGTGAAAGAGAACGAAGAGGTCGGCCCCAACACGATCCTCTGCAAGTGGGACCCGCACAACATTCCGGTGCTGGCCGAAGTGTCGGGTAAGGTCCGCTACGAGGACATCATCGAGGGCGAAACGATCCGTCTCACCCGCGACGCCGCCGGCAACGTCCGCCGCACGGTGATCGATCACAAGGGTGACCTGCACCCGCAGATCGTGATCGAAGGCCCCGATGGCAAGGTGCTCGACTTCTACTACATCCCGGAAAAGGCCACGATCGAGGTCAACGACGGCGACATGATTACCGCCGGTACGGTGCTGGCCAAGACCAGCCGCGAAGCCGGCGGTACGCAGGACATTACCGGCGGTCTGCCGCGGGTGACCGAAATCTTCGAGGCCCGCAAGCCCAAGGACCCGGCGATCATGGCCGAGATCGACGGCATCGCCGAAATGTCCAAGGAGAAGCGCCGCGGCAAGCGGACCATCATCGTCCGCAGCGAAAGCGGTATCGAGCGCGAACACCTGGTCTCGCACGGTAAGCGTCTCCGCGTGCAAGGCACGGTGTTCGTCAAGGCGGGCGAAGCCCTGGTCGACGGTCCGCTGGTGCCGCACGACATCCTTCGCATCTCCGGCGAAGAAGCCGTGCAGCAGTACCTGGTCCGCGAAATTCAGAACGTGTACCGCAGCCAGCGGGTGGACATCAACGACAAGCACATCGAGATCATCGTTGCCCAGATGCTCCAGAAGGTGCGGATCGAGTCCACCGGCGATACCAACCTGCTGCCCGGCAGCCTGATGGACAAGTTCGAGTTCCGGAAGGTGAACCAGGAGCTGGCCAACTGCGTGAAGATCACGCACAAGGGCGACAGCGACTTCGCCGAAGGCTCGATCGTGCCCAAGGATGCCCTGGAACAGGCCAACGCCCAGATCGAAGCCCTGGGCGGCGAGCCGGCCAAGGGCGTCAAGCCGCGTCCGGCCACGGCCAGTACGCAGCTGTTGGGTATCACCAAGGCGGCGGTGCAAAGCAGCAGCTTCATCTCCGCCGCCAGCTTCCAGGAAACCACCAAGGTGCTGACCGAAGCCGCTTTGGCCGGCAAGACCGACTACCTGGTGGGCCTGAAGGAAAACGTGATCCTGGGTCACTTGATCCCGGCCGGTACCGGCTTCCGCACCTACCAGGAAAGCGAAGTCCGCATCAAGGCCGAGGCCCTGGAAGCCCTGACCTCCAGCCGCAGCACCACGACCGAACAGCGGTTCCCGCTGCTGGAGGACGGCAATGGTTCCACCGCCAAGAGCGAAGCTCCCAGCGGCGGCCTGGAATCGCTGCTGGGCGGCGACGGCGCCGGCGAGAAGTCCTAACCGCGGCCCAACGTGCGTGAGGCTCGCTTGAGCCGCTCGCACCAGGCCAATACGTTAACCATCAACACCCCGCAGCGCTCGTAAGAGCCCTGCGGGGTGTTTTGTGCGCGCCTGGTAAACAGTAGGGGCCGCTGTGCAGGCCAGTGAACCGAGCAAAGTCTTGGTAGGGGGGCGTTTAGCAGACCACCCAATGCGCTAGGGTAATCAATCAATGAACAGCCCGTTACGCCTTGGGTTGGCCCGATTACTCACCGCGGACGGCACCGCTTGGGGGGCATCTCGCCCGCAGGTGCGATAGGGTGCATCGCTATTCACGAAGCCGGCCCACGGGCCGTACACCGGCACCAACGCGCCGCGTGGCGCTGTCGCCCAGATCGGCCCTGGCTTTTTCGGCCAGTTGCTTCAATCGCTCGACCACTTGCGGATGCTGATCGGCCACGTTGTGCTGCTCGCTCACGTCGGCCACCAGGTCATAGAGGGCCACGCCGATCGTGGCCTGCTGATACGGGACCGGTTGGCCGCCGGTTCCGCCGGGCTTGCCGCCCAGCGTGCGATAGTCATGCGGGAAATGCAGTTTCCAGCGTCCCTCGCGCACCGCCTGAAGTTCCTGGCCATAGTAGTAATAGAACGTTTCGCGCGGCGGCTTCGCGGGCTTCTCTCCCGCCATCAGCGGCCAGATATTCACGCCGTCGATCTTATGCGGCGGCAGCGGAGCGTCGGCCAGGGAGGCCAGCGTGGGCAGCAGATCGATCGTGGCGGCAATGTCGTCGATCACCGTGCCGGCCGGGATGCGTCCCGGAAATCGCGCCACGCACGGCACGCGGCAACCGCCTTCGAACATGGTGCCCTTGCCTTCACGCAGCGGCAGCGCGCTACCGGCATGGTCGCCGTACGAGAGCCAAGGTCCGTTGTCCGAGGTGAACAGCACCAGGGTGTTGTCATCCAGCCCTAGCCGCTGGAGCGTCTCCAGGATTTGCCCGACCGACCAGTCGATCTCGCTAATCACGTCGCCGAACAGGCCGCGCTGGGTCTTGCCCTGGAACTTGTCGCTCACGAACAGCGGCACGTGCGGCATGCAGTGCGGCAGGTACAGAAAGAATGGCTGATCGCGGTGCTGCTCGATAAACTGCACCGCCCGCCGCGTGTAATTGGTGGTTAGCTGGCGTTGATCGTCGGCCGTTACCTTGGGGTTGACGATCTTTTCGCCGTCCAGCAGCGGCAAGTCGGGGAAGCGATCGCCCGACGTGGGATGGTACGGCCACATGTCGTTGGAGTACGGCAGGCCATAGTAGTCGTCGAACCCGTGCCGCGTCGGCAGAAACTGCGGGTGATGGCCCAAGTGCCATTTGCCGTAGATGGCCGTCGCGTAGCCGCGCTGCTTGAGCACCTCGGCAATCGTCCATTCGTCGTCGGCGATGCCGATTTTGCTGTTCGGGCCCAAGGCCCCCAGAATCCCCACCCGCACGTTGTAGCAGCCGGTCAGCAAACCTGCCCGCGATGCCGAGCAAACCGCCTGCGACGCGTAGAAGCTGGTAAACCGGCAGCCTTCGCGGGCAAGCCGGTCGATGTGCGGCGTTTCGTAGCCGGTGGCGCCGAAGCAGCCGATATCGGCGTAGCCCAGGTCGTCGGCAAAGACGATCACAAAGTTGGGCGGGCGTTTCCTCTTTGCCGGTTCAGCGGCAGCCGCGGGCGAAGCGGCCAGGGCCATCAGCGTGGTGACAAGAACCAGGCCAAGTAGCCGCTTCGAAGTCGTCGCCCAACCGCCATACGCATGCCGCGTGCCCTGTGCCATTTGCCACCTCTCCGGCCTGGACCCCTTGAGCAAGCCATCGGCCTGTCGCCGATGCGCCCGCCATTGTGGTTGGCCGGGAAGCGGCGGTCAAACAAGGGATAGCGGCGGCTACAACATTTCCAGCGGATCGACATCCACGATCCACTGCACGCCTTCGGGCGGTTTGACGTCGCTCACCGCTTTGGCGACCGCGGCGCGCAGCTCCGCGCCGTGCGGCGATTGGGCCTGCACCTGAAAGCGGTACAGCCCTCGCAGCCGCGTGATGGGACATGGCGCCGGGCCCAACACCCGGCAGGGCTCGATCTCCAGAATGGCGCTGCGCAGTCGCTGGGCGATCAATTGGGCGAAACCCTCAGTCTGGGCTTCCGACGGACCGCGCACCACCAGCCGCACCATCTCGGAGTACGGCGGGTAGCCCAACATCTCGCGGTTGGGCAGTTCGCCCTGGGCAAAGCTGTGGTAGTCGTGCCGGATGGCCGCTTGAATCACCGGGTGTTCCGGCGAAAAGGTCTGCACCAACACGCGTCCGCCCTTGTCGCCGCGGCCGGTTCGCCCGGCCACCTGCACCAGCAGTTGGAAGGTGCGTTCGGCCGCGCGGAAGTCGGGCAGGTGCAACGCCGTATCGGCCTGCACCACGCCCACCAGCGTGACGTTGGGAAAGTCCAACCCTTTGGCGATCATCTGCGTGCCCAGCAGAATCTGCACTTCGCCGGCGCGGAAGGCCGCAAGCGCCCGTTCGTGGCTGCCGGGCTTTTGCATGGCGTCGGTATCCATCCGCAGGCAGGCATGGTGCGGGAAGCGCGTTTGCACCTCGTGCTCCAGCCGCTGCGTGCCCAGACCGCTATAGCGGATGCCCGCGAACTGGCAAGCCGGGCATTGCTGTGGGGCATCGATGCGGTAGTCGCAGTAATGGCAGACGGCCAGTTCTTCTACGCGGTGGTGCGTCAGCGTGATATCGCAGTTGGGGCAGCGAACGGTTTCGCCGCAGGCGGGGCATTGAATGTGCGTGCTGTAGCCGCGGCGGTTGAGAAGCAGAATGACCTGCTCGCCCCGGTTGAGCGTTTCCTCCATCGCCCGAACCAGCGGCCGGCTGAGCGCCCCGCGCTGCCGGCGATCGAGAAACTCCACCCGCAGGTCGATCGTTTCCACATCGGGCAGGGGCCGCGAGAAAACGCGATCGGGCATTTCCACCAGGCGATACTCGCCCTGCTGGGCGCGATGCCACGTTTCCAGCGACGGTGTGGCACTGCCTAATACCAGCGGGATGTTCTCGGCCTTGGCCCGTTGCAGGGCGACCTCGCGCGCATGGTAACGAGGCACGGTGCTCTGCTTGAACGACGACTCGTGTTCCTCGTCGAGCACGATCAGCCCCAGGTGCGGCGTGGGCGCGAACACCGCGCTGCGGGCACCGACCACGACCGAAACTTCGCCCTTGGCGATCTGTTCCCAATGCCAGTGCCGTTCGACATCGCTCAGGTGGCTGTGCAGCACGGCCACGTTGCCGAATCGAGCCCGGAACCGCTGCTTGGTTTGCGGCGTGAGACTGATTTCGGGCACCAGCACGATGGCTTGCCGGCCGAAGCTGAGCACGTGCTGGATGGCCTGGATGTAGACTTCAGTCTTGCCGCTACCGGTGACGCCGTGCAGTACGATGGTTTCGTGCCGGCCCTCATCGAGCGCCGACACAATGGCCGAGAGCGCCTTCTGCTGGTCGGCGTGCATCGTCAGATGGCTTTCGCGGAGCGCTTCGGCCTCCTGCACCACCCGCGTGTGAATGCGCTCGCGCTGGAGCTGCACCAGCCCCTTTTCCTTGAGGGCCTTGATGGGGGCGGTGGTGCAACCGGCTACCCGGGCCAGGTCGGTTGCCGTGAGCGGCTCGGGCGAAGCCGCCAGGGCTTCCAGGGCCGCCTTCTGTTTGGCGGGCAGTTGCAACTCATTGAGCCGCTCGATCACCTCCGGCGGCACGCTCAAGAGTTCCGCCACGCGGGTGCCGGCGTGGTCGCGCACCGCGGCCGGCAGCACGCCTTCGAGCACTTCGCCCCAACTGCACAGGTACCGCTCCGACATCCAGCGGGTCAGCCGGAGCATGGAAGGGCTGAGCAGCCGCCGCTTATCGACCACGCTGGCTACGTCTTTCAACTTCCGCCGCGTGGCCGGCTGCGTATCGACTTCCACGCAGTAGGCCAGCCGCGTCTGATTGCCATGCCCCAGCGGCACGCGCACCCGGCGACCCGGCTCCACCTCGCCGGCCAAGGCATCGGGAATGCGGTAGTCGTAGGTTTGATCGAGCACCGCGGGAAACACCACCCGGGCAATCAGTTGCTGGTTCTGGTCGTCGAGCTCCCAGCGTTCGGCCTCGGTTTCAAACAGCGATTGCTGATCAGAAGGGCTCATATCGGGCTGCACGAGTGGTGAGTGGGGAGATGGCAGCGGGCAGCATCCGTGCGGAGCGGGTCTGCGGCGGTCGCGGCGTATGCCGATGGTTCCGTGCCCCCCGCGCAGCGGACCTTTGGGGGATACGCTCCCGGTGGCTGGGTTTTGCAGGCAGAAAAGTTCAAAAGCTGTCGCCGAGCTGCTTGCATCCGGTGCGGGGCGCCGGCGGCCGGGTCGGTACGTGCCTCGCCCCCCTTTGCCAGGTACGCCGGGGGACGATACATTGGGGCATTCTGCGGGTTTTAGGGCTGCCAACAGCCTCCAGCTTCCCCCTGTTCGACACGGATTTTCCTGAGCGATGCCTGCCCCTGCTAACCTGGTTGTGGCTCAAAGCGGCGGCCCCAGTGCCGTCATTAATAATACGCTTCGCGGCATCATCGAGACAGCCCGCGACTGTGCCCAGATCGGCACCGTGTACGGTGCCCGGCACGGCATCGAGGGCGTGCTCAAGGAAGAACTGCTCGACCTCTCCAGCCAGTCGCCCGAGGAAGTGGCCCTGCTGCGTTACACGCCGGCCGCCGGTTCCATCGGCACCTGCCGATACAAGCTCAAGGACGGCCAGGACGAAGACTACGAACGCGTGATCGAAGTCTTCAAAGCGCACAACGTGGGCTACTTCATCTACATCGGCGGCAACGACTCGATGGATACCGCCCACAAGATCAGCCAGCTTGCCAAGAAGCGCGGGCTGGACTTGGTGGCGGTGGGCGGTCCCAAGACTATCGACAACGACGTCGGCGACAGCGAGTTCAAGCTGGTCGACCACACGCCCGGCTATGGCTCCACGGCCAAGTACTGGGCCCACATGGTGCAATGGGCCAACGAAGAAAACGCCGGCAGCTGCCCGGCCGACCCGGTGCTGGTGATGCAGGCGATGGGCCGCAAGATCGGCTTCATCCCGGCCGCTGCCCGGCTGGCCGACCCCAACCGCGAACTGCCGCTGCAGATTTACCTGGCGGAAAGCCCCTGCAGCCTGGAGCAGATGGCCGACAACATCAACGATCAGCTCCGCCGCGACGGCCGCTGCATCGTGGTGGTCAGCGAAGGGTTCGACGTGGGCGACCTGGGCGTGCTGAAGGATTCCTTCGGCCACGCCAAGTTCAGCAGCAGCCAGACCACCGTGGCCCAGGTGATTGTGAACTACCTCAACCAGAAGGGCCTGGCGGCCAAGGGCAGTGCCCGCGGCAACGTGCCGGGCACCGACCAACGGCACGCCATGGCGCTGGCCTCGACGGTCGACCTGGAAGAGGCGTACAAGGCCGGCCAGATGGCCGCCCTGTTGGCCGCCAATGGCGAGAGCGGTTACATGGCCACGATCCTCCGCGAGGAAGGCCCCGTGTACCGTGCCAAGTACGACAAGGTGCCGCTGGAAAAGGTGGCCGCGGCCGACCGCAAGTTCCCGGCCAAGTGGATCGCTGAGAACGGCTATGACGTGACCGACGAGTTTGTCCGTTACGCTATGCCGCTAATCGGCGAAGACATGGTGACGCTGCCGCTGGTGGGCGGCCGGCTGCGGATGACCCGCTTCGAGCCCAAGTACGCCACGCAGAAACTGCCGCCTTACGTGCCGCAAGCGGATCGCAAGTAAGAGCGCTTAGCGCGTTTTAACTGGACTCTGACACGATGCCGGGCCTTCACCGCCCGGCATGCGTTTTTTGTTGCGTGTGGCCCTGCCCCTCTTTCGCGTAGCGCTCGCAGGTCCGCTGTATGTGCGGACTGGCCATTCCCGCATCACCGGTTCGCGACATACGTTTGCCGCGCATGCGCATACCAAAGGGCATAACCGCCGTGGCGTCTACGCCCTCGGTCGCCTGTATGGTCGTTATGCGCGGGCGTGGTGCAGATCGTTCAGCAGTTTCTCCAGCACCGCCTGGATTTTGCCGGCGGCCGGCTCTTCCAAAAAGCTCGAGCGCGCCCGCCAGGTTTCGTAACCGCCGAGCTTGTGCTGTTCCTCGGTCGGCAGGTAGCCGGCGTAACCGTTGGCCAGCTCGATCGTGAAGGTGGGCTTGAACGGGCTCTTTTCCTTGAGGCTCAGGCCGATCTCCACAAACGTCTCGCAGGGGATCGCGCAGATGGCCGCCTCGCCGATCCGGTGAGCCTGCAGCACGATCTCAATCGTGGGTGGCCAATCGGCCATGAGCACCGTCTCGCGAGCATAGATCTGCTCGAGGCCACGCAATTGCTTGCCTTGAGGCGCCTGCGAGAGGATGTACTTCGCCCGGGCAACTTCGTCCGGCTGCGGCAGCCGGCGGCCCAGCGTGAGCAGTTCCTGACGCGAGTCGAGCGTGATGTCGTCATGATACTCGGCTTTGAGCAGAGCCTGGTACGCGGCATAGGCCACGTCGTGGGCCACCCGCTGCATCCGCACATAAGGCGCCGTGCGATCAGCAACCTGGCGGAAATTCACGTTGTTGATGTCGCCGCTGGTGCCGTTGCTCATGATGCCCACAAACGGCGGATCGAGCCGGTCGGCATTGAGCAACGCCTGCATCCGCTGGGCGAACAAGCCAAAGTAGTCGGCCGAGACGTGACCCGCGCCGGTACCGCCCACATAGTGCAGCGAGTAGTTGCCCAACAGACCGATGGGCCGGCCTTCCGGCGACGTAACCGAAATAACCGACACATCGGGGTCGGTCGTGCCGGCCGGCTCCAGCAGGTTCTCACTGGCCCGGGGCGGGTTCATCTTCACGCGATCGGTGTTCTTGCCGAAGGGATCAGTGGGGATCGTGCCGGGCTTCATGTACCAACGGCGGTTGAACACCTGGCCGGGCTCCTGGCCCACGGCCCAGGCCAGCTTGGCCGGTTCCAGGTTGTTAACGGCCCGGATCACGCCATCGACGATGCGGCGCTGGAGGAACTCGCGGTACTCGGGCTCGGGGTCGCTCTGGAACACGCCCACCGAGGTCGGGGCCGAGTGCGTATGCGTGGCCGAGATGAGGATCCGATCGGCATCGATCACGCCCTGCTGCGCGAGCTGGGCCTTGGCGGCGTCCATCAGCTCGCGGTCGATCATGCAACTGTCGCACACCACAAAGGCCAGCCGGGTACGGCCATCGTCGAGGACCAGGCAGCGGGCGTGCAATTCGTCGTGGATATGGGTCGCCTTGCGGTCGGTCATGCCTCCGTTGAGCGAAACGCCTAGCGGCGGAGTGATGTTGCTGGCAACGGCGCCGGCGCGAAGCTTGCCCATTTGCGGTCCTCCACGACGATTGAACGACAAGTTGCGAATTCAGGATGGTCGATTGCGCGGAATCGATAATCGAACTCCGATTATTCCGCTCGTGCGGCCGCAACGCAAACACCTTGAAGGTGGGCAATAGCACCGATGGCGGGCCGGATTGCGGGCCTTCTCAGGGGTGTGCGCGACGCCAATTGCAGGGGAATCCCCCTCCACCGTGGTGCCGGTGGATGCTGGCGGCGACGCAAAATGCAAGCTATAGGTAAGAAGAACCCGCCTCCCCGGGCAGGCGTGCGCCCCTGCGCGCGCCATGGTTTGCCCTCACAAACTCCGTGCCATCCTTCCTCCCGACCCCACCAAACTGCCATGCCAGCCATCGCTTTCTTCCGTGTTGCGTGCCCTGCCTTGCTGGTGCTGGCGGTGGCCGCTTCCACCGCGTGGGCTCAGGCTCAAGGGCAGGGGCAAGCCCAGGACGCGGCGTTTGAACAATGGATCGAACTGTACGCGCAGCGGATGCCCAAGCGGGCGGCCGACTGCACGCCGCAGGTTCTCGAACCGTTCAAGAAGGCGGCCGACATGGTCGAAAGCTGGGCCGCCTACCTGGCCCGCTTCGAAGGTGTGACCGAGGGCACCGATATTCTCGCCCGGATCGATCGCCTGCTGGCCGTCAAACAACGCGTCGATGAACTGCTCGACGAAGGCTTTGCCATGCGCGGTCAGTTCATCGAAGGCACCATCGACAAGAACCGCATCCGCGTCTGGCTGGGCGTGATGTCCAACCTGATCGACCTGTCGGGCCGGTTGAAGCTGCAACTGATGGAGGCGGTCAACTACGCGGCGTTTCGCGTGGCTACCGATGCCACGCTGCGCGAACGGCTGGTCGACTTGTGCATTGAGCGCAACAGCGAAGTGGGAGCCGCGGTCGTAGGCATCTTGATTCTGCCGCCGCCTCCGCAGGCTCCGCAGAACCTGCCGCCGGTAAGCGACGCCACCAAGCTGCGGATCATGGAACTGATCGCCGCCACCGGCGAACGCAGCCAACTGCCGCGGCTGGCCCAGTTCATCCGCGATCCCGAGTCGCCGCTGGAACTGGTGGTGCATGCCGTGGATACGATCGGCAAGATCGGCTTGCCCCAGGATCTGCGGCCCGAGGACGTGGACGATGAAGACATCCCGCGGCCGGTGATCACCGCCGACGAAGCGTTTGGCCTGCTGGAAGGCGTGCCGCCCACGCGGCTGGACGCCAAGACGGCGGCCCTGCGCAAAGAACTGCTCGAATGGTTGGACTATCGCCGCAAGCACGGCCTGGAAGGCGATTCGTACCGGCTGGGGCATTTTGACGTCCAGCCCGGCGACTGGCTGCTGATGCGCAACCCCTCGCCTTACAACTTGTTCACCGATCTGCACCCGGGCCTGTTCACGCACGTGGGCGTGGCGACCATTGAGAAAGGCAGCGACGGCAAACGGCGGATGGTGATCGTCGATCTGCCGGAACGCGGTTCGCAGATCCCGGCCGAGAACGTCGAGAGCTACATCAGCAGCACGCTGCACTACGCCTTCTTGCGGCATCCCAATCCGGAGTATGCCAAGATCATGGGCGATCGGGCCGCGGCGATCATCGGCAACGATTCGTCGTTCGACCTGAACTTCCGCACCGATCGCGTGCTCGATCTCAAAGGCAAGCCGCTGGATGGCGTGGCCATCAAGACCTACTGCGCCGGTCTGCTGCTCTTGTGCGCCCAGGAAACGCCGCTGCCGCGCGAGCGGTTCTTCCCCATCCCAGAAACCGCCCGGGGCGGCAACACGGCCGAAAACATGAAGAAGCTGGGGCTCTCCATCGGCAAGGACTTCATCTCGCCGACGGGCTGCCTGTTCTCGCCCGAACTGATCATCGCCGGCCGCGTCACGCCGCTGTATGAACCGACCCGCGAGGTTGAAGAAATGGTGTTTGACCATTTCTCGTACGGGCTGGAGCACAAGACCTTTACGCCTTCGCCCGACTTGTACCAGTCGCTGCGGGTCAAACTGGCTGAAGCCGCTGAGGAGAACCCGCTGCTGGCCGAGGCACTGCGCAAGAAGGAGAACATCGGCCGCGAGATGGACCTGGTGGCCGCCGCCAAGACCCAGGCCGTGGTGGAAACGCTCGACGAAATTGCCTACGGCCACAGCGATCTGTTCACCATGGCCCGGTTTGCCGTGACCTGCGGCGACCTGGATCGGCTGCCGGCCCTGGGCTACTCGTCGGAGCAGATCGAACAGTTCCGCATGCTGCGTCAGCGGCACCAGGATCTGTACGAGCGGTTCCTCAAGGGCACGCTCCTGGCCCGCGACCTGCGCGTCGCCCTGGTCAAGTACTACGGCGAACAGGGCAAGCAGGAACTGGACCGCCGCTTCTTCCGCGAGCCGTAATTGCCGGCCCGCGTTTTTGCCGACCGCTCCAATTTGCTGGTCAAATCGCGGGCGCACCCGCCATAATGATTGCGACGTAACAGGGCCAGCTTCCAAGCTGCCTGGACGGCGCTCGCTCCAGGCCGCGCGCATTTCGCACCACGCACGCCTCTGCGTCACAGGAGCCGCCGTGCAACGTACGCACGAGACGCTATCGCGGCATGGGCCACTGCCCTCGAGCCTGCCGGCCGGGATTCTCCTGGCCAGCGGCGCCGCTGGTCTTGTAGCCGTGGCGCTTGCCAGCGATGTTTGGCCCCCTCTGGCCGGCAACACGCCGAGCCGATGGCTGCTCGTCCTGTTGTCGCTCGCGCTGGCCGCTACCGGGGCCATTGGTCTGCTCCGCCACATCCGGCGATTGTCGCAACAGCTTGCCGCAAGCCGGGCGGTTTGCGAGCACTCCCCTGCCCTGCCCGGCGACGATACGGCCGCGGCGCTCGATCACTACCGTTCGGCGCTCCGCGAGTCGGAGGCGTTGTACGCTTCGCTGGTTGAGAATCTGCCGTTGTATGTCTTGCGGAAGGATCTGGAGGGCCGGTTCACGTTTGTGAACCAGGCGTTCTGCCGGCTGATCCATCGCAGCCGCGACGAGATCCTGGGCCGCACCGACTTTGATTTCTTCCCGGCCGAATTGGCGGCCAAGTACCGCCGCGACGACGAGCGGATCATCCAAAGCGGCGAACTGTTCGAGGACGTGGAAACGCACGTCCGCGACGATGGCAAGCAGCTGTTCGTTCACGTCATCAAGACACCGCTGTTCGATGCCCAGGGTAATCCCTCCGGCACGCAGGCCATCTTCTGGGATGTCACCGAGCGCAAGCTGGCCGAGCTGGCCCTGCAAGAAAGCGAGCAGCGGTTCCGCCAGTTGGCTGATCACTTGAACGAAGTGTTCTGGATCACCACGGCCGATGGCGACCGCTTCGAGTACGTGAGCCCCGCGTTTGAAACCATCTGGGGCCATCCGTGCCACGTGCTTATGGAACGGCCGGAGGTCTGGACCGAGGCCATTCATCCCCAGGACCGGCCCAAGGTGCGCAAGGCGTTCGCGCAGTCGGCGACCGAAGGCAACTTTGCCATTCGCTACCGGATCATCCGGCCCGACGGCAACATACGCTGGATCTACGATCGCGGTTATCCCGTACACGATGCCCAAGGCCAGGTGTACCGCATCGCCGGCACGGCCGAGGACATCACGGCCATGGTCGAGGCCGAGACCGAACTCAAGCGCGCCAAGGAACAGGCCGAGGCCGCCAATCGCGCCAAGAGCGCCTTCCTGGCCAACATCAGCCACGAGATCCGCACGCCGATGAACGCCATCATCGGCATGACCGAACTGGTGCTCGATACGCCGCTTACCGCCGAACAGCGCGAGTTCCTGCAAATGTCGCGCGAATCGGCCGAGTCGCTACTGGCCCTGATCAACGGCATCCTCGACTTCTCCAAGATCGAGTCCGGCAAGTTCGAACTGGAGATGCAACCGTTCGACGTGGTCCAGTGCGTGGGCGATACGATGAAATCGCTGGCCGTGCGGGCACACGCCAAGGGGCTGGAACTGATCTACGACGTGGATCCGGCCGTGCCCTGCCAACTGATCGGCGATGCCGGCCGGCTGCGGCAAGTGCTGGTGAACCTGGTCGGCAACGCGATCAAGTTCACCGATCAGGGCGAAGTCGCGCTGGAAGTGCGGCTCGATCGCACGGTGGGCGACCGCGTGACGCTGGCCTTCGCCGTGCGCGATACCGGCATCGGCATCCCGCAGGACAAGTTGGGCCAGATCTTTGAAGCCTTCGAACAGGTCGATTGCAGCACCACGCGGCGCTACGGCGGCACCGGCCTGGGCCTGGCGATTTCGGCCAAGCTGGTCGAGATGATGTCGGGCACGATCTGCGCCGAGAGCGTCGAAGGCGTCGGCAGCACGTTCCGCTTTACGGCCCAGTTTAAGAAGTGTCCGCAGGAGACGCCTTCGCCCGACTACAGCAGCGTGCTTTCCGGCGTGCGGATTCTGGCCGTGGACGATAACCCCAGCAATCGCCGCGTGCTGCAAGCCATGCTGCGGCGGTGGCAAGCCGAGGTGGCCTGCGTGGCCTCGGCCGACGAGGCCATTGAACGGCTCTGCCAGGCGCACGAAGCCGGGTGCCCCTTCCAAGTGCTGCTCTCCGACGTGCAGATGCCGCAGACCGACGGCTTCATGCTGCCCCGGCGGCTGAAAGCCGATCGCCGCTTTGCCCGGTTGCCCATCGTGCTGCTGACCTCGGGCGACCACTACTGCGATGGGCAGATCAGTCACGAGCTGCAGGTGGCCGCGCACCTGCTCAAACCGATCCGGCCGGGCGAGCTGGGCGCGGCGGTAGTGGCGGCACTAGGCATTGAACAGCCAGAGGAACCGCCTTCGCAGCCGTGCGAGATTCCGCTGCCGCCGCTGCGAATCCTGGTGGCCGAAGACAGCCTCGTAAACCGTCGGCTGGCACACGGCTTGCTTACCAGACGAGGGCACGAGGTGGTCGCCGTGGAGAACGGCCGCGAGGCCGTCGAAGCCGCCACCACGCAAACATTCGACCTGGTGCTGATGGATATTCAAATGCCAGAGATGGATGGGCTGGATGCCACGCGGGCCATTCGAGCTGCCGAAGCCGCCGAGGGCCGCACCCGTGTGCCGATCGTGGCACTCACCGCGCACGCCATGCAAGGCGATCGCGACAAGTGCCTGGCGGCCGGCATGGATGGCTATGTGTCCAAGCCGGTTCGCATGCACCAATTGGCCGAAGTCATCGCCAGGTTGCTGCCCGAGGACAAGCTCGCCGAGGCGGCCGTACGCGTGCGAACGGCCCAGCGGTAAGCGCGGCAGCCTCCGTGGCCGGTGCCGCGCGGTGCGTCTGCCTATTGCCGCGGTGCCATACAATGGCCTGGCGTGTCCAGGGGCTTGCAACCGCACTCATCGCCTGGCTTCCTCACCCTCGACAAGCAGGTTTGCTCTATGACAACCGTGCTGGTGGTTGATGATGTCGCTGCCGACCGGGCATTGGCTGGTGGGCTGATCGAGAAAGGCACTGGCTATACCGTCACCTTCGCGGCCAGCGGCGAAGAAGCCCTGGATCGCATCCGCCGCCTGGCGCCCGATGCCGTGGTGACCGACTTGCAGATGGGAGATTTAACCGGCTTGGACCTGGTAGAAATCCTGGCCGACGAGTTTCCCGACCTGCCGGTGCTGCTCATGACCGCCCACGGCAGCGAGGAAATCGCCACCGCCGCCCTGCAAGCCGGCGCGGCGACCTACGTGCCCAAGAGCCAACTGGCCGATCGCCTGGCATCCTCGCTGCAGCAGGTGGTCGAACTGTTCCGCGGCGACGAGCGGTATAGCCGGCTGCTCAAGTTCCTGTCGCACGCCGATACGTCGTTCGTCTTGGAAAACGATCCCAAGCTGATCCCGCCGCTGATTGCCCATCTCCAGCAGCAGCTCACCCGAGCCGGCTTTTGCACGGCCACCGAAAGCGTTCGCGTAGGCATCGCGCTGGAAGAAGCCCTGAGCAACGCCCTGTATCACGGCAACCTGGAGATCAGCCGCGAGACGTTCGAAGAAGCCAGGGCTGCCATGCTGGCCGGCGAACCGTTCGACCTGGTGCAGCAACGTAATTGCCAGTCGCCGTATCGCGAACGGACCATCCGAGTGCAAGTGGAGCTGACGCCAGAGGTTGCGAGTTTTACCGTCGAGGACGAGGGGCCCGGGTTCGATACCTCAACGCTGCCCAAGGCCGGTAGTGTGGAGTCCTGGCAGCGGGCACCCGGCCGCGGCCTGCACCTGATCCACAGCCTGATGGACGAGGTGCAATACAACGAGCGGGGCAATCGGGTCACGATGCTCAAGCACCGCACCGTACGGCAGGAGCCGGACCTGGAAGAGATCACGCTGGAAGACTAGGCAAAAGGGGCAAATCCGCCGCTTCAGCTCCCCGTAGGCTCCCTGCCAGCACTGCTAGCATCGCTGTGCTGGAATCTCAGCGGTAGCCCCGCAAGCGCGGTAGCGATGAAAGCCCGATCCGGATAAACTGGGCCGGCTTGTATCATGGATCGATTGAGGTTCTCCGGCCCGCGAGAAACCTCGGTGCAAGGAGGCTCCGATGGCGAAGGTTCGAGGTTTTCGCTTCATCCACGCCAGCGACTTTCATCTTGAGCAGCCGCCTCGTGGCCTGACCGAGGTCCCCGATCATCTCCGCGATCTGCTGGTGGACGCGGCTTACGAAGCGGCCGGCCACGTGTTCCACTTCGCCATCGAGCAGGAAGTGGATTTCGTGGTGCTGGCCGGCGACCTGCTCGACGCCGATACCACGGGTCCGCGCGGTCCCCTCTTTCTGATCGATCATTTCGAGCGGCTGGCCGAGCACGGCATCGACGTGTACTGGGCCGGCAGCCCGGTCGATGGCCCCGATCGCTGGCCCGACGGCTTCCCCCTGCCCAGCAACGTGCGGCAGTTCCCCTGTGGCAGCACCGCCGAGTTTTTGTTCCAGCAGGGCGGATTCCCCGTTGCCCGGCTGCTGGGGCAAAGCCGCGTGGCGGGCCGCCGGGTGAACGCCAGCGATTTTGCGGGTGATCCCAACGGGCTGTTCACGATCGGCGTGCTGCACGCGGCCGAGTCGGAGCTTTCGTCGCTGGAGACGACGCCGGTAGACTACTGGGCCTTGGGCGGCGAGCACCGCTACAAGCCGGCGCTGGGACCGCGACGCACGTTCCATTACCCCGGTTCGCCGCAAGGTCGCACGCCCGAGGCCACCGCGGTTCATAACTGCCTGCTGGTCCACGTGGAAGGCGGCACCGTGGTGGAAACCCGGCCGCTGCCCACCGACGCCATGCGGTGGTGCGAAGGCCGTGTCAGCCTGCCCGACAGCGTCACCCGCGAGAACCTCCGCGAACTGCTGGAAGCCGCGTGCGAGCAGCAAGTGGCGGAACTCTCGGCCGGCGGGGCGCCGATCACGCACCTGGTGCGGTGGATTGTCAGCGGCCCGCCGCACCTGACCGCGCCGCTACAGCACTCCAAGCAAGGCGCCGCCATTTTGAACTCGCTGCGCAATCGCTACGGACGCGGCGTGCCGCCGATCTGGAGCGTGTCGCTGCAAGCCGATTATCAGGCCCCGCTACCCGAGGAAACGACGGCTCAGGAAAACTTCCTGGGCGATTTTCTCCGCACCGTTGCCCGGTACGCCGAGGGCGAACAGGAGCGCAAGCTCGATTTGCAGCCGTTTCTCGACCCGGAAACGCCTGAGAGCTTGCAACGGCTGGTCCGGCTGAGGGACCAGGCCGACCGACAACGCGTCCTCAGCCAGGTCGCCCATCTGGGCTGCGGCCTGCTGAGCGGCCAGGAGGTCGATGGATGAAACTTACCGACATACGGATCGACGGGTTTGGGGTCTGGACCGGCCTGCACCTGGACCAGCTCAAGCCCGGCCTGAACGTCTTTTACGGCAGCAACGAGTCAGGCAAGAGCACCGTGCTGGAGTTTCTGCGCGCGGTGTTCTTTGGCTTTTCCAAGCAGCGGCAACCGTTCCTGCCGCCGCGGTTTGGCGGCAGCCCCGGTGGGGCCGTCGCCGCGCTCTCGCCGCTGGGCAAGTTTGAAATCAGCCGCCACGACAACGGCACCCCCACCGGCAGCATCATCATCAGCGGCAAGATCCCGCTCGAAGAACTGCCCGGCGGCGAAGATCCCGCACAAAGCCTCCGGGCCATCCTGGGCGACATTCCCGAAAGCGTGTTCAACCACGTTTTCGCCTTCAGCTTAAGCGAACTGCAAGAGATCGGCGTACTCAGTGACCGCGAAGTGTCGCGGCGGCTGTACGATCTGTCGACGGGCCTGGATGTCTCGCTGAGCGACGTGATGGCCCACCTGGCCAGCCATCGCGAGCGGCTGCTCAAGGCCTCCGGCCAATCCGAAATCGCAAATCTCCTGGCCCAGCGTGACGAGCTCAAGACCGAGATCGAAAACCTTTCGTCGCTTAACCGCCGCTACGCCCGCCTGCTGTGCGACCGCGACGAAGCCAAGGCCAGCGTTGCCCGCCTCGAAGAAACCATCGCCCAGGCCCAGCAGGAAATCGCCCTGATCGAGGTCGGCATCACCGCCCAGGGTCACTGGAACCACCGCGCGATCCTGCAAGCGCGGATCGAAGCCCTGGGCGACGTGCCCGAGATCCCCGAGAACCTTCCCCAGAAGGTCGAGATCGTGGGCGCCCGCATCCGGGCTCGCCGCCGTCGGATGGCCGATCTCAAGCGCCAGGCCAACGACATCAAGGAAGAGATCGCCAACCTGGGCATCAACGACTCGCTGTGGATGCAGGCTCCGCGCGTCACGGCGATGGTCGACAACCGCGACTGGATCGAGGGCCTGGAAAAGAAAACCCGGCTGCTCACCGAAGACGTCGCCATCCTCGAAAAGAAGATCAACGCCGAGTACGAGGAAACCGGGCTGGGACATCAGCGGGCGGCCGACCTGGAACGCTTCCGCACCACGACGCTGGCCCGGCTGGCCGGTCCGGCCTCGGCCCTCAAGGCGGCCGAACGCAAGCTCGAGAAGGCCCAGCTCGCCGCCCAATACGCCGAGGAAGAAGCCAAGCAGGCCGCCAAGCGGATGGAGGCCGGCTTTGCCAGCCAAAGCACCAATGGCACCGACCTGGCTTCGCGGCTGAAACAAACCCAAGAGCGCGTCGCGCTGCTGCGCCGCCGCGTCGAGATCGACGAACAGCTCGAACGGCTGGAAGAACACGCCCGGGATCTGAGCCTCGAAGCCCAAAGCCTGGTCGATCAGCAGGCGCTGTCGGGCCGGGCCTTGGCGTACCTGGGCACGATCTTTATCGCCGGCGTGACGATGGCGCTGTCGGGCCTGTTCATGCCCCAACTGACCAACACCAGTTGGGGCTTCGCCTTCATGGTGTTTGGCGTGGCGATGGTGGTCGGCTCGATGGTGTTCAAGTCGATGCTCGAACGCTCGGCCGAAATGCGGCTCTCGGAGTGCGAGGACCGGCTCGAACACCTGCGGCCGCAGATCGAAAAAGCTCGCGAGGAACGCGACGAGATCGACCGACAACTGCCCGGCGGTGGCGGCATCCCGCTGGTACGGTTGCAGACGGCCGAACGCGAGTTGCAGCAATTGCAGGCGCTCGCCCCGCTGGAAAGCACCCGCGACTCGGCCGAAAGCCGTGCCCTGGCCGCCGAGGCCGAGCTGCAAGAAGCCATGGCCAACGCCGAGCGCTGCCGCGAACGCTGGCTGCGGACCCTTCGCGATGCCCGGCTGCCCGAAACGCTCCGCCCGCACGATCTCCGCCGGCTCAATGACAGTTGCCACCGGTTGCAGGAGTGGCAGTTGCAGTTGGAACGCCGCCGCGACGAACTTCGCGATACCCAGCGCTCGCGCGACAACTTCTTCGATCGCATGAAAACGCTGCTGTCCGACCTGGGCATCCCGTACGAGGAAGGTCAGGCCACCCAGCAGTTGCGGACCTTGGCCCAGGAACTGACCCACCAGGAAGGCCTGATCCGCCGCCGCGAGCAGTTGCAGCTCAAGATCAAACAGCTTCGCCGCCGTTACGAGCTGCTGCGGCAACAAACCCGTAAGCTGCTCCGGATCCGGCGTTCGCTGCTGGCCTCGGTGCGTGCCCGCGACGAAGGCGAACTGCGTCACCGTCTGGAGCAGCGGCAACAGCTTCGCGAACTGAACGATGCCGTGGCCCAGGTCGATCACGCCATCAGCCAATGCCTGGCGGGTCAGTTCTCCGAAAAGGTCGTGCGGGCACTGCTCGATGGGCCGCACGGTCAGGACCTGCCGGGCTATCTGCGTGCCACCCAGCAGCAGCTCGAACGGGCCGAACAGGACCTGCTGGAGCGCGAAGAAACGCTCTCCAAGCTGGAGCAGGAACTCGCCGAACTGGCCGCCGACCGCCGGCTGCCGGAGAAGCAACTTCAGCTTGCCGTCGTTCAGCAGCGGCTGGACCAGGCCATCGAGCGGTGGCAGGTGCTGGCCGCCACCTCGTTCATGCTCGACTGCATCCGCGAGGTGTACGAAGCCGACCGCCAGCCCGAAACGCTCCGCGACGCGTCGGTGTACTTCCACAAGTTGTCCGACGGTCGTTACCGCCGCATCTGGACGCCGCTGGGCCAGAACGTGCTCAAGGTGGACGACGACCAGGGCCGCCCGCTGGAGATTGCCGACCTGAGCCGCGGCACGCGCGAACAATTGTTCTTCAGCTTGCGGCTGGCGCTGGCCAACTCGTTCGCCAAGCGGGGCGTGGTGCTGCCGCTGATGCTCGACGACGTACTGGTGAATTTCGACGACGATCGCGTGGCCGCGGCCGCCAGGTTGTTGCAAGAGTACGGTGAGCGCGGCCGGCAGGTGTTTGTCTTCACGTGCCATCGCCACATTGCCGCGGCGTTTCAGCAGCAAGGTATTCCCGTGCGGCGGCTGCCGCGGTTCGGCGAGCAGACCGAAGGCATGCGCAAGGCAGCCGTCGAATCGTTCGAAACCATCGACGTCAAGCTGGAAGAGCCGGCCGTGGTGGTCGAACCGGAACCGGCTCCTGCGCCGCAGCCTGAGCCCAAACCCGAGCCCAAGGTGGAATTGAAACCGGCACCGGCGCCCGAGCCGGAAGAACCGCCGCGTCCCAAGCTCCGCCCGCGTCCGCGCACGCCGATGGTGGTGATCCGCGTAGAAACCGAGCAACCGGCCGAGAACAAGCCGGCGGAGAATGGCTCGTCGACCGGCGAAGGCCAGCCGCAAGCCTCGGCGGCGCAGCACCGCCCCAAGAGCGACAAGCTCCAGCCGCACGCCTGGGAAGCGTGGAACCGCCAGTTGGCCGCCACGGCCGCCACCGGCGGCAGCGCCAGCCCGGTTACGCCGCTAGGCCAACGGGCCTCGTAAAACCGCAGTGGTCCACACACGTATCACGGGTTTGCCTCGGTAGGGTCCGCTGTACGGACCTGGAAGCCCGGCAGAACCTGTATAGGGGCTACTGTGCAGCCCGAGAGAACTACTCGAGGCAATCTATAACCCGGCGCGCGGAAGAAGTGTGAAAGCTACCCTCGCTTGCGCTTCGCGCTGTGATGGCGTGCCACATCGCACGCGTGCATTTCAGGTCCGCAAAGCGGCCCCTACTTAGGCCGCTTGCGGTGAAATCCGGCGGCGGTTCCAGCGCTCGCCAAAGGCAGCCACGGCCACGCGGTTCTCCAGGTTTGGACGGAATACCGTCAACAGCAGCAGCGGCAGATACCAGTTCATGAACAGCAGGCCGCCCTGCGGGTACCAGAACTGCGTGCCCAGCATGATCGCGGCCGAACCGCTGATCAGCGTGCCCAGGTTCTTCTGGGCAGGCCAGATCGCCATCCCGCAGCACATGGCCAGGAACAGCGCCACCAGCGGAATCCGCAGGTATGGCGACTGCGTGGCCCAGAAGCCTTGCAGGTTCTCGGTCGACAGGCTGAACATCTGCGGGAAGTGGTGCAGAATCGAGCCAAAGCCCGGCGGGGCCAGGATCGCCACCAGCACCAATAGCGCAGTGAACGTTCCCAGCAGGCCGCCCAAGAACCGCAGCACGCCGCGCTGCCAGTAGAAGCCCACAAAGAGCGGGATCAAGAACATCGGGTAATACACCGCGCCGATGGCCACCGCCAACAGGGCGCCGACCACGACCGGCCGGCGATACGCGGCGATCATCCAGACCAGCAGCGCCCCAGGCGCGGCATGCCGGAGGTCGCCCACCAGGTACGCCGTGTAGGGCAGCAACAGGTACAGCGTGGCCATGCCGATCCCTGTCCAGTAGTTATTAAAGTACCGGGTGCCCAAGTAGATCAGACCGGCCAGGATCATCATGTGCGAGAAGATCGTCAGCACCCGGCCCGTCACCACGTACACGGCCTTGCCTTGGTACAGGTTCTGATCCAACACCGGGTTGGGCCCAAAGGCACGGCTGGGAAAACGGGGGAACATGTCCAGCACCGTGAAGCCCGGTGCCTTGATCTTCCGGTGCATGGCCACCGGTACGGCTTCGCCGCCGGGCGGGGTGACTTCAGGTGCGGCGGTTTCGGGCGGATCGTCGTCGGCCACCGCATCGGCTGCACGCGGCGGAGCAGCCTGATCCGCGGCCAGCGCCACCGCCTGACCACCGCCGGCCGGCAAGGGCGGCTCAGGCACGTCGGCCGTAATCACGTTGGCCATCAAGAACACAAAAAGACAAAGGGCCAGGAAGGTGAGCCCCCCGGCCGTGAGATTCGGTTCCAGCAGCGGCCGCCTGGCCAATAACGGATCGGCCAGCAGACGGATCAAGAAGAACACGCCCACGACAAAAAGCCACATGTACCCGAGCGATTCCAGGCGCGAAATCGCCGGGGTCGCTTCGGCCGGAGTTTCATCCAGCGGTTCGTCGTCGCTCGATGGCTCGGCTGGGCCAGTCTCGGCGGGCTGATCCGCGGCGGCCACTTGCTCGGCCTGGGCCGCATCGGCCAGCGGCTTGTCATCATCAATCGCTGCTTGTTCCTGACGCTGCATCGACTGTTGTCCCAGCGAAATGAGCAACAAGCCGGGCGCCAGGGCAATAAGTCCCAGCAGGTCGACGTTGCGGATACTCCAAAGGCGGCTGAATTTGAAAAAGATCGCCAACGTGAGCAGCGAGGAGAAGTAAACCCACGTGGTTGGGTTCAGTTCGTATTGAAAGAGAACTTCCTGCATGTTGGCTGCGCCCTCAAGGGGCGAGTCAGATCGGGCCGCCGCGCCGAAACTCTGGCAGCGCCTAGAACAAACCACACTGAAGCATAAGGAATCGGGTTCATCCCTGCAACCGCCGCCGTCCTCCCCACCCGCTTGGGGTGACTGGCATAGCTGCTCGCCTTGGCCCAGGTAAACGACGCAGGGAAGATGAAATTGCACACGACAGCGGAATGTCCCATTCGCCGGAGGCGGGCCACCGATGGGTAACCGCCAACAGCTTGGCCGCGCGCTGCCTTTGGCGATATGGTTTCCCAAAAGGCAGCGCAAACGTTGTTTGGCCGCCCCCAAGCATGAGTCATCCCTAGCCCCGCGAGCATCATGCCCCTTCGCCCTGCCGCCCGACGCACACCTCGCACCGATCTGTACGATCCCCGCCAGGGCGGGGAACCGGTGCGCACGACAACCCTGGCATGGGATGGCCAGCCCATCGAACCAGCCCGCAGCAATTATTTTGCGATCTATCGGATTTGCCGCGGCCCGGGCACGTTCTGGGCCGACGCCGCCAGCTTTGCCTTCGAGCCTCACACGCTGTTGTTCTTTGTGCCATATCAGCGCATCCGCCTGGTACCCGAGGGACCCGGCCAAGCGGACGTGATCCAGTTCCATGCTAACTTCCTGTGCGTGGAAACGTTTCATGCCGAGGTCGGTTGCAGCGGCATCCTGTTCAACGATCCCTACGGCGTGCCGATGGTGAAGCTGCCGGGCAAGGCGCGCTTGGCCGTCGGCAAACTGTTTGAGCAAATCCAGGAGGAACAGTCGCAGCGGCTGCTTGCGCATCAAGAGGCCATGCTCTCCTACCTCAAGGTGCTGTTGATCCTGGCCACCCGGCTAAAACGTGCCGAAGGCGGCGCGTGCGCTCGCGGTTTGAACGATCCGCGCCATCCGGTGCTGATCCAGTTGCGCGATCTGATCGAAGAGAACTATCACCGCCTGCACTCGCCCGCCGAATACGCCCGACTGCTGCACATCACGCCCAAGACGCTTGGCCGCCTGGTACGCGAGCACCTGGGCACCACGCCCACCGAGCTGATCCGCAGCCGCATCCTCAGCCACGCCAAGTGGCAACTGCTGCACACGCTCAAGCCAGTGAAGGAGATTGCCCGCGAGCTGGGGTTCACCGACGAGCTGTACTTCAGCCGTCTCTTCAAGAAGGCCACCGGCTACTCGCCCACGTTCTTCCGCGATTTCGAGACGGAAATCCGCGGCGGGAGCAATCTGTCCATGTTTTCGGGCAAAGCGCCCATTCGGCCCACGCAGCTTCACTCCGATACTTGAGCTAACCCTGTCGCCCACGGGCTCGGCGCTGCATGAGCGCGCTGCCGGGGCGACCTTGCGTCGGCCCCGGCAGCGCGGCTTGGGAACGTTGCCGCGCGCACGCTGCGAGCAGGCAGCCCATCAGGTCAGGCCGACGCCCCCCACCGACGAAAGCTCAAGGGAGAAGTTGCGACATGAATATGACGCGTCTGTTTGAACTGGCCGCCAAAGCCGATCGCCCCGGCGTGGCCGTCACGCGGCTGGGCTTGATCGTGGTTCTGGTTTGGATCGGCGGCCTCAAGGCCTTCAAGTACGAGGCCGACGGCATCGTGCCGTTCGTGGCCAACAGCCCGCTGATGTCGTTCTTCTATTCCGATCCCGGCAACTACAAGCAACACATGAACCCCGAGGGCGCGCTGGTGCCCGAGAACCGCTCCTGGCACCAGGCCAACGGCACGTATACGTTCTCGTATGGGCTGGGCACGGTGATCGTGTCGTACGGCATCCTGCTGTGCCTGCACCCGTGGCTTCCGCAGGCGGCAGCCTTGGGGAGCTTTCTGGTGTTCATCATGTCGTTTGTGACGCTCTCATTCCTGATCACCACGCCCGAGTGCTGGGTTCCCAACCTGGGCGATGCCGAGCACGGGTTCCCGTACCTGAGCGGGCGAGGCCGGCTGGTGATCAAAGACGCCATCATGATGGGCGCCGCCCTGGTCACAATGGCCGACTCCGCCAAGGCCTACCTGCGCAAGAAGGGACTGGCCCAGCAGAACCAGGCCAACGCTTAACGGCCCGTGCATCCCAGCGATTGCATTGGCCCGCGAGGCTGGCGACGGGCCAGCGTCAGCCGGGCCGCCTTCAGGAGGTAGCCGTCATCTGATGGAACAGCCGCTCGGTGTCATCGCGGCTGCACAACTCAGTGCCTTCGCTCATCACCGCAGCGCTGCCGGCGGCCACGCCGAAAATCACGGCTCTTTCCAACGGCTCGCCGCGCTGCAACGCCAGCACGATGCCGGCCACCATACTGTCGCCAGCCCCGACCTTGCTGCGGATGCGAACCGTGGGCGCGTGCACGCGGCAATGGGTGTCGGCCGTAACCAACACGGCCCCGGCGGCTCCTAGCGAGGTCACCACTGCGTTAGTGCCGCCGGACGCGATGAGCTGCCGGGCGGCATCCACCATATCGCCTTCGTCCTTGATCTCGCGGCCGGCGAACTGCTCCAACTCAACGATGTTGGGCTTGATCAGGAACATGCCCTGCTCGGCCCCTTCACGCAGCGCGGCGCCGCTAGTATCGAGGATCACGCGCGTTTGCGGCGGAACCGCCTCGGCCAGCGTCGCACAAAAGTCGACCGGCGCGCCCGGCGGCAAACTGCCGCTGATCACCAGATATTCCGGCGGCGGGTCGAGGCTACGCACGCGCTCCAGGCATTGCTGCATCTCGGCTTCGCTCAGCCGCGCCCCAGGCATGCCGAAGCGGTATTGCAGACCGCTTTGTTCCTCGAACACGATCAGGTTCTCGCGCGTCGCCTCGGCAATCTCGAGCGGAAGATGCTCGATCTGTTCGGCGTCGAGCAAATCGGACAGCAACCGCCCGGAATGGCCGCCGCACGTCCACAGCGCCAGGGCCGAGCCACCCAGCTTCTTGATGGCTCGGGCCACGTTCAGCCCTCCTCCGCCCGGATGAAACACCGGCCTGGCGCAGCGCAGCTTTTTCTCCGGTTGGACGAGATCAATGCTGGTGTTGACGTCGACGGCCGGGTTGAGCGTCAGCGTTACGATGGCAGCCATGATGAGCCTCGCTCTGGAGGGCACCCCGCTTTGAACTTAGCCGAGAACGGTGCGCACGGTGACCGCCAGCAGTTGATACAAACGCTGCGCACCTTCCCCTTCACGCCTGCCGGCGGGCTGCCCATTATCGCATGAAGCCCAAGCCCAGGGGATGCCCAAGCGCCGCGTCAGGGCAAGCGTCAGGCGACGGCTGTTACTTTTCGGTAGAGAACTCGTAGATGCAGCGCTCGTGATACTTTTCACCGGGCCGCAGAATCGTCGACGGAAAATGCGGCTGGTTCACCGAGTCGGGGAAGTGCTGCGTTTCCAGGCAGACGGCACTCCGCTTGGGATAGGTTTTGCCACCCTTACCCTCTTGGCCGAACAAGAAGTTACCCGTGTATAGCTGCACGCCCGGCTGCGTGGTGTACACCTTTAGCACGCGGCCCGAGCCGGGATGCGAAAGCACGGCAGCCAGCGTCAGCTCGCGCGGCTTGTCCTTATCCTTGTTGAGCACGAAGTTGACGTCGTAGCCCATGGTCGGCGTGTCATACAGTTGCTCGATCCGCGCGCCGATGGGCGTGGGCTTACGGAAGTCCAGCGGCGTACCTTCCACGGGAGCCAGTTCGCCGGTCGGGATCAGCTCGGCATCCACCGGGTTGTAGCGGTCGGCGTTGAGCATCAGCACGTGGTCATTCACCGTGGGCGCACCGTGGCCGGCCAGGTTGAAGTAGGTGTGTTGCGCCAGGTTGACCGGCGTGGCTTTGTCGGTGGTGGCCTCGAAATCCATCTCCAGCTTGTTGTCGTCGGTGAGCAGGTAGGTCACCGCGAGTTCCAGGCGGCCCGGGTAGCCTTCTTCGCCGTCGGGGCTGGTGTAGGTGAAGCGCACGCCCTGCCCTCGCTCGTTCTTAAACGGCTTGCCGTCCCACAGCACTTTCTCCAGCGACTTGGGACCGCCGCCGTGCAGATGGTTGCGGCCGTTGTTGGCTTCCAGGCGATAGGTCTTGCCATCGAGCGTGAACTGTGCCTTGGCGATCCGCCCCGCCACGCGGCCCACAATGCAGCCAAAGTACTGGTTGCGGTCCGACTCGTAGCCGGCCACGTCGTCAAAGCCCAGGGCCACGTCCTCCAACTTGCCGTTGCGATCGGGCACGAACAGGTGCGTGATCGTGGCACCGCGGCTGATCACCCGCACCTCGATGCCCGCACGGTTCTTGAGCACGAACACAGGCACATCGCGGCCATCAGCCGTCTTGCCGTAGCTGGCAGGCTTTTCGTCGGCCGTGGCCACGGCGGGCTCCCATCCCCCAGCACCCGACAAGATCATGGAGCAAACGACGACCCCGGTGGCGAAGCGTACGATGCGGTTCATGACTGGCTTCTTTGCAGCGCGAGAGGGACGAATTGCCGGCGGCCAGCGAACCTGCAAGAAGGCATGGACGGCACGCCGGAACAGCTTGAGCGACACTGTAGTTCACGCCCGCGCCCACCTCAAGCGCCGTCCAGCCCCCCGCGGGGTTATGAGCCATCGCGTGTGGCGAAAAAACAACACTGGGGCACTACCGTTTATGCCGCCGATGGTTCGGGCAGCGGCCATTCAGGTGGAGCGGAAGAGAATGGTCAGAACGATTTGACGGCCCGACCATCGCGACCTAGGGTTGCGATGGCGATCGTGCCGGCGGAGCGCCAAGTGATCGTCTCGCACCCCCGCTGCGTCGTGCGCGCCTCCCCCGCCATCTTGCTCGGCGGCGGCAGGCTGGCCCGCGTTGATCTTGAGTTCAGGGCCCTTCGTGTCTGGTAGGAGGAAGAGTCGGAGGCCTTTTCATATTTCGTGTGGCACTGAAATGAGACACCCTCCATGTTCCGCCCAATTGCCAGATTTCTGCGGGATGAAAGTGGTCCTACCGCCGTTGAGTACGCCGTAATGCTGGCCATGATCCTCATGGCCGTACTCGGAGTGATCGGCGTCGTCGGCAATCAAGCCGGCGGAATGTGGGGCAGCGTTCAATCGGAGCTCGATTCGCACGGATTTGGTCAGGTTCCCAATTAACGTCGCCACACACGCCGCGGTCGCCGCCTTGGATGCAAGGCCGCGTCTTTGTTGAAGGCCGCGCCTGGCGCGCTGCTGCGCGATCGCGCTTTTGCGCTGCGCAACTTGCTGCGCTACATTGCGCGCGTTCATTAAACGCTGCGCGGGGTTCTTCTTGCGCTGCGCACGGGTCGTGGCTGCGCTGGCGCACTACTCCAGGAGGACCGGGACAAAACGCCTGGGCTGCCCGCTAGGGATTGGAGCGCGGTTCGGGTGCCACGCCGGGCGCGAACGGCCAATCGGCCGGCTCATACCGCACATCCAGGTGCGGCGTGTCCAGCCCCTTACCTTCGGCCAGGGCGTTCATCGCGGCATCGAGAATGCCGGTCGTCAGCAGCGTGCGTTCCACCGGGTAGGGCGCTTTGCCGGTGTGGATGAAGTGATCGATCGCCCGCACCAGGTAGGCAAAGTGGTAGTACGGCTTCCCCTCTTGAAGCTGGAACCACGTGGCCGCCGGATGCGACTGGCCCGCCAACCGGGCGGCGAACGTGAACTCGTACGCCAGCATCGTATGCATGGCCAGCGTGGCCTTAAGACCGTCGCGGTAGTGGATCACCCAGAGGACCGACTTGGGGCCCAGGTCCATGCGCGGCCGGCGGTTGGCCGGCGCGGTCTCGGCAGCAGCCATCAGCAGCTCGCGTGACCAGAGGCCTTGCTGCTCGGCCTTGGCGATGTCGTCGCCGGTAAACACATCGATCCGCTGAACGCCCACCTCGCCCCCGCGGCGTCGTTCCACCATGCACTGAAGCGCTTCCAGGGTGTGAAAACCGTAGGCCTCGGTATGGCCGTAGCCAATCACGGCGGCTTCCTCAATCCGGCAGCCGCGTTCCAGCTCCAGCGGCGGCACGCGCCAGGCCACCGGTACCGACGAGCCGGCCATCAGCGGAATCTTCATCGCCTTGGCCCGATCGTACATGTGCCTGGCGTCTTTCCAGTTCCAGGCCAGGTGCTTGTCATTGAAGACCGGCCGCACTTCGCCGTGCTTCTCGAACGTATCGGCAATGCCGTCGAAAAACCGCCGGCGGGGATACATCGTCTGCCCCGTCTTCTCCGCCACGCCGTACTTGCCGTGCTCACCGATCGACAGCACGCCGGCCACCGCGATCTTGCCGGTGCCCAAGGTCAGGGCTTCTTCGATTGTGTTGCAGATGGCAAAGCCGTGCTTTTCTGCCAGCGGCCGGCTGATGTCGTTGTCGGGCACCTGGTCGGTATAGACCGAAACCAGCTTGAGCTTGGGACCGGGGCCGCCCAACTGGTCGTAGCCTTCCAGGATCTTGCCCAGGATCACGTCGGCATGCGAGTTCTTGCGGTACACGGTGGTGACGGCCGCCACCGGCAGGACTTCACGCTGCTTGTCCGCCTCGTTCTCGGCGGCCCGTAGTGCCAAGTGCGGCATCGTACCCGCGGCCCAGAACGAAGCCCCGGCAGCCACCGAACGTTGCAGAAACACGCGGCGTGGTAGATGTGACATGACGAAACCTCCTGTTCGGTCGCGTTGGTGGCCAGGCAGATGTCAGGCGTGGCGGCCAATGGGGGGGGACCGCGAGCGCACGGCACCTGCGGCAACCACGGTTTCCTTCAGGCGCTGGTGCCTGCGGCCGCAACTGGCCCGCGACCGAGAATTGACGGCGTGCTTCCGGCCGTTACGCGCGAGGGGCCTGTTGCCACAGCCTTCTGAGGCCGGCTCGCGTCAGGCCAGGATGTCGTGCAGTACCCGGCCGCCCACGTCGGTCAGCCGGAACCGCCGCCCGTTGTACTTGTAGGTAAGCTGCTCGTGGTTGAGGCCCAGCAGGTGCAGGATCGTGGCGTGCAGATCGTTCACGTGCACCGGGTTCACGGCGGCCTTGTAACCGATCTCGTCCGATTCGCCGTAGCTTACGCCGCCCTTGACGCCGCCGCCGGCCAGCCAGGCCGAAAAGCAGTGTGGGTTATGGTCGCGCCCCGGCTTGTCGCCCGTCTGGGCAATCGGCAGCCGGCCAAACTCGCCGCACCAGATCACCAGGGTTTCGTCGAGCAACCCGCGCTGGGCCAGGTCGCCCAGGAGGGCCGCCACCGGCTGATCGGTTTCGCCGGCAAACTGGCGATGGTTGCCGGCAATATCGGCGTGGCCGTCCCACGAACGCTGGTTCTCCATGCCGCCGGAGTAGATCTGTACGAACCGCACGCCGCGTTCCACCAGGCGGCGAGCCACCAGGCACTGTCGGGCAAAGTGATCGCACTCCTCGCGCCCGATGCCGTACAGGCGATGGATATGTTCCGGCTCGGCGTCAATATCGATCGCCTCGGGCGCGGCGGCTTGCATGCGGTAGGCCAGTTCAAAGCTTTCGATCCGCGCGGCCAGTTCGGCCTCGGCCTCGTAGGTCTGCTGGTGCAGCTTGTTCAACTGGCTCAGCAGATCGAGTTGGTTGCGCTGGGCCTCGGCGGTCAGGGCCGCCGGCGGCGTCAGGTTCTCGATGGGGTCGCCGGTCGGCCGCAGGTGTGTACCCTGGTACACGCCCGGCAGAAAGCCGGCGCTCCAGTTGGCGGCGTTGCCCTTGGGCAGCCCACGTCCCTTGGGATCGCTCATCACCACGAAAGCCGGCAGGTTCTGGCTTTCGCTGCCCAGCCCATAAGTCACCCACGAACCGACACACGGGAAGCCCATCCGTGGCAAGCCGCAGTTCATCATGAACAGGGCGGGCGAATGGTTGTTCGACTCGGTATGCCCCGAGTGGATGAACGCCATGCGGTCCACGTGTTCGCCCAGGTAGGGGAACAGGTCTGAGACCATCTTGCCGCATTGGCCACGCGGCCGGAACTTGAATGGCGACTTCATCAGGTTGCCCACGGCATTCTTGAAGAAGCCGGTGGTATTCTTGAAGTCGGGGTCGAACTCCTTGATGCTGTGACCGTCGAACTTTTCCAACTGCGGCTTGTAATCCCACGTGTCGACGTGGCTGGGGCCGCCGTTGATGAAGATCCAGATCACCGCCTTGGCCTTGGCCGGAAAGTGCGTCGGCTGCGGAGCCAAGGGGTTCAGCGCCCGATTGCCCAAGTCGGCCGCGGCCGCCGGCTGTTCCAGCAATCCTTCTTCGGCCAACAGACTGGCCAGGCCCAAGATGCCCAATCCGCAACCGGCACGGCGCAGCAGCTCGCGGCGCGACAAAGTTGCCCAGAAGTTCGTGGCGTGGGAACGTTGCATGGCGGCAACTCAATGAGAACTCTTGCGATACGACAACGGCACGGCGGCTCGCACCGGCTCAGTCGATATAGACAAACTCGTTCATGCTCAGCAGCGCCTGGCACAAGTCGATCCGCGCCAAGCGACGTGCGGCATCGGCCGCATGACCGGCCGCGGCGTGCAGACTGCTCTGCTGCTTCAGAAACGCTTGCGCGAACTGCCGCTCGGCGTCGGTGGCTGCTCGCTGAAACACCAGGGCAAAGCCGGCATCGATGAACGCCTGGTCGGTATCATCGGCCCCGCGTAATGCCGCCCGGGCTGCCAGCCCCTCGGCATAGCTTCTGGCCTGGGGATTGTTCATGAACAGCAGAGCCTGCGGCGCGGTGGTGGTGATCGCGCGGCGGCCGATGCTGACCAGGTGCTCGGGCCAATCCAGCAGCATCATCATCGGGATCAGTTCGCTGCGCTTGATGAAGAAGTAAACGCTGCGGCGGCGCATGCCTTCGTCAAGCGTGCCAGGCCCGAACATGCGATCATCGAGCAGGCCTGAGACCACCAGCATCGCATCGCGAATGGCTTCGGCCTCCAAACGCCGCGGCGTGCGATGCCAGAGCAGGCGGTTCTCCGGATCGATCGTGGCCCGGGCTGCATCGACCTGGTTGCCCTGCATGTACACGGCGCTGGTCATGATCTGCTTGTGCAGCCGCTTGAGCTGCCAGCCGTGGGCGATGAAATCGGCGGCCAGCCAGTCGAGCAGTTCCGGATGCGTGGGCGGCTCGCCCTGGAAGCCAAAGTCGTTAGGCGTGGCAACAATGCCCACGCCAAAGTGATGCTGCCAGACGCGGTTGACCATCACCCGGGCGGCCAGGTGCCCTGCCCCGTAATGCGGATCGGTGATCCACGCCGCCAGCGCGGCCCGACGAAAACTGGTTCGCTCCCAGCCCGGCGGCGGCTCGCGGCGCCAATGCTCCGGCGATTTGCCATCGCGCATCAATACCTGCAAGAAGCCCGGCTCGGCAGGCTGGAGCTTCTGGCTTACGTCGCCGCGGGCCAGGTGGAAGGTTTGCGGGTAAAAGTGCGGGTAGCCGCGAGCGTCGGCATGGTGCTTCATGTGCGGGAAGCCTTCGCTGCTGACCTGCACCTTCACCGGCTCCGCGGCATGCGGCACCTTCAGATCGATCTCGCTGCGGATCGTGGTCGTGAACGTCGCCGCCAGACGGTAGTAGTCGTGGCTGGGGATGGGGTCGAACTTGTGATCGTGGCAGCGGGCACAACCGATTGAGAGCCCCAAGAACGCTACGCCGGTCGTAGCCACCATGTCGTCCAGTTCGTCATACCGGGCCGACTCGAACTCGGCTTCGGTCAACTGCGTGGGAAACGCCCCGCCGCCCAAGAAGCCAGTCGCCATCATGGCCAGCGGATGATCCGGCTCCAGTTCGTCGCCGGCCAACTGCCAACGCACAAACTGGTCGTACGGCATGCCCGCGTTGAATGCCTGAATCAGAAAATCGCGATAGTGGTACGCGTGCGGGCGGTCGTAGTCCTGTTCATAACCGTGCGACTCGGCAAATCGGGCCACGTCCATCCAGTGCCGGGCCCAGCGCTCACCGTAGTGCGGCGATTCCAAAAGCCGGTCGATCAGACGCGCGTACGCGTCGGGCGAAGGATCGGCCACGAACGCCGCCACTTCCTCAGGCGAGGGCGGAAAGCCCAGCAGGTCGAAGTACACCCGGCGAATCAACGTACGCCGGTCGGCGGGCGGATTGGGATACACGCCGGCCGCACGCTGAGCTGCGAGGATAAATTGGTCGATCGGCGTGCGACACCAGGCCGCGTGCGGATCGGCCGCATCGATCGCCGGCGGCCGCACGTTGGCCAGCGGCCGGAACGACCAGAACATGCGGTCGGCCTCTGTAATGCCGGCCGCCTTGGCCGGTGCTCCGTCTTTCTTTTCAACCAGCGGCCGGTCGTAGGGCGCGCCCAGGTCGATCCAGCGGCGAATGGCATCAATCTGCTGCTCGGCCAGCCGCGCGGCCTTGAACGGCATGTGTGGCTCGGCCTGGTGCGTGATGAGCGAAATCAGATGGCTTTCTTCGGCCGAATCGCCCACCATGCCGCTGTCCATCAGCGCTTCGCGCGTGGACAGATCGAAGTCGGCCTTTACGCTTTCGCCACCGTGGCACGCCAGGCAGTGCTCGACCAGCACCGCGCGTACCTCGCGGCGAAACAGTTCTTGGCCGGCTTTCATCCGCGCGGCATGATCGGCGGGTACTTGGATGGTCGCCGGTGCGCCGTTCTTGCCGCTTGGATGTCGCTCCTCGGCGGCGATCGTACCGTGGAACGCCAACAAGGCCGCGCAGGCAAACATGGTGCGAACGCTGAACCACGCGGCATCGCTGGACCACGGTCCCAAAGAACAAAGAACCTTGCAAACCGGCATGACAAGAGCACTCCCTGCGGGCGGCGACAAACGGCGGGGCGGCATCAGGTGGGATGCGCTAGCAACGCGGCAGGTGGAGTGGCGTGTCCGGCGGCCCACAGCAATGCGAGCCGCCACCGCCGGCCCTAATATAAACCATCCCCCCAATACTACGACCTTTTTATTCCTGCTGTGCGCTTGAGCCGAACGTTGCCGATGATCGTTGCCGGCGAATACAAACCTTGCATTCACAAGCCTTTCAGGTGATCGCAACGGGAAGGCGCCATCGCCCTCAACCACCATGCGCAGGCACACGATGCAGGACGGCCGCCAGATCTTTGAGCAAACGGTGACGCTTCCCGTTCCGATTGCGGAGGCGTTTGCCTGGCATGCGCGGCCCGGCGCTTTGCAGCGGCTGATTCCGCCTTGGGAACTAGCCACGGTCCTGCGTCAGCAAGGCGGCATCGCCGATGGGGCACAGGTCGAACTGGTGACGAAGTTGGGTCCGCTGCGTCTGCGCTGGCTGGCCGAGCACTACGGCTACGATCCACCGCATCGGTTTTGCGACCGCCTGGTGAAAGGCCCCTTTGCGATGTGGGAACATACGCACGCCTTTGAAGCGGCGGAGGGCCACAGCGGCTGCGTGCTGCGCGACCACATTGAGTATCGCTTGCCCGGCGGCTGGTTGGGCCGGCTGCTGGCTGGCAGAATGGTGCAGAAGAAACTGCGGCAGATGTTCGCCTATCGACACGCGACAACGCTGCACGACCTGGCGGCGCACGCTCAATACGGAAGGCAGGGTTCCATGAGGATTGCGATCACCGGCGCCTCGGGCCTGATCGGCTCCGACCTTTGCGCGCTGCTGACCACGGCAGGCCACCAGGTCACGCGGCTGGTCCGCCACCAGCCCGGCGAAGGCGAAATCTACTGGAACGTGAAGGACCAGGAGATCGACACCGCCGGCCTGGAAGGCCACGACGCCGTGATCCACTTGGCCGGCGAAAACATCGCCAGTGGCCGCTGGAGCCCCGCCCAGAAGAAACGCATCCGCAATAGCCGCGTAGACGGCACGCGGCTGCTATGCGATGCCCTGGCCAGATTGCAAGCCAAGCCGCAGACGCTGATCTGCGCATCGGCCACGGGCTACTACCCGGTCGATACGGGCGAGGAGCTGACCGAGGAGAGCCCCCCGGGCAATACCTTCCTGGCTGAGATCTGCCGTGAGTGGGAAGCGGCCGCGGCCCCGGCGATCGCCGCGGGCATCCGCGTGGTGTATACGCGGTTTGGCGTGGTGCTCAGCCCTCGCGGCGGCGCGCTGGCCAAGATGCTCACGCCGTTTCGGTTAGGACTGGGCGGCGTGATCGGCAGCGGTCGCCAGGTGTGGAGCTGGGTCGCGCTCGATGATGCCGTGGGCGCCGTTTATCACGCGCTCAATCATCCCGACCTGCGTGGCCCGGTGAACGTGGTCGCTCCGCAGCCGGTGACCAATCGCGAGTTCACCAAGACACTGGGCCGCGTGTTGGGCCGGCCCACAATCTTGCCGGTACCGGCCTTCGCCATCCGGCTCGCCTTGGGCGAAATGGCCGACGAACTCTTGCTCACCGGCATGCACGTAGTGCCAAAGAAATTGTTGGAGACCGGCTACACGTTTCGCTTCCCCGACCTGGAAAGCGCGCTGCGCCACCTGCTGGGGCGTCTGTAGGTAGGGCAGGCACCGCCTGCCGGATGAGCTAGCGCAGGATCGTATGCCCGGCGGGTTTTGCTGGCGTTTACGTTCCTTCATTTGACAGGTGCAAGCAACCGGCCTACGGCTACAACGCGGAATCGTATCGGCCACCCTACCAATGGTTGCCAGGCGGTGCCTGGCCTACGGCAACCGCCTTACTCCGGCCAGCGGCCATCGACGATGTCGCGCGTCTGGAGCTTGGCCGGGTCAAGCACCACGTGCTTGATCCGTTGCCGCTTCCACGTGTAGGTGATGTGTACCAGCCCATCGGCCGATTGAATCACGGCCGGGTATGAGAACTCGCCCGGCTCATTCTCCAGCACCAGGGCGGCTTGCCAGGCTTTGCCATCGCGACTGACGGCCACGTTGAGCATCTCGCGGTTGCGCGGCCGGGCCTCGCCGCCGCGGACCGTGTGGTTGTACACGAGCAGTTGCCGCCCATCGGCCAACGTAACCGCATCGGTGCCAGAGTTGGGGTTGGGCAGCCCTGTGGAAGTCATGTCCGACCAGGTTTTGCCGCCATCGCTCGACCAGCTTTGGGAGACGACTTGTTCTCGCGTGCGACACAGCACCTGCATCCGGCCGACGGGATAGGTCAGGATGCTGGGCTGGATGGCGTTGAACTTGCGCCCATCGTTGATCGCCGGGCTCATCTGCCAGGTGTTGCCCAGGTCGGAGGTGCGTTCAAAGTGCACGCGCCAGCCATCGTGCTCGGTGCTGCTGGGGCAGAGGATGGTGCCGTCGGCCAGTTGGATTGGTTTGTTCTTCACGGGGCCGATGAGCGGTTGGCCGTTCACCTCGCCCAGCTTCTGCTGCTTGCTCCAGGTACGGCCGCCATCGTTGGAGACGCACCACTCGCCCCACCATGCTTTGGGATTGGGACCAACCTTGAAGAACAGCATAAGCGGCCCCTGGGCCGGCTGAAACAGTACTGGGTTCCAGCAAGGATAGCGCAGCGTTGGCGATTGCACGCCGTCGGCCACTTGCTGCGGCGCGGTCCAGGCGCCGTTTTCGTAGCGCGATACCCAAATCGAAACATCCTGGTGCCCTTCCTTGGTGCCGCCGAACCAGGCGGCGACTAGCCCTTGCGGCGTTTCGACAATGGTCGAAGCGTGGCACTGCGGGAAGGGCGCCTCGGTATAGATGAACTCGCTGCGCACCACGCCGGGGCCGTTAGGCTGCGCGGCGGGCGTTTGCTCCGCGGCCATGGACGATGCGGCGGTTGATAAGACCGCAGCAACCAGCAGAGTGAATAGGCCCATAAACCTGGCAGACATCACCGGCGACGCAACCATGACGCAACAACCTCCCCAAGCAGACTTCGACGGCGGCGAGCGACGCGAAGCAGATCAAGAGCTACTAAGCCCACCGCCTGCTCGCAGTGTCACTACCATGCCTTGCCGGCGGCCAGAATGCCACCGTTTACATGGCTTTTTGGCGGAGCGGTGGTGCCGGTAGCTGCTTAGGAAACGATGCGGCGCAGGAGCCGATATGCGGTCGCTCAGGCTGCCCGACGGTACGTGGCTTGGGCCGCCTGACCGCGGCGCGTGGCTTCAAACGCCAGGAACAAGCCGGATCGCTGACCGCGAGGCCCATGGGCAATGCCGGTGGCCGTTACATCCTCGCACCAGGCTTGCAGCCAGGCCACGGTTTCATCGGCCGCCAGCCACCGCTCCCACGGGGCGCATTCGCTGAGCGCTTGACGCCGCTGGTCCTTGTCGATCACCAGCAGCGAGCCGCCGGGCCGCAGCACGCGGCACAGTTCTTCGAGCGCCGCGTGCGGGACCAGGGCATGTTCCACGGCTTCGACGCACAGCACCGCGTCGAACTCGCCAGCTGCCGCCGGCAGGTTCAGCAGATGCCCTGGGCGACGATCAATACCGGCCGGCAGCCGCCCCAGATGTTGCTCGGAGAGATCGATGCCGGTCAGCTTCAAATGCGGGAGCTCCGCCTGAAGCCGCCGCAGGTACCGGCCCTGGCCACAGCCCACGTCGGCCAGGTGGGCTCCGCGAGGCAGCCGGCTTGCCCAGTCGCGCACCGCCAGCCAGCGACCATCGGCCGGATCGATCTCGGCAGGGAAGCCGTCCTCGCCCGCCTTAAAGGCAGCCATCACTTGGGCTTGCGACGCGAGCAGAAACTGCGTGACCGCTGGGCCAAAGGCGATCCCGGCATGGTAACAGGCGCCCGGCCCGACACTGCCCGGCAGACTGCCGTCAGGCTGTTGCTGCCGGCGCAGCCAAGCGATGGCGTGGTCGGCGTGCTCGACAGCATCTGGTTCGCCCAAGGCGTACCAGGCCCTGGCAAGTTGAGCCAGGCCCGGCACGGAAACCCAGTCCACGTCAGCCGTTGCCGGCACCACGTCACCGCTCTGAGCCAACGCGGTGGGAAGTCGCAACGCGTCGGCAGCCAAGCCGGTCTCGCCCAACTCGATCAGGGCCAAGATCACCGCCCCGTGCTGGTGCAGCGGGGTCTGCCATCGCCGGAAGTCTTGATATTTCTTGAGATTAGCGATCAAACGGCCGGCCGCGGCTTGCCAGGCACGCTCACCGCACCACTGCCCAGCCCTGTACAAAGCGGCAGCCCAAGGCAGGTGCAGCACCGGTGCCCCCAGCCGGTCCAGAGGTGCCGACTCCGCCGCGAAGGTCAGACTGCCATCCGCGGCCACCGACTCGGCCAGCCCTTGGCACAGCGCGGCTATCGCTCGCTCGACGGCGGACGCCTCTGGCGCTTCCCAGGATTCTGGCCGCTCGCGCTGTTGCCAGTGCAGCAGGGCCGCCAGCGTTTCGCCGGTACGCAGCAGCGACGGCAGCCCAGCGTCGTCGCACAGCACCACGCCACCCGCCGCGTCACGAGGAGCAACACCAAGCATTGGCAAAACGTGCGGCGAGCGTGCAAAGCCCACGGCGGTTAATGCCCTTTCGACGAGCTGTCCGGCCAGTTTGTGCTGCCCAAACGCCAGGGCCATGGCCACATCGTCGGCCTGGGGCCGTGTCACCTGGCTGGCATAATGCGTACGCCACCAGGTAAGTGCGCTTTCGGCACTGGCAGCGGGAACGGCACGCCAGCGCCGCACTTGCCGTCGTACGCGCCGCGCCAAGCCGCCCACAATCCGCTGCCTCCAGCTTCGCTGCAAGAACTCGGCATCCGCGGTACAATCCCGATACGGCAGATCGCGCGAAGCGTGCAGACCGCGCGAAGTTTGCGAAGCGTGCGGGCGCATGCTGGATTCCTTTCCGGCAGGCAGAGGATGGCACCGCCGCGATTGTTTGCGTTTTCGCCCTCGATGCCAACGGCAGTTTCATGAGCAGCCCTGATAGCTACGAGTTCGTGCAAGTGGTCAGCACGACCGACCAGCGGGAAGTCGCCGAGCAAATCGCCACGGCCCTGGTCGAGGACCGCCTGGCGGCCTGCGTGCAGATTTACGGGCCAATCACGAGCATTTACCGCTGGCGCGAGAAGATTGAACGCGCGGAAGAATGGGTGCTGGTGGCCAAAACCCAGCGAGAACTGTTCGCCCGGGTGGAAGCAGCCATCCGCTCCCAGCACAACTACGAGGTGCCTGAGATCCTGGTCACGCCCATCGTCGCAGGGCATGCCGCTTACCTGGACTGGCTGCGAGGCGAGCTCACCCGCGTGGAATCGCAAATGGGCTAGCAGCCTGCGGTTACGAGGTTCGGCCGGCCCGCGAGTCCTCAGCCCATCATCCGTCAATTCGCCTGTCCTGCCCTGGCCGCCCAATTTGCCGGGGCGGTTTCGCCCCTTGGGTGGCTGCCGCGGTACCGCCATAATGGCAGCCTGCCCCGCAAGCTGACCTGCTTTCCTTCCTCGATCCCAGTCACGCTCCGGTACGCATGCCGCCCACACTCAGCTTTCAACGAACTCCGGTCACCATCATTCTGATGTGCGTGATGGGGCTGATCGAGGTTCTCTCGCTGGTGGACGAAGGTGGCCGGGAACGGTTCTACCAGGTGTTGGGCATCTCGTTTCAGGTCTGGGGCTGGCAACTGTGGCGGCCGTTCACCTCGGCGCTGCTGCACGTCGACCTGATCCACGCGGCCTTCAATATCTACTGGCTCTCCATCTTCGGCGCGGCCATCGAGAACCACTACGGCCCCGGCCGAATGCTGGGCATGGTCGCCCTATTTGCCATCGGCTCAATCATGCCGGAGTATGCCTGGCAATACGAACGGCCCATTACCTGGATCGCAGGTTTTTCGGGCGTGAATTACGGACTGTTTGGCTTTCTGTTTGTCGGCCGGCGGTACCAGTCCGACTTTTTCTACGCCTGCAGCCCGCTGACCGTGCAGCTCCTGGTCGCCTGGTTCTTCTTGTGCATCTTTTTGACAGCGATCGATGCTTGGACCGTGGCCAACGTGGCGCACGGGGCCGGGTTTGTGCTGGGTTATCTGCTGGGGCAAAGCGTGTTTCGCGTCAGCGGCCGTAACATCTGGAGAGCCGCTTTGGGGGTCGCCACCGCCGCCGTGCTGCTGCTGTTGGTGTGGTGCCCCTGGCATGTGGGCTTTCAATTGATGAAGCGGCACCGGCCGCCGTATCGCCCGCTCCTTCAGCGCACGCTGGAAGAACCGCTCGCGGCGGTGCAGTCCCATCGCCCCCCGTTGGCCGACGGTGTTACACCTGGCTGCGGCGAAGATGGGGGCCTCCACCGCCTGGGCTGAAATGCCCCACAAGAACCGCCGCGGTGTGCCCCCCACCCCCGGCCGACCATTTGACCCCCTGCCGCCTCGCCTCTACACTCACTGCCAACGCCTTATTTGCATAGATCAACGCTGTTGGATGTGGCGCTGGCTGCGTGCGGGGTCGGCCGTAGCCCCCCTTTTTGTCGCTGAACGTTGCAGGTGGGGTGCGTTCATCGCGCCGCATAAGTCCGAACGAGAAGATCCGCCCGCGTTTCGCGCGCTCACCGTTGCGGGGCGCGTACCAAGTCCGCCGGGGCGGCCAGCAATTTTGAGGAAGTACCTGAATGGCAACGTCCGGTTCCACCACTGAAATTCAGCAACTGGCCATCAACACCATCCGCACGCTGTCGATGGATGCCGTGCAGCAGGCCAACAGCGGCCACCCCGGCACGCCCATGGCGCTGGCTCCGGTAGCCTATTCGCTGTGGACGGAGTTTCTGCGGTACGATCCCGCGCGGCCGCTGTGGCTGAACCGCGACCGCTTTGTGTTGTCATGCGGTCACGCCTCGATGTTGCTGTACTCGCTGATCTACCTGGCCGATGTGCGCAAGGTGGATGCTAACGGCAACCTGACCGGCGAGCCGGCGCTCACGCTCGACGATCTCAAGAACTTCCGCCAGCTTGGCAGCCCCACCCCCGGCCACCCCGAGTACCACCACACCACCGGCGTGGAAACCACCACCGGTCCGCTGGGCCAGGGCGTCAGCACCAGCGTCGGCATGGCGATGGCGGCCTGCTGGCTGGCCAACCGCTACAACCAGGCCGGCTTCAAGCTGTTCGATTACAACGTGTACGCCCTGTGCAGCGATGGCGACCTGATGGAAGGTATCTCCAGCGAAGCCGCTTCGCTGGCCGGCCACCTGCGGTTGGGCAACCTCTGCTGGATCTACGACGACAACAAGATCACCATCGAGGGCGAAACCTCCCTGGCCTTCAGCGAGGACGTGGCCGCCCGGTTCCAGGCCTACGGCTGGCACGTGGTCAAGGTGGGCGATGCCAACGACCTGGAAGCCCTCCGCAACGCATACCAGTCGTTCCTCGACGTCAACGATCGTCCGACGCTCATCATCGTCCGCAGCCACATCGGCTGGGGCTCGCCCCATAAACAGGATTCGCACGAAGCCCACGGTGCCCCGCTGGGCGCCGAAGAAGTGGCCCTCACCAAGAAGGCCTACGGCTGGCCCGAAGACAAGTTCTTCTACGTGCCCGATGGCGTGCGCGAGAACTTCGCGGCCACGCTCGGCCAGCGCGGCCGCGAGGCCAGCGCCGCCTGGCAGGAAATGTTCGAGCAGTACAAGAAACAGTACCCCGAACTGGCCAAGGAACTGGAGCTCATCCAAAGCGCCAAGCTGCCCGAAGGCTGGGATGCCGATATCCCCACCTTCCCTGCCGATCCCAAGGGCGTAGCCACGCGTTCGGCTTCGGGCAAAGTGCTCAATGCCGTAGCCAAGCGCATCCCGTGGATGATCGGCGGCTCGGCCGACCTGGCTCCCTCGAACAACACCCACCTGGGCTTCGAAGGCGCCGGCAGCTTCCTGCCCGACAACCACGGCGGCCGCAACCTGCACTTTGGCATCCGCGAGCATGAGATGGGCGCGGCCCTCAACGGCATGGCCCTCTGCGGCCTGCGGCCCTATGGCGGCACCTTCCTGGTGTTCAGCGACTATATGCGGCCGGCCATCCGCCTGGCTGCCCTGATGCGCGTGCCGGCCTTGTACATCTTCACGCACGACTCGATCGGCCTGGGCGAAGACGGCCCCACGCACCAGCCGGTGGAACACCTGGCTGCCCTGCGGGCGATCCCCGAGCTGCTGGTGGTGCGTCCGGCCGACGCCAATGAGACGGCGGCCGCGTACCGCGCGATTCTGCCGATCCACGATCGGCCCGCGGCGCTGATCCTCACCCGACAGAACCTGCCCACGCTCGACCGCGAGAAGTACGCCTCGGCCGACGGCGTGGCGCGCGGCGCCTACGTGCTGGCCGACAGCGACAACCCGCAGGTGATCCTGATGGCCACCGGCAGCGAAGTGGCCCTGTGCGTGGAGGCCTACGAGCAGCTCAAGGCCGAAGGCATCGCCGCCCGCGTGGTCAGCATGCCCTGCTGGGAGCTGTTCGAAGCCCAGGATCAGGCGTACCGCGACAGCGTGCTGCCGCCGCAAATCACCGCTCGCGTGGCCGTGGAAACCGCCGTCCAGCAAGGCTGGGAGCGGTACCTGGGCCCCAACGGCCGGTTCATCGGCATGCACAGCTTTGGCGCTTCGGCCCCCGTCAAGGAACTGATGAAGCACTTCGGCTTCACGGTTGAGAACGTCGTCGCCCAGGCCAAGGCCGCGCTGGGCAAGTAAGGGCCGCGCACAGCTAAGCAAGCAGTACAGTTAGATTGCCTTCAAGCGGCGGGTGCCGGCAGGTTCGGTGCCCGCCGCCTTTCACTAGGCAGCAGGCAGGTGGCGTCTCCTGCCGAATGGCCGCCTGCGATGTCGACAACGCGAAGGGATCCCACGGATATGTACGCCCAGGTCCGCGGAACGCAGTTGTACTTCGACGTCGAAGGCACCGGCATGAAACTCTGCGATCATGGCCTGGAGCCCAAGCCGGTGCTGCTGTTGCTGCACGGCGGCCCCGGCGGCGACCATGCCAGCTTCCGCAGCGCGCTGGCTCCCCTGGCCGATACCGTGCAGTTGATCTACCTGGATCACCGCGGATCGGGCCGCAGCCAGCCGTGCGATCCGAGCACATACACGCTCGATGAAAACATCGACGACGTTGCGGCCTTCTGCCAGTACCTGGGCCTGGAACGAGTCTCCATCCTGGGGCAAAGCTACGGCGGGATCGTGGCCCAGGGCGTGGCGATCCGCTATCCCCAGCTCGTCAGCAACCTCATCCTGAGTGCGACCGCGCCCAGCTACCGCACGCTGGAACAAGCCAAGGCCAAAGTGGCCGAGCACGGCACCGACGAGCAGAAACGCGTCTGCCAATGGCTGTTCGACGGCACGTTCCAGTCGCAAGAACAGCTTTACGAGTTCTACCGGGTGATGGGCCCGTGGTATTCCACCCGGTTCGATCCCGACCGCTTCGAAGTGTCGTGGCGGCAGGGAATCCGCAACTTCCACCAGCTCAACCTGGGCTTTGCCGGCTTTCTGCGGACGTTCGACTTTACCGAGCAGTTATCGAGCATCCACTGCCCCACGCTGGTGCTGGCCGGACGGCACGACTGGATCTGCCCGGTCGAACAGTCGTACATCCTGGCCGAGCGGATTCCCCGGGCACAGCTTAAGGTGTTTGAGCACTCGGCCCATTCGATCGCGGCCGACGAGAATGCCGCGTACCTGGCGGCGGTGCGCGGGTTTATGACCTACCCGGCCGCCTAGCGGGCCGGCTGTCAGCACCGCGCCCCCCCTCTTGTGCCGGGGCGGGTCGCTAGCACGGCTTCGCCTGGGGCGCTTGCGCTGCGTACAATACGGGTCGACGGCTGTAGGGCGTGCTGACCTGGCGTGTGGCGGCCGGTCCGATGGGCCGATCGTTACTCTCAGGGGGCTCCCGCCAGAACCGCCGCCAGCACGGCACATTCGCCAGCTCCCCCACCTGCCGCGGTCGCCTTCGGCAGTGAGTTGCAAGGATAAACCAGCGCATGACGACGGGACCACGACGCCTGGGTGGCATCATCCACACGTACCAGAAGTACGATCCGCAGAAGTTCCCCAGCCCCACGCAGCCGCCGCCCGACCTGGTGTCGCCGGCTTTCGAGCACATGCTCATCTATGGGAACATGCGGGAGCTGACCGAGGAAGAACTGGCCCGGGCGGTCAAGCTCGACCCCAGCCAGTTTGCCGCCTTGGGGCCGAGCATCGCGTCGCTGATCGAACTGCTCAAAGAGCGCAAGCGCAAGATCCTCTCCACCTACGAAACGCGCAAGGTGGTGGCCGAAGCCCGGGCCCGCTACCGCGAATTGGGCGAACGGCTGCGGCCCCCTAAGCGCACGCGGATGCTGTACCAGCAGGGCTTTGAGGAAGAACAGATCTACGACCTGGAGCGGCTCTGGTATCGCGTGGAGTATGAAGACCCGCGATTTGCCGCCCAGCTCATGCAGCTCATCGACCGGCTGGGCGACAAGTACCAGATCGACGAACTGGCCAGCAAATACGAGTTCACCGGGCACCAGCCGATGACCGTGCCCGAGGCTTTGGAAATCAAAGACGAACTCGAAAAGATCGATCGCCTGCTGGAGCAGCTCGAGCAGGCCGCCAAGACGGCCCAGGTCGGCATCATCGACATGAAGGAACTGGCCGAGTTCGCCAACCCGGGCGATATCGAAAAGCTCAACCAGTTGCAAAAGCAGGTCGAGGAATACTTGCGTGAGCTGGCCAAGAGCCAAGGGCTGGACGTTACCCGCCGCGGCTACCAGCTCACGCCGCAAGCCTATCGGCTGTTTCAGGGGCGGCTCCTGGAGCGCATCTACTCGGACCTGCAACCTTCGCGTACCGGCCGCCACAGCGGTCCCATCGTGGGCGAAGGCGCGGTGGAGTTGCAGCAGACCAAGCCGTACGAGTTTGGCGACTCGGTCGCCAACATGGATATCCCGGCATCAATGGTCAACGCCATGGTGCGCACCGGCGGGGCTTCGCTGCCGGTGCGATTGAAGCCGGAAGATATCGAGATCCATCGCACGCGCAACTCACCCAAGTGCGCCACGGTCGTGCTGATGGATATGAGCGGCTCGATGCGCTACGAGGGCCTGTACGTCAGCGTCAAACGGATGGGGCTGGCGCTCGATGGTTTGATTCGCCGCGAATATCCGGGCGACTTCCTCCAGTTCCTGGAGATGTACACGTTCGCCAAGCCGCGGCGGCCCAGCGAACTGGTCTCGCTGATGCCCAAGATCCCCACGATCCATGATCCGATCGTCCACTTGCGGGCGGACATGAGCCGGCCGGACATCAGCGAGATGATGATCCCGCAGCACTTCACCAACATCCAGCATGGGCTGCGGATGGCGCGGCAGTTTCTGGCGGTGCAGGATACGCCCAACCGGCAAGTGATCCTGATCACCGATGGCCTGCCGACCGCGCACTTCGAAGGCGAGTACCTGCACCTGATCTACCCGGCCGATGCCTCGACCGAGCAGGCGACCTTGCGGGAAGGGATGCTGTGCCAGCGGGAAGGGATCACGATCAACATCTTCCTGCTGCCCAGTTGGGCCCAGTCGCGCGAGGACATCCACTTTGCCTATCGCCTGGCCGAGAGCACCAAGGGCCGGGTGTTCTTCACCGCAGGCAAGGATCTCGACCGCTACGTGGTGTGGGACTACATCAACCGCAAGCGTGAGATCCTTTCGGCGTAGCACTTGTAGGCCGGGTGCTCATCTCCCGGCAATGGCGTCGATGTCATATTGTGATTCGCAGCACAACAACGTCATCGTCGCACGGATTCACGGCTCGCCAACCGCACCCTACTGAACGCGGACCTGCCCGGCTACAATCGGGGTTCTCGTACTGCTGCGTATTCCCCGAATGTTGCTCGTTGCTTGAGGCCGCTGGTGTTTGTTGCCCGATGGTGCGTCTTGGCCTTGGCGTTGCTGCTGGCGAGCGGCATTGCCTGGTCGTATGCCGGCGGCGGGCTGGCGGCCACGCTGCTCTCGGGCGAACTGTCGGCGGCCGAGAAGCTGGCAGCGCTGCGGGCTTTCTTTCTCAATCTGGGTGTGGCGGCGCCAGCCGCCTACGTGGGGTTTGTCACCCTCGAGGTCGTGGTCGCTCCGCTGCCGGGTGCCATGCTGTACGCCCCCGGCGGCATCGTGTTTGGCGGCTTCTGGGGTGGCGTACTATCCACGCTGGGGAACACGTTGGGGGCGGGCCTGGCGTGTACGCTCACGCGACTGTTCGGGGAGCGGCTGATCCGCAAGATGGATCACAACGACACCTGGCACCGCTATGCCGGCCAGTTGGATCGGCGAGGGCTGTGGATCGTGGCCCTACTCCGAGTGAACCCGCTCACCTCGTCCGACCTGGTGTCTTATGCCGCCGGCCTCACACCCATGGCTACCTGGAAAGTGATGGCCGGCACCGCCCTGGGCATGGCTCCGCTGTGCTTTGCGCAAAGCTACCTGGCCGATGGACTGCTCAACGCGTTTCCGCGCCTGCTGTATCCGCTGCTGGTGGCGTGCGCAATCTACGTGGTAATTGTGCTGTGGGTGCTGAAATCGATGGCGCAGAAGGCGCACCGTCAAGCAGCTTGTGAATCGGGCACCACCGTAACCGAAGCACAAGCCCCGATCATTGGCGTACAGACATCAGAAGGCGCAGCCACGACACATGGCGGATGAGATTCGTCCTTAAGGCTCGTTGAAGCCCGGCTGACTGCGGCCACTCGCGCCATCGCCATTGGTATTGCGCAAAGGCGGCCGCAACGTCGAAGCGCGCGTGCCCAGGTCGGCCTGCATTTGCTGCCAGCGTTCCGGACTGCGGAAGCGGACGACTACCACGGTGGCTTCGTTCCGGCAGCCGCCGCTCTTGGCCAGTTCAAGTAGCCGGCGAGCTGTTTCACCGGCGGGGCGATCCTCGCGCAATAGCGTCGCAATCCGCCGCGGAGAAACCGTGTGGGCAATTGGAGCGGTACACAACACCAGGGCATCACCATAGGTGAGCCGCACGTCGACCAGTTCAGGCTCCACGTCGCGGCCCAGCGGTGTAATGGCGTTCCACAGTACGTCGCCCCAGGTGGGCAACGCCCATACGTCGTCGCCGCCAGGCTGGCTCAGCCGAGCCCCCAGTGTATGAATCGAAGTGAGCAGATGCAGCCGCGAACGGCTGTAGAGGAAACAGCGAATGTCGCCGGCGTGGGCCAGTTGCAAGCGAGGCCAACGCACAACGGCCGCCGCCATCGAGCAGCCGAACGCTTCGCGATAGCGCGAACGCGGCAACTGCCGCATCCGCTGCTGCGTGGCGGCAAACACCTCGGCCAGATTGATCGCCTGTCCTTGAGGCAAGCCGTGGAACTGCTGCGCGATGACGTGGGCCGCTTGTTCCACGGCATCGTAACTGGGGTGGCGTTGATCGATAGCCGGCCCAAGGCCGCAGGCGAGCAGAATCACCTGCACCGGCGAAGCGGGTTCCGCCTCGCTCTTGTACGAACCCAAACTGCTGGATTGCAACCGCAGCGGAGGCCGCAGGGTGCCCAGCAGGTAATGGTCGCGGGGAATGTCTTGAGATCCCAGGTCGTGCATGGCGTCCCAATCCATTGGACCGGGCTGCATCCGCGCAATCTCGGATAGTGGCCGGGGGACGTATGACATGGCAAGGGGGGAGCGGCGACCGCCATGGCCGACGCGTAAAAGGAAATGAATGGCTCCTGAACTCCGCGGCCGCAGAGGGGGCCGCCATCCGGCAGCCTTCACGACAAGCGTGAACCGCGCGGAAGCAGGCACGTTTCTCCGTCGCGTGCCCTGCGAAGCTGGGCAATTGCACATCCCGTGCCGCATGCCGGTGGCACCAACATTTGCGGCGGTTCCATGGGATTCTCCCCCAGGCGGCTGATTGCCCCGCTTCCAGCCTGATTGCGCATTGACCACTCCGGCGCGGTCTTCCTAACCCATAGCGTCGATATGACTTGCACCAACCGAGCCAGACGTGCTGTCGCACCGCGCGACATGCTGGCACAAGGTGCTTTATGCCCCGCATTGGCTGCGCACAAAGCCAACCACCCACCCCAACGGCGGGCTGCGGCAAAATACAAGCCCTCGACCATCGGCATTTACTGCGCATATACTTGCCAAAACAGCACTTGGAGTGTCTGGCCGAGGAAATGCCGTCGCACAGCGCGGCCGTATGCCCCCCCTCGGCAACGTCTCCGGTGTGCTTGCCGCAGCTCCCCTTGCTCGCTTTTTGCCTGGCCGCTTCTTCAGCATCGCCGGGCAGTACGGCGCGGCATCCTTCCAAAACACCTGCCGCCATGGAACTCGACGACGAAGTCTGCCTGTGCTTTCACGTCACCAAGCGGAAGGTACTGAATTTCATCCGGGTGGAACGGCCGCGACGCGTGAGCCAGGTCAGCCAGTGTTACGGCGCCGGCACCGGGTGCGGTTGGTGCCGCGCATATATCCAGCGGCTTTTTGATCGGGCCGCCCTGGCCGGGCAGCTAGACCCCGACGAGCCGAGTTGCGAAGATTACGCCCAGCAGCGCGCCGCCTACATCCGGGCAGGGCACGGTACGCCGCCCCCGGGTGCCACGCCCATCGAACCCTAACCGCCACCGTCCAGAGAGTCGTTTTCGGATATGCTTGCCAAACGGGTCATTCCCTGCCTCGATGTACACCGCGGCCGCGTGGTCAAAGGCACCAACTTCGTCAATCTGCGCGATGCCGGCGATCCGGTCGAAGTGGCCGCGCGGTACGAAGCGGAAGGGGCTGATGAACTGGTCTTTCTTGACATCACCGCCAGCCACGAAGAACGCGGCATCATCCTCGACGTGGTTGCCCGGACTGCCGACGTGGTGTTCATGCCCCTGACGGTTGGCGGCGGTATCCGCACGCTGGAAGATATCCGCCAACTGCTCAACGCCGGCTGCGACAAAGTGAGCATCAACTCGGCGGCGCCCAAGAACCCCGACTTTGTGCGCCAGGCAGCGCGGCGTTTTGGCAGCCAGTGCATCGTGGTGAACATTGACCCCAAGCGCGTGATTCGCGATGGTCGCGAGTTCTGGGAAGTTCACATCAACGGCGGCCGGGTCGGAACCGGGCTAGAAGCGGTAGCCTGGGCGCGTGAGGTAGAACGGCTGGGCGCCGGCGAGATCGTGCTCACCTCCATGGATGCCGACGGCACCAAGAATGGCTACGACCTGGAGATCACCGCCGCCGTCAGCCAGGCGGTGAGTATTCCCGTGGTGGCCAGCGGCGGGGCCGGGCATCCCGAGCACCTGGCCGACGCCATCCTGAAAGGCCACGCCGATGCCGCCCTGGCTGCCAGCATCTTCCACTACGGCGAATTCACGATCCGCGAAACCAAGGAAGTGATGGCCGCCCGCGGCATCCCCGTACGGCTGTAACGCACAGGCGACGGGGCGCACTTCAGCTCGTGAGGACACCCCCCGCCAGGGAAATCGCTTACCGCGCGTGGTGCTGCGTCACGCGGCTGTCGCTAGCGTTGTTGTTCTCGGGCAGAATGGCCGGAAACTCCAGGTAGAAGCGGCTGCCGCGGCCGACTTCGCTTTCCACACGGATTTCGCCGCCGTGTTCCTTGAGGATCTTCTGGCTGACGGGCAGGCCTAGCCCCGTGCCGCGGTTGTGCTTGGTGGAGACGAACAGGCTGAAGATGTCGTCGATCTCGTCGGCCGGGATGCCCACGCCGTTGTCTTCCACGGTGACGCGGGCCAGCTTTTCGTTCGGCAAGTAGAGCGTGCTCACGCGCACGATGCCGTGCGGCTCGCTGTTCTCGCAGGCGTCGATGGCGTTGGTCACCACGTTCAGCACCGCGCGGTGCAAACCCTCGGGATCGAAGGTGAGCGTGGGCATGGCCAAGTCGGGCAACCAGTCGAGCTGCACCTGCTTTTCCTTGGCCCTAAGGTGCATCAGCTCGACGATATCGCCCACCACCTGGTTGAGTTCCGCCGGCAGCATTTCGGGCTCGCGTTCCTTGCTGAACGTGAGCATATCCATCACCAGGTTGGAGATGAGCTGCTGCTTGCGCTCCATCATCTCCCAGCCTTGGCGGATTTCTTCCTCGTCGTGCCGTTGCAGGCCATCCTGGATCAGGAAGCTGGCGCCGCGGATGCCTTGCAGCACGTTCTTGATGTGGTGGGCCAGCGAGGTGATGGTCTGGCCGATGGCCGCCAGACGTTCGGCCTGCACCATGGCCGAATAGTAGCGGGTGTCTTCCACCGCGAGGGCCGCCTGGTGGGCCACGGCAATCAACAGCTTGAGGTGTTCCTCGGTGAACTTGTTGCCGCTGCCGCCGCTGGCTTTTTGCAGCATGCGGTGCGGCGGGACCGCGGTATCGATGTAGATCACGCCGACCACGTCGTACCGCCCCTGCATCGGCACGCACAGGGCTTCGCGGATGCCCAGGTCCACGATACTGGCGGCCGGATTCCAGCGTTCATCCTCCTGGGCGTTGCTGGTGAGCACGCCCTCGTTGTGCTGCATCACGTAATCGAGGATGGTCTGGCTGATCACCAGCCGTTCGCCGGTCGGCTTGCCGCGACGGTTGAAATGCACTTTCGGCTGCAGCTTGCCGGTATCGGGGTGGACCAGCATGATGCAGCCGCGGTCAGCTTCCACCCAGTCGAAGATCAGCGTCAGGATGCGGTGCAGCAACTGGTCGATATCCAGCGTGTGGCTCACGGCCAGCGCCGTGCGGTACATCACCTGGAGGTTGCTGCGAGCCCGGGCTAGCCACGAGGTTTCGGCCGTGCCCGGCTCCATACCGAAGAGCTGGCTGCCCTCGGCCTGGCTCATCGAGCGGAGGATGCGGCTGTTATCGCCGTGCTGCTGATGGGCGACGATATCGATGTTGTCCAGCAGGTGCGTGCTGGAAGGATCGCTGGGCCCGGTAAACAGGATGAGCGTCTTGCCCATCTGTACCTGGTCGCCGCTGTTCAGTTCGTACCGGCCGGTGATGCGGCGGCGGTTGACGTAGGTGCCGTTGGAGCTGCCCAGGTCGCGAAGGAAATACCGTCGCCCTTCGCGCACCAATTCCGCGTGCGACCGGGAAACCTCCTGGTCGTGCAGTTGAATATCGTTGCCGGCGTCGCGACCAATCTCCAACCGGTCCGAGTTGAGGTCGAACTTGTTGCCCTGGTCGTTGCCGCGAATGACAAAGAAGGATGCCAAGGGTCTGCCTTTCGCTGACGCTGGCAGAAGGGTACCAGGATCCAACGTCCACGCTAGCGCGTGCGCATGCTGCGCGCTAGGATGGGCGGCGCCGTAGCCAACTGCCCCCCGTGCTGCCTGGCGCCCCTGGCGCGGTGTGCGGCAAAGTGCCCCCCCTCCAATGGACGGCGGCGACCAACGTGCGACGACTTATGGCCGCCCTCGCCGCGGCCGGCGCGCACCGCTTAACGGGCGCTTTCCAGCAGCTCTTCGATTCTACGGATCAGGGGGCCGTAGTGGTAGGGTTTGGAGACGAACTCGGCCCCCGGAAGGCCGGCAGCCTGCCGCCGCGCCGTGCCTAACAGAATCACGGGCCGCTGGCGGCCGTCGGGCCGGTCGAACTCCAGCGGGCCACCGGCGTCCTTGATGGTTTCGGCTTCCAAGTCCAGCACGATCAAGTCCGGCTGATATTCCCGCGCCATGTCCAGGCCTTGCCGCGCGGCGCGCGCTTCCAGAATGTTCAGCCCTCGCCGCTTGAGAACGGTGCGGAGAACTTCTCGAGTTTCGTCGGAGTGGTCGACGACTAGGACACTTCGCGAAACGGCCATCGTGCTTCCGTGTACTTGTAGGCCAAAGGTGAGACATCCATCAGCGCGGCACCCGCCCCTGCTGATAGCAGCGCTGGTACCGAAGGTGCTGGCGGCCGGAATCCATTCCGTCGCCGGTATGAGGCAGGAACCGCATTGCCAGCAGGCACAGCATTGCCAGTTGGCGCCCTCGCGGCGTCCTTACAAACAAGCAATGCGGCATTGGGTGGGTATCGCTCTGGCGGCGGGGGCAGACCAACTCGCCCAGGCGGAGCCGGCCGCCTCGCTCAAGTCTGCTTGCGTATTCGCCTTACAATCGGCCGCCGCCATGCAGGGCGGGAAGAATAGCGGCACTTGCCGACTGTGTCAAAACGGATTCTGGCCGCGAATTTCCCGCTTCGTGCCCCCCCACGCGGCCGGGCAATCGCAGGCGGCGGTCCCTGCCCGGGGATATAATGACCGGTATGAACGATCCCGCCCGCTCCAATCGCCGCGAATTTCTTACCGGCAAGGCAGCCGTCGACGCCCTGGCCGCGCGTCTGGCCGCCGAAGAGGCCAACAGCCCCTTCGCCGCACCGCTGCCGGAAGAGACCTATCTGCTGCATTACAGCCGGCGGGCGATGGCTTGCGAGTTTGAGCTTTGCCTGAACGCGGGCCAGTACCCCAATGCCAACCGCGCGGCGATCGATGCGCTAGACCTGGTCGACCGGCTCGAAAGCCAATTGACCATCTACCGCGACCAAAGCGAGGTGATGGAGATCAACCGCCGCGCGGCGCACGAGCCGGTGCCGGTCGAAGCAGGACTTTTCGGGCTGCTGGAACTGGGCCTCGAACTATGGCGGCAAACGGGCGGCGCGTTCGATATGACCTCGGGCCCGCTCAGCCGCGTCTGGGGGTTCTCACGCCGCGCAGGCCGCCTCCCGCAGCCCGATGAACTGGCCGACGCCTTGAGCTGCGTGGGCTCGCAATACCTGGAACTGGACCGCGAGCATCGCACGGTACGTTTTCATCATCCGCGGCTGGAACTGAACTTGGGCGCCCTCGGTAAAGGCTACGCACTGGATTGCTGCGGAAAGCAGCTTCGCGAAGCCGGTATCGAGAACTTTCTCTTTCACGCCGGTCAAAGCAGCATCCTGGCCGCCGGAGGCCGCGGTGATGCCGGCTATTGGGAGATCGGCATCGGCGATCCTTTCCGCCCCACGCGGCGACTGGGCCGGCTGCGAATCCGCGATCGGGCGGTGGGCACCTCAGGCTCGGCCTATCAGTTCTTCCGCCACGGCGGGAAGCGGTACGGGCATATCCTCGATCCGCGCACTGGCGAACCGGCCCAGGGCGTGGACGCCGTGACCGTACTGGCCCCCACCGCGGCTGAGGCCGACGCCCTGGCCACGGCCATGTTTGTGTTGGGCCCCGAAGGCGCCAAGGAACTGTGCCGCCAGCGGCCGGAACTGGCCATGGTGATGGTTGTCAGCGGTTGCGACGGTCGCCCTGCCCAAGTTGAAACGGCTGGTCTGACGGAAGGCGAGTGGTCGATAACGTCGGAAAGCCTTACCCCCTGAACGCTTGGGTAGCCCCATCAGGCGGTGCGGCACCTCGGCGCGGCCAGAAAAAAGCGGAAATGCGGCTGACTCGGTTCGGCGCATCGGCGCTAAACCAGTAAGATACACACGGCCCTGCCGATTGCGCGCTTGCCGCATTATGCGCCGACTCTGCCGACTTGGCGTCGGTTCGGATCGCATGCGCGCCGCCGGACGGGGCACCGCCGGTTCCATCTCGACCGCGCTATCGGGGCAGTCACTGCACCTCCCCTGCCGCGGCGGGCCGGCCAGCCCGTCGGGTGGGCAACAGGTGAACCGTCGGTTGGTCAGAACGCGCCCCCGGTTGGCCGCGTGGACCGTCCGCGTTGATCGGGTGTTCCTCCCAATCCATCGGGATCCATGGACGACTTCCTCGACGCCTACACCTACGTGGGCGTGATCATATTCCTGATCCTCACCGGTTGCGGCCTGCCGCTGCCGGAAGAGGTGGCGATTATTTTCGCCGGCGTGCAAACGTCGCGCGGGGAGTTGAACCCTGCGCTGGCGTTTCTGTGCTGCATCGTCGGCGCGCTGCTCGGGGATTTGTGCATGTACGGCATTGGCCGTTACTTCGGCCGCGGCCTGATCTGCCGCGGCGGCTGGTTCTCCCAACTGCTTACCCCGGAGACCGAAGCACGCGCCGAGCAGATGATCCGCAAGCACGGGCTGAAGGTGTTTTTTGCCGCCCGTTTTCTGCTGGGTGTTCGGGCACCGATGTATGTCACCGCCGGCATCCTGCGGGTACCGGTGTGGCGTTTTCTGTTCATGGATGGCGTTAGCGCCACGGTGGTGGTGGGCCTGGTGTTCGGGCTCAGTTGGCGGTACGGCAAGCATGTCGAATCCATCATGCGGTGGATCCACGACTCGCAGCTTGCCCTGACCATCGTGGTGGTACTGGGCGTGCTGATCGGGCTGCTGTACTTCTGGCTGCACCGCCGGGCCATGCGTCGCGCAGCCCGCGATGTGCCCCCCGCCAGCTCAGAACCTCAGGTCGAAGAGACCGAGAGCGTGGTTTGAAGCCCCCCTCTGGCGGCCTTCAGGCCGCGTCCCGCCGTCCATTGCCGCTTCGCCCATGATCTATCTCGATCACCACGCTACAACGCCCGTCGATCCGCGCGTGCTGGAGGCGATGCTGCCCTGGTTCAGCCAGAAGTTCGGCAACCCCGGCAGCATCAATCACGCTCTGGGCCGCGAAGCCGCCGAAGCCGTGGAGCAAGCCCGGCACACGATCGCCACTGCGCTGGGAGCCAACCAGCGCGAGATCGTCTTCACCAGCGGCGCGACCGAAAGCAACAACTTGGCGCTGCGTGGCGTGTGCGACCGCGAGGAACGCGGCAGCAGGCGGCACATCGTCAGCGTCAAAACCGAGCACAAAGCGGTGCTCGATCCGTTGGCCCGGCTGGCCCGCCGCGGCTTTGACGTTACGCTGCTGGACGTCACGCCTGCCGGCTCACCGGAGGCAGGTTTGCTCGACGTCCAGCGGCTGGTCGATGCGCTGCGGCCAGACACCTTGCTGGTTTCGGTGATGCTCGCCAACAACGAGATTGGCGTGATCCAACCTCTGGCCGAGATCGGAGCCATCTGCCACCAGCGCGGCATCCTGCTGCACTGCGATGCCACGCAAGCCGTCGGCAAGCGGCCGGTTGATGTGAACCACCTGCAAGTGGACCTGCTGAGTTTTTCAGCCCATAAGCTGTATGGCCCCAAGGGCGTGGGTGGTTTGTACGTGCGGCGGAGTGGGCCGCGCGTGACGCTCGCTCCGCAGATCGATGGCGGTGGTCAGGAAGGCGGACGCCGCAGCGGCACGCTGAACCCGCCCGGCATCATCGGCCTGGCTACCGCACTAGAAATTGCTTGCGCGGAACGCGATGAAGAGAACGCCCGGCTGGCCCAACTGCGAGCACGGTTGTGGCAGCAGCTTTCCCAACTGCCGGGCGTGCATCTTAACGGCCCGGCTTTGGACCACCCCGAGTTGCGGCTGGCCGGCAATCTGAACGTCAGCTTTGAAGGCGTGGACGGCGAGGCCCTGATGATGGGCATCACCGATGTGGCCGTCAGCTCCGGCAGCGCATGTACCACGGCCAATCCTGAACCCAGCCACGTGCTGCGCGCGCTAGGGTTGCCCGATCGGCTGGTCCGCGCCAGTTTGCGATTTGGCCTGGGGCGCTTCAATACGGCCGACGAGATTGACGCGGCTGCGGCCCACGTGATCGAGGTCGTTCAGCGGTTGCGTTCGCTGCGTTCATGATGCCTGTGTAACACGTGAGGCGTCGTCTCACCGCCACACGGGGGGCGTGGGGGATAGGTATTTCACGCAGGGAACCCCTCCGGTTTGTTAGAGCGTGTCCAAAAAGCTAGGAGTTGCTTAGTCGCCGAGCCATAAGGTGA
>CALBRZ010000026.1 GCA_937927735.1 uncultured Planctomycetales bacterium
CCATCCTATAAACCCCATTGTCGCCGACACTTACTGACCTCAACGTCACTACTGTTCGCTTATGCAATGATTTGCAGCGCAAACGTTTTGATTACTCGACAATGTCGGTGGTCTTTGCGCTGGTCCGTATAAAACCGGTAAACATGCATTGAGCGCGTAAACATTAAAAAGAAAATGGCGGCAGCGGACCTTCTCTTGCAGCCATCCGCTGTAACATGGCCGGTTCTTCTGCGCTTTGGCCGGTCTGGGCATGCGCCGCAAAGTCCGGCACGTCGATGTTTACGCATTGCGGCGGTCCGTAAGAGCGCTACTCGGGCATTGATAGTGTGGGGGATGCCTATGTTGCAAATGATCGGTCGCACCGGGGTAAGACGTACGTGGTTCCTGCATGCCGCGGTGCTGGGATACGTGATGTGGGGCCTTGGCAGCGCTAACGCGCATGCGCAGCAGGCCGCAGCCAAGCCGGCAGACGGGTCACCGGCTTCGCCGACCACCGCCGCGGAATCGCAGCGAGGTCCGCGGCTGTACCAGGGTTTCAGCGGTTATGCCCGTAAGGTGACAACGCGTTCGCCGCTGGCGCAGCAATGGTTCGATCAAGCCATCCAATTGCTGTACGGCTACAACCACGACGAAGCGATTCGCTCCTTTGAGATGGCCGGCCAGATTGATCCCTCGTGCGCCATGGCCTGGTGGGGATCGGCCTATGCTCGCGGCCTGCACATCAACAATCCGGAGATGGGCGAGGAGCAAAGCCGGCTGGCATTCCTCGCGGCCGAAAAGGCCGTGGCCGCGCTCGATGACGAAACGCCGGTGGAACAGGCCTTGGTGAAGGCCGTCCGCCAGCGTTATGCGTGGCCCGCCCCGGAAGATCGCAGTCCGCTGGATCGCGCGTATGCCGACGCCATGGAGGCGGTGTGGCATCAGTTCCCGGACGATGCCGACGTGGGCGCGCTGTTCGCCGAAGCATTGATGAACCTTCAGCCCTGGGATTTGTGGACGGCCTCGGGCGAGCCCAAGGGCAGGGCGTTAGAGATTGTCAGCGTGCTGGAGAAAACACTCGCCAAACATCCCAATCATCCCGGCGCGAATCACTTTTACATCCATGCTGTGGAAGCTTCGCCGTGGCCGCATCGAGCCATTCCCGCGGCGGAACGACTGCTGCACCTGGTGCCAGGCTCGGGCCACCTGGTGCATATGCCCTCGCACATCTTCATCCGGGTGGGCCGTTACGCCGATGCCGCCGATGCCAACAGCCGGGCAATTGCCGCCGACGAAGCTTACTTTGCCGTAGCGCCGCCGCCGGACTTCTACAGCCTGTATTTTGTTCACAACATCCACTTCCTGGCGTACGCGGCCATGATGGAAGGCCGGTACGAAACGGCCATTGCCGCTGCCAGGAAGATCGAAAAGCAGATCCCGCAGGACTTCCTGAAGAACTACGTGACCATCGCCGACGGCTTTATGCCGACGTCGCTGCACGTGATGATCCGGTTTGGCAAGTGGAAAGCCATCTTGGCCGAGCCCGAGCCGGATGGCTACCGACTGATGAGCCGGGCCATGCGTCATTACGCCCGGAGCATTGCGTTCTCGGCGTTAGGCGATACGGCCGCGGCCCGTCGCGAAATTGCGGCCATGAACGCCGTGGCCGAGCAGCTAACCGACAAGTGGATGGTCGGCAACAACAAGGCTCGCGATGTAATCGCCATCAGCCGCAACATGGCCGCCGGCGAGCTGGCCTACCGCAAAGGCGATTCGCAACAAGCGTTCCGCCTGCTGCGCGAAGCCGTGCAGATGGAAGAAAACCTGGCTTACGACGAACCGCCCGGCTGGATGCAGCCTGTGCGGCACGCCCTGGGGGCGCTGCTCCTGGCCGACGGTAAAGCCGCAGAAGCCGAGGCCGTGTACCGTGCGGACCTGCAGCGACATCCGCACAATCCCTGGTCGCTCCTGGGCCTGCACCAGGCGCTGGAAAAGCAGTCCAAGTGGCCAGAGGCCGACGCCGTGGAAAAACAGGTGCGCAAGGCATGGGCCAGGGCCGACGTGATGCCGGCGGCCAGCTGCTACTGCCATCCCGACGCTCGCAACACGAGCGAGCAGTAATCGTCCCAGGGCTTCGCGGCGCGCGGCATGAAGCCGCGCGTCGTCGTTGGCCAGCGTCCCTACTCGACGATGATCGGGCCTACGATGTCGTCGCCCCGGGCTTCCCATTCGCGGCGCACTTCACGCAGCCCGTACGCGCACAGTTCGAACTGCTGGCTCAGCCGCTCAAGGACGTCACTTTCGCTGGCGTACTCGTCATCGCGAAACGTGCTCGCGATGAAGTAGCTGCGTTTGCCTTGCTCGCAATAGTCGATGAAGTGGTCCAGGCGACTGCGCATCTTGGGCAGCGATTCGGGAAACACGCCGGTCCAGAAGAGCGTGTAATCGCCGATGTGCCGGTGGACCTCGCGACGGGCGTTGCCCACCCGCTGTTCGGCCTCCATCAGCATTTCGCCGACCTCGTTGAGTCGGCGGCCTGCCAGGTCGCGGATCTTATGGACGGCGTCGATTCGCACGAACCGCACCAGCAGATCAGCCAGGTAATCGATCAACGGCGGGTCTGCGATGCCAAACCGCGTTTGGAAGGTGTTCTCGGCAAGCCCAGCAAAGTAGCGTGCCAACGTGGTCTTGGGCCGACTGGGGTACATTCTGCGACCTCCGTTCGATGGAAGTCGTCGCCGCCACGACGCAACCAGAAGTGTCGTCGCCCGTACGGTTGCAGACACGGCTAAAGCAAGAGGTGAGTGAGCCGGCAACCGCTCTACGAGCTTGTCAATTCTAGCTTGGTCAATTTGACCGGGTCAAGTTCAGCGGGGCTTGCACCAGGGAACGCGATTCGATGTAAGCAGTTATTATCATGGCACTTACAGCCACGAACCCAAGACAGCAGCGATGGCATTGGCTGTCCAGGAACACCATCTTTGGCGTTTGAATAAGGGGCGCATCAACGCCTTTCGTATGGCCCCGTTGATGCCCCCCATTGGCTGATTAGGGTTCTGGGTGGGGCCGTGACTAACGCTTCTGTTGGCCCCCAGAATGCAACAACGCCCGCCGGGCGTTGCAACACCGGCGGGCGTGTTGATTGGTTCGCGATTTGCCTTGGCCAGCCACAGGGTTAGCCGGCCCCACAGCACAGGGCGCTTAGCGCTGGAAGCTGACCGTGCGGAAACCAAACGGAGCGCGAGCCGAGGGAGCAGCTTCCTTCTCCGGAGCCGGAGCTTCCTTCTTCTCGGGAGCAGCTTCCTTCTCCGGAGCCGGCGCCGGAGCGGGAGTCTCACCTTCGGCCGGCTCAGCCACCGCAGCGCCACAGCAATCACACGGCGCCGGGGCGTGGCAGCCATGGCAACCGTGGTGACCATGGCAACCATGGCAGCCGTGGAACAGGTTGCCAAAGCAACCGTGGTGGCAATTGCCGCGGCAACGGTGGCCAGCTTCCAGGCTGCTGTCAGCGGTGATCATAGCGATGCCAACGACAGCCAGGAACAGGGCAATGCCGAAAGCCAGAGTGCGATTCATCCGAGATACCTCCATTGATTGCGAGCGTATACGTTGTGCCGTCGGTGTGTGGTTGATATTCCCCCGCTGACGGCATGGCGTGGGGGAACCAGTTACCAAGAACCGCACAAGCCGGCAGCAACCAGCAATGCTCCCCGCGCCCTGTGCCGCTCTGGGGAAGCAGGTCGCTGCCCGATGCAGAATCAGGCAGCTCATTGGTCCGGCTCCGTGCGGTGACCGGCAGCAGACCTCGCCGGTCAAACAACCATAGGTTGATTTTCTCGCATGCGCGGAGCAGTTGGCCAAATCCCGAGGCCTGCCGAAAATCGCCTCCACTCGCCTTGGGGGACCTGGCCGTAATGGACCGCAAAAACGGACCTGCTCGGCGAAGCACGCCCCCCTGCCTCAGGGGCTCCGCAAGTCAGCCTGCCAGTCGATAGACTGCCAACTGTTGTCTCCCCGTCGCCCGTAGCGCCGCGGGGGCTTACCCGCGCGATGCCGATGCGGTAGAACGAAAGGGCAGGGGGCATCCCCCAAATTGCGTCATTCTTGCCCTGTTCCGCTGTGATCTGTCGCCATGTCCGAGGGATCGCCGTCAACCAAGCAGCCCTGGTATCATGAAGGGCTCCGTTTCACCTGTACGCAGTGCGGCGATTGCTGCACCGGCGCCCCGGGCTACGTGTGGGTGAGCGAAGAAGAGATTGCGGCTTTGGCCGCGCGGCTCAAGCTCGACGTGCCCACGTTTGAGCGGCGCTATGTGCGTCAGGTCGGACGGCGCAAGAGCCTGGTGGAGTACGACGGCGGTGACTGCTGCTTTTTGGTCGACCGCAAGTGCGTGGTCTATGAGGATCGGCCCATCCAGTGCAAGACGTGGCCGTTCTGGGAATCGAACCTGCGCAGCCGGGCCGCCTGGGAACGTGTCTGCGAGGTATGCCCCGGGGCAGGGCAGGGCGAACTGGTTCCCTTAGAACAGATCGAGTTCCAGAAGAATCAGCGGCGTGTGTAGTGTTGCCGCTCTAACGGGCAGCTTGCCGGCTTCGTCGAGCCAGTTCGCGCTGCACCTTCTGCCAATAACGTTCCGTCGCCGGCTTGCGATGCCCGGCCGGCCCACCATTGTGAACGCGTGCCCGCTGCTCGTCGGAACCATCGGGCACGTACCGCAGCCAGTAGGCCAACACCACGCGTTCGGCGTAGTCTTTGTCGCGGCAGTCCTGGTAGTGGCCGCCAATGGTCGGATCGAACGCCACGGCGTCTTGCCAGTAAGCGTACGAAATCTGGTAAGGGCCGATTGATTTGCCGCCGTCACCGTCGGGCGGGTTCAAACGCCCGCTGGCTTCCACCATCCAGATGGCATCCAACAACCGGCGGTGCGTGTCGTCAGCCGCGGCAGGTGCCGGCCCCGCATCGTTGGGTGCCCGATCCATCGTGACCAGCAAAACGGCCAGAATGAGGATGAGCGCAGCCGACAGGGCGGCCAGCGCACCTCGGCTCCGACTGCAAAGTCGTAAGGGACGTAAGCCCATCTACAGGCCCGCCACGAATTACGAGTGCATCACATAGCCGCCATCGACATTGATGGTTTGCCCGGTGATATTTCGGCCGCGGACACTCGCCAGAAAGACCACCGCGGCCGCGATATCGGCAGGTTCCTGCCAGCGTCCCAGCGGTACCAGGCGTCCGATCTTTTCCTCGGCCCAGGTTTGAAAGTCGGCGGTCGCGCCTTCGCGCTGGCTCCACGCCTGCCAGATCGATTCCACCAGCGCCGTGCGCACCATGCCAGGGCAAATGGCGTTTACGCGCACGCCCGAGGGTGCCAGGTCGCGAGCCAAACACTGGGCAAAGTTGATCAAGCCAGCCTTCGATGCGCTATAGGGCGGATCGGTCTGCGAACCGATCTGCCCGGCCACCGAGGAGATCAACTGGATGCTGCCATGGCCGCGTTCGGCCATCTGCGGGGCCACGGCATGCGTTACCCGCACCGCTCCCACCAGGTTGACATCGAGCACCGTGGGCCACGTATCGGCGGACACGTTCCAACTGGGAAAGCCAAAGCCGCCGCTGCCGATGGCAACCGCAAAGATCACGTGGTCGGGCAGCCCTAGCTCCGCGTTGATTTGCTGGGTCGCCACCTGCACCTGTTCGGCCACGGTCACGTCGGCCACCAAGGCCAGGCAACGGACGCCGTGCTCGCCTTCAAGCTGCCGGGCAAGCGATTCCACACGCTCGTGAGAGCGGTCGATCAATGCCAAGTTTGCGCCTTCGCAGGCGAACTCGTGGGCAATGGCGGCCCCGATCCCTCCGGCGGCGCCCCAAACGGCCACGGACTGGCCGCACAGTTGCAAATCCATAGGGTGTTGGCTCAGTTAGCGTTGCTGAGGCGCGGCGGGGGCGGCAGCCTGCAAGGCTTGCAACCGCGAGATGAACGTCGCAGGCTCGTTCTGGAAGCGCTGGAGGTTGGCTTCGTTGGCGAAGAGGAAGATGCCTCCACTCTTGTGCGTGGCGCCAAACTCGCGCGAGCCGGGAATCAGTTGGCCGGTTTCGGCGTAGTGCACTACGTCGTGCCCGTTGAGCACCAGGCCGTAGTAATCGGGCCGGGCACGAAACGCTTCCTGAGCCTTCTGGCTGTGGAAGAGGTAGGTCTGGCCGCGGTGAATGACACCCCAGGCCGGGTTGCCCATCCGCCAGGTCTCATCATCGCGAACACTCACGACGCAGTAGCCATCAAAGGCCAGCGGCGGCACGCCCGGCGGAAGCTGCAAACCGGCAGGATGGCTGCTCGTGGCCGGCGCCTGCGGGCCATGCGGTGCGGCCCCGCCAACAGTCTGCGGCGGAGCGCTCGTAGCAGCCGGCGGCTGAACGCCATGGGGCATCATGCCCTGCTGAGGCATGCCAGGCTGCTGCGCCGGCGGACCGGCAGCGCCCATGCCGGCGCTCGGAACCGCGGCTTGCTGAGCAGGACCAGGCTGCTCAGGTTGACGATAGTCGTGAGCCGGACGATCCAGCAGCGGATTGTGCTGCGTGGGCGGAACCGCCGGAGGAGCCGGCTGGGTTTCGTTGCCGTAACGATCGGCGAACTGGTTGCTCACCAGCGGGTGATCCTTGTAGCGATCACCAACCAGGCTGGCTGGCGAAGCCTGCCCCGCCGCCTGCGGCTGCCCTGGCTGTGCGGCCATCTGATTCGCGCCGGGCTGCTGTTCGGCGGTTTGAGCGACCGCGTCCGGCGCGGCACCGCCCGGCTGCCCTTGCTGGTTACCAGCGGCGGCCAGTGCCACTTGCTGGAAGCGGGCAATGTATGCTTCGGGCGTGCGAGGGCTATTGGTGCGGTCGATCAGCGTGCCGTCGGGACGAATCACCACGTCGGTGGGAATCGTACGGATTCCATATTGGCGTCCAAACTGCGGGGCATCCTGCAGGTTCAGCTTCACCGGCACGTAGTGCTGCGTCAGCGAGTGCGTGACATTGGGGTCGGCGAAGACCGTCTGCTCCATCGCACGGCACGGGCCGCAGCTTGGCGTCCAGCAATGCACCAGCAGCAAGCGGCCGGTTCGTATCGCTTCTTGACGTGCGGCTTCGAGATCGGTTTGCCAGGCAGGCGCCGATTCCGCGTATGCCCCCGTTGCGAACGAAGCGGTCAGACTGGCTGCAAGCAAAGCCAGGCGGATTGCACGCATGATAGCACCATGTTTGATGCGTCTGGAAACCTAAACCCCGCTACCCCCCGTCTATCGGCAGAGCCGGTTCTGATCCTTGGCGAAAATGTGCGGATTGTGCGGCTGGTACTAATCGACCTGCTGGCGCCAGCACGGCAGCGGATGTGTACAAGCCGCGCCGCAACGCGGGGGCGGAGCATAGACGCCCCCGCCGGGGGAGCCAAGGTCAAGTGCCACGAACGTGCTGGCACAGATGTTCTGGATGTGCGCCCACGCTGGCTGCCTGCTCCAGCAATCAGAGGCGCCAACGTTCCGAGGCTTGGCTTAGGAATCGCTCTTCAGATGTGCCTCCCAGTCAGTCACAGCCGTCGTGACGGTTCCTTGAGGACGGCAGGCGAGCTAAGTCAGCTACGCTTTGCGAAACACAAAGTTGTTGCAGTAATCCTTGGCGTCCCAGAAACGTTCGCCATCGTTGCGCTGATGGATGGCGGCGTCGAACTCGGCCAGGGGCCGCAACCGGCTACCGCATACAAACGATCCCTGGTAGCCGAACTGCTCCAGGTACGCAAACACGTCGTGCACGCTGCCCGACTCCAGGTGGCGGTTCTCGCACTCGAATACCAGCAGCGGCCCATACTGGCGCAGAATGCGCTGCGCCCCCTCAAACACGCCGCGTTCGGCGCCTTCTACGTCGACCTTCAAGACGCTGATCGGAACGTCGGCGGGAAAGTACTCATCGAGCGACACCACCGGCACCTCGACGCTGCGGCCCGGGGCGCCAGCAGCCGCCTTGGCGACCAGCGTGGCGCCCGGCGAATCCTTCTCGCCGGGAATGAACAGCGACAAGACGCCGCTGCGGGCGTGAACGGCCTTGGCTTCCACGGTAACGTTGGTGAGCCCCAGAGCCTGGCAGGCCAGCCGGACGTACTCGGCCAGCTCCGCCTGCGGCTCAAAAGCCACCACGCGGCCAGGCCAGGCCCACTTGGCGAGCCAATAGGTGAAGCTCCCCTTGTTGGCCCCGATATCGCACACGGTTTGACCGCGACGGATCTCCCGTCGGATTACCGCCAGCTCGGCGCGCTGGTCGCGGAATCGGGCCTTCCATGCTCGCCACCGGAATCGTGCCTTCATTTGCCATCCATGGGTTCAATCGATGCGTTGAGGCGGATAGCCTCGCTGGGAGCCAGCGGGCAACGGTAGCTGATTGCGTGCAACCTGAAAAGCCTGCTTTAACCGTGTTGAAGGCAGCGATAGCACGCGCGGAAGCCCAGCGTTCCAGCTTCCTCTGCCACATTCGCGCGTCGCGGAGTACGCCCCCCTCGGCTGGCAGTTGCCACGAGAGGTGTCTCCCTCGCCAGGCTAACTGGCGGAGTAGATCATCACTCCCAGCACCGCCAGGAGGATTGCGCCAGCAACGCATGCAATCGTGATCAACAGCTTCCGCGAGAGATTGCCGCCGCGTTGCAGCACCTCGACCACTTCGTCCATGCTGGCGTAACGCTGCGCGGGTTCCTTGGCCATCATCTTGCGTACGGCCCGGTCGAGCCATTGCGGCACATCGGGCCGCTTGTCGCGGATCGACGGCACCGGTTCCGTACGGTGCGCCATGAGCTTGGCCATGGTGCCCTTGGCAGGGTAGGGCGGGCTGCCGGTCAGCAGTGTGTAGATCGTACAGCCCAGGCTGTAGATATCAGCCCGACCGTCGACGGTGCTGGCCTCCACCGCTTGCTCGGGTGCCAGGAAGTCGACGCTGCCGAGTACCTGGCCGGGCTGGGTGAGGGCTTCGCCATCGCCAAGTTCGTTGAGCATCTTCTCGTCATCGAGCTTGGCCAAAATCAGGTTGGCGATCTTGAGCTGGCCGCGGTGATTAACCAGCAGGTTCTCCGGTTTGATGTTGCGGTGGTAAATGCCCATGCGGTGCAGGTACGCCAGTCCCGACGCGGCACCGATCATCAGTTCCACCACCGGCTCCACAGGCAGTGGACCGTGCTGCTGCAAGATGCTCTGGAACGACGCCCCGCCGACGTACTCCAGGGCCAGGTAGTGCAGGCCGGAAGACTCGGCCAGGTCGAAACTGGCAATGAGGTTCGGGTGCGACAACCGCCGCGTGATTTGAAACTCGCGGCAAAAACGCTTGAGCACTTCGGCATGCTTGGCCGCCGATGGCTTCAGGATCTTTAACTCAACCACGGCTCCGCTCTTGTGCTGGGCGCGATAGATCGGCCCCGCCGTGGTGTCGCTGACTTTCTCCAGCAACCGGTAATCTCCCAGCTGCTTGCCGACGTTGCGGTCCGGCTCAGCGGTCGGGTCCGGCCCGGTCGGCACGGCTGCCGGCGTGGGTGTGGCGGCCGCCTGGGCGACCTTAATCATCGAATCGTAAGCGGCCTTCCGCTGCGGGGCTTTGAGTGTGGTCCGGGCGAGCAGAATCTCCTGCTTGAGCCGCCTTGCCACTTCCGCGTGGGGACCATCCAGGTGGGGACGAACCTGGGACAATTGGTTCTCGGCCGCACGGTCAAGGTTGGCCGTCCTGGACTCAAATACCGGCACCCCCAATAGCCGATACAACGTCGGAGGCTGCTCGTGCAGCCCAATCCCCAGCCACGACTCGTAGGCGTTGAACGCAGTCATACCCGCAGCCCCTTTTTGGCCCGTAAGCTCCTGGATCAGGCCAGCTTAATTGCCGCTAACTGGGGGTTCAAAGCGTTTTGTCTGGGGCACTCCGCGGCGGCCTTTCCTGACACAACCGGGGGGCATGTAGACAGGTGTCCAAGTGAGGGGCGGCCACCCATTTTGCAGGGTCAACCGACCAATCTGCGTTTTTTTGTCGCAGCATCCTCTTTTTTGTGTTCCCAGCCCCCTGCCCAGTTCTGCGAAGGCGGCTAACATAGGCGACAAAGAGAGGATCGCTGCAAACTCATAAGACCGCCGCCCCGAAGGATTACCGTTAGCGGGGGGCCATCCGGTGGTCCAGGAAAGGATGATCATGACTCACGCCTGGCACGACATTATCCCTGGTGAACGTTTGCCCGAAGAGTTCACCGCCATCATCGAGATTCCCACCGGCTCCAGCGTCAAGTACGAGCTGGACAAAGAAACCGGCCTGCTGCGGCTGGACCGCATCCTGTACTCGGCCGTGCACTACCCGGCCAATTATGGGTTCATCCCGCAGACGCTGGCCGAGGATGGCGACGCGCTGGACGCGCTGGTGCTGTGCCAGGAAAAGGTGGCTCCGCTCACGCTGGTTGAAGCCCGGACCATCGGCCTGATGACGATGATCGATAGCGGCAAGCGCGACCATAAGATTCTGGCCGTGGCGATCCGCGATCCGGAGTTCAATGGCTATCGCGAGGCGGCCGAACTGCCGCCGCACCGGTTGGCGATGCTCCGCCGGTTCTTCCAGGATTACAAGTCGCTGGAAGGCAAGACGGTCGAAGTGGACGAGTTCCAGCCGGCCGAGGCCGCCTTGCCGATCATCCACGACGCCCTGGAGCGCTATAGCGCTGCCCGCCGCCGCGGCTTCCGCTCGCTGGTGTCGTAAGGCCAGCAGAACCGGGGCCACCACTCCTGCCTGGGCTGACGTCGCCAGGGTGTGGCGTTAGCCAGGCAGCGATCAGGGCCTGACTGGGCTCGTGGCTCCCTGCGCCGCAAAGTGGGGAGCGCTGGCAGAAGCCGACGATTCGATAGCCGGCTCGGAGATGCCCAGCAGCGTTTCCAAATGCCGGGCCGTAGCGGCGGTGGCACCTTGCTGCGAGATCACAAACTCGCGGGCACGGTTGCCTAAGGCGGCCGCGAACTGCAGCTCGGTCAAGCAGCGCTGAATGAACGCTTGCAGCTCGTTCTCGTCGGCCACCACCACGGCCGCTTCACGCTGCAATAGCGCCGCGACCACGTCGCGAAAGTTGCGCGTGTTGGGTCCAAAGCACACGGCCGCGCCATAGGCCGCCGGCTCGATCATGTTCTGGCCGCCGCGGTTGCCCAAGCTGCCGCCCACAAAAGCCAATTGGGCCGTACCCCACCAGCCGCCCAGTTCGCCGACCGTGTCAACCAGCAGAATCGGCGGCTGCCCACCGGTGGTTGTGTGCTGGCTTGCCGATGGATTCACCGGCAGTTGGCTCCGCCGCTGCCACGGCAAGCCGCTTTGCTCGAGCAGCCGGGCCACGGCGTCAAACCGCTCGGGATGCCGCGGTACCAGCACCAACCGCAGTTTCGGATGCTGCGGCGTCAAACGGCGGTAGACGTTGAGGGCGATCTCTTCCTCAGGCTCCTGCGTGCTGCCGGCGAGCCACACAATCTCGTCGTCTTGAAAGCCGGCCAATTCGCGCAACTTGGTCGTCACAGGGTTGTTGCGGTCGAATCGGGCCCCGTCGAACTTGATCGAACCGGTGACCACCACGCGGGCGGGCTCCGCTCCCAGGGCAATGAACCGCTCGGCGTATTCCGGCGTCTGCGCCAGAACCAGGTCGATCTGCCGAAGCCACCGCCACATCAGGAACCGGACACGGCGATACCCGCGGAAGCTGTGCTCGCTCAACCGGCCATTGATCACCGCCACAGCGGCTCCCTGCTTGCGCGCAGCCCAAACCAGGTTCGGCCACAATTCCAGTTCGGCCAGCAGAAACAACTGCGGACGGATCCGCCGCATGGCGCGCCGCACCGCCCAGGTGAAATCAAGCGGGCAGTAGAACACCGTGTGGTCGCTGTACTTCTTGCAGGCCAGCGCGTAGCCGGTCTGCGTGGTAGTCGAGATGACGAACCGCCAATCGGGGTGCCGCTGCGCGAGGTGACGAATGAGCGGATCCAAGAGATTGACCTCGCCCACGCTCACCGCGTGCAGCCAGACGCAGAACTCATCGCCCGATCGAGCCGGTACGAGGCCCAGCAGTTTCTGCGGCCAGCCTTGGCGGTATTTGCCGGTGCGCAGCGACTGATAGATCAGCCACGGCGTGAGGGCCACGAGCAGCGCCAGGTACAGCAGATTCAACAGATAGGGCACCGGGAGTCCTTTCCCTTGGCTTGGCCGTAAAAAGCAGCAGATCAGGCTGCCAGTGTTTCCTTGGGGAAGTACCGCTCCACCACGTGGTAAAACTCGGCCGCCGTGGAGATGCCGGCTACGTGCGTCCGGAACTCGCGAGCACCGGCTTTCCCCTGGGCATAGCAGCAGGCGAACTTGCGCATCAGGATCGTTCCCTTCTGCTCGCCGAACCGCTCCAGCACCAGGCGGTAATGCTTCATCAGCAGTTCGCGTTGCTCGCTCAACGTGAGATCGGGCGGAATCTCCTCGCCAACCAGCGCCGCGGCCGCCTGACGGAACAGCCAGGGCTTGGCCAATGCAGCCCGAGCAATCATCACGCCATCCACGCCCCAGTTGTTGAAGGCGTTGACAACCTTCTCAGGCGTGTCGATGTCGCCGTTACCGATCAGCGGAATCCGCTTGAGCTGTTCCTTCAGCCGGGCGATCTGCTCCCAGTCGGCTTCGCCCCGGAAGTAATCCTGGGCCGTGCGACCGTGGACGGTCAGCGCGGCGGCACCGGCTTCTTCGACAATGCGCGCGATCTGCGGGGCCGTGATGTTGTCGCGAGTACACCCCAGGCGAATCTTGGCCGTAACCGGCGTCGGCGCGCAGGCCTTGGACACCCGCTCCACGATCTCGCCCACGCGGTCAGGGCATTTCAGCAGATACGAACCGCTCTTGGCCCGCTCAGTGACTTGCTTCACCGGACAGCCGAAGTTGATGTCGACCACGCTCACCTTCAGCTCGTGCGCCAAGCGGGCTCCCACGTCGGCCAGGGCAATCGGGTCGTTATCCCAGATCTGCACGGCCAGCGGGCGGGGTTCGTCCTCGACGCCCCACAACCGTTCCGGATATTCCGAGCGGCGATGATCGATTTCCAGGAAGCCTCGGGCGTGGACCATTTCGGTAGCCTGGAGCCCCGCGCCACCGAAGTCTCGTACCACCTGCCGATAGGCATAGTTGGTGAAGCCCGCCATGGGGGCTTGGAGAATGGGCGGATCCACCACCACCGGGCCAATCCGCAGCGGGGCAGGCCCAGGGCGGGTGGGCGCATCGTGATCGGCCGCACCACGGCCCTGCGGGTCGTTGCGGTCAATGCTCATATCGCCAAGTTGCTGAAGGGTCTGGGTCATCATTTCGCGCACTGCATCCATCCTGCGATTGGAACGAATCGCGCAGGCTGCGCCAAGATCGCCCGAAACGCAGCCCGCCTTTAATCATAACCTCGTTACGGTGCGACATTTCGTCTATTGCCGTGGCCTCGGCCGCGACACGACCGCGGGGCGGGTTTCCGCCCCCCGCGCGTGCTAAAGCGCGTTCGCGCAAAAGCCCCATCGCGAAGTAGCCATTTCAGCCTGCCCTACTGCGACCGCCCCGGAGCGGCGGTGCAGGACTCGGCAACGGCGGCCCTCGGTGGCACGCAGGCTGCATATTGGCGCGGACACGCAGTACGAGCCACTTTTTTCTCCGCTGCCCGCCCGGCATGGGTCGGCTGCGAGGCCGCAGAGCGCACCCGAAAAAGGAGTCTCCCCGTGAAAGCAACCGCAGTATCATTGGCAGCAGCCCTGAGCTTGATCTGCCTGGGCGTGCTAGTCGCCGAACAACAACAGCAGCAGGCTGCCCCCCAGCAGCCCACTGGCGATCCCCACGCGCATGCCCAGCAGGCCGACCAGATGGCCCTGCCCAAGCACGGCATGGCCGTCCTGGTGCCCACCCAAGGTAATGAGGTCTACGGCATCGTCGGCCTGCAAGAAACGCCCCAGGGGCTGAAGCTCAAAGGCAAGATCATCGGGCTAACGCCCGGCAAGCACGGTTTCCACATTCACGAGTTCGGCGACCTGAGCGACCGCACGGGCAAGTCGGCGGGCGACCACTTCAATCCCACCGGCGCCAAGCACGGTGCCCCGGGTTCGAAAGAATCGCACGTTGGCGACCTGGGCAATGTTGAAGCCAACGAAGAAGGCGTGGCGATCTTCGACATCGACGTCAAAGATCTCAAGCTGCACTTCATCCTGGGTCGCTCGCTGGTCGTGCACGAAAAAGCCGACGACCTGGCCACCCAGCCTTCGGGCGACTCCGGCGACCGCCTCGCCATCGGCGTAATTGGCGTGTCCAATCCGCAGCTTTCCGCCAATTTCCTCGAACAGTTCGAAACCACCCAGACCAGTGTCCCGGCCGACCGGGAGCAGTCGCAGCAGCAACAGCAGCTCGAGCGACGCCGGCAGGCGCTCGAACGCGAATTGCAACAACTCAAGCAACAGCAGAGTCAGCAGCAAACCGACGAGCTGAACCGCCTTATCGATCAGAAGCAGCAGGAGCTGCAACAACTCCAGCAGCAGATCCAACAGTGGAAGCAGAACCTGGAAACCAAGAAACAGCAGTTCCAGGAGAAGGCCTCGGAGATCAAGTCGCTCATCAAGCCTGGGACGACGGAACCGAAGCCTGAGCCCCAACCCAATCCGAACCAACAGTAGCCGTCGGCGGGCCGCTGCTTACGGACTAACCGACGGACCACACGGCTGATGCTGTCCTGGCACGCTTGAGCGACCCACGCCAGGGCGGCATCAGTTTTTATTGCATGCCCCGTGACGGCCTCGCTAGGCAACAGGCCGGGCCCACCGCACGAACTAAGAATGGCTCATCAGCGCAAAGCCCGTAGCAGGCCTTCGGCCTTGTGCCAGGTTTCCTCGTACTCGCGACGCGGATCGCTCTGGGCGACAATGCCACCGCCTACCGGAGCTTGCCACCAACCGCGGCCGCACGTGATGGTGCGAATCAAGATGCTGGTATCCAGTGCGCCGTCGAAGCCCAGGTAACCCAACGAACCGCAATAGGGGCCACGGGCGGTAGGCTCCAACTCGGCGATGATCTCCATCGCCCGTACCTTGGGCGCTCCGGTGATCGAGCCGCCGGGGAACGTCGCCCGCAAGAGATCGATAGCCGTTCGGCCCGGCTCCAACTCGCCTTCGATCGCCGAAACCAGGTGCAACACGTACTCGTACTGCTCCAATTGGCAAAGCTGGGTCGTGCGCACGCTGCCGGGCAGGCATACCCGCGACAGGTCGTTGCGGAGCAAGTCCACAATCATCACGTTCTCAGCCCGGTCTTTCTCGCTGGCCGTCAGTTCGTCGCCTGCGAACAGATCGGCCTCAGGCTGGCGCAAACGGGGACGCGTGCCCTTGATGGGCCGGGCTTCGACGCGGCGTCCCTGCACACGCACGAATCGCTCTGGCGAGGCGCTGGCGATTTGCAATTCGCCTAAGTCGAAGAACGCCGAGAACGGTGCCCGATTCCGCCGCCGCAGCCGCAGGTACAACGTCACGGGGTCGTCCACGGCCGGGTGCAGCAGCCGCTGGGCCAGGTTCACCTGAAAGATGTCGCCCGCGTAGATGTAGTCGATCGCCGCTTGTACCGTTTCCAGGTAGCGGCCCGGGCTGAAGTTACTGGTCAGCCCGGGCATGCGCGGCACGGCGTACTGCGGCGCCAGGTCGGCCGCGTCCAGTGCTCGTTGCCCAGGCCGGGGGCGTTTGCCAGGTTCCACAGGTGCCGCCGCCAAGTGACGTTGAAACTCCTTGAGCCGCGCAACGGCACGGCGGTGGCGGCGCGACGGCTCGGTTTCCGGAAAGCCTTGCGAGATCAGCCACGCGCGGTGTTCCTGGTGATCGAATGCCAGGGCCACGTCGTACAGGCCCACCGCCAGCTCGGGAGCAGCGAACTCATCCCAGGCCGGCAGCGGCAAGCGTTCCAGGCGCCGCCCCAGGTCGTACGAGAACAGGCCCGCCGCGCCACCTTGAAAGGGCGGCAGCCCATTGACCGTAGCCGTTCTGAACGCCGCGAGCTTGTTCGCCAGCGTCGTCAGGCAATCGTCGGCGCGACGGCTCCAACCGCTCGCTGACGTGGCCACCTGCTCCATCAGCACGGGGCTCATGATGAATTCGAACGGATCGGCAACCAGGAACGAGTAGCGTCCCAGCCGGCCGCCCGGCATCGAGCTGTCGAAGAACAGCACGTGCGGCAGGCCGGCAAGCCGGAGAAATGCGGCCTCGGCGTCAGGCGGCGGCGCAAGCTCGACCACCACCGGAAGCCCTTCCGCGGGCGGCGTCCCCAGTGGGTCGTCTGGCATCGCGGCGCGCTCTTCCATCATGAGAACGTCGATATTCACAAAGCTGTCATCGTGACCGGGCGAGCGACAGCAGCGCCAGCATCAAGTCGGCGTCCGCGAAAAACCTGGAAAAGATTGCGGATTACACCGGTTATCCGGCCGAAAATAACGCAAGAGCCTCGCCAACTGTCACTTCGACCATCGTGGCCTTCGTCCGCGCGGGCGAGGCATCGCCGCCAAGCGGCGCCGTGCCGCGGCAGCCGTGCTTGCCGCCGTTTGATTCTAGCCGCTGGTCTAATGCCTGAGGAAGGTACGCCAGATGAATCGGGCCAAGATCGCCTTATTGCTGTTAACCGGTTGCGCCGCCGCGATGGGCTGCCGGATGTGCGCCCATCCTTACGATTGCTACGGCCCCACTTGGACGGGCTGTCCCGGCGAACCAACCTGGGAGTTTGAACGGGCCGGTTCGGCGTTCTCAGGCTATCGCCATGCCGGGCCGGGCATTGTCACCGAGGACGCTCAGGAACTGGAGGCCGTGCCGGCCGATCCCACGCCGCCGGCTGTACCTCAGCGCCAAGACGATCCTGGCCTGACGCCTCCGCCGCCGGCCGGAGCCTTCCCCGACGGCATGACGTCGGCTCCGCAAATGCCGCGCACGCGCAGCGCCCTGCGGCATCGCCACTAAACGACGTTCACGACGGGCGGCGCACTCGGGCAACCGTTGGACCGGCGCTTACCCAGTTGGCTGGGAGCGATTGGAGGACCAGCGCCGGCATAGCCCGAGGCACCTGGGACAGCAGCAGCGGCGCGCCAGCACGCTCGTAAGGCGGGGGAGCTGGCGCGCCGCGCTGCCGTCAGGTGTCAGTGACCTGGCGGCCTTCGGCCTCAATCTGCGCGGCCAGGGCATCCAGATCGATGCCCTCCTGCATCGGCACCACCCGGCACTCGTGCAGGCTGCGAAACCAGGTTTCTTGCCGCTTGGCAAACTGCCGCGTCCGCAATTGCACCAGGGCGATCGTTTCCTCCAGCGACCGCTGGCCTTGCAGGTATTCGATCACCTCGCGATAGCCCAGAGCCTGGGCCGCGGTGCGTGAAAGCGGCCCAGCCGCCAAGAGTCGCCGCACTTCGTCGACCAGGCCGGCGGCAAACATGGCTTCGACCCGCTGGTCGATCCGGCGGTGCAATTCCGGCCGCGGCCACTGAAGTTGAAACACCCGGCATTGCTCCCGGGGAATCGGCCGCTCGAACTGCTGCTGGTGAACGCTGATCGGGGTGCCGGTCAGGTGATGCACCTCCAACGCGCGGATCAACCGCCGGGTGTCGTTGGGATGCAGCTTCTCCGCAGCCTGGGGATCAACGGCGGCCAGTTCGCGGTGCAGGGCGGCGCTGCCTTGCTCGTCGGCCACTTGCTGCCAGCGGGCTCGGAATTCCCAATCGGCAGGCGGCCCCTCGAAGATCCCCCGCAGCAAAGCCTTGAGATACAGGGGCGTTCCGCCCACAAACAACGCCACGCGGCCGCGACTTTCGATCTGGGCTACCGCCGCTTCGGCAGCGGCCACGTACTGGGCCAGGCTGAACTCTTCGTGCGGCTCGATGATGTCGATCAGGTGATGTGGAACCTGGGCCTGTTCGTCTCGACTGGGCTTGGCGGTGCCAATGTCCATACCCCGGTACAGAGCCATCGAATCCATTGAAATGATCTCGGCTCCCAGCCGCGCGGCCAACTTCAGCCCCAGGGCCGTTTTCCCGCCAGCCGTCGGCCCCGTCAGAAACCAGCATCGCCTGGCCCACTGGGGCCGACTCTCTGCATCCACGCCCGTCAAACCGCTCCCCTAACTGCCGAGCCCTTCGTTGCCGACATCCCCCTTTACGGGTGATCACCCGGCACACGTGGGTGCCTTCCGCACGCCGTTGTGTCGGGCCAGCGGCGTCAAAATGCAGCGGTGTCAGGCAACAGCCGCCGCTCTTTCACCTACCGTACCGCCGCAGGCAGCCGGCTGCAATTCACCCCTGCATGTGGTGCAGTGCGCAACACCAACGGACGTGTCCAAGAAGCATCCTGAGGACAGATGCAGGAATGTGCAAATGAAAGAAGGGCCTTCGTCCTGGTGACTACCCGCTTGAGCTTCGCCAACTCGCGTTGCTCAAGCTGCGGTCTCGGCGTTTGTGATCAGAATCACAACTACCTTGATCCAGAAGAAAGCCCTTTGTGTGACGCCCGTGCGATTTTTCCGTCGGGATCGGAGCTCCATGAATCAGGACGTAGCCTGTTTCGCGTGCTTGTTTCCAATCCCTGTTTGATCGAAACAATCGCACAGGTTGGTCACTTGCATGAAGAGTCGCTTGCGACTTTTCATGCGATTGCGGTTTCTCCGACCCGAGGGTCGGCTGGTTTACGTTCGACCTCTAGTTCCCAACGCATGATGCGAGTGCCGCGTGGCGCTTCAAAGCCCAGGCGAACTCGATTGCCTTGCACTTTCAACACGGTCACCGTGATATCGTGACCAACTTGGATGGATTCGCCGGGCTTCCTGCTGAGTACTAGCATCCTTGACACTCCTCGCTTATGCCCCCAAATCCTCGCAGACCTTGGTTCACTGGTGGCCCGTGGTTGGTGGCGACCCACATTGTCAGGCGTAATCTTTATTACGCTTGTAACGTTCCTTGGATCGCTTTTTTGGCTCGATTTTGCTGACTTTCTTTAAAGTCCCGCCGGTTCGACGGTTGCTGCTTTCAGCACATGCAAGGCGGCTGCGGGCGGTTGCAGGTGGCGGCCATTTTGACCTGGTCAGGAAATGACCATCTGTTCGCCCATCGACCAACTCGGAGCGTACCTCTCATAGGCCCGGCCGTTCATGGCCGCGATCCACCAGTTCAAGAGAGCGAACGGCGCGCCACAACCCGCAAAATCGCTACCCATGCGTACCCCCGTGGCGCGCTTAACCAACGTGGTAAAATGGAGCAACGCAATCTCCCCCTACCTTCCCCCCGACGGTCCGAAAGCGTGATTTCCCGCCTCCGAAACCGCTACCTGCTTGGTGGCGCTGCTTTGTGTTACCTGGCCATCCTGACATTCTGCCTGGTCACTCGCGATCCATTCCTGATCGCCGGCCATCGGCAGGGCACGCTGCGCTGGCTCTACGATCAGAGCGTGGCGCCGGTCAGCCACCTGATTGCGTTCTTCGGAGCCGGCCTGCTTTGTGGCCTGGGATGCTCCCGCAATATCCTGGGCGTGGTGCTGGGGGCACTGGTGGTGTACGCCTTGGCAACCGAAGGCGTGCAGTTTCTGGTTCCGGACCGTACACCGGAATGGACCGACGTGATCCAAAATCTGGCAGGGCTTGCCCTTGGGATGGGCCTGGCCACTTGGCTGCGCCGCCGTGAGCCCCTGGTTGTCGGCCCGGAAGGGCAGGCTCACGCCTGAGAACGTTCTCCTCGGCCGCCTCTTCCCGCGGCTGCGTTTGCATCACCAAGATTGAAACCCGCATTTCAGGCACACCGCCTGAACCACAGTGCCGGCTGCGCGAAACTTCGCATTGCGCCGGCCGCTACCGCCGACGTATGTTCTCATAATGGCACTGGCCGATCAGTGGGCACGCGGCCAGCGGCCTGGGCGGTCATTGGACAGGATGCACGCAGCCATGAACGACGTCCTTGAGTACCTTCGCCGCCTGATTCTCCAACCGGTAGACGAGCTGACGCGCGCTCAGCGGGTGCTGCGGTTTTGGGTCGACCTGGGCCGGTACGGCGCCCGGCAATTGACCAAGGACCGGGCCATGGAAATGGCCGCGTCCCTGACGTTCCGCACGATCTTCAGCCTGATCCCGGTCGTCGTGCTCAGCATGCTCGTCTTCCGGGCATTCATCGACGAACAGCAGGTCAGCCGCTGGGTCAAGGAGGAACTGAACCAAGTTTACGAGTTCCTGGGCTTCTCGGCCCTGGTGGCCGATCCCGACTATGCCGGCCCGCTGGCGGAAGAAACATCGCAACAAGGCAAAGATTCGGCCCCCGATACCGATCCCGTCGAAGCCCCACTGCCGACGCCTTCTGAATCCGGGGAGGCAGCGTCCCAGACCGGCGAACCGTTACCGCCGGACGAACGCGTAAAACCGGCCGATACGGCCGCCAACGCGCCGCGCACCAATCAGCCCGATGAGCCCCTGCCGGTGCCCGAAGCCGACAAAGGGCTGGAATCAACCAGCCCTCAGGCCGCCGAGCAACTTCGCGTCAGCCTCGACGACAAAATCGACGAACTGGTCCAGCGGGCGTGGAAGACCAACCTGGGCAACGTCGGCGTGGTGGGCATCCTGCTGTTTGTGTGGGCAGCCCTGGCGCTGTTGGTGTCGGTAGAGGACTCGTTCAATGTCATCTTCGACTGCCCGAGCTCACGGCGGTGGCTGTCGCGCATCACCATCTATTGGACCGCGCTCACACTGGGGCCGGTGCTGATCCTGGCTGGCCTGTACCTGGCCAATCAGCTCACGCGCTGGAGCGCCGAACTGCACACGGGCGGCTGGTTCGTCGAAACGCTGATCCGGCTGGCGAGCAACGTGGCCACACTGGTCGCCAGTTGGGTGCTGCTCACCGTGATGTACGTGTTGATCCCCAATACCCGGGTGCGCATCAGTTCGGCCCTGTTCGGGGCGCTGGTGGCCGCGGTGTTGTGGGAATTCGCCAAGTGGTTCTTCCAGTTGTACGTGTACAAGGCGCTGCCGTATTCGGCCCTCTACGGCTCGCTGGCGTTGGTTCCGCTGTTTCTGTACTGGCTGTACATCACGTGGCTGATCGTGCTGTTTGGCCTGGAACTGACGGCCATCCTCCAGAACATGCGCGGCCATACGCTAGAGGAACAAGAAAAGCTGCGACACAGTCAACGGCTGATGTGCGACCCGCAGTGGTTCGTCCCGCTGATGGCCCGCGTGGCCACGGCCTTCCGCGAGGGCCAGACGGTCGACATCGACGACCTATCGCAGCACCTGGAACTGCCGCGCATGACGGTAATTTCGATGACGAACCGACTCGAGGAAGCCGGGTTCCTGCACAAGGTGGGCCGTACCGCCGACAGCAATCGGCTGGCCCTCGCCCGACCGCCAGAGCAAATCGCCATCCGCGACCTGCTGGCCCTGGGCCGCAAGGTTTCCAAGCACGACATGGACCACCTGGACGGAGCCGACTGGCGTTTCGTCCGCAAGCTGATGCTCTCGCAAGAGGAAACGGCTGGCGACATGACGCTGGCCGACCTGACCGAGCCCAGCTTGGCCGGCTCCAGCAACGGGCATCCACATCACCGGGAGAAGAAGGCGTAGCGCCTACACGGCTCGCCGCCTGGCCCGGCCTCCTGCGGTTGGCAACGCGCCGCCCGCGGCCTGCCAACGGGGGAGATGATAGCAAAACCACAATTGACTCAATCGCCTCTCCGTGGCAGGCTAATCGGCCGCACTATTGGCTACGGCGGGCTTCCCGCACCCACCCCGCTCGCCGTGTAGCCGCACTCGTGCCTTGTGCGCCGCGTGTTTTTGAGCCTGCTTTACCGTTTCCCGCCGGTAAAGCAGCCATCTGCCGATTCGCGTGCGCGCCCCAGGTGCGATCCTAGCCCCAATCTGACGAAAGGCGCCACGGATGGACCTGGCCTTGCTATGCGCGTGCCTGCTCCTGGCCGCAGAGCCCCAATCGCCCTCGGCCCAAGCTACGTCCTCCCCAGAAATTGCGGCCACCCAAGCCACGATACCGGGGGAGCGTGTGACCGGGGAGGGCAGCACGCCCACGCGGCGTCCTCGGCAGCAAGTGCCGTTCCCGCCTCGGACACGCGGCGTGGCTCCCACGCTGCCATCGGTGCTCGATGGTCCCATACACGGCGCAATGGAGCAGCAGCCGACTCTGGCAGAACCCACGCCCGCCGGGCCCGCGCCGACGGATACCTCCAGCAACCACGAAGTTGGCTCGCAGGCGGCCGGTCGCGCACTGGAAGAGCCAGCCAACATGCCGGAGCGTTCGGGCCAAGTGCAGTCTGAAGGGCCGGAAGGCGAGTTCGCGCAGCCAGCACGTTTCCAATCGGCCACAGAAGTAACCCCGGTCCCTAAGCCGGCTGATGATGCCACCCTGACTGCCGAGGACGGTCAACGGGCTGTGGATTCGCCGGCGTCTGCTCCGGACGGCGAGCAATCTGTCTTGCCGCGAATTCTGCCTGCCAACGCCGAGCGGAGCGCAGTGCGACGCAATCAAGAAAAGGGTGCAGCCGCGGCAGCGTCCAGCAGCGAGCCATCGCAGCCTGCCATGCAGCGGCAGACCGATATCGTCGATCCGTTCAGCATCCGGCCCAGCGAACCTTCTACAGTGGTTCCCGCCGGGGGCGTGGAACCGGCCCTGGAGAATCCCCCGGCAGGCAACCGCCTGATGCTGGGCGGCGAACGTGGTCAGGACCGCGAAGGCTGGGAGCACGCCAATCCGGACGCGTCCGTTGGCAGCCCGGCCCAGCGCGACGACCAGCCGCAGCTTCAGCGTAATCCCCTGGACGCGGCTCCAGGGCCCGATCGCCGCTATGAGGATTTTGGCCCCAACCAGGGCGGCGCGTCGGGAGGAACCATGCAGCCACGCGAACCGCTCCGGACGGAGTTCGATTCGCGTGGCTTCTCAGACCGCCTCTTGGACGAGCCTGGCCCGATTCAGCGGACCACCGGCGAAGGCATCGACGATCGCCGCTTGCCTCCGGCCAGTCACGACAGTGGCGCGCTCGTGCCTGTGCAGCCGCAGGCGCTTCCCACGGAACCCCGGCACGGCCTGAACGCCCATGGTGTACAGCCCGAGGCGTCTCCCCGCGCGGTACTTGGTGATAGGTCGCACTCGCAAGTGGAGCTTGCCCAAGGGCAATCGCAGCCCGATATCGCCAAGCGGCTGGTAGCCGAGCTCTTCGGCCAGATCCACGCCCAGGCAGGGCAGGGCGGCGATACGTGGCCGGCCAGCAGCCGTATCTCGCTCCAGGATGTACTTCAGCGTTCGAGCCAGCCCGCCGAACGTTTGGCCCTCGTGCAAAATTACTGGCGGATGGCCGCGGTTGCCGCGGAGTACCAGGCGATCGCCAATTACGCCGGCATTCTGCAACAACTTTCCGATGCCTATCGGGCTGAGCCAGGCGGTGTGCCGCCGGAAGTAGCCGCCGCTCTGGCGACTGCGAAAGCTCAGCAACAAGAAAAGCTCGTGGCATGGGCCGAGGCCTCTAACCGGCTCGGCGTGGGCAGCACCAACTCCGGAGCCTCGACGTTGCTGCGGCCCAGCGATCTGCCGCACGCGGGCAGGTACCGCACCGAGTTTGAGCATTTGTACGCCAACCGCCCCGCGCCACCGCGGGTGACGCTGCTCAACCAACTGCTGCCGTACCGGTACCAGGCCGTGCAACGCCGGGCCGACGCCGTTGCTGCCGCCACCGATCAGGCGGTTGCAGCCGACGAAGCGTTCCGCCGGGGCGAACTCACGCTCACGCGGTTCCTGGCCGCCTTGCGACGCGAAACCGAAGAACAACTGCGTTTCCTGCACGACGTCCAGGTATACAACGACGAGATCGCCGAATACGCCATTTCGGCCACGGGCGGCCAGTTGCCGCTGGCCACGCTGGCCGAAACGCTCGTCAAAGAACCGCAAGCGGCCCGGCAATCGGCATCGGGTACACCACAAGTGGTGACACCGGGTGCTACGGGGGCCGCGCCGGGCGGTTATCCGACCGAGGTCCTTCCGCCCGAAGCCGTCCAGCCGCAACCGGCCACGCCAGCGGGCCCGCAGCCACAGCGTGGCGGGATTCCCACGGAACCCCTGCCGGTGCCCAATACGGCGCCGCGGTCGACGACGCCAGGCTCGGCTCCCAACAGTCCGTTCTCGCCCGGTGCGGCCGTCCCGGCGACTCCCGGTGGCGTGGTCCAGGCCTCGGGCGCGGAGATCGACGAGCTGCCGGGCCGTTCCATCCTCAAAGCCACCAGCACCCTACCTGCCAATGGCAGCAGGCTGTCGGCCCCGGCCAGCCCTTCCACGCTGCGGCCAATTCCGCAAGCGGTGCAACCCATGTCGGGCACCACCATGACGCCGGCGCCATTCCCGCAGCCGCACATGGCCGTTCCGCTGCAATCGAGCGGTATGAACTTGGGGCCTCAGCCCACGCCGGCGGCAGCCCCCAGCTCAGGCCAAGCGATGCCGGCATCGTCGGGCTCCCAGGATGGCTGGCGTGAATCTCAGCCAGATGGCCGCCAACCGCAGAGAAGCCAGCCGCCTACCGTTCCGCCGACGCAAGACCACCAGATTCCTTCCGGCCCCGCGCTTGACCGGATGACGCTTCGGCCCGCTGGCCAGGACGCCGCGGCTCTCTTGAGCCTGGGTCGCTTGGCCGGTGCTCCGGCCGCAGAATGCGCCGCCAACCTGCGAGAGGCGTTTTTTGCTGCGCTGCCCTCGATGTCGCCGGAACAGCCCTTGACTGGTGCGCAGCTTTCGCTGACCACAGCTGCGGCTCACTGGTGGACGCTGTTAGAACGGCTGGCCGATGAACGCAGCCTGCAATCGTTCCTGATCCAACTGGATGAACTGCAGAACGCGGCCTCACAGCACGCCCACGGCAATGGCGATTACACCATGTTGGCCGTACGCACGGCCCGGTTCTCCCTCGAGGCCGATCTGGCCGCGGCCCAGGCGGCCACGACCACAGCTCGTGCCATGCTCCGTGAGGTTTCGCCTACCCTACTGTCGCGGCTGCCCAAACAGCCCCGTTTGCCGGCCGACGCGTCTGCGGCACAGCGCAGCGCCGGAGCTGACAGCTTGGAGCGTCTGCAAGCGCAGTATGTGGAAGCCGCGGCCGTCGCCGTGGCCGCTCACGCCGCCGCGGTAGACATGGCCCGCCGCCAATGGCAACAGGGCGGCCGGCCCATTGAAGAAGTTCTTGATGCTCTGAGCGCCAGCCGCCAGGCTCACATCACTTGGCTGACCGCTGTCACGCGGTATCAAACGCGCGAGCTTTAATACCTGGCGGTTTTCTTCGAGCGAGCGATCTGTGGCATGGGCATGTTCGCCTTAGCGCACGGCTGATACAGCCGTGGCACGCCTTCGTACGTTGCATCAACTGCGATTCGCTCGGCCCCGACCGCGTTACCTGAAGCACACTTGTTGCTTCCTGTTCGCTCGGCCGGTTCTGCCTGAGCCATCGCCCGCCACGAATGTCACTCGCGAGCTGTGCGGCATCCACCAATCCCCACCGGTCTAGCGCAAAAAACAACCGCCGCGGCCCCAGAGGAACCGCGGCGGCTGGCTACCGACGCGCCAACAAGTTGAGGGTGCGGGCGTCGGAGATTACGGCGCGGGCGTGATGCCCAGCAGCTGTTCTTCCTCTTCCTTGATGATGATACGTGGCGTCACCATCATCATCAGGCTTTGGGTTTCTCGACCGATGCCGACGTTGCGGAACAAGCGGTTGATGTAGGGCACCTTGTTGAGAATCGGCACGCCGAACTCGTTGCGGCCCTCACTCAAACGTTTGATACCGCCCAGGAGCACCGTACCGCCGTCAGGCACGCTGACTGTGGTAGATACGGTCACGAAGGAGAACGTCGGCAACTGCACCGTCGTACCGGAACGGCTGATCGACTGCGGCCGGTCCTGGATCGGCAGCGTGCGGTCGTCGGCCGTCTGCGAGCTGCCGATGGTGGTCGTTTCTTCGCCGGTGAAGGTGAAGGTGTTCACCTCGCCGATGCTGCTGAAGAACGGCACCACGGTGAGCCGCACGAAGCGACGGTCGTCGGACACCACAGCCTGCACGTTCAGGAACGTACCTTCGTTGAGCACCACGATCACCGGCTGCTGAGCGGCGGCGAAGTCGCCCACCACCGGGATCACGCTGATCACGAACGGGGTCTGCGAGGTGTCAGACACGATCGCCGACTGGCCATTGAACAGCGTCACCTTCGGGGCTTGCAGCACATTGCTGCGCCGATCGCCCTGGCTGGCTTCGATGAAGAAGAACGCTTCGATCTCGCTCAGGATGGCAAACCCGACCGTGGCACCAGCACCAGGCTGGAAACCACCGAACTGCGGCGTGGCCAGCGGGAAGCTGCCCTGCGCCACCGGGATGTCCATGTCGGCGCTGAACACACCAGGCTGCGACATACCCACCGTGACCGACGGGCCGTGGTCGCGGTCCTGAACGTCACGCGCCGGGTTCCCCGAACCGACGGCCAGGTTGTTAGCCGGCGTGTACGAGGTACCGGGCTGCAGGTTCGGACGGCCAAACACCTGGAACGGCCGGTCGATGTCGTCGTCGATGTCGAAGTCGAAGTCGACACCGATGCGTTCGAAGAAGTTGTCGTTGAGCGTGATGAACCGGACTTCGATCGTCACTTGCAGGTCCTGCAGACGCCGGAGCTGATCCAGCAGGTCGGCAATCTGCTCGTGCACTTCCTGCGTCTGGGTGATCACCAGGCTCAGGTTCGTTTCAAACGGAGCCACCGAGCCGGGGCCACCGTGTTCCTGCCACGAGTCGGGCTTCACGGTGGTGGTGATCAACTGGATCAGGCTGTCGAAGTCAGGCTCGGCACCACCGCCCAGTCCGCCAGGACCGGGCGCCACCGGGGGCGTCGGCGGTCCGCCAAAGCCCGGAATCGGCGACGTACCAAGCTGCGCCATCACAGCCGGATCGATCACGGCGTTGGTCGTGCCGCCGGCAGGGCTGGCCGCGGCCACCATCGGCGCCGCCGGCAAACCGCCCATCCGGCCCGCCTGGCGATACGCCTCGTTGATGGCGCTGGTCATGCCCATGTTGACCGAGGGCACGAAGTTGGGAATCGGGATCACCAGGTCGGCCACGTTGTAGGTGAGCGTCACCACCTCGCCGTCGCGAGCGTGCTGGCTGGTGATCTTCAGCACCTCGTCCTTGATCACGTACGAGAGCTGCAGCGGCTGGAGGATCAGGTTCAGGGCGCTCTTGAGCTGGATGTCGCCCATCAGGTTGATCGTCACCGGGGTGTTGGGGTTCACGCCCTCCTCGGAGAGGCCCCGCTGATCGAGGTGCAGGTTCACGTTGGCCACGCGAGCCAGGTATTCCATCACCTCCGACAGCGGCGTGTCGGTGAACCGCAGCGACACCGGAGTGCGGAGCTTCTGCTCGATCTCCAGTTCCTTCTCGTTGCGGCGGCGGGTCACGCTGCCCAGGGCACGGCGGCGAGCGGTCAGCTCCTTCCAGTCGTGCGAGAAGACGATCGGGTTGCGGTCATCGAACGGTTCCGAGGCCTGATCCACCGACTCCATGGCCAGGACGAACCCCTGTTCCTTGGCGTCGCGGATGTCCATCTGGGCGTTGAAGTTCCGCACGAAGCGAGCATTCCACTTGAGCTGCTTCACGATCGGCTCGTTGGGAGCCAGCTCGGCGGCACGCTTGGCGACGACTTCGGCCTCGGCGAAGCGCTGCTGATCCATGAGCTTGTTGTACTCATCGACCAGGTACGCCAGCTTCTGCTCGATCTCGATCTTCTGCAGACGCTCGCGCTCGCGCTCTTCGAGCACGGCCTGGTTGCGTTCATCGAGTTCGATGCGAGCCTTGTTCTCCTCGATATACTGCCGCATGCTGGCGATAGCACCGTCGGCACGGCGCATCAGATCCTGCTTCGAGGCCTCATCGAGGTTCGAACGCTCGATCTCGGCCCGAGCCTGCTCGAGCAGTTGCAACGATTGCAGCGGGTAGCCCTGCTGCAGGTTGCGAGCCCGGCGTTCAGCATCGGCCAGCCGCGCGCCCATCTGGCGGCGGAGGGCAGCCTGCTGCATGGCGGCTTCGTTCAGCGGAGTCGGCGGCTCGCCCAGGTACTGCAGGCGGCCCATCACCAACTGACGGGTAGCGGCATCCAGCTCGTGCTGCATGCTCATGGCCTGCTTGAACAGCTCACGGGCCCGGTTGGGATCTCCCTTCTGCAAGGCTTCTTCAGCCTGCTGGGCGATCTGCATGCCCTGCGTGAGCGGCCGATTCTCCGCACCCGGGGCAGCAGCCCGCGGATCCAGAATCGGCTGTGTGGGCGGCACGGCCGGAGCGATGCCCAGCGGACCTTCGCCCTGCGCGAATTGCGCGGGAGCCGGGCCCATGCCTTGGTACAGAGCCTGGCTGGCCTGCTGTTCGGCGCCGCCGCTGGCCAGGCGCACCTTGCGGATGTCCAGCAGCACGAAGCTGGGACGATCCTCGTTGGGCGCGAAGGCCGAGTCGGGCACGTTCATCGCAGCGGCCTGATTGGCAAGCTGCTCGGCCAGGGCAATGTTGTTTTGGCTCAACGCCACGCGAGCCCGGGCAACCAGATCCAGCACGCGGCCCTTAGCGTCAACCGTGCCTTGCGGGCCGGCCTGAGCCGGAGCGCCAGGCATACCAGCAACAGCAGGAGCACCCGCGGGAAGACCGCCGGTAACCTGGAGGCTGCTGTTGCCACCCTGGCCGCCCTGCACGAAGCGGGCACCGGTCTGGCGAGCCGCGGCCACCTGAGCCAACACGCGCTCGGGGCTGTTTTCAAACGGGCTGTACCGCAGGTTCAGCTTCTGAGCATCCAGGGCCAGCCGTTCGGCTTCGTCAATATCGCCCCAACGCAGCAAAGCATCGGCCTGCTCGAGCAGCAGGTTGCTGTACTGCCGGCGATACGTTTCGGTGTGGGCGTTGCCCGCCTGCTGCATCTGCTGCAGTTGGGCCATCTTTTCGATCGAGGCCTGCACCTTCGACGGCTGATCGTCCTGGAACGAGTAACGATAGCCGATGGCTTTGGCCTGCTCGTTCAATTGCGTGGCTCGACGCACGTCGCCGACTGCCAGCGCCTTGCGGGCCTGGATCAAAAGCTGATCGCTGGCCTGGCGCTGGGCCGCATTCCCCGGCTGCTGTTCGCCACCGGCCTGCGGCATGCCAGGCAAAGCGGCCATTGCAGGAGCCGCGCCCGGCATCCCTACGGGCGCTGCTGGCGGCGCGCTTGGCAAACGCTGCACGTCGCCACCGGCACCGGGCACAGCCCCACCGGAAGGAGGCGGCAGCGTGGGCACCATCTGCGAAGGCGCAGCAGGCGGCGCCCCGGCTACGGGCGGATTGGTCTCGGGGCCGCGTCCAGCGGCTTCAAACGGATCGGTAGTTGACTGCTGTCGGCCGATGCCCGGCAACAACCGCGACAGCCCTCGGGGAGCATCATCCCCGGACTGCGCTCGTGCCGTGGCTGGCGCGACGAGCGCTGCCATGAGACACGCAGTGAGAAATCGACGGCTGAGTTTCAAGATGAACTCCTTTTCCTCACGCCCACGTTTCGCCTCTCAGAATCCTTTCCGAGAGACACCCTCAACTATCGTTACGCAGCGTCCTGCGGCCGGCGCTGCTCGGCACCAGGTGCCGTTGGCTTCATCGATGTGTCTGCTAGCGGGAGCATGCCCGCCGGTGCGCGCCCCGACGGCGCGCACGCTTTTACCAAGGGACCCGGGAACGGGTCCGGATGTGTTTTTTAAAGTCAGGGTCGAACTGCAAAACGTGCCTGCTGTTACTGATTGCTGTCTCATTCGCTCCTCCCCGTCCACCTGGCTGCCAGCACGTCCGCGACGAGCCTGGGGAGCGCAATGCCGCAACCGCCTGCGCAGAACAGCGCACCGCGCCTCCGCAGATAGGCGCAAGCGCACCTTCACACGCAGCCGTGGCCAGCCCGCGCCGGTAGCGCAGAACGAGCGCACCACATGGCTCAGGGAACCACTCGATTGGAAAGGTAGAAGCGAGGCGGTTAATTACTAGCCCGCCCCCAAATGGTCAAGGGCAATCAACAAGAAAATGGCAAAGAAAATTGCCCGCCGCGAAACCTCACGACATCGCTGCCTGCAGCCACGTTTATTCGCCCGCCGGTGCGGCAACGACCGTGGTCCCCCGGTCGACGCGGCGCACGTCAAAATAACGGAATCCTTCGCCCTGGTTGGAGTACCGCACCTGGTACACCCCACCCTCGGCGGTTTCGTACTGGAGCACGTTGGGGGCAACCTCTTGCACGGTGCTCATCAGAATGGGCCCGTCGGGCGTAATCGTGTTGGCTTGCGTCGCGCGGAAGTAGTCCACCGGGGCCATCTGCGTCTTGTCGGGCCGCCCATCCGGTAAGCAGCCGACAACCGCCAGGCACATCACGGCGGCCAGCAACCATCCCCAGGTTCGCGTCTGGTGCAGGTTCACGACTTTGTCCTCGCGCAAGCTTGCGGTCTAGATGATGGAAATGGCGCTGCGGCTGTAGTCTTCAGTGAAGCTGCGTACCGCGTCTTGTTGCCACTGATGCAACTGGCCGATGCAGTGGCGCAGTTCAGACTCGTATTCGGAGCCGAGCCGCCGCCCCAGCATCGCGACGCGGTGCGTGATCTCGGCCTGGAGGCCTTGCACACGGCCCGATACCAGCCGCACCACGTATTCGACCAGCACCCACAACGCCCGGACAAAGAAAGCCGGCAAGGCCAGCTCCGGAATCACCACGACCACGGGCACCGCCAATAATGCCGCGGTACCGATGCTGGAAACGGCATCGGTAAACGATGGTGCGAGTGAACCATCAGCCGTTTGCATGGCTTCGTTCAGCGAATGCCGCACGAGTTGATCGAGCCGGGCCGCAAGATCGCGAGGCAGGCTCACTTCGTAGCCGCCACCGCTAATCTGCATCTGCCACCGCAGCGAAAGTTCCTGGCAACAGCCCCGCCAACTGGCATCCAGCTCGTTCCCCAACTCCTGAGCAATCACCTGCAGGCGTTCCTGCACTTCCTCGGCGGATACCACCCGGGCCAAGAACGCGTTGGCGACGCATTGTTGCTTGAGCTCCTCGGTGCCGCAGGCCGCTAACCGTTCGGCAAAGCTGGGCGAACAGACTTCGTACGCAAACTCGGATGCGTTGAGGCAATGCGCATGGAACCAGTCGCGGATCTCGTTGCGAGCCCGCACCGGCAAGGTCTGCAACTCCCGCTGCTCACGCGGAACCATCACCTGCTGGGCATCGTGCAGCATGGCTCCGGCCAGGGCGGCGCGTTGCCACTGCGCTCGGCCATACAGCCCGGCGCCGATTCCCCCGGCCACGCCAACGGTCCCCAGCACCTCCAGAAACCGCCGCCGGTTGAAACGCCCTGAGCGACCGGCGGATTGATCGGGCAGACTCATGGTTTGGCCCCCTTCAGCGAAACGATCCAATGGCCCGCGCCGGCCAACCCCACCGGCGGGCGATGGCGCAAGCCGCGCATCTGCGGCGGCAGGCACCACGCCATTATAGGGGCAGCAACCAGCCCCACGATGGATCGAACCTGGCAGAACCACCGCAGCGAGCGCACACCGCCGTCGTGCTGGTATTCGTCAGGTAGCTTGCCATCTTGCCGGCGAAATCGGTCATTTCTCGCACCGCCGCCCCCACGAATCATACCGGCCGCATTTCCGGCCGTTCGCGCCGCAAGTTCAATTTGCGCAATGGACTTGGAAACGAGGCCCGGCACCTAAACCCCCGTAAATGCCTTGCCTGGGCCAGCCGAAGAACTTTATGCTGTAGACACATTCATCAATGTTCCTGGATCGACGGTGAAGATGATGAACGCACCTGCTGATCGCCCCAGCGGTTCCTTCTGCGGCCGTACCCGCCGCGAGTTCTTTTGGCAGGCTGGAGCGGGGTTTGCCTCGGTCGCTCTGACCGGGTTGCTTTCCAACGACGGCTTCTTCCGCAGCCAGGCGGCTGCCGGCCAGAGCGGCGAAAAGTCGACTTTCGCCAATCCGTTGGCGCCCAAGGAGCCGCATTTCAAGCCCAAGGCCAAGAGCGTCATCTTCTTGTTCATGTACGGCGGGCCGAGCCATATCGACAGCTTCGACTACAAGCCGAACATGATCGGTATGGACGGCAAGACCGTGAAGGTGAAGACCTTCGGTCGTGGCGGCCACCGCGACGGTGGCCGCATCGTCGAGCCGCGTTGGAAGTTCAAGCAGTACGGCGAGTGCGGCAAGTGGGTCAGCGACCTGTTCCCGCACATCGCCCAGAAGGTGGACGACATCTGCTTCTTGCACTCGATGACGGCCGACAGCCCGATCCACGGTTCGGCCATGTTGATGATGAACTCTGGCCGCATCCTCAGCGGCAGCCCTGCCTTGGGAAGCTGGGTCAACTACGGCCTGGGTTCGGTCAACGAGAACCTGCCGGGCTTCGTGGTGATGCTCGATCCCACCGGCGGGCCGATCAGCGGTGCCAAGAACTGGTCGAGCGGTTTCATGCCGGCCACCTACCAGGGCACCGTGCTGCGTTCGCAGGGGCCGCCCATTCTGGACCTGGCTCGCCCCCAAGGCATGAGCGAGCTGCTCCAGCGCGACCTGCTCGATGCCTTGCAGGATGCCAATCAAGCGCATCTGGCCAGCCGGGCCGACAACACCGAATTGGCCGCCCGGATCGCCAGCTACGAACTCGCCTACAAGATGCAGCGGCACGCCCCGGAAGCCGTGGACTTTTCGCAGGAAACACAGGCCACGCTCAGCATGTACGGCCTGGACGACAAGCGGACGCGTGACTTCGGTTCGCGCTGCCTGCTCGCCCGGCGGTTGGTGGAACGCGGCGTGCGGTTCATCCAGCTTTACTCCGGTGGCAACCACAACGATGCCAACTGGGACGCCCACGGCGACCTGGAGAAGAACCACAACTACCACGCCTACAACACCGACCGGCCAATCGCCGCGCTGCTGACCGACTTGAAGCAGCGCGGCCTGCTGGACGAAACCCTAGTGATCTGGGGGGGCGAGTTCGGGCGGCAGCCTACGGCTGAATACGCCCAGGGCACGGGCCGCGACCATAACGCCTATGGCTTTACCATGTGGATGGCCGGCGGCGGCATCAAAGGTGGCATCAGCATCGGCGCCACCGATGAACTGGGCGCCGCCGCGGTCGAACGGCCGTTGCACGTCAAACACCTGCACGCCACGATCCTGCACCAGCTTGGCCTCGATCCCAACCGGCTGAGCTACTTCTACGGCGGATTGGATCAAAAGCTGGTCGGCGTGGAACACGTCGACATCATTAAAGAGGCCATCGCCTAACGCGAACCAACGCTTGTACCGAAACAACAACAGTCGGCGCGAAAACCACGCCGGCTGTTTTCGTTTTCTTCGTTGGGATAGCCGCCTTTACGGCTCTTGCAGGCTCAGCAGGTAGTTGGGAATCCGCTGGCCGGGTTCCTCGGGCTTGAGGCCTCGGACCATGGCTTGCGCCCGGGGCAGCGTTACGTGCCCCGCCTGTCGCATGAAGTCCAGCGCGTTGAGCGCCGCCAGCACTTCGTAGCGGTTGCCGGTCTTGATCACGCGGTCCAGCGTGGCCAGTGCCCGCTCGCTCTCGCCCAGGTAGCCCAGCGCCTCGGCAGCCACCACGGCTACGTCGAGCCAGGGATCTGCAAGCACCGCGACCAGGGCATCCTTCGCCTGCAGACTCTTGTCCTTGAGAATCAAGCAACCGGTCGCGCCCCAGTACCGGATCACCGGATGCTCGTCACGCAGGGCAGTGATCAACGCCGGCAGATTCGCCGGATCGCCATCCGTGGCCAGGTTTGCCAGATCGACAATGCGCTCGATGGGGTAGGCCTCACTGCGGGCATACTCGTAGATGGTCTTATCGCCGGCCAGGCGTTCAAACATGCCCTCCGGAATGAAGCCGGTATCGCGAATGGCGATCATTTCACTTCGCAGGGTCTGCCGCATGGCGGCCAACCGCTTGGCATGCTCGGGCTGACCCACCAGGTTGTTGATCTCGTGCGGATCGGTCGCAATCTCGTACAGTTCCTCGGCCGGCTTGGGCTGCCAATAGCGAGCCTGCACATCGTTGCACTGGCCATTCACAAAAGCCTGATACCACGAGCCCATGCTCGGCAGCACGCGGAACGGGTACGAGTAGTGCTGCCCCCAGGGGCGGTGCGGGGCGTAGTTGCGTACGTAGCGGTAATGGCGGTCGCGGATCGCGCGGACGTTGTCGTACCGCTCATCCATCCGACCGCGAAACAAGAACACGTGATCGCGGTCCGGCCCGCTCTGCTTGCCTAGAAACGCTCGCCCTTGGTAGTTCTCCGGGGTCTCCGCCCCCACCAGGCTGAACAAGGTGGGCGGCAAATCCACAAAGCTGACCGGTTGCTCAACCCACTGGCCCGGCTCGGCCGGTGCCAGGTGCGCCCACCGCTTGGGAAACCGCACGATCATCGGCACGCGGGTGCCCGAGTCGTGAATGTTGCGTTTGCCGCGAGGCAGGGCCCCACCGTGATCGGAGAAGTAAAAGACGATCGTGTTATCGGCCTCGCCCAATCGTTCCAGCTCATCGAGCAACTCGCCCACCTGCGTATCGAGCTCCGTCATCTGATCGTAGTAGTTGGCCCAATCGCGACGCAGCTCGGGCGTGTCCGGGTGATAGGGCGGCAGTTGTATATCTTCGGGTGCGATGCGGAAGGTGGTCTTGCCGGGCTTGGGCGCCACCTGGCTTTCGTGCGTGGCACCGATATTGAACACCGCGAAGAACGGCTTGCCGGCCGGGCGGTTGCGGTAATGCGCCTTCTTGCTGTTCTCGTCCCAGATGTTGCCGGGATTGGCCACGTTGTAATCGGTCTTGGTGTTGTTGGTGCAGTAATAACCGGCCCGGCGAAGTACCTGGGGATAGAGCTCAAAGTGCTCAGGGATGGCCACGCGGCTGCGGTGATGCTGCAGGCCTGCCGAGCAGCCCAGCATGCCGGTCACCAGCGTGGTACGTGCCGTGGAGCAGACCGGCGCATTGGCGAAGGCGTTGCGATACCGCACGCCCTCGGCCGCCAGGCGATCCAGCCGCGGCGTGTAGGCTTGCGGATCGCCGTAACAGCCCAGGTAGGGGCTGTTATCCTCACTCGTAATCCACAAGATGTTCGGCCGGTCGTTTGCCACCGCCGATTGTCCAGCGGTCGCCGCCTGCTCCCTTTGTGCGAATCCTGCTGACGGAAACAGCCCCACCACGATTGCGACCGCAATCGCTACCAATACGCCACGCACGTTCCTCATGAGTCGCTCTTACGTTGCTTGCCGAGGGGAAAAAGATGCCTTGGTGCGGTCAGCCGGTGGGAAATTTCAGACCGAGGCCAAGCATAATCGACACTAGGCCGTGACGCGATGCACCCGGCGGGGGAATGGCTTCGGCGGCATGCAGCAGAAATGCTTCCCGCCCACGCCACCTTCAGAGCGATTGCCCCAGCCGCCGCAACGCCCGCAGGGCTTCATCCTGAATCTCGACCGAGGGCAGCTTCTCGGCCAGCAGCTTGAGCAGTTCAACGGACTGGGGCTGCTCCATACCTTCCAGCACCTGGATCAGCCGTTTAAAGCGGAACAACTGGGCCTGGCTGAAGCGGGGTCCACTCTGGCCAGCCGAACCGAGGATCAGCCGGATGCGAAACCGCACCTCGGCGGAAAGTGCGCGGCGCAGCTCCCGTTTCAATACGTCGGCGGCCACGTCCAGTTGCTGCCGTAAAGCCTGCGTAGCCCGCTCGCGAACCATGTAATCGTCGCTGTCCAAGTCATGAATGAGCCGGCGCACCTGCTCCTCGCCGGGCACGGTAACGATCTCGTTCAGCCGCTCGGCCAGGTAAGGCAGCGACACCTCGGGCTGATTGCCCAGGGTGTACACTGCCTTGCGGGCACGCCGGACATCGAACTGGGCCAGGTCTTCCCAGGCCCCGTTCAAACGCTCGGCCGTGAGCGGTGCCTGGTCGGGCTCTTCGATCCCGGCTTTGCGTACATCCCAGAGGATGACCGAGCTGGTGTTGTCGCCCGTGGCCAGATACCGTCCATCGGGCGAAAACGCCACCGCCGTAACCCAGACTGACTTGCCGCTGTTCGCTGCCACGGCCGACGGCACTTCCAAGGCGGTCAGGTGTTCATTACTGAGAATCTCCCGGATCAGGACGACGCCGTCGCGGCTAGCGCTGGCAAGCAGACGGCCATCGGGCGAAAAGGCCAGATCCTGAACCGGCTTTTCATGCCCATAGAACATGGCCAGCTCCTTACCGGTCGCCACTTCCCAAACATGGATATGCTGATGGCGGTCGGCGGCGGCGAGGGCGTAGCCGTCGGGCGAAAAGGTTACCGTCACCGGCACCTCGCGGGTGCCGCTCAGTTCGCGCACCGTGTGCCCCTGGTTCGTGTAACTCAAACGCAACCGATAGTCGCCCAGGCTTGAGGTCGAAGCCAGCATATCGCCGGACGACGAGATGGCCTTCACCGCCGGCGGGGCCAGGACCGATTGGCCGATGGGTTCGCCCGTCGCAAGGTCCATCACGCTGATTCGGCCGCGGTAAACGTAGTGAACCTGCGTACCTTCGCGATTGAACGCGGCCAGATCCCACCTGCCCGGGAACTCTCTCAACCGCTTCCCTTGCTCCACGTCCCACAGCAGCGTTTTGAACTTGCTCAGCGAAGCTTCGGCCGTGAGCAGCTTGGAACCATCGGGCGAAAAGGCCAATATCCGCCCAGCTTCCAGGCGGTGCAGCTCCTTGCCGTCGGGAATGCTCCAGAGGCGCACCGTGTTATCAGCGCCCCAAGAGGCCAAGCGTTTTCCATCAGGCGAGAACTGCAGATCGTAAATGGTGCCCTGGTGACCACCGCCGTCGGCAGGATCCGGACTCCCGAACCGTGCGATCTTCAAGGGGTGCCCCGGGCCGACGGCTTTGGCGGCGCCGGGTTCATCCGCGCGCAGTGCCGCGCTGGCCGCCAGGAGCATCGCCAGCGGTCCGAAGACGGTCGCCGCCGCGGCTACGGCGGCGCTCAGCGATGCTGATTGCCGCGTCATCGGTTGGGTCGATTGGGCTGGCGCTGCGGTTCCGCGTTCGGCCCGGGCGCGTTGCCCGGTGGCCTCCGCCGCGGCTCAGGAATTTTGGGTTCGATGGGCTCCTGTCTGGCGCCATCAGGCCAGGCCTCATCAGTCCATTCCATTCGAACCGTGCTGAGATTGGTCCTGAACTCGATCACCTGTCCCTCGCGATCCACGTGCTGCAAGTACGCCCCTGGCATGCCATCTTGCATCGTGCGATGGATCACCCGGCCGGTGCGTTTATCGACCAGCACTAGGCCAAGTCCCGTACGCACGATTCGCTGGGAGGTTATGCCGTACAGGTGACTCATCAGGCCGATCACGGGGCTGGCCGAAGGCTGATCCAGCGGCAGCGACAAATGCCGCACCGGCTGCGACCACACCAGGCGTCCTTGCTCATCGAATCCATGCATGGCTCCGTTGATCGTCGGCATTTGCATTCCGCCCGCCGATTGCAGCGGCCGCACCACCCAGCCGTTGTGCTGCTGAGCCTCGGCACTGGCAGCATGGGTTGCGGCCAGCACGTAACGATCGTGATGACGGAGGATGAAGATCGCGCCCAGGGGATCGATGGCATCAACCGTGGCATCGATCAATGCCTTGCCCGATGCCACGTCGATCAACTGAAACTTGCCGTCACGCTGCAGCACGCCCAGCCGCCCATCATCGGCGAAGTTGGCCTTGGCCGAATGATCGTAGCTGCGCGTCCACACATCCTGCTGCGTGGCCACGTCGAACAGGCGCACGGTGACTTGTTGCCCATCGCCTTGCCAGACCAGGAGCTTGCGGCCCAGCGCACGCATCACCTGCGACCACGGCGGCACGCCCTGGGAAGGTAGGGCGGCCCCATCCACCGTGCGATAAACCTGGGCCACGCTGCGATCGGGCGGCACCAGGTAAATGCACTCGTCATCGCCGAAGACCTCGCTCGCCTCGGGCACGTTGTCGCGTACCCAAACCGGCTCTCCGGTCAACACATCGAGCGAAACAAGCTGCCGTCCACGTACAAACGTCACTTGCCGGCCGACCACCGGTTGCAGGCTGCCCAGCGGGTCACTGTGGGCTGAGCGGAGCGTGACGCGCCGGGTCCCCCAGGGCGTGGCTTCCCAGTGCGGCAAGGCAAACATGGGGCCCGCCGACCCGCTGACGAACTGGTCAATGAGCGGCTGCACCCAGCGGATCTCGATCGGGCCATGCCGCAAGCTGCCAGCCGTATTGATGCCGAGCAGATAACATCCCGTCGAGAATACCAGCAACCGGCCGTGCGCTGCCAGGCGATGCCCATGCGACGAAATAGCTATCGGGTGGCCCGTCACCGGATGGCGGAACGGCACATTCCACAAGTCGCGATCCAGCGCCCGGGCCACCAGTTGCAGACTGTTCTCGATCTGGATCAGCGTATCGCCGAACTGCGGGAGCGGCGGCGCATCAGAAATCGCGATCCGCGGAGATTGTGCGAGCCTGGGCGGCACATCGCGGACGCCGACACGTCCGGTGGGCCACGGCTTGGCCGCAGGCGGCGCATCGGGCAGCCTCAGCAGCGCTTCGACCACTTCGGCCCCAGTTTTTCCGTCAGGTAGAACCTGGTCGGCAAAACGGGTGTTCAGTTGCCCGATATACCACGAGGCCGCGTCCCAGAGGTCAGCATCGGCAAACATCTCGGCGAGCATGGCCAACGCGGCGGCCTGATCCTCCTGCCGTGGCGAGTCGAGGATTTCCAGCAAGAGATGTTCGACCTCGACCAGCGGGCAGTCACGCGGCGTCCGCAGTTTCTCGACCAGTTGCCACTTCAACGGCACCGCCGAAGGATGCCAGCCAAAGTAGGCGATGGCTTGCCGCAGCGAAGCGAGCTGCGCGTCCGCGGCAACATCTGCCTCCGGCGGCTGCTCGGCTGCCAGCTCGCCCTCCACCTTGGCCTGAATGATCGGATCGATGGCTTGACGCTCATCAGGCGTAGCGTCGCTCCATAGCCGTTGCAGCCGCGCCGCGACCAGCCGATCCAGCCGCACCGAAAGGCCCGGTTCGGCGTCTTTGATGTGACCTGACGGTTGGCGGCCGTCACCGGCCACAGCGATCTCCACGAGCCGCAGGTACGCCTGCACGGCTTCCACCCGTTTGCCTTGCGCGGTCAGTCCCTCACCCACCAGTTGCCAATAGCGGGCAGCCCGGTTGCCCCGGTCGACCAGGTCTTCCAGTTCCGCACGGAGGCTCTCGTGCTGCGTGAAATCGGCCTTGAGTTGCCGAAGCAGGCATTCGGCCAGCAGGGGCCGGGCTTTCTCCGCCCCCAGGGCCTTGGCCCTCCGCAAGCTCTCGGCGGCTTGGTCCAACTGGCCTTGTTGCAATTGCATGTCGCCCTGGATCAGCCAGGCTTCGGCATCGTTTGGATTCGTTTGCAGCCGTCGTTGGAGCGATTCGGCCGAAACCATCAAGTAGCTGTCGCAGCCGTACAAGTGCTGGCAGTAAACGCGGTCGCCCACGGCAATCAAGTTGCCGGCGTGCCGCTCCTCATCGACCGAGCCGCCCAAGGGCCGGAGGGTTATCGCGCCGTCATCGAGCCGCACCTGAGCCAGGGTGCCGTCAACCAGGGGGACCACGTAACAATCGCCCGCCAGGTAGCCGCGGCCTGCCATGACCCGTTCGCCGGGAAAAGAGGTCTGCCAAAGGGTGCGGCCCGAATCCAGGTGAATGGCCCGCACAAACGTGTTACCGACCAGCACGATCCGATCGTCGTAACCACCGCCGACATAGACGGCGTCCGCGCGCTCGATCGGTTCCCAGAGCGGGGCGCCATCGAGCAGGCGCAGGCCGTGCAGCTTGCCCGAGCCCGGCGGCGTGAGAATCAGGCAGCCACGGTGGATAGTGGCGATCGCGTCGCTCCAGCCGGGCGTGCTGTAGTACGAACCCGTAGTCGGAATCAGCCAGCAGTTGCGAACCTCGGGTGTCAGTTCGGCCGGGTATTGAAACGCCCACAGCAGCGAACGACTCGCCGGATCCACGGCCACCACCGCGCCGCTAGCCGTGGCGCACACCAGCACGCCGTCGGCAAATGCCGGCGACACGCCAGCGGCACGCCGAGTCTGCTCACCGACGAAGTTCTGCTCCATCACGCACAACGATTGCGACCACTGGACGCGACGGCCGTCGGCAACGTACGGGTCGAGGCACACCAGGCGGATTTCATCGTCCTGTTCCACCATCACGTACAGCAACCCGCCCAGCGGCAGCGGCGGCCCCAGAAACCAATGGCCAGCCAACTCCAGTTGCTGTTTGCCCGGCTCGCCCCCCAGTTCCCACATGAGCTTGCCTGTGGCGATGTCATAGCCGCGGAGCGTGTTGTAAGGCGTGCGAGAGCGGTTGGCGCCCCCAAGATTGCGATATTGGGGATGCATACCGCCCAGGCCGAGCCCCTCGATGACAAACACCTGCTGGCCATCGCTGCTGAGCGTTCCGTACGTGGCGTCGGCAACCACGCGCGTCAGCAGTGCCGACGCCAACTGGACGGCCTCAGGATCAATCTGTCCCGGCACCTTCCTCGGCATAACTACGCCAGGGGCGGGTTGCCCGTCGCTTGCTCGTGCTCCGCCTTCGGCTTCCTGCATGTTTTGCAGCCGCTCTTGCAGGTTTTGATCAATCGCCGCGGTCCACCGACGTTTGCCGCTGGAAGCGTCGACGGCGATCAATTGCGTGGCCGTGCGGAAGATGACCGCGTCGCCCGCTACGATCGGATGCGCCGAGGGCAACAAGGCTTCGCCATATCCGGCGGCCAACTGCTCGACCTCGCGCAGCGCATCGCCGACGCCGCGCTCGGTGTAGGTTTCGCCCAGCTCGCCGCCCACGTCTACAAAGTCGTCATACGCGGGCGCTCGCCATACCGTGGCCGCCACAGGGCTATTGAAGGGCAGGGCCGGATTGCGGTGCGGATTACCGCGGTGAACCAGCCATTGCTCCTGCGGCAGTTCGGAAGGCTTGGCTTGTTTGATGAGCGACGCCAACCAATCCAACGGATCTTGGCCGGTGGGGACAATGGATACCAACCGATCGCCCAATTGAATTTGCGCATTCGGATATAGTGCTTTGAGAGTCGCCAGCTCTTGCGCGGCCAATGATTCCATGCCGGCCTGATACCAACATGCCGCCGCCACCAGCGAGAGCGCAGGTTGGAACTTCGCTTTGACATCGGCCGGGGCGTCGTTCAGTTGCCGCAGCGTCTGCGCTGCCGCCAACGGTTCGCCGCGATCGCGGTGATGAAGTGCCAAGAGCCAGGTGGCTTCGTACCCGGCCGCGGTATGAAAGAACTTCGCTGACACGTCGGCCAGCTGCCGCCAATCACCTGCTTCGAGCGCCTGCTGGAGCCGGCGGCGAGCCTCGGTGCCGTAGCGTACTTCGAGCTGTTTGCGTCCCTCGGTCGGCAAATTGCCCAGCAGCCGCCGCACCTCGGCCTTGACGCTGACCAGGTTGGCCCCCCCGTCGCGGCGATAGAAAAAGTCCTCGCCATTCTGGAGTACATCGCCCAGGATGTAGACGGCTTCGTCGTAGTTGCCGGCCTCGATGGCTTCGCGAGCCTTGTCAATGGACCGGTTGACGTTACGGTCCTCGCGAAACATCACCGTGTTGGCGGAACCGCGGACGGCAGGGCGATTCTGCACCGGCTGGTTGGGGCCCTGAACGATGTTCTGCGCTTGGGCCCTGCCGGCCGCCACGATGGTCGCGATCAGTGCCACGATGCCCCATCCGATCGCGGCATGCGCGAGACGAATGCGTGCCTGGCAGATGAGCTGGAGTAGCGTAGGCGGGGCGAGGTCCAATTGAGCCATAAGCGACACCCGCTTCAGCGGTAGGACGGTCGGGCGGAACCGCCCTCAATGAGATCACCTTGGTGCCAGTTAGCCGTTATACCCTACGCCGGGGGCCCGTGGCATCGATTTTGTCCTGGCGGCGCTGCCGTAAGACGTGCAAGTTGTGCGCCCGTGATCACGACTTCGGCGCACGCATTGGGCCCGCTTGCCTGGCCCAAGGGCAGGGTTAATCGGTCGTGATCCGATACCACCTCTTGCCGACTTTCAGCACCACATTGCCCAGGGCCAGATATTGGGCAATCCGCGGCTCCTGCTCAAGCAGCCCAAAGTATGCGTCCGATCGGAACTTCACCGTCATGATGGCGTCCTCAGCTACCTGCGAACCATCGTAGCGGCTGTCGTACCAAAGGTTGCCCGACTTGTAGAACGTCCGGGCACCGATGTAGCGAATGGTATCCAGTGCCGATTCTTGCCGCCCGGCGATTTGCAGGGCCTTGTCCGCTTGTTCATAGAACGCTCCGGCCTGGCCGTGATCGGTCTGGCGGCGAGCTTCGGCAAAGATCTTCGCTTCGCGAACCTGGTTGGCACGGTCCACGGGCGCCGCGGCGGGAGCGGCCGCGGCTTCGGCACGCTGAAGCTGGAGCGCGATGGCTCTTCGCCCGCCGGCCTCCGATGACGAACGGACCACGTCCTCGGCCAGCAGATAGCTGGTGTACGGGGTCACAATGCCGTGCAGCCTGGCCAGATAGGTTACTTCCTCGATCAAGTCGCTGCGGTTCTCCCCGCCTGCGAGGCGGCTCTCATTGAGCAGGTGGTCGACCTTCTTGCCTGCCCAAAGCCGCGGCACGAACGCCTGCTGGTCGTTCTCAGAGAACTCCGGCAAGTTGATCGTGAACGCGATCTGCTTGCGTTCTTCGCCGGCCTTGCCGTGCAGCGTGAGCTTGTGCTTGCCCTGCCCCCGGTACCGCCCATAGACGATTACCTGCTCCCCATGGAACAAATCGGCAATCTTGCACGGATATACGTCGTCCACCTGCAAGTCGCCAAAATCCAGGGCCAGGTCGGTCAGGATCGGCGAACCAATCCGGTCGTAGAACCGGCTGATCTTTTGGGCAATGTCTTCTTCCGGCAGGATGTAATCGGCCTCGCCGCGGTGGTTCAGCGCGATCAGGTCCAGTAGCCGGGCGTTTACGTTGAAGCCTTCGCCAAACACAAAGATCCGGACGTCGTGCGCGTTATGTCGGGCGACGTGCTCCAGGATGGCGTCGGGGTCGCGCTCGCCGATCGTGGGCAAACCATCGGTGGCAAACAGCACCATCTTGAGCCGGTCGCATTCCTTAAGCAGCCCTAGCGAGGTTTCCAGCGCCGCGGCGATGGCAGTGCCGCCTCGGGCTGATAGTTGCTCCACGTACTCCAGAGCCGCCTGGCGGTTCTCAGCCGTGGCCGCCACCAGCTCGCCGGAGCGAAACACCCGCACGGCCGTGCTGAAGTCGACGATGTTGAACCGGTCGCCCGGCCGCAGCTTCTCGACGCAGTACTTCAGTGCCACCCTGGCTTGCTCCATCTTGTTGCCATCGAGCATCGAGCCCGAGGTGTCCACGCAGAACACCACGTCTTTGGGCAGTATTTGGGCTTCGGTCACCTTGCCGGCGCCGCTGCCAACCGTGGGAGAAAGCATCAGCATGAAATAACCGTCCTCGCCCAACTCGCGATGCGCCAGCACGCTGGCGGCTACTTCTTCCTGGGCCACCTGGTAGTACAGCACAAACGGATGCTTGGGCAGGTAATCGTCCTGACACCATGTGACAAGCAGGTCGCAGTCGTCGGCCTCCTCCAAATGAATGGCGTGCGTGGGCGAGTAGACGTTCTTCACCGGCTGCGAGGCGGTAATCTTGACCTGGACGCTGGCGTTCTTGAGCGGCTGCAGCGCCGCCTGGGCGTGGGTATTGAGCAATTGCAGCCGCACCACGCCGTCGCGCTGTTCCAGCACCGTCGTGTAGGCGAACTTGACCGTGACCGTGCCGCCGGCGGCAATCCGTGGCACCTGGGTTTGGATCACCTGGTTGCCGTAATACTCCAGCAAGGCCGGGGCGCCGCCGTTCTTGACGACGTCACTGAACAGTTTCTTGGCCTGAGCCTCGTCGAGGATTTCGGCCTTCATTTCCTTGCCGTCGACCAATACGGACATGTCATCAATGTGTGCGCCAGGCTCAAGGTCGAGAAAACAGGTTGCCCCGACTACGTCGGCCGCGTTGGGGTTGCGGAACGTGCAATGATAGGTGGTGACAGTGATGCGGTCTTTGATCGCAACTTCAACGCGATCAAGCCATACGTGCACCGGCTGGGAAGACACGATGAAGCAAGCGTGGGCCAGCGGGGCCATGCCAGCCAGCGCAATGAACATGGCGACGACTGCCGTAGCAGCTCCGGTCGTGCCGGCAACGCATCCGCGTTTGAACATGGCTATCACACTCCTTCAAGACGCGTTTGGTGCCGTGGGAATGGACGCTGTAACCTTGGTGCGAGGCGTATCCCCGATTTTTCGCCTGGCTTCCGCTTACTTGTCAAACGTGAAGCTCTTCTTCTGCAACTGCTGCCGCAGCGTGCGGATTACGGCCGAGTCAAGGCTCTCGGCCCCGGCAGCCCGGGCCCGCTCGGCTTGCACCTTGGCGATGTACTGGTTGCGTTCCGCGCTGAGTTTCTTGATGCGTTCTTGCAGCTCCGGCCGCTTCTTGGCCAGCTCGGCCAGGAATACCTGCTGTTCTTCGGGCGTTTTGCCTTTCAGCTCCTCAGGCACTTGATCCGGTGTCAGTTCGCGCAGCTTGTCGGCCCCGCCGTTCTGGACCGTTTCGACCAGATCGTTCTCGGCCCGGTACAGGCCAGAGGCTTTAAACTGCGCTCGTTCCGCGGCGGCCGCTGGAGCGGCGCCGGCGGCCAGGCGGTCCTGCCGCACCTGCAACTCGCGTCTGGCTTCGCGCTGCCGGGCGTCGCCGAAGTACACGTAGGTCTTGTTCAGTTCGACGCTAAGCTCGGCCAGTTCCTTGTCCTGCGGCGCGGCAACGGCGGCGACCTTCTGATCCTGATCGATGCACACGTACGAGCCGTCTGCCAGGTCAGCCCCACGCTTCCAGCCGGTTTGCACGCCGACGTGGTAGCTGCCGCAGTGGATCGTGTTGACGATGATGCCGGCCTCGATGGCCTTCTGGCACGCCTCGTCAGGGTTCACCTTGCCCTGGGTGAACGGTTCGTTGCCGGCGATGTAGATGCACTTGAAATCGTCGTCCGACTTGCTCCAGGCAAGCTGTCGCGTGGCCTCGGCGATCACCCAGCCGCAATACTCTTGCCCTCCGCGCGTGCTCAGGGCGAACAGTTCCTCTGAAATGCGGTCGAGGTTGTCGGTCAGGTCGACCACTTTGCGCAGATAGCCCTGCTCGGCATTAAGCCCGCTGTTGCCGTACTCAAACAAGGCCACTTCCAGCACGGGCTGCTTTCCTTGCTGACTGGCCTTGGCAAACTCGTTGACGATTTTCCAGATCTGCGTGCGCGCCTGGTTGATCAGCCCATCCATGCTGTTGGACGTATCCAGCAGAATGGCCATCTGAATCCGTGGGCGATCCTTCTGGGCCAGCTTGGCCGTATTGGTCTTGGCGGCGTCGGTCTTCGCGGGCGTTTGTTGGCCGGGCCGATCGAGGTTGGTCTTGGGTACCTCCGGCTCGCCGGGTTGCTTATCCGCCCAGGCTAACAGTGAGCAAACGCTTACCAGGGCAGCGGTTAGCAAGGCCATATGGGGTTTCATAGTTCGCGTCCTTAGGTGGGAATATCGCAGAACTCGGAGCGCGCCACGGCGCAAGTCGCCTCAGACCAAAGGCTTAGAGATCGCGGCCCGCAGCAGACGATTGCGGGCTAACCAGTGGTTCAGAGCGTTGGACGAGCACATCAGCCCGTAAGTTCCCCGGATTCTGGGGCCGTGCCAAGTGTGGAACGGTCGCCCACATCGACCGTTTTGCCTGCATATTCCGGGCCACCCGGGCTCGTAAGGACCGCGCACGCTGGCTGCGATGGAGGGCAGAACAACCCCGCGTTACTGGTCGATCATCACCAAGGCGTCGGGCAGTTCGTTCACGTCATCGCTGGCGCGGGGCAGCACGTCGGAAAGCCAGTCGCCCAGCTTGTAGATCGCCTGGCAGATCGCCTCGGTGCGGGTTGTTTCGCGCATCCGCGTGGTAATGTCGTGGCAGATTTCTTCAAGCCGCTCGTGGCCGAGTTTTTCGAGCACGGCCTGATCGGCCAAGACCACCACCATGTGTTCAAACAGCGACACGTAAATCAACACCCCGCTTGAGCCGGCGGTATGGTGTACCCGCTGGTCGAAGAACACTTGCCGGGCTTTGGCGGCGACTTCGTCGCGCATCTGGAGCGTGGGGGTAAAGAGCCGCAGCAGCCACGGTGTGCGGCTGGTCACACACGCCCCGATCACAAAGGCCAGCACCACGGCGACGATCAGCAGAGCGAGCTGCCAGGCCATGGACAGCGTCCCCCAGTCGCCTTGCGGCGCCCTGCCCGGCAAAGCAAACCAGAGCACACCTAGCGTGATGCAGGCCAGCACCAGGCCCGCCATGTCCTCAGCCCGATCGTAACGCCCCGAGCTGTTGGCCACTGCCGGAACAATCTCGGCCGAGGTATGCGCTTCCGCAGCGGCAACCGCCTCGTTGATCTGACGGCGATCCGCTTCGCTGAACCATTGAGAAACGCTCTGCACGGTATTGCTCACACGTAGGAAAAGTCGCGGGAACTGCCGCAACGGGTCGTTGAACCGGGGTTTGCAAGGACGCGTAACGCGCACCCGAGCCGCACGTGCTTACCAGCTGCCGGTCGCTCCGCCGCCTCCGGAGAAACCACCGCCGAACGAGCCTCCGCTGTAACCTCCGCCGTGACCGCCTGAACGCCCGCCTTGGCTGGTCAGCAGTTGATACAGCAGATAGCCCAAGATCGAGAGCACGGCGCCCCAGAACAGCCAGGCCCATCCGCTGGAACCGTTCCGGATGAGCGACACCACGGTAAAAATGGCCAGCGCCACAACGCCCACCATCAAGGCATAGTGCCACCAGGGACGGGGAGCGGTGGGAATCGCCAGCCCCCGGGCCATGTTGTTCAGCCCCTGGACGCCGGCCAGGATGCCAGCCGAATAGTCGCCTTCGCGGAACCGCGGAACGATCAGTTCATCCATGATCTTCTGGGCGGCCTGATCATGATCGCGTTTCCAGCCGGCCCCCAGTTCGATCCGGGCTTTGCGGTCGCCTACGGAAACCAGGAGCAGCATGCCGGTATTCCAGACCTGGCCGTTCACTTCCGGTAAACCGATCCCCCACTGGTTGAACAACAGCATGGCGAAGGTTTCGATCCGCAGCCCGGCCCCGCCGTAGGCGGCCATCGACTCGATTGTGACGACGATGATCGGCGTGGCTTTTTCCCGGAGCAGGGCCGCGCAAATCTCGTTGATCTGGTGTTTGGTGGCTTCATCGATGATGCGGGCCTTGTCCAGGACGAACTCGCCTTCGGCAGGCGGCTCCAGGTTGATCCGCAGGATGTCTTCGGCCTTGGGCAATGGCTTCTCGGCCGGAGGGCTTGACTGGTTGGGTACCAGGGGAGGCGGGCCGCTGTCGTACGGCTGTGCCCAAGCGACCAAGGCCAGGCCCAGCAGCAGCCCCAGGGCGGCGGCCCAGATCGCCATCCGCCGGACCAACAGCCCGGCCTGGCATGATGTACCCACCAACGGAGAAGCCTTAGAAAGGCTGGGCATGGATCAACGTTCGCTCATTGGGGGACGTGGTGACGAAAGCAACGACAGGAACTCGGCCACGTAACTTGCCCCTACATCATGGGGTAGCTGGGGCACCAGCACAACTGCCGAAGGGGCAGAGCCGCTGCGTCGGCCTCTACAGAGGCGTTTTTCGTCGCCGCCTGTGTAATCTTTGGCGATCGGCACCATTTTCGCCTCGCACGGGAATAAGGGGAGGGCCTGCGTCGCCGTCTCCGGGACGCGATCGCACTCCCAAGTAAGCGGTAGGCCACCGAGCATTTGACGGGCCCCCTGCGAAACGGCAAAAAACTGATACACTGAACGGCCTGACAACATGACTGCGTCCTGCTGGGCGGCGGCCTTAGTTGCCGGCCGCGCAGTGGTCGTCCCCCAATACGCCCTGTTGCGGCGGTTTAAATCTCTAGCCTGTGAAGGAGAGTGGCGGCGCAATGGCTATTCGCGAATTCATGGACCTGCACTACCGTCATTTCAATGCCCGGGAAACGGTGGCCGCGGCCAAGGGCTGGATCGAGCTCTTGGAACGCGGCGGCAAGATGATGGTCACCCTGGCCGGGGCCATGAGTACCGCCGAACTGGGGATTTCGCTGGCCAGGATGATCCGGGAGGGCAAGGTGCATGCCATCAGTTGCACGGCCGCCAACCTCGAAGAGGACGTTTTCAACCTGGTCGCTCACGACGAGTACTGCACGGTGCCCAACTGGCGTTACCTGACGCCGGAGGCCGAGTTGAAGCTGCGCGAAGACGGTTTCAACCGCGTGACCGACACCGGCATTCCCGAAACCGTGCTCCGTCACATCGAGAAGCGACTGGTCAAGCTGTGGTCGGCGGCGGCCGACGCCGGGGAGTCGTACTTCCCCTGCGAGTACCTGTACAAGCTCTTCGAGGACGAGAGCTTCCACAGCCACTTCCAGGTTCCCAAGGAACACTCGTGGCTGTACGCCGCCTGGGAACACAAGATCCCGGTGTACTCGCCAGGCTTTGAAGATTCGACGCTGGGCAACATCTTCACCTCGCACGTGATCACCGGCGACGTGAAGAGCCACTCGGCGGTGCGATCCGGCACCGAACAGATGGAGCACCTGGTCAACTGGTACCTGGAGAACCACGAGAAAGGCGTGGGCTTCTTCCAGATCGGCGGGGGGATTGCCGGCGACTTCGCCATCTGCGCCGTACCGCTGATCATCCAGGACCTGCAACGCGAGGTGAACCTCTGGGCCTACTTTGCCCAGATCTCCGACTCGACCACCTCGTACGGCTCGTACTCCGGTGCCGAGCCCACCGAGAAAATCACCTGGTACAAACTGGCTCCGGATACCCCCACCTACATGATCAACTCCGACGCCACCATTGTGGCGCCGCTGATCTTCTCGTACGTGCTGGGCGACTAGTCCGCAGGCCCCACCAATTAAGAACACGCAATAGGGCGTGTACCGCCAAGGTGACGCGGCACACGCCCTTTTCTGTTGCTCGTGCTATCAACCTGCACGACGGAAGCGAACGCAAAGGTTGGTTTCCGTCACACCAAACAAAAAAGGGCCACGGCACCGCCTGCGGCGCCGTGGCCCTGGATCATTCACGCGTTGACGTAGCGTTTATTTCTCGATCGCGTGCTCAAGCGTGGCCTGCTTCTGACCATCGGAGGCGACTTCCACCGGCACCGTCCACACGATGCTGCCGACCTTGCACAGGGCTTCCAGCCCTTCCTGGCAGTAGTAGTATGTGACGCCGATCTTCACCGTTTCCTTGCCGGAGTTACCGGTGACCGGCAGCGGCACCACAAAATCGGTCGTCGGCTGCTCCAGCCGCGTGCTCTTGTTCAGGGCCTGCGGATCGATCACGCCGGAGTCGGCACGTCCTTCCACGTAGTAGCTCATCGGCGCATCGGTGTTGAGCTTCCAGCCGGTGGGCAGCTTGAGCTGCACCTGCAATTGCACCTTGCCGTCGGCGGGGGCCAGCTTGGCTGCCGGCAGCGTCCGCAACGTAGCGTTGGGGAAGCTGGGCCGGGTTTCGACCTTGGGCGGCTCAGGCGGATTCAGGCCCGGGATGGTGAGCGTGCTCACCTGCCGGGTCTTGAGATCCACCACGCGAACGGCATGGTTATTGGTATCGGCGACATACAGCTTGCCAGCGGCAATCGAAACGCCCGCCGGCTCGTCGAACCGCGGCGGATCGTCGCTAAGCCCACGTTCGCCGGTGCCCACAAACGTGCTCACCTCGCGCGACTGCAGGTCGATCACCTTGATTTTGTTGTTATAGGTGTCGGCCACGTACAGCTTGCCATCGTGGTAGACCACGCCCAGGCAGTGCTGGAACCGCGCTTCGCCGGCGGAACCATCGACATCGCCGAAGGTGAACAGGCGCGCTTCGGGCAGGTGCGACGTGCCGACAACCGTTTCGACACGGCCCTTGCCATCCATCGGTACGGCGCGGATGGAGCTGCCTTCGCTGTCGGCTACGTACAACATCTTACCGTCGGCCCCCAAGCCGCTGGGCTGGGCAAACGACGAGTACGAAACCAGCTCACCGCCAACCTGGCCCTGAAGATCGTAGGGCCGGCTGGGCAGCAGCAGCCCATCGACGATATCCTCGCGGCCGTTGCCGGCATAGGGACCAATCTCAGACAGGTCCAGCGGCATCTTCCAGATCTGGTGCGGACCGGCCATGGCGATGAACAGGTCTTCGCCATGCACCCACAAAGCCCATGGACTGGCAATCGGCGTACGGCGAGGCTTGCCGACAAACCGCTTGGGCATCTGGAACGCCCCGCTGGCATCGCGCGTGATCCCCGGCCACAGGCCGCGTGCCTGCACGCCGGTCCCGGCGATGGTCCCGACCAGCTTCCGCTGGAGGTCGACCTTGCGGATCAGGTGATTCTCGGTATCGGCCACGTACAGCGTTTCGCCGTGCAGGGCCAGACCCTGGGGATGGTTGAAGCTGGCCTCGGTGTAGCTGCCGTTGCGGTCGCCAATCTCGCCGCTGCCGATGATGTCGATCAGTTGACCATCGCGACGCGTGATGACGATCCGGTTGTGGTTGCTGTCGGTAATGAACAGCCGATCGTTGTCAGGATCGGCCAGCACCTTGCCGGGGAACCGCAGCGGCGTGGGCTTGAGCTTTTCGAGTTCCAACGCGAACCGCAGGGGCGTACGGTCGAGCACGCCCTTGCGTTCGTAGTAGGGAATGACCTTCTTGAAAAAGGCGTCGAACGCCTCGAAGGGGATCTCGCCACTGTCGCCGGCGATCAGGCGACCTTCGGGGTCGATAATCCGGATGCTGGGCCAGCTACGAACGGCGTAGCGGTTCCAGATCACGTGGTTAGCGTCGTTCACCACCGGGTGTTCGATCTCATACCGCTGGATCGCTTCGCGGATGTTCTCGGAATCACGCTCGGTATCGAACTTCGCCGAGTGGACACCGATCACGACCAGTTCGTTGGGGTACGCCCGTTCGAGCTTCTTCAGCTCGGGCAGGATGTGCATGCAGTTGATGCAGCAGTAGGTCCAGAAGTCCAGCAGGACGAACTTGCCTTTGAGATCTTTCAGATCGATCGGGCCAGCCGTGTTCAGCCACTCGATGCCGCCTTGCAACGACGGGGCCGTGATTGCATTGGCAAAGGGATCTTCCACGTTGGCCTCCTGACGCGCAGCGCGTGGATTGGCTCGTCCGGAAGTTTGCGCGGTCTGCTCAGCGGTTCTGTCGGCCCTGGCGTCGTCCTTGGCCGCGGCATCATCACCGGACGCCTTGGCATCGGCAGGGCTTTCCGCCGCGATCGCCGAAGTCGAACTGCCGTCCTGGCATCCGCTCAAGCCGACCAGCACCACACACGCCATCACCAGCCAGCCGTGCAACCAGCCGCCGCGCGTAGATCGCGGAGCTGCCCCGTGAGCAGAGGCTTGAGAACCGACGGGCAAGAATTCGCGAAATGAACGCATCGTTGGTGCTCCCTGTTCTTCATCCTTGGAAGCGAACGGCGAGTCGCACGCGCGTTACCGCGGCTCTCGCGGCACTTACGGCTCGCGAAGGCGGCAAGACCGTAGAGGCGGCCAATTGGCGTGAACGGCTGGCCCGGTACGGCGGCATCGGTGCCGCCGGCACGGAGGGGGTCGTCACCGTCCTCTTCTGGGTTCTATGCGCGTTCCATCCTACCCGATCGACAAACTCAGGAACACCGATAATCAGGTCTTGATCGATGAAACGGTGCCGGCAGGGGACTGTAATGTCCGACGTGGCCGGGACTACGTGCCGGAGGGCCTCACCAGTCAGCCCGCCACGTCCATTCGCCGGGCAACCGGCCGCCCGGAACGCCCCCTGTGGCGGAAGATGCGTGCCCCGCCGGATCTAGCCCAACCCGCAGGCTCCGCGCCAGCAGTAATCGAACAGCAATTGCCATTCAGCCGCCTGGATGCGGCGACAGAAATCTTCCAGCTCGCCGCCGCAGCGCCGAGCCGTTTCGCACAGGTCCACAAACAAGAACGGGTCCCATTTGGCGGCGCCGGTCAATTCACCTGCCCGCGTGCCATCTGGAGGATCGAGCGTTTGCGCGGCGACCAGCAGCTTGGGGAAGATCTCGTGCTGGCCAACGTTGCGGAACCAGTACTTGGCGTTCGAGGGATCCGGCTCGCGGCGGTGCATGATGCCGTGCCAGAAGCTGCCGGTCGTGCCGGGAATCTCTTGGCTGAGCGAGTGCGATTCGTCAAGGAAGTCGTGATACAGCCACAACGCCGACAGGCAGGCCTTGGCAAGATCCCGATCGGCGACACGGTGCGGGGCACAAATCTGTTCCGGGGTGAGACTGGCGAGCTGGGTGCGAACGGCCCGATTCGGACGGCCCGGGCCAAGTTCTGCCTCGCGGGGCGGCTCCAACAAGGCCGCAACCACATCACCATATTGACGCGGATCAAACTCTGCCATCGCTTCGGCTCAGCGGTGTCGTGCAAGGTAGGCATTACGTTCCGAACAGCCGACACGATACGGAACCATCGCCACGCTGTCAAAACCGCGCCGTAGATGTCAAAGTACAGCGGCCCAAGAGTGCGGCAATAAGCGCTGTGTTCTAGAGGATGCCATGCAGCGGTCCGCCGCGAGCAGCCAGCGCATCGACGCGCCGCGTCACTTCCGGATCTTCAACCAGCGGCGGCGCATGGTGTGGCTTGCTGCGGGCATCGATCACCACGGCACCGTGGCAGCCCCAGTGTTTATCGGCGATGAACGATTCGACGCCATGCACGTCGGTCGCGGGATTGGATCGGGTGAACGTCACCCAGAGCCAATTGTTGAGTGTGGCTGCGGCAAACTGGCTGTCGTCGACCACCACAATCAAGGGGAATTGGTTGATCGGCGCATCGCGATGATACGCGGCACAGAACCGCTCGATGGCTCCATCACTAGTTCGGCGGTCACCGGCGGCCGGCGGCTCACACTTGGGCCCGCTGACGACCAGCACGCCCGGTAGTGCCACGCGCGGGTTGGAGAAACCTTCCGGCAACGCCAGGCCGCCCGGCAGTTCTGTCGGCAGATCGCGCTGCTTGGGTCCGGCGGCGGCCACCACGACTTTGCTGCCCTGGTTCAGGCCGGTCCCGGTGTAATCGAGCGTGTCGATCGTAGTGCGCGTTTGAAAATGCAGATCGCGCCGCCAGTCCACGCGCTGCAAAACGTGCCGGAAGAAACCAGCGATATCGTGCACGTCGGGCTGGCCGTTTGTTTCCTCGGCGGCAATGAACAGGTACTTGGCCAGCGACATTTGCCCCTGCCCCAGGATGGCATTGGCCTGGGTCAGGATCTCCATCGGCTCGCGGAGTGGGTTGTACGGCGTGTACCGTTCGCTGCCGACGGCCAATAGCAACGGGTGAACCCCGGCGGCATCCACGGCATGCACCGCCCGCACGCCAGGAAGCACCGACGGAATCACGGGGCCGGTCAACTCGTGGATCAGCCAGCCAAAGAGCGTGTCTTCCTGTGGTGGCCGCCCCACTACGGTGAATGGCCAAATGGCATCGCGGCGGTGGTATACCTTTTCCACCCGCAGCACCGGGAAATCGTGAGCCAGGCTGTAATAGCCCAGGTGGTCGCCAAAGGGCCCCTCCGGCAGGAGCTTGCCTGGGATGACTTCGCCCACGATGCAGAAGTCGGCTTCGGCGGAGATCGGGAGCTGTCCCTCGCCCTGGCGGATCATCCGGATCCGGCGGCCCGAGAGTGCTCCGGCAAAGGTGAGCTCCGACATGTCTTCGGGCAGCGGCATCACGGCGGCAATGGTCATCGCCGGCGGTCCGCCCACAAAGATGTTCACCTTGAGCGGCTTGCCGGCCTCGACTGCCGCGGCGTGGTGCACGCCGATCCCGCGATGGATCTGGTAATGCAGCCCGATCTCGCGGTTGAGCTCGTACTGCCCGCCGTTGAGCTGCACGCGGTACATGCCCAGGTTGGACTGCTTCCAGCCGGGCCGCAGCGGGTGCTCGGTGTACACCTGCGGCAGCGTGATGAAGGCCCCGCCGTCCATCGGCCAGGAGCGAATGGCGGGCAACTGCTCGATGGTGCAGATGTGATCCAGCACCGGACCACTACGCACCATCTTGGGGAGCATGTGCAGGGCATGCCGGGCGGCCCCTAAAGAGCGCACCGGGTGCCGCATCGCCTGGGACGGATCAACCTTGAGTGCAATCAGTTGCCGTACAGCCTCCCAGGTATGGCGGAAGATGAACCGCACGCGTTCCTGGGTGCCAAACAGATTGGCCAGCAGAGGGAACTTGCAGCCTCGGGCACGATGGAACAGCAGCGCCGGTCCGCCGGCCGCGAACACGCGCCGCTGAATTTCGGCGACTTCCAGCTCCGGGTCTACCTCGGCGTCGACGTCTACCAGGTGACCATGGCGGCGAAGGTCAGCGACGCACGCCTGCAACGAGCGATAACCCATGAGCAGTTAAGGTACAGCGCTGAAAATAAATCCAAGGCAAACCAAGCAGATCGGCAGCCTCACCCTAGCTGTTACGACTCAGCGAGCAAGAGGCAGAAAGACAGTAAAAGCCTCTATTTCGGATAATCGTACTCGGGATTGGCCGGATCGAAATCCAGGTCGGTCAGGCCCACGTTGAACTTCAGATCGCTCCAGGTGTAGCGTTCCATCAGGATCGGTTCGCCCTGGTCGTCGCCCGGCGGAAAGTCAAACGCCTCGTACCGCACCGGCACCTGCCATTCCTTGTCGAAGTAGATCCGGGCAATGGCCATGCGGAAATCGGCGGCGGGCCGAGGGCTGCGCAGGTCGAGGATGCGGCAGGGGCGGCCGTTGAGTTCGCCATCCTCGATGATGGTGATCTTGCACTGCAGGAAGTAATCCCGCTTCTTGTCGGCCATCTCCAGCAGTTGCCGCACCAGGTTCCGCAGGCCGATATCGGTAATCGGGTGCAGGTTGTCCATCATGGCCAGCCAACCGGTGGGGTTGAGCTTGACGGTTCCCAGGAAGGAACCGGCCCCCACGGCATGGGCCACCAGTTTGCCGTCATTCTGGCCTTCAACGTAGATCGCCTCTTGACCGTTCTTGGTCTCGGGCGACAGGTGCCGCACGTACACGCTGAACGGTTCCTCGCGGATCTTTACCGCCATGACTTCCTCAGGCAGCAGATTGCCCTTGTAGCGTTCCTGCTTGGTCAACTTGCCGGTGTAATCCTTGACGTCCTGAAGGCGCTTCAGGATGTCGTGCGAGATTTGCAGGGCTTCTTCCAGGTTCTTGCGCGACTCGTCATCGCCAAAATTATTCTTGGCGGGCGCGGCCGTGGTTTGCGTCGTGTGCGTGGTGATCGTGGGCGCAGCGACTTCTGGAGCCGATCGCCGCGGCCACAACGCCCAGGTGGCAACGCCACCGGCCACCACCAGCAACAGCACCGCGAACGTTTTGCGGCCACAGCATGCCTGCGATGTGGTTCCCGTCGTCTGCGGCTGAACCGGGTTCTGCTCAGCGGCTGTATGGGACGAATCTGCCATAGGTAAGGCTCCTGCGTGTTTCGGGCGTGTTCCCGGCTCCGTTTCAACAGCGAGGCCGGAAGATCCCCTTGCGGCGGTCGCTCCGTCGGCGAACCATCTTATCCGGTAGCGGCCAAACAGCCCAGGCGAGGTTCGCGCCGCCCGCTGCCGCGCCCTCATCACCGAAAACGCGGCCCTCTGATCCTGACTGCCGGCAAGGGGGATCAATGCGGACATTTGGGGAGCTTTCCCTGGCTCCCGCCAAGGCATCAACCGGTTTGTGCTTGATCGGCACACCTCAGTTACGGCAACCATGTAACATTCGCCGCGGTGCTAGTTGCGGCAGCGGCGGCAATCCGTATCCTAGCGGGCACTGCCGCCTGCCCTGACGAGCCGGGGCTGCGCCACCGCCATTTCTTTCCGTATTGTGATCCCGCGACCGGAGCTTTCGTGCCATGGAAGTAACGCCCTCGTCGGCTACCGTTCTGACCGATCCTGCCGAAGTTGTGGTGATTGGCATCGCGAGCGACCAACCGCTATCGGGCCCGGCCGCCGAGATCGATCGGGCGGCGGGCGGTCTGCTGAGCCGGCTGATCGAACGCGGCGAGATCACCGACAAGGTGGGCGACGTGGCACCGCTGTGGGAAGTACCGGGCACCGCCGCCAAGCTGGTTGTGGTGACCGGCTTGGGCAATCGGCTCGACCGGCAGACGGCGTTTCGCAGCGCGGCATCGGCCGCGAAATGGCTGGCTAGCCGCAAGCGCTCCAGCGCCGCGTTTTACCTGGGCGAGCGTTGGAGCGACGAATTGACCGAAGCCGCGGTCGTCGGGGCGATCGTCGGCCCCCAGGGCCAGGACCTGTATCGGGCCGAAAAAGCCCGGCACCCGATCCCCAAGCTCGTGTTCCCCGGCAATCCCGAGGCTATTGAGCGCGGACGCATCCTGGGAGAGGCCGTCAACCTGACGCGGCGGCTGGTGAACGAACCGCCCCAGTCGATGTATCCCGCCTCGTTTGCCGAACTGGCGGCCGAGGTTGCCCGAACCAGCGGCATGGAGTGCGAGATCTGGGACGAGAAACGCCTTGAAGCCGAAAGGGCAGGGGCCCTCCTGGCCGTGGCCAAGGGCTCTGAACAGCCCCCGCGGCTGGTGATCCTGCGCTACCAGGGCGGTACCGCCGGCCAGGCACCACTGGCCCTGGTTGGCAAGGGCGTCACGTTCGACTCGGGCGGCCTGTCGCTCAAGCCCAGCGAATCGATGGCTACCATGAAATGCGACATGGCCGGAGCCGCCACGGTGCTGGGAGCCATGCAAGCGATCGCCCAGTTGAAACTGCCCGTGAACGTCATCGGGCTGATGGGCCTGGTGGAGAACATGCCCGGCGGGCGTGCCATGAAACTGGGCGACATTCTCACCGCCCGCAGCGGCAAGACGATCGAAGTGCTCAACACCGATGCTGAAGGCCGCCTGGTGCTGGCCGACGTGCTGAATGTGGCGGTGGAGCAGGGGGCGGAGCGGATCATCGACCTGGCCACCCTCACCGGCGCCTGCGTGGTAGCACTGGGCATGGACGTGGCGGGCCTGATGACCAACGATCAGGCCTGGTGCGACACCGTGTCGGCCGCTGCCTAGGCCTGCGGCGAGGATGCCTGGCAACTTCCCATGTTCGAGGACTATGGCAAGCAGATTCGCAGCGAAGTAGCCGATATCAAGAACGTGGGCGAGGGTCGCTGGGGTGGTGCCATCACGGCGGCCAAGTTCCTCGAAGAGTTTGTCGAAGGCAAGCCCTGGCTGCACATCGATATCGCCGGGCCGGCGTTCCTCGAAAAGCCCAAGCCCTGGCAAGACGGCGGTGGCAGCGGTGCCTTCGTTCGCACGCTGGTTGAGGTCGCCCGGCGACTCGCCTAGCCGGGCAGCCGTGGCATGCCGCTGCCTTAGCTGTTGATCCGTTTGTCGGCGGCGGATGACCGTCGCGCGGCGATGCTTTCTGGCCGTTAGCGGCGACGCTATCGTTGCTGCCGGTAACGGATTACCTCGCAGCGGATACGCGCCGGCCCGTTGCCATTTCGTCTTTGCGTTTGATGCGACTTCTGGTACTCTCCCCCTGCCTCGTCGCGGCGCCATGTTCTGGCACGCGTAAGGCGTCTGTACCACGATGGTTGCCGCGGCTGCTACGCCGGCTGCGATCTTGAACAGAACATTCGTCCCTCGGGCTGTAGCAAGGAGGCCACAGCACCATGTCCATCAAACCCCAGGAAGATCTCCAACTTCATATCCGCTGGATGATCCGCCGTGACATGCCGGAGGTGTTGGAGATCGAGAACGAGAGTTTCGAATTTCCCTGGACGGACGAGGATTTCATCCGGTGCTTGCGGCAGCGCAATTGCATCGGCATGGTGGCCGAAGCCGAAGGACGCGTGCTGGGCTTCGTGATCTACGAGCTGCATAACACGCGGATTCACCTGCTGAATTTCGCGGTGGCTCCGCAGTACCGGCGGCAAGGTGTCGGTACCCGCATGATCGAAAAGCTCGTGAGCAAACTATCGCACCAGCGCCGCACGCGGATTGCCCTGGAAGTCCGCGAAACCAACCTGGCGGCGCAGCTCTTCTTCCGGGAAAACGGCTTCCGGGCTGTCTCGGTGTTGAAGAACTTCTACGAAGACTCGCCCGAAGACGCGTACGTGATGCAGTATCGCTACCGCGCCAAGCCGCTGGAGTTGGAATCGCACGGCCGCTTGGATCGCCTGGCCGGCTAAGCCGCCCTCCGGCGCTGAGATCAACAATCTACCCACCGCCGCGCTGGTGACAGCGCGGCGGTTCGTTTTTGCGCTCATGCGGAGCCAACCGTGATGGGCACCTGAGTCACCTCGGGCGTTCGCAGATACGGTGCGAGCGCCTTGACGATGATGTCGGCCGCCTCGTCATCTTCAAACCGCGACGAGTTGATGATCAGGTCGTACTGTAGCGGGTCGGCCGGGTCGCGGTGAAAGTTCTGCTTCACAAACCGGTCGCGCTCCCGATCCAGCCGGTTCACCTGCTTCATCGCCTGATCCTGGTCGACGTTCAGTTGCCGGGCCATCACGCGAACCCGATCTTCCAGGGCGCCGATCAGCCGCACGCGAAGCGTGGTTGCCGCCGGCAGAGTATGCGCCGCCCCCCGCCCGACAATCACGCAGTGCCCCTTACAAGCTAGGGCAAACAGCACGCGGATCAGGTGATGGCGGAACGAGCCGTCGCTCAGCATCGGGTCGCCCGACAGTGACGCCAACCGCTCCTGCAACCAGTTGCTGGTCCGTTCGTCGTGGCACTTCAGCCAGTTGATGCCGACCTCCATTTCGTTGGCCAGCTTTTCCAAAAGCTCGTGGTCGTAGACCGGCCAACCAAGCTTGGCCCCAACCACTCGGGCAATGGTCGTTCCCCGGGCCCCCACCTGGCGGCTGATGGCAATGGTAGGGCCTTCGGCCCAGTTGCGTAAGGTGGCATCGTCGGGCTCGGACCTGGGCGTGCGGCGGTAGCTCAGCGATCGCAGTAGCCCTTCCAGCGTGCGGTCGGCATTGAAGCTCTCAAACATCGGAGTTCTCCTGATTCTGGTGGGCCCGAGTGCGTGCTGGCACCAGGGACGCGTTTTATGCAATCGGAGCAAGGGGTTAGCAATCCATGCCCCAGCAAGGGTACTCAGGTCGCGTCGTTGCAGCCCTTGGCGACCAATTCCCCTGTGCTTGCTGCGATCCCTCCAGGCGGCCACGTTGGCCATTGGCCGCCCATCGTCACGAGAACACGCTCGCGGACGTGCAAAACCGCCCTTGGCGTGCCCATAAATTGGGACTACTAACCAAAAGCGCAGAGCGATCTTGTCCGGGTTGTTCCATGCCGCAGCCGCCACTTCCTCGCGCAAAAGAAACGGGAGCTGCAAATGGCTTGCCAGCAGGCGTTTCGCCGCAATAGCCGGCTAATACCACCCCGGCACACACGAATTGAGAAATGATTGGCAGGGCAGCCTCCCCGGCAGATAGGACAACATGGGGAGGGAACTGAACCCTGTACTTTGAATGCTACCCGAGAATCAGGCCAAGTGACAAGCAAGTTCGCCGCGCCACGTTGGCAGGCACTCCCGGCGCGCGGCGCTGCACAGCGGCAGCGCTCGCGCGCCGCGGAAGTTCCGATTCTGCGGATGCCGCTAACCGGCGGTTACCAGATGAACTGCCAACCGGCCGAACCGGTGTGGTAATCCTGCCGGCCGTTCGCTTGCAGGTCGTAGCCGCCAAAGATGCTGCCGAACCGGCCCAGGTTGAACTGAAGGCCCGCTCCAAACAGCCCGAAGTCGCGGCCGGCGTTCACGCCATCGATCGTGAAACTGGAGCCATCCATGCCCAGGAAATGGGCCCGAATCGTTTGCACACTGTCGGCGTATTCATGCATCCAAGCCGCGCGAAAGATCAGATTGAAGCCGCCACCTGGCAGTTGCCCCGGCAGCACCCAAGTGGCACCAACGAACGAGCGCACCGAGTCCACGTTCAACCGGTTTACCGACAGATTCACCGGCGCGGCGCCCCGTTCGTGGACCGACTCATGCTGCAGGAAGATATACTGCCCTGCGATGTACGGACGGAACTCCGTGTTCCCCAGCCAGAGCCGCGAACCGACTTCCAGGTAGTTGAACTGCTGCCAACTCGCGAAGCTGCTCTTGGCCACACCAGCGGCACCAAGCGTGTCGATGGTACGGCGCACATCGTTGTCCTGCACGCCGGCACCGACAAACGCGAGAACGTAACCGATTTCGCACACGTGCTGGAACGTGATGCCAGCCTGGTAGCTGTCCACGTCAGCCCGCTCGTACAGGTCGCGCAAGCCAATCGTCGACCAGCCAAAGTTACCGAAGGCGCCCAGCGACGTGCCATCGCCGACGCAGCGTTGGTACACCACTTCGGTGCCGCCGATACCGGCATCGTACCCGGAGGCGTTTCGGTTGCCACTCACGCTGCCGCCCATACCGTAGCCGCGCACCCAGCCGGTTTCGCCCGCTTCGTCACAGTCCAAGGCCAGTGCCAACTGGTTCCGCAGCAAGGCCAGGTTCTGGCTCGTCTGCTGCAGATGCGACACAGGCAGCGTGGCGTAGATCTGACCTTGGTACTGGGTCAGGGCCGCAAGGACCTCGTCGTCGGTGGCCAATTCATACGCGTCCAGCAGGTCCGCCCACGGTCCGGTAGCGGAGGGAGCCAGCTCATCAAGGTAGCGTCCTAGCGACCGCTGGTTCGCAGTCTGAGCGAGGAGTTCGAATGTCTGGTTGCTGCGAATCAGGATGAAACCCACTGCAAACGGATCGTAGACCAGCATGGCGTCATAGAACGCCAGGTTGTCGGTGATCCCGTCAAACGTCCCTACAACGCCGCCGGTGGCACTCAAAAACGTATAGGTGCTACCCACCTGGTAGTTGCCGGGCGCTCCCAGCACCGAAACGGTGCCGCCATCGAGGATTGCCTGGCCACTGACGTTGATCCAGTCGTTGTGGATGCCAGGCGTCGTTCCGCCGGGCTCGATTTCGATTTCCAGAACGGAACCGGAGTGGCTGACGTAGTTGGTGCCCACGTGCAACGTGCCGATCGAGTTGCCCGGGGCCACCGTGCCGAAGGCCTCGACGTTGCCTTGGATCACACCGCTACCACTGAGCGTACTGCCGGCATTGACCAGGGTGTCGCCGGCAATCGTGCCGTTGTTCTTGAGATGGCCACCATCCACGGTGGCATTGCCGGCCAGCGAGCCTTGCAGGTGGAGCATGCCGTCCTGCACGATCGTATCGCCGGCGTAGGTGTTGTTCCCTTGCAGGATGAGCGTACCGGTTCCCGTCTTGGTCAGCTTGCTGGCCGCGCCGCCAACGCCGCTGTTGTCGGCGATGTCGTCCTGAATCAAAGCCGTGTTCGAACCGGTGACGTCGACATTCAAGTCGACGTTGTGCAGGAAGATCGAGCTCCCCAAGGCCTGGCCGTTACCAGCGCTGCCGGCCCCCATACCTCCGGTCACACTGCCGCCCGTAAAGCTGGAATCTTGAATGATCAGGTTGCCGCCTTCGCGGACGAAGATGGCACCGCCCAGCGCTCCACCGCCGCCGCCGCCGTCGGAAGCACCATCGCCGCCATACGCGCCACCGGCACCGGGCGTGCCGAGGTTGTGCGACGCACCGCCGCCACCGCCAAAGCCGCCATTACCGCCCGAATACTTCGGATCGGGGGTCGTGTACGCGCCCGAGCCGCCGCCACCACCACCAAAGCCGCCATCGCCACCTCGGCCGCCGCCCCGACTTGCCGCACCAGCACCACCGCCGAAATCACCACCATTGCCGGGCAACTTGGAGTTGATGTCTTCACCGTTGCTGCCACCGCCGCCGTAGCCACCGTTCCCGCCGGCAGACGCATTCGGGCCCTCACCGTCCGCACCATCTTGGCCATTGAACCCACCGCCACCGCCACCGCCGGGACCAATGAGGGCATTACTGTTACCACCGTTGCCCGCCGTGCCGGTGCCTGGTCCACCAGCCGATCCCGAGCCGCCGCCACCACCACTAGAAATCCCGGTTCCGGGTCCACTCTCGGACGCGCCGCCCGCTCCGGAGAGACCACCACCGCCGGCACCGCCGGTCAAGGTTCCCCAACCGCCGGTGCCGCCACGACCGCCTAAACCACCACCGCCGCCACCGCTACCCGCGAAAACTACAGCACCTGAACGACCACCACCGCAGTGCCGCCGTTGCCTCCCAAGCCGCCGCCGCCACCACCACCGCCCTGAGTAATGGCGGGATCGCGGTAGCCACCATTGCCGCCGACGGCGGCGCTGTTTTCAACCTTGATGGCCGAAATGGTGACGGTCGCGCCACTATCCACAAATACGGCCGCGCCGGCGCCCAAACCACCGCCGCCACCGCCGGCACCGCCTGCGTCGCTCCCTGAGCCGTGCCCCCCCTGGGCCGTGACGTTAGCAATGGTCAACGAGGAGATCGTGACATTGACTGGAGTGCTGTACGAACCAACAAAGAACGCCCGGTGCTGATTGTTGCCATCGATCACCAGGTTCGGGTTGGCCGAGCCGTCGATCGTGAGGTCCTTGTCAATGATCAGCAGCTGGCTCTGCAGCGTGATCGTATTGCCGCCGATCAGGTTGGGCGCAAAGACGATCCGGTCGCCGGAATTGGCCGCTTCAATAGCTGCCCGCAGTGAACCTGGACCGTCGTCGGCACTGGTGGTCACCTCAATATCCGCCGCGTGCACCGGCGTCAACGTGGCCAGCAAGCAGGTGAACCACCAGATATGTCTTGAAAGCTTGCGAACAAGTACGTTGTAGAAGCGTGCGGCAGCCCATGCCATGCTTCAACTCCCCAAGCGTTCTTTCAAACGTTCCTTCCTTGTTGGTTTATGCATCGGAGTTGCTGGCTATTGGCAGACGGCCTTTACCAGACGATCTGCCAACCGACCGAACCGGTGTGGTAATCCTGCCGGCCGTTCGCTTGCAGGTCGTAGCCGCCAAAGATGCTGCCGAAGCCGCCCAGGTTGACCTGGAGGCCCGCTCCAACAGCCCGAAGTCGCGGCCAGGGTTCACGCCATCAATCTTGAAACTGGGACCATCCACGCCCAAGAAATGGGCTTGAATCGTCTGCACGCTGTCGGAGTATTCGTGCATCCAAGCCGCGCGAAACATCAGCTTGAAGCCGCACCTGGAAGTTGCCCCGGCAGCACCCAAGTGGCACCGACGGTCGCCGCCCGTCAGGCTGGGCGCAAATACGATCCGGTCGCCACAGTTGGCCGATTCAATGGCAGCCCGCAGTGAGCCGGGACCGCTGTCGGCGTTTGTTGTAACCTCGATGTCGGCCGCCTGGGCCGGTGCTCAAGCCCAAACGACGGCCAAAACACCAACGTACCACTTAAGATGTCGTTCGCGCACCGAGACCGGTCTGTACTTGCATTGCGAGCCAGTCCTTACCATACCTTTGGTTCCGTCGACTGGATCCTTAGCCAGACGTGGAGCCGCGATGGTTTGAGCCCTGCCCACGATTGGCATGCGTTCATATCGTCCCCTCGGTGTGGCTATCTGCGAAGAAATGTAGCAACTTTGGGAGCGGCCCCCCTCAGGTGTAGGAGGACCATTAAGGCGCAGCGGGCATGGTTCTTCCTACTTTTCCCAGCCCCCATACGTTGCCGAACGCAACCCGCCAACCGAAGGGAACCGCCGGCTCAGGTCAGGTGAAGAGCATCCGCCAGATCCTGGTGAGTTACACCCTAGTTACCGTGCCGTGAACGCGGTCGATGGTGGTGAAGCAGCCCCGGGGGCTCACCCTCTGCCGTTGGGATCCCGCATCACGGCATCTAAGGGAAGGACGCGATCGTAAGTATGCCTCACAAGACGAGTAAGGTGTCGCCATGCCACCTGTTGGCAGATGGCCTTTACCAGACGATCTGCCAGCCGGCCGAACTGGCCCCTCTCCCCAAGATGGGGACGCGCCGCTTTCCAGCCTTAGCTAACGTTCTCGCCGATCGCCCCCCACTTGCAGGAGCCGGACTCGTTCTAAGGGGAGCACGGGGGGGCGTACCTTGCCACCTTGCGTTGCAGCCGGTCTATTGATGGAGCGTTGCCCCCCAGAAATTGCCCCCAGTACTGAGGGCGAATATACGGCTTGATGGTTTACCGGAAAGGACCTGCACGTGATCGTAGGAGTTCCTCGCGAAATCAAGCGCGACGAGTACCGCGTCGCCATGCTGCCTGTTGGGGTTGAAGAATTGCGTCGCCGCGGGCATCACGTGCTGGTGGAGCGGGGAGCCGGGCAAGGCTCGGGGATCGCCGACGAAGAATATGCCGCCCAAGGCGCCGAACTGGTCGACACGGCCGAGGAAGTGTTCCAGCGGGCCGACTTGATCGTGAAGGTCAAGGAGCCCCAGGAGTCGGAGTGGCCGCTATTGCGCCGCGGCCAGACAGTCTTTACCTACTTCCACTTCGCGGCCGACCGGCGGTTGACCGAGGCCATTCTCAACTCGGGCTGCACCGCCGTGGCGTACGAAACCCTCCGCGACGAGCGAGGCCGCCTGCCGCTGCTCACCCCGATGAGCGAAGTCGCCGGCCGCATGAGCATCCAGGAGGGCGCCAAGTATTTGGAGCGGCCCCAGATGGGTCGCGGAATCCTGCTGGGCGGCGTGCCCGGCGTGGCGCCCGCACACGTCACTGTCCTGGGCGGCGGCGTGGTGGGCTCCAACGCCGCCAAAATCGCCGCCGGCTTCGGGGCCAGCGTGGCGCTGTTGGACGTGAACCTGGATCGGCTGCGGTACCTCGATGACGTTATGCCGCCCAACGTCACCACGCTGTTCAGCGATCGCCACAACATCCGCGAGCAACTGAAGCGGGCCGACCTAGTGATCGGCTCGGTCCTCATCCCCGGTGCCAAGGCGCCCCGGCTGGTTGAGGCCGACGACCTTAAGCTGATGAACCCCGGCAGCGTGATCATCGACGTGGCGATCGACCAGGGCGGCTGCGTGGCCACGAGCCGCCCCACCACGCACAGCGAACCGACCTACGTGGTCGACGGCGTGGTGCATTACTGCGTGACTAACATGCCGGGGGCCGTCGGCCGCACCAGCACGTTCGCCCTGTGCAATGTCACCTTGCCGTGGGTGATCCAGATTGCCGAGCAGGGCATTGTCCAAGCCGCCCAGGATTCGCCCGCCCTGGCTGCCGCGGTGAACATCATCGACGGCGAGGTAACCAACCAGGCCGTGGCGGCAACGTTCGATATGCCATACCGGAAGCGGTTCCAGTAACGCCGCGTGCCTACCATTGAAATGGCCGCCCACCGTGCGGCCCTGAGCGAGTTCTTACCGACTTTCCGCCGTATGACCGAACGTCTGATCGATCCGTCGTTCTTGTTCCGTTTCACCCTGCCGTGCCGTTACGTGAAAGAATCGTGGACGGCCGAGGGCATCACCCTGAACGAGTCGTACGCGCTGCCGGCCCTCCAGACGCTCGATGGTGCACCGCCGCTAGCCGACGTGCGCGCCGGCTGGAACGAAAACGGGCTGTACTTCACGGCCCTGGTCGAAGGCAAACGGCAGCATCCCTGGTGCCGCGATGGCGCGATCGACGAAAGCGACGGGCTGCACCTCTGGATCGATACCCGCGATACCCAGAACATTCACCGCGCGAGCCGGTTCTGCCATCGCCTGGCGTTCATCCCCAGCGGCGGCGGCAGCCGGCGGCAGGACCCGGTGGCCGGGCAACTGGTGATCCAGCGTGCCCGCGAGCAGTGCAAGCCGATCCCGCCGCGCAAACTAGGTGTCCGCAGCGAGAACCGCTTGGGTGGCTATTATCTGCAAGTGTTCATTCCCGGCGAGGTGCTGACAGGCTTTGATCCCGTGGAGCATCCCCGGCTGGGTTTCATGTACGCGGTGGTCGACCGCGAGCGGGGAACGCAAACGCTTTCGGTGAGCACCGAACTGCCGTATCAGGACGACCCCAGCTTGTGGGTTTCGCTCGAACTGCAGAAACGCTAGGCCGTCACGCTGGCATCTTGGCGACCGCATGCTGTCACGTATGGTCTTGACGCCTTGGCGGCGGCTCTGCTAATGAACCGCTCCCTGTACCCAGTGGATTGGCACTATCCGGCCCATTCCCGCGACATTTGCCCGGCGTCCCGCACTCGCCCGGCAATCGGAGGCTTGGGTGTCGATCGAGCTGGTGGGCGAGTTCCCGCATGCCAATGGACGCAGACCCATGATCGCGCGCTGCCTGCTGTCATCAGCCCAGGGGCCGATCGGCAACGCCGCCACGAACCGCGGCCGGCGCCCCGCCGCCCCCCAGTTGCTGGCAACGCTATCGGCCATTGCATTGGCATGCGCTAGCTCTGCCGCCGCGCAGGCTCAGAATTACCAGCCCATCCCCGATTCGCCATTTGTCACCACGCAGCCGCCAGCGACCGTGGTGCAGCCGCCCACGGCAACCCTCCAGGGCATCCAGCCGTGGGACCCGTACGCCGAGCCGGCCGACATCTACACGCCAGCCCCCGTAGCCCCCGCCGACAATCTGGTTTACGACCCCAACCAGGCGCTGGTGAACCAGATCCAGCTGTTCAAGCAGGTGGAATTCAACCATACGTTCATCGCCAACAACGGCGGGGCGAACCGGCTGGGCGCGCACGAGTTCGAATTCAGCACCACCGTGCAATTCCCGCTGGGCTACCAGTTGGCCCCGCTGGAGATCACGCCGGGCTTCGGGCTGCACTTGTGGGATGGTCCTTCCAGCCCCAACGATCTGCCGGCCCAGACCTACGATGCCTGGCTCGACGTGGCCTGGAACCCGGTGATTACGCCCTGGTTCCGCAGTGAGCTGGCCGTGCGGCCGGGCGTGTACTCCGACTTCCACACGTTCAACACCGACAAGAGCATTCGCATCAAGGGCAAGGCGCTGTTGATCTTTCGGACCTCGCCCACCTGGGAGATCGTGGCCGGCGTGATCTATTACGATCGCTACAACGTCAAGATTATGCCGGCGGGCGGTGTGGTTTGGACCCCCAATCCCGATACTCGATTCGAGATCTACTTCCCCAAGCCCAAGCTGGCCAGTCGGGCCACCACCTGGGGCAACACCGAGCTGTGGTGGTACCTGGGCGGCGAATACGGCGGCGACTCGTGGACCATCGAACGCGAGTGGGGAGCCTCCGACGGGTTTGACTACGAGGATATCCGCGTGTACCTGGGGCTGGAGTTCCTGCCGGCCTCGGGCGTCAGCGGCCGCCGCGGATTTATTGAGTTTGGCTTCGCCTTCGACCGAAAGATCACCTATCTGAGCGGACAGACCGTTAAGCCTGAAGAAGCCTTGATGCTCCGGACTGGCCTTACGTGGTAATTCTCGTGGGATCGCAGCGGAAGGCGGGCGATGCGTACAGCTACCATTGCTTGGCCCAGCGGCAATCAGCCACGGTCGACGGTCCGGCGCGTACCGCGTTTGCTGGCAGCCCTGGCCGGCTGCTGGCTAGCTAGCGCGGCAGCGCACCTGCATGCTCAAGTACCGCCTGCCGCGTCACAGCCTCTTGCGTATCCCGCCTGGCCTGCGGACACCACCAGTGCCGACGTGCGGCCGCTCCCGCCGCTTAGCGCGGTGCCTGCCGAAGGTACGTTCGCCCCATCGCTGCCCCAGTCTCAGCAGCCACAGCCTCGGCAGGGCTGGGCCTCCGCAGAAGTAGTTCCTCCCACGCTTCAGCAACCGCACTGGTTGGAGTCGTTGCCCAATACGGAAGGCTCACCGTATCAGCCGACAGCGTTCTTCGATCCCAATATCGATGTCACGGTACCCTCGGTAGCCGATCCGCCGCTGGAAATGCCGCTGACGTTTGACGAAGATTACGAGCCGATTCTGCCACCGCCCAAGCCGCGCTCGCTCGGCCCATACCAACAATCGCTCTTTACGACCACGTACGTGGGCGGCAACGAGTTGGGCCTGACCACGCTGGACATGCGGTCGGTGTTTGCCTTTCCGCTGCCCAACGAGGACTCGCCGCTGATCCTGACGCCCGGTTACGGCTGGACCTTGACGGAGGGGCCAAACTATACGGACGTGCCCAGCCAGCTTCACGAAGCGTACCTCGATATCCGATACTTGAAACGGTTCACCCCGGCGTTTCTGATCGACTTGGGGGTAACGCCGGGACTTTACAGCGACTTTGAGGGCAGCCACCGCGACGCATTCCGACTGGGCGCACGAGGACTGGTCGCGCTGACGTATTCGCCCACCGTGCAGATTGTGGCCGGCGTGGCGTACCTGGATCGCGACGACGTGGAATTTCTGCCGCTGGGCGGCATCGTGTGGACGCCCAGCGACGAAACACGGCTGGAGCTGGTATCGCCCCGGCCCCGTTTCTTGAAGCGATTCTGGAAAAAGGACTATCGCGAAGCCTGGTGGTATGTCGCCGGCGAGTTCGGAGGCGGAAGTTGGGCTATCGCGCGAAAATGCGGCTGCAGCGACGTGCTCAACTATTACGATGCACGCGCCGTACTGGGCGTAGAGCTCAAGAACGAGCAGGGGCCAGGGGCACTATTCGAAGCCGGTTACGTTTTTAACCGGCACCTGGAATATCTCAGCGGCGGCCCCACCTTTGAACCCGACGACACCTTTGTCTTTCGGGCCGGCCTGACGTTCTAACGGCAGCCATCGCCGCCGGCTTGGCGTGCCGCGAGACGGCCGTCGTGCGTTCATCTCGAACTTCTTACCGTGCGCACCTCACGCGGCCCTCAGCCGCGCAAGTGTCCCGCCTGGGTCATGCTCTGTGCCCAGTGCGGCGAATTGACACCGCTTCGAGGCGAGGTCTACCATCGTAGCAGGCGGCCAGCGTTTCGCTTTCTGCACCGCCGGCACCGTGCGCATCGAGCAGATTTCTCCCCCAGGTAGCGGGTCCGCAGTGAACGCGATCAGCAGTTCGTACGCTTCGATTACTCGCTGGATCAACGCGCTGGTCGGTGTCTGGGCCGTAACTATAG
>CALBRZ010000027.1 GCA_937927735.1 uncultured Planctomycetales bacterium
CTAACGGTACTGCGATGAATCGAGTGGCGGCATCGTTGTGGCGAAGGCTCTAGAGAACGATCGTCTCAGGGAAAGCAGGACGCTATTGCCGCTATTGGAAGCGGGCGTCTGAAAGAACTTCTGATAGAAGACGCAGTGTGCTTGCCGTGGACAGTGCCTTGTTATGGGCATGGGTAGGCCGGACAACAGCGGTCTCGTACGGGTGAACCGGCATCGGGTATGTAGGCTGTAATGCGAAAACGGCCATATCGCGGAATAAAGCAATCAGACGCGCGCACCAAAAGCACGCAAGAAGCCGAGCGTCGGCAACGGAGTGAGGGCGAATCGCCAATTGCAGCGGACTGGCTAGGGCTGACGCGGCTACCCCCGCAATGTCGCCTGGGCGTTGCAAGGCTTGGGCAATGTGCTGTATGGAATCGGCCTGCGATGGGACGCAAGGCGGACTTCGGGGCCTCAGCAGGTTCCAAATAACGCGGCAACGCCGTTGCCAAGTACGCCTTTCGGCTGAGCGAATGTCAGGCCGGTTGAGCGCTATCGTGGGGGTGCAGAAGCATCGTCGCCGGCTAGCCTGCCGCGGCCAGTGTTAGGCCTGTATTAGATTGCGCAATCGCTACGTGTGGTGCGTCCGCTACCACCTCCGTGGTTTTGCCGTTCTGCGCAGCAGTTGTTGTTTTAGCAGCCGCCGGATCGTGCCGATTCTGTTACCGTCAGGTACAGAAAGGACTCAGAATATGGCAACGTTGCGACGGGCAATTCCACTGTTGGCGATGCTGCTCATCGTGGGCATCGCCTCGCCGGCTCAATCGGGTATTCTCAGCGGCTGGGGGACGACGCCCCGCTACGCCGGCACCTGGGAAAGCAAGACTACCGGCCATCACGGACGCATCAGGGCGCGCGTGCAGCAAGAAGACTGCTGCACGTATCGCGTGACGTTCTGCGGAACCTTCGCGGGCATCATCCCATTCGCCTATTCCGTGCCGATGAAGGTCACCGGCCGTTCAGACGACGGGACGATCTACCTGCACGGCCATTCGCGGCTGCCGCTCTTCGGCGACTTTACTGCCCACGCGTGCATGAATGGTTGCCACTTCAACGCAACCTACCATTCCGCCGACGACTACGGCCGCTTCACCATGGAGCGTCGTTAATCGTCACGCACCGGCGCGTGCCGGCAAGAAACAGGCGGTCGCCTCCGAGCCTTACGCGTCATGCCGCCAACAAGCTGATCGTGCATCTCACCGCAGCCCGCTGTCGCCGTTCAGGCAGGCGGGCTGTATTCATTTAGGGGCGAGCGGCCAGGCTTCGGCCAGCAGTTCATACGAACGCAGCCGTGCCGCGTGGTCATAGATGGCCGAAACGACGAACAGTTCGTCCACGCCGGTCCGTTCAACAAACTGCTCAAGTTCGCGCCGGACTGAGGCTGCCGTGCCTACGAACGAGTATTTGAGCATGGCCGAGGCATGCGACTTTTCCACCGGCGTCCAATACGAGTCGATGTCGTCGATCGGCGGCGGCAGCTTGCCCGGCGTGCCGCGCACCAGGTTCGTGAACTGTTGCTGGGCCGATGTGAATAGCCGTCGGGCTTCGGCTTCGGTATCCGCAGCGAACACGTTGACGCCTGCGGCTGCGTAGGGCCGGTCGCATTGTCGCGACGGCTTGAAGCCCTGGCGATACACCTCCAAGGCCTGCATCAGCGACTCGGGCGCGAAGTGCGAGGCGAACGCATACGGCAAGCCGAGCCTCGCGGCGAGCTGCGCCCCGAACAGGCTGGAACCAAGGATCCACAGCGGCACCCGAAGGCCTTCGCCCGGCACGGCGCGCACGAGCTGGTTCTCCTGAGCCGGCTCAAAATAGGCCTGGAGTTCCAGCACATCTTCGGGGAACCGCTCGGCGCTCAGTGGAGTGCGCCGCAAGGCTCGCAAGGTGAGCTGGTCGGTGCCCGGCGCACGGCCCAATCCCAGGTCGATCCGGCCCGGGTAGAGCGATTCGAGCGTGCCAAACTGTTCGGCCACGATCAGCGGGGCATGGTTTGGCAGCATGATGCCGCCGGCCCCTACGCGGATGGTGCGGGTGCCTGCGGCCACGTAGCCGATCACGACGGCGGTCGCGGCGCTGGCGATGCCCGGCATGTTGTGGTGTTCGGCCAGCCAGAAACGGTGGTAGCCCCAGCGCTCGGCATGCTGGGCCAGATCGAGCGTGTTCCGCAGGGCGTCGGCAGGCGTGGAGCCGGCCGGCACAAACGCGAGATCGAGAATCGACAGTTTCATGGCTGCTGGCCCTGAAGCGACTGCCCCGCGCGATCCAGCCTGGCTGGATGGGACTGGTGTCAGGCGAGGCACACGTTACGCCGACTTACGCCGCAGGCGGACCGTTGCGTGCCTTGACTGTGTCGCGGTGCCATCCGTCAGGCTGCACTGCTTTCGGCGATGACCAAGGCGCACAGGAAAAGCCAGCCCACGGCTTCCGCTGGTGGCAACCAGCGGAAGAACGCCGGGTTGGCTTTGTCGGGCTAACCCTAATTGTACGCGTGCGGCAAGTTCGCCAAGTCGAGCACTGGGGGGCACCGCGCTGTGGCTTGATCGGGCAGGATTGCCGCGTTGACCGATCAGTCGTGCCGATCCGGCTCTGTTTGTGAGAAGCGTCGCCAAAACGCCGTCACCAGTTCGCACGGAAACGTGCGGCAAGGACGCCAGCCTGTTTGCCCCTGGCCGGTCTGGCGACACTGGGGCGTCAGACCGGCGAGAGAGACTCTGCCTGCGGCATTAGGTTGCCGCGTCACGGGGCAGGCTACGCAGGCCAAAGCCCAGGGCGATCCAGTTCACGCCACGGAAAATCAGCGTGATACCCAGGAACAGGCCCAGTACCCACAGGGCCGATTCCGGCCATTCCATCCAAATGAGGATGCCCAGGATGAGATCGAGGATACCGCTCACCAGGGTCCAGCCCCACATGGCAAAGCGGTGGCTCAGAGCGGCCACAATCTTGAAGATGCCGCTCACCATCAGTAGGCACGCGACCAGCAGCGTGAGCACGAGCAGGGCGTCGAGCGGTGCCCGCAGAAACAGCATGCCGACGACGAACGACAACACACCGGAGAGCAGGTGCAGGAAGAACCCGCTCCAGCGGCGGCTCCAGAAGGCACCGATAATTTCGAACAGGCCGCTGATCAGCAGCAACACCCCCAGGGCTGCTGCCGTGGCGAGCGAGGCAATACCGACCGCGCTAAGGGCGATACTGCCCATCACGACCAGAGCGAACCCCAGCAGCACAAACCAAAACCAATTGCCGCGGAGTGCCGTCAGATCGTGCCGCAACTGGTCCGCCAGGGGAGATTCGTTCGCCATGCTCATTGCGTTGCCCTTTCGGTTGCCCCGGGGTCGCAGAACTGGCATGGCTACCGCCGCCACCGTCCTGGTTCTTGCAACGCAGCCGGGGAAAGTTGTCCCACAAGTATAGCAAACGAAAACGCCCGAGCGGCGAATCGTACAGGCTGCACTCGACAAATAAACGGCACAAACGACGCTGCCCGCCTGTCCCGGGGGGGCTTCAACCGGCGCAGCAGTTGCAAAGCCATCCTCCATGCTTTGGGCAAACACGGGCATGCCAAGGCAGGTTCCATCGCGCTGGGACGCCCAAACTGACTAGTTATCGGTCAAAACCGGAAAGAACAGGCCAAACCTCAGCCGCCTGGGACGTGTCGTAGATCCTGGTTTACCCAAACTCACCGGGCTGGGAGGGAACGGCGATGCATATCGAGGTGACCGATGAAATTGCTCTGACCGAGTTTCGGCCCAGCAACAAGGCGGCGTGTGTCGAGCGGATTGGCGATCGGGCAATCTATGAGCACACGTTGCGGATACCTCATCCCTACACGCCGGAACACTTCGACCAGTGGCTGGACATCGTGGCCGAGGCCACGCGGCAGCACGGTGAGCCGATCCATTTTGTGATCCGCGAACGCGGCGAGTTGATCGGCAGCGTTGGCTTTGAGGACCTTGCGGTGGGCCACAAGGCCGAGATCGGCTATTGGTTGGCGAAGGCCTGGTGGGGCCGAGGGATCATGACGGCCGTGGTCGCCTCGGCATGCCGGTACGCTTTTGCCCGCTGGCAACTGATGCGGATTACCGCCCATGTGTTCGAGTCGAACCTCGCCTCCGCCCGGGTGTTGGAAAAGAACAGTTTTGCGTGCGAAGGGCTGCTGCGAAAGTACTACCGCAAAGACGGCCAGTTCTTGAACAGCCGGCTATACGCCCTGGTGTGGTGACCGGTTGTTCAGGCGGTCCGGTGAGGTGTGGCGTCGCTAGCCGCTTCTCGAGAGCCGTGCGCTCGTGGCCATGAAGGTTACATCAGCGTGTGTGCTCGTGGTGTTCATTCCGTGGGCGAATCCATCGAACCTCTGTTTTGGCGACGCCTGGCTCGCGACTGATCGACGACCGTGGCTTGGGCTGGAGCGGTTTCTATGCGACGCCACGGCCGGCGCGACATTGCAAACAACGGCTCCGAACGGCTCGTCTGCTTGGGCAGTCCGGCAGCCAAACTACCTTGCATCTGTCCTACTTCGGGCAGCTGGCTCCTAGCCGTGCTTGGGTTCTGCAGCGGTTGCCCAGCGGCCTTTCTGTTTGCTGATCGATGCTGGACTGCCCGCGGTGCTGCCTCCCGCGGCGAAGGCGATGCGGCAGCCGAATGGTTATCTAGATTTGTCTGATTTTTCAGAAAAATAGTGCCCATCTTTACCTGGCGGTGTCCCTAGATGCAACATGATCTTACAGATCCGGCCACTATGCATTTTGCAGCGTTAGCGTGTTCGTAATCTGAAAACTAACAACTTGCGTACTCCCGATTAGCTGGGTAACTTACCCACTGGTGTGCAGCCGGGCAGGAGTGCCGGGGCTAACGTCTTCTTTTGCCAGCGGATGGCCAGAGAAGCATATTTAGGGGCACCCTATGCTGGGCAGCAGCCCACCGCCGCACCGCTCATTGCAAATCTATGCATTCGATCCGAGCCTCGATCTGGATCTTGCGACCGCCAGTGTCAACCGGTCGGTTGTCAACGTCGCTTGGGAGGAGGATCTCCAGCCGGGGCCCTGCGGCGAATACCTTGAGGTGGTCGACATCGATCCGCCCAGCCAGGCGGTCTACGAGCCAGTCGATCTGAACCATCCGCATCTCCTTGCCCAGCAGGGGCTGGCTCCCTCCGAAGGCAATCCGCAATTTCATCAGCAGATGGTCTACGCCGTGGCGATGAAGACCATCGAGAATTTTGAGCGAGCCTTAGGGCGCACCGTTCACTGGTCACCCCGGTTGTTCGACGAGCGCATGCGGCGGCTGCCGTGGAACGACTCGTACGTTCCTCGACTGCGCATCTATCCGCACGCCCTACGGGAGGCGAACGCTTATTACAGCCCGGACAAGAAAGCCCTGCTCTTTGGCTATTTCAACGCCACGAATACCGATTCGCGCGATGGTTTGCCGGGAGGCATCGTTTTCAGTTGCCTGTCGCACGATGTCATCGCGCACGAAACAACGCACGCGATTCTCGACGGAATTCACCGTCGGCTGCTGGAAGCCAGCAACCTGGATTCGCTGGCATTTCACGAGGCGTTTGCCGACCTGGTGGCCATCTTTCAGCATTTCACATTACCGGGCGTCCTGGAGCACCAGATTGCCGCCACGCGCGGTGACCTGAGCACGGAGAACCTGCTGGCCAAGCTTGCCGTGCAGTTCGGCAGGGCGACCAAACGTGGCAATGCGCTTCGCGATGCGTTGGGTGAGATTGATCCGGTAACGGGCAGGTGGATACCGCGCCATCCTGACCCCTCGAAGATCGAAACCACCTTCCAGCCGCATGCCCGTGGCGCCATTCTGGTGGCCGCCATCTTTACGGCGTTCCTGACGATCTATCGAGCGCACACGGCCGACCTGCTCCGGTTGGCGACGGATGGTCGAGGTGTGCTTGGCGAGGGGGCAATTCATCCTGACCTCGTACGTCGATTGGCGGACGAAGCGAGCAAGGTTGCCCAACGCCTGCTGACCATTTGCATTCGGGCACTCGATTATTTGCCGCCCGTCGATGTGACCTACGGTGACTATGTTCGCGGCCTGATTACCGCTGACGTGAACATGGTTCACAACGACCAACGGCATTATCGTGTGGCAATCATCAGCTCGCTGCGCGATTGGGGAATTTATCCGCGAGATGTTCGCACGTTGTCGGTTGAAAGCCTGCTTTGGAACACCCCCACGCCGGAAGAACAGCGCCTGCTGCAGAAGGTGCTGCCCCCGATCAGCATGCTGCGGACGATGGCCGATGCGAACGACATTGCCGACGAGGGGTGGGAGATCCTGGGACGGTTAGGCTGTGAACCTCTTGGCGGCGGCCAGGACTACGGCAGCCAAGGCCGCCGGGTCCCGCCTTCGCTCGAAGAAGTCTTAGAGGCGGGCGAACGGCTCATGCAGGCCTATTTGCATGTTTCCCCGAACGGCCTGTCACAATCGCACGCGGCCCGAGCGGCGACACGCCGCCGCAATGAGTACCTCCGCGAGCGGCAGTTTGCTTGGTACTTGCACGCGTTTCTCGTGGCCAAGACGCGAACCATCACTGCCCATGCCGAGCGCCAGCGGCTGTCCGACCTGCTTGGCATCGATTTCTACAGCGATACCAAGTTCGAAGTTCATGCGATTCGCCCCGCCGTTCGCGTTCTTCCCAATGGCCGCACCAAGACGGACCTGGTGGTGATGCTTACTCAGCGCACCATTCAAACGGTTCATCCCGATGATGGGATGGATGAACCGCTCCATTATCGATTCCGCGGCGGAGCCACCCTGCTGATTGAGCCCGAGCTGGGGCAAGTACGCTACTGCATCACCAAGAAGATTCAGAGTGAATCCCGGCGGCAGCGCCAGGAAGCATTTCTTCTCGCCAGGATGGAAACCGAAGGACCTGATGCGCGTGCGCGCTACGGTCTGTGGCGGCCCGATGAGCAAAAGGTACCGCAAGAACCGTTTCGGCTGCTGCACCGTGGCCCAGAGTGGGAGGAATAGCCGTGGCCAAGCAAACTCCTCCAACGCATACACGAAAGAACGCGCAGGCCGGGCCGTTGTTGCCTCCGCCCGGTGGCGTGGCGATCCGCATGTATCGGCTAGGGCTGGGGGATTGCTTCTTGTTGGCCTTCGCAGGCAAGAAGGCTCGCCCGGTCTATATGCTGATCGACTGCGGGGTGCATTTTGCCCAGCAAGAGGGTAAGCAGAACATGGCCCTCGTGGTGGATGATCTGGCGCGCGCCACGGAGGGACACATCGATCTGGTGGTGGCTACCCACGAGCACGCTGACCACCTTTCCGGATTTGTGCACCACGCTAAACGTTTCTTGAACGGAGACATCACGATCGGCCGGTTGTGGTTGGCTTGGACGGAAAATGACCACGATGCCGACGCAGCCCGGCTGCGACGCGGCAGGGTCGCCGCCTACGATGCCATCGAAGCTGCGCTTCATAAACTCGAACAGGAGGCTGCAGACAGCCCTGCGCTGGCTGCAATGCAACAGCGCTTGGCTGCCGCAACGGGATTCTTTGCGATCGGAGTAAATGGCGATGTCGACGAGCACGAACAACAGCACGCCGCGTTCATTTCGCAGCTTGGCTTGCGTAGCTCCAAGAGCGTAAGCGGCAATGAGCTTGCCCTGGCGCTTCTCAAACGCCAAGCCGAAGAGATCACTTTCTTGGATGCGGGCGACCAGCCCATCCCGCTGCCTGGCACCAATGTCGCGCGAGCGTACGTCTTGGGGCCGCCACGCGACGATGCGCTGTTGAATCGCTCCGATCCGTCCGGCGGCGATCGCCACGAAACGTACCTGAGTTCGGCGGTGGGGTTGCATTCTTTTGCGGCAGCGGTCCTGCAAGGGCTCAACCATTCGGGCGACGGGCGTGAGCAACGCGAGATTACTTATCCGTTCGATCAACGCTACCGGCGTTCCTACGAGTGGGCAGCCGATCAGCCATTCTTCCGGGAGCATTATGGCTTTAACGGCTTCGACCGGCAGGGTTGGCGGCGGATCGAGTCGGATTGGCTCCGTGCCGCTGAGGAGCTGGCCCTGCATTTGGATCGCCATACGAACAATACCAGCCTGGTCTTGGCCATTGAGTTGGGGAAGCCCGGACAAGGCCCCGTGCTGCTCTTCGTTGGCGATGCGCAGGTAGGCAACTGGCTTTCGTGGCGGAGCCTGAAATGGCGCGTTGGCCGCCGCTCGCTGGATATCACGGACCTGCTAGGGCGAACGTTGGTCTACAAGGTAGGCCACCACGCCAGCCATAACGCCACACTGCGACGTGATGACCAGGGATCGGACTATGGCCTGGAACTGATGCCGGAGGGGCTCATCGCACTGATACCCGTGGACCAGGCGGCGGCCTCGAAGCTGCCTGGCTGGCACATGCCATACCGCAAGCTGTATCAGGTACTAAAACGTAAGACTCGCGGCAATATTCTGCGCTCCGACGATGGTCACGATGACAGCCTGCCATCGCCGCGTACCCGCGCCGCTCGCGTGCCCGGTGTTGCCGGCGCTACGTGGCGCTGCTCCACTGCCAAGAAAACCGACGGCAGGCCCTTGTTTTATGATTTGCTGATTGACCCGGGTGATACGTAGCAATCGGTACGTTGTGCGGGCAGGCATGTAAACCCTGCCGTACAAGGTTGTGACAACTCACGCTCACTTGCCGTCAGGCGATAGGCAAGTGATGTGTTTTCTTATCTATCGACGAGTGATGACAGTGGGCGCCTACCGTGGTGCTCCGTAACGTGTGTTGCCAACGAGAGGTCTTGTGATGGCTAAGAAAGCGGTGTTGACCGGAATCAACCGGTACAAGTACATCAGCCATTTGCGCGGATGCGTTAATGACGTTCAGAACGTTCGAAGTCTACTTGTCGACGTATTTGATTTCCCTGAAAACAATATACACGTTCTTACCGATAGCAGCGTGACGAAGGAGCGGGTTCTTGCGGAATGGAAATGGCTCCTCAAGAACGCAAAACCAGGTGATAACCTGGTGTTCCATTTCTCCGGGCATGGTTCGTACGTGAAGGATCTGGACGGCGACGAAGATGACGGCGTCGACGAGTTGCTGTGCCTGTACGACATGGACTTCAGCGACCCCGATACGTACCTGCTCGACGACGATATGCGCAAACTTACCGAGCAGGTGCCGGAAGGAGTGTACCTGACCGTCATTCTCGACCAGTGTCACTCGGGCACGGCCACGCGACTGCTGATCTCACCGGAAGAGGGCAGCAGGAGTTTCACCGCGGAGACGGCGCCGCTTGTGGACGAGCTGGTTACCCGGCGGCGCTCCAAAGAGACCGGTTTCCGATCGCTGTTGCTGTCCGAATTGCCGGAGCAGGAGCGGGTGCTGGCGAGGTTCGTCGAGCCGCCTCCGGGTGTGCTGCCTACTGGACGCAATCTGCATGTTCAGAGCCGGATTGCTCGCGATTCGATCGAGCACGACGGAAGCATGAACCATGTATTGTGGGCGGCCAGCCGGGCCAACCAGACCGCGGCCGATGCCTACATCGACGGCGATTATCACGGAGCGTTCACCTACCACTTCTGCAAGGCGGTCCGCCAGGTCGGCCCCCATGTGGAACATCGCGACCTGTACCAGGCGGTTCGCACCGCGCTGGAGCGGGCTCAATTTACGCAAGAGCCTCAACTTGAGCCTCACTCCGTCCGCGGGCCACTGTTCCGCTGGAATGGCACGAGCGCAAGCGGCGGCGGGCACGCCACTTCTTCGTCCGGGAACCAGGACGTAGCGTTGAGCTCCCCCGAGGCTCAGAGCCTGCTTAGCGAACTCCGCGACGTACTGCGCGAGATCCGTGACAGCATGCGCGGCACCGATACCTACCGCGACAGCAGCCGCGCTGGCACCCGGGCGCTGGTCTACGTCCACGGAATCTGCCAGCACGACGACGACTACGCCGAACCCTGGTGGCAAGCCCTGCGTCCGCACCTCTCCTCCGAGTTGCAGCAGGAGCTTGATCGCAATCGCCACGCGGTCCTATGGAGCGATCTGGTCAACCGCTCCCGATCCGCAGGTCTTGTCGGTTTCGCGCCTAACCTTGGGGCCGAAGAAAGAGAACTGGCCGAGAAGATCAAAGAAGTGCTGCAGGATCGGGTCGAGCGTCAGGCTGTGGAAGTCCTTCCGCATGTTGCTGCCCACGAACAACCTCGCGACCTGAGGATGCCGGCCGAGCGCTCGTTATTTGAGGTTCCCGGGCTGACCTGTATCGATGATTTCGTGCGGTACCTGCTGCACGATGCGACACGCGCCGCCATTCAAAAACGCTTCATGGATACCGTGCGCCCTCTTCTTCGCAGCGGCGCTACGATCGATGTGATCAGCCATAGCTGGGGCACTGTCGTTGCTTATGAATCCCTCCGCCAGCTCGATAGCGAGTCGTTCCCCGGCCGTGTCAACACGCTGTTCACCGTCGGCGCGGCGTTGGCGATTCGCCTCGTCCGTTGGCAGGTACGCCCGGACGATGGCCAGCGTCCGCGGCATGTGCGGCGTTGGGTCAATTTGAATGCGACCGGCGACATCGTTGGCGGCCCGCTGACGGGTTTCCGGGTGGATCACGAATTCATCAACCTGCCCGCGGAGGCATGTTGGCCGAACGTCAATGCAAAATGCGCCCACAGCTCCTACTTCAAACCGAGCAACATAGCGGTAAATCGCGACATTTTTGCCCGGTTCATTGAGCAGTAGGCAGACGCACTGATCGTTGGTGTTGGTAGATACGTAGCACTTGTTCCCACAGCAGCCCGGCCGAGCCCGATGTCACACCACCTTTCCAAATTGACCGACTTTGCCTTCCCAGGCATCGTTGTCGTTGCCTTATCGGTCATCGGCTATTACTCCACCCGTCCGCCGTTGACATCGGCTCGGCCGGCCCCTGCTTCCACCGCATTCACGGCGGATGCTCCGCTTGCCCCGCCGGGCATGGCGGCCATGCATGCCCGGATTTGGGATGATCCACTTCTGCCTTATAATGACCACCCTTCTGATGTCGACAATGCTCGTGGCACGGATCCCGGCATCGCCGCGCGCGTGCTGCAGCAATCCGTATCGACTGCGGAGCAATTCACTTGTCTTGCGGTCCTGGTTCCCGGCGGCCCCGATGCAGAATCGCACGAACAGCGGCTCCGCACGCGGTATGCGGTTGTTTCGGCTTTAACCCAAGGTGGCTATCGCCTTAAATACAATTCGCGACTCCCTTACGTCGATCTGCCCGACATCAAGGTGGTTCTTCCGGCTGCGGTTAGCGGCTTGGCTACGCCTCCCATCACGGTGCGTGTCCCGCTCAAGCTCTATGTCAAAGACATTCATCCAGGGAATGGAACTTCGCCGCCAACCAATGATTCCGGCCCGGCACAGCATCGCGTTCTGGTTTGTTGGATTGATGAGTTGGCGCTCGGCGAGCGGCCGCTCAGCGCGTTGCAACAAGTGATGGCGAAGCTGTTTCCGGAATGCGAGACGCGTAGCAACGTAAAGCTGCGAATTATTGGCCCGACCTCCTCAGATATGCTGGAAACGATGTCGCGGTCCAGCTCGGAGGAAGAGAACATTTCCTGGGGGGAATGGGGAAACGGGAAGCCCCAACTGTGGAGTTATCGCGCCACGCGGGCCAATCTGGGGAACAAGGAGCAGTTCCTAGAGAGAACGGGCGTCGAATTCCACCGTGTCATCGGCAGCGATCGTGACTTACAGGACGCTTTGCGGTGGGAATTGTCGCTGCGCAACGCGTGGCCCAAACCCGGTACCAAAGAGAAGATCGTCCTGCTGACCGAGATCGATACCTCGTATGGACGAGGATGGACGCACGAGGGGCGGCCGTTTCAAGAGCCCGATTCCGACAGCAAGTCTTCATCGGAGGCCGTTCAAGAGCTGCGCGTCATGACCAGCCGGAGAGGTCCGGTAAAGGTGTCTGTGCCGCCATACCTGACCTCCGATCAGGTGCTGGTGTTCTCATACCTGCGCGGAATTGACGGCCGCACCATGCATCCTTCGTCTCGCCAGGCCAACCGCGGCAAGAAGTCACAGGATGACTCACAGTCGACTCGCCAGGCCGGCTCCGACAAGGTTGAGCCGCAAACCGGTCCCGCACAGGTCGACTACCTCCGGCGCCTTGAGCAGGAACTGACCTTGCTCCATGATGCGAACTCCATCAAAGCAATTGGTATCATCGGGACCGACGTCTACGACAAGTTGCTGATCCTCCGGGCGCTGCGTCCGCATTTTCCGAATGCAGTTTTCTTCACGACGGACCTCGACGTTGAACTGTGGCATCCGGCGGAATTGGCATGGACACGGAACCTGGTCGTCGCCTCGCACTTTGGCTTGGTATTGAACCCGACTGGATTGGAATCGCCAACCACGGACGACGACAGCCGTGGAGAACTAGGCGGCTCCGCGTCGGGGGAGTCGCACCAGGCTCTGGAGTCGGTGCCCAGTACCGTGAACCACCCGACGCCGTTTCGTGATAGCTATCAAACAGCAGCCTTCTTTGCCGTTCGGCAAGCGCTGGCGTCCACCGCAAGTAACGGTCAGCCTGCGGTTCCTGAGGGTAATACAGAACCAAGTGAAAGTTCTGCGTCCGTAACCCAAGTTGCCAACACTAGCCAGAGCACGCCGGTCGAACCTGGGAGCGGATGCCTGCTGTTTGAGATTGGATCCCATGGGCCGTTTCATCTGGCAACCATCAACGCGACGCGCGGCCTGCACCCTCCCACCTCGCATACCCACATGTCCCTGATCAAGACCCTTGCGGTGGTCGCGACGGTACTGGTGTTACTGGCGGTGCCGTACTGGGCAGGCATCCGCTTTGTCGTTGATCTCGTCGAACTGTTCAAACGCGCCTGGCAAACGCCGCGAGGGCGGCTTGGGCAATCGAGTCGGTTTGCCGAGGGCGTGTTGTCCTCTGCGTCGCGGTTGATTCACGGCCGGCCTTTTCGCAGGTTCCGGTATGCCGTGGCAGCGATCGCATTCCTGTCGGCATGCGGTGCGCTGTTGATTTTGATGTTCGATTGGTCGGTTACCCTGTTGATTCTGCTGGGAGTCGGGGCGGTTATTCTGTTTGTGTTTGGGGCCTGGCCAACGACCCGTTGGGACATCTACTTCTTCGCATTTGCGGGCGTCGTCATATTGGCGCTGCTCCTGCGGCGATTTTCCGTCGGCGAAACCGGGACGACGTGGTCTTGGATTACCGGATTCAGCGTCGCCGGCGTGCTGACAGTTGGAATGGTGACGTCCAAGCCGCTACGCATGGGGCTGTTTCTGTTCGGTAGACATCTGCATGCAGCGGTCCGGGCGAACGTGGTAGGACGCCAGCCCAGGGAATTGTCTCGAACCCGGCATGATTTCCGTGATTCCGATGCCATCACCCCTTACTGGATCATTGTCCTGGCAACGGTCGTCGCCGCGGCAACGGTTGCCGCCGTGATTGTCGATCAGTTTTCGGTAGCCGGCGAACCCTTTACCGCGGCGGGCATTAGCATGTGGCCGGTGACGCTTGCCAGGGCTGGTCTGTTCTTGCTGGCATGTATCTTCATTGTCATATGCATCTCGTCACTGGCGCAGAACGCCGCGAAACTGGAAAGGATGTGCTTCGGTCAAAACGTGCCGCCCACCGCGTTGCCGCCCGTGTGGCGACAGTTCTTTGATCGCCGGTTCCTCAAGTCCAGCGCGCATCCGGCAATGCCCATGGTTTGGGCCTTTTTCGCGGGCTCCTACTTGTTCTTCACGCTCACGAGCTTTCCGTCCAATCCCAGCCGAGGCACGTTATGCTTTGTGACATCGCAGGCGGTAATGAATTGCACCGTAATCGCGATGGCGCTGCTTTCGTTCGTGGTCTACGAAGCGGTCCAAAGTGTCCGCGCATGCGTGAAACGACTGAAGCGGCAGCTAGACGATGATGGTTCGACATGCCCCGACCAGATGTTGGTGAACGAAGCCAGGCAGTGGCATGTCGCACTACGTGGCGAGTTACGCCCCGTGATTGAGGGGTTGACCATCGTCAAGCTGCTTGCCGAGCGAACCCGAACGGTGGGCAGGTTGCTGCTCTTGCCGGCCTGGATCGTGCTGGGCGTGGCCCTGATCCGCCTTAGCTGGCTGGACCATCTCGGGGTATCGTGGCAACTGTTGTTGGTGCTGGGAATCCTCGTCTTCTTCCCGGTGACTTTCTACGCTCGGTTGCGTCTTGAAGTGCATCGGGTTCGTGACCAGATCAATGGAAAACTTGAGCGGCTGAAATCTGCCTTGACGGCAAACGGCGATAACGACGAGCTCCGCCAATTGGCAATTCTTCACGATGCCATCAACAACGAATCGCGGGGCGCGTTCGCGCCGATTTCTCGCGATCCCATCTTCCAGGCTCTATCCATTCCCTTTGGTGGAGCCGGAAGCGTGATGATCATCCAGGATATCATGTCGAGCTTGTAAAGGCGGTGGGCGATACCTTCCGTTGTGCGTTTGCGCGACACCAGTACGTCAGAAGCTCAGTGCGCAGTGCGGGGAACGCCGCTTGTTGTTTAGGCGTACTCGACGAAGACTGGCATCACGGTAAGAATAACCGTGGGAGGGCATGGTAATCGCTGCGGACAACATGCCGCCGGGGAGGTTCCCTACGGGGCGTTGCTGCGGCAGCTTGGTCGCGGTGGCGGTGTGTTAGCTTCGCCACGGGGGCATTGCGCCTGTGTTATCCTCTGTTCACCAAGGAACTGCCGTCATGGCCGAGAGCGTGCCCAGCAAGCGGGACTTTGAGGACGCATACCAGGGCAAGCCACCGTGGGATATCGGCAAGCCGCAGCCGCCGTTCGTAAAGGTTGCGGAACAGGTGACCGGTTCGGTTCTCGACGTGGGCTGCGGCACCGGCGACAACGCGCTGTTCTTCGCTGAGCGAGGGCACAAGGTCACCGGGATCGATTTTCTCGAGTGGCCGATCGAGTTGGCCCGGCAAAAAGCCAGGCAGCGCGGCCTGGTCGCCAACTTTCTGGTGATGGATGCGTTGCGGCTGGATGAGCTGCCCGAGGTATTCGACTCGGCCATCGACAGCGGGCTGTTCCACGTCTTTTCCGACGAAGATCGGGCACGCTACGTGGCAGGGCTGGCCAGCGTGCTCAAGCCGGGCGGCAGGCTGTTACTGCTGTGTTTCAGTGATAAGGAACCGCCGGGCGACGGACCGCGGCGGATCTCCCAGCAAGACATCTACGACGCGTTTGCCGGCCCCTGGCAGGTCGAGTCGATTGAAGAAGCCCGATTTGAAACACGGCCCGACCTGGAAGGGCTCTCATTCTCGCCCGGTGGGCCGTATGCGTGGTTCTGCATCATCCGGCGACAGCCGTAGGGTACCAGTCCATCGCACGCTGGGCTCGCTAGTTGCGCGCGGCCAGGGCCTTGCGCAAGGGGCATTGGTCGCTGGCCGGCTCACCACGACGGTAGCGCGCCAGCAGCTCCTTTGAGCGCTGCGCGAGCATCCGCCGGACCTCTCGGCGTTTGCCTTTGATGCGCGGGATGACCATCGAATCGTAGGCGGTCGTCTGGTGACGCATCCAGGCAATGACGGCCGCTTCGGCGCGCTTCTCGACGGGAATGCGTTTGGTGCGCGCCACCGTACCGCTGCCGACGGGCGTGGCATGCTCGGCCACGGCTGCTGCCAGCCGATCGGCCAGCTCGGCATGGCTGGGGTGAAAGGCCAGATAGGTCCGCACCGCCTCGGTGAACTCCTGCACGTACTCGGTTTGTTCCTTTTCGCGGCGGCGGGCCGCGGCCTGCTGCTTCTTGGCGTAGCTTTCGGTCGAACGTTCGGCTTCCAGCTCCGCGCGAATGCGTTCGATGGTGGCTGCTGGGGCCCAAACGCCGCGTGAGAAGACCTTGCGGCCCTTCTTCTCCTGCACCACCCAGTGTTCGCCGGCAGCTTTCACGCGGCGGGTAAGCCCGGCATCGCCCGGCGGCAACAGCTCCCATCCTTCGGGCACGGTCAGCACTTCGCCGCTGGCCGTGCGAACCGTCCGGGGCGAGGGACCGGGAGCGAATGTCGTATCGGCCACGCGCGGCGCCGGCTGCTTCTCCTTGCGCATTGGTCTAGATCCTTCCGCTTCGTCCGTGCTGCCACTGCATGCTGACTGCACGGGTGAACCAGGCATAGCAGCAACGTGTGCCATATCGGCCAGGCGACCGACCGCGGTCCAGCGAATCGGACCTGGCTGGCGGTAGTTCATACGACGCGGGGGCAAGCTGCTACAGTTCGACTACGGCACGGCCCCCGACCGAGGGCTCCTCGTGATCGGCTTCTTCTTCGATTCCGCGGACCCGGGCCAGTGACTGGTACAGCGTCGGCACCAGCAGCAGCACCCACAGCGTGCTGAACATCAAGCCGAAGGTCAGGCTCACGGCCATCGGGATCAGCACCTGGGCTTGGAGCGAACGCTCCAGCAGCAGCGGCAGCAGACCGGCGATAGTGGTCAGCGAGGTCAAGAACACGGGGCGGAGCCGCTCGTAGCCGGCGCTCAGCAGGGCTTCGTGCAGGCTGGTGTTCGGGTCGTGCACGCGCTGGTTGATGAAGTCGATCAGCACGATCGAGTCGTTCACCACCACGCCGGCCAGGGCCACCAGACCAAACATACTGAACAGCGTGATCGGCATCCCCAGCAACAGGTGACCGAGCACCGCTCCGACCAGACCGAGCGGCAGCACGGCAAGTATGATCAGCGGCAGAACGTACGAGCGGAACTCCATCGTCAGCAGCAGGAACATGGAGAACAACGCGACCAGAAAGCCGATGTACAGGCTTTGCATCGACTCGTTGCGCTGCTCGCGTTCGCCTTCCCAGCGGACCTTGATCTCCGGGTAATCGGCCAGGATTTCAGGCAGCACCGTGGCCTGGAGTTCGTCGACGATCTGGTTACCGTTGGCGATGTCTTCGTTGACGTCGGCGCTCACGGTGATCGCCCGGCGTTGATCCACGCGGTTGATCTCGGAGTACGCCCGGTCGTAGGTGATGTCGACCAGTTCCGGCAGCGGGATTTCGCCCTGCGAGGTACGCACGCGAATGTCGTTGAAGGCGGCCAGGGTGCTGCGTTCCTCGGGCGGGTAGCGGACCATCAGCTTGACTTCGTGCCGCCCGCGCTGGAGCCGCATCACTTCTTCGCCCAGGTACGTGGCGCGGACGGTGCGCACCAGATCGGCGTTGCGGACGCCCAGGGCTTCGGCCTCGGGCCGCACCTTCAATTGCAGTTCCCATTTGCCGGGCCGGCTGTCGTCGGTGATGTCGTACACGCCGGCGATTTGGGCGAGATGCGCCTTGATCCGCTCGGCCGCTTCTTCCAGGCGGGCCAGGTCATGGCCCAGCAGTTTGAACTCGATCGCCTTGGCGCTCGGGGCGATTTCCATCTGGGTGTAGACCAGTTCGTCGACGCCCGGGAAGGGCGGCGTCTCCTCGCGCCAGCGATTGAGGATTTGCTGCGAGCTGATGTTGCCGCGCCGCTCCACCGGGGCCAGTTCCACGATCACCTCGCCCACGTTGCTGCCCTCGGCAGCCGCCCGGCCGGGATCCATCTGCGTGGCCTTGCCTACCGAACGGCTGACCACGCGCAGCAGTTTCTGGGGTTGGCCGTTCTCGTCGGGCGGCATGGGAAACTCTTCGGCGATCTTGTAGATCGCTTCCTCAAGCTGCTGCGTGGCCTTGGCGGTGATGTCGGGCGAGGTGCCGTCGGGGAACACGACCAGCGCCCGGAGCACGTCGCCGTCGACACGCGGGAACAACACAAAGGGCGTGAAGCCGCCGCGTACGATGCCCAGCGCGAGCAGCATGCACATCAGCGTGGCGGCATAGATCGTGCCGGGGTGATTGAGCGACCAGCGCAGGACCGGCATGTAGACGCCGTTGATGAAGCGGTCGACCCGCGTATCGACCCAGTTGCGGAAGCGGCGGTTCCAGCCCTCGGTTTCCTCTTTGCTGTGGGCCAGGTGGCAGGGCAGGATGATCAGGCTTTCGATCAGCGAGATCGTGAGCATGGAGATGATCACCGGCGGCATCACGGCGATGAACTTGCCCATCACGCCCGACACCATCGCCAGCGGCATGAACGCAATGATCGTGGTGGCTACCGAAGCTGCGACGCTGGGGGCCACTTCGACGGTACCATCGATGGCCGCCTGGAAGGGACCTTTGCCCAGCTGGCGGTGCTTGTAGATGTTCTCGCCGATCACAATGGCGTCGTCGACCACGATGCCCAGCCCCATCACGAAGGCAAACATCGTGAGCATGTTGAGCGTCGAGCCGATGGAGAACATCACCGCGCACGCGCCCAGCACCGACACGGGGATACCCAGGGCCACCCAGAACGCCAGGCGGATTTCAAGGAAAATGCTCAAGACGATGAACACCAGCACCAGCCCGCTGATGCCGCTGTTGGTGAGCAGCTTGAGCCGGTCGCGGACGGCCTCCGAGGCATCGCTCCACACCACCAGTTCGTAGCCTTGCGGCATGCGCGCCTGTTGGGCCGCGGCATAGGCGCGGACCTCTTCGACGATTTGCAGCAGGTCTTCGTCGGCCGTTTTCTCCACCTGGAGCGTGAGCGCAGGGCGGCCGTTGATCCGGTTGTACAGGATCAGGTCTTCAAAGCCGTCGCGTACCGTACCCAGCTCGCCCACATAGATGGTGGTGCCGGCCTGTTTGAGGGCAGGCAGCGCCGCGATCTCGCTGCCCAGCAGGTACTTGTTGCGGCCGCGGACCAGGAACTCGTGGCTCTCGGTGCGGATGGTGCCGGCTGGCTGCTCGATGTTTTCGTTGCGGATGGCCTCGGCCACCTGGGCCAGCGACAAACCGTACTTGCGGAGCGTGGCCTCGGGGATTTCCACATCGATCTGGTAGGGCCGCTCGGCCATAATCGTCACTTGCGAGACGCTGGGCAGCAGCAACAGCTCATCGCGGATCATCTCGGCCAACTCGCGGAGCTGCCGCTCGGCTTGCAGATTGCCGCTGCCCTCGGGGATGTCGGGCCCCCCCACGACCGAAACCCGGATCGCCGGGTTGCGGATGACGATCTGCTGGATTTGCGGGTCTTCGGCGTCGAGCGGAAAGCTGGGGATGCGGTCGACTTCGGCCCGGATTTCGTTCAACACCCGCTGGGGATCTTTGACGTCGGCCTCCAGTTCGCAGATTACGTTGCCGCGGCCCTCGGCGGCGATCGAGGTGATCTTCTTGATGCCGTCGATGCTGCGGACGGCTTCTTCGATCTTCTGGCAGATGCCTTCCTCGATTTCGTCCGGGCTGGCTCCGGGGTAGATGACCGTGGTGAGGATGATATCCAGGTCAAACGGCGGGAAGGTCTCGCGGCGCAACATGGCCAGCGAGCCCAGGCCGATCGCCAGCACGGCGATCATCAGGGTGTTCATGGAAGGGCTGTTATGCACAGCCCAGCGAACGATGGAACGCATTCGGCGTACTTGGGAAGTGGTTGGGGAAACCGAAACGGGGCTTCAATCGTCGGCAAGCGAAGGGCGGGCCGAATAGGGGGTAGCGCTCGCTACGACCGTTGAAGCTTCGGCGGGCCGGGCAACTCAGGCTGCGCGGCAGGGCTGGCAGGTTGCGGCTGCGGTCGCACCGGACCGGCAGCGCTGCGCGGACCACTGTCGGGGACGTACTGGAACTGCACATCCATCTGGTCGATCCCGGCCGCCAGGGGCGATACCACCACCTTGTCGCCCGGCTTCACGGTGCAGTTGTCGGCGCGGATCAGCACGGCGTCGGGCAGCATCTTGGCCACGCGCACCTCGTGGTAGCGCAGCTTGCCGGGCAGCGCTGCCGACGATCCGGGGGATGCGGTTGTTGGGCTGTCCGAGGTCGCCGCCGTCAAGCTGGTGTTGTTGGTGTCATCGGATTCGGCCGCCAAAGCGTCCTGGGCAGCGGACGGTTCGACCGTCCACACGATATTGGGCGGACGCAGGGCTTCGATCGGCAACTTCAGCAGCGGCACCTTGGGCTCGATCTCCATTTCGATCTGCACGTACATGCCACGGATGAGTGTCGGAGGCCCTTCCAGCGCGCCGGCACGATGGGGCTGCGGCACCTCGAACAGCACGGGCACAGTCCGCGTGGTGCTTTCCAGGCCGGCGCCTTCGTAGCGGGAAAGGTAGCCCTGCCATTGGTAACGCTGCCCGGCGACTTCGTAGTAGATATTGGCCGGAATGCGGGGCGGCTCGTACAGCAGATCGAGCGGATCAGCGGCCGAGGTATGCCGCGTGGCCCAGATCCAGTACAGGTCGTCGGTGCGAATCTGCGACCGCACTTCGACGTGTTCGGTATCGACGATCTGGAACAAGGCCGTGCCCCGCTGGACGAAATCGTCGGCTTCCACCTTGTGAGAGCTGATCACGCCGGAGATCGGGGCGGAAATCACCGTACGGTCGAGGTCCAACTGAGCCTGCTGGAGCTTGGATTGGACCAATTGAAGCTGGGCCTCGATCTTTTGCCGCCGGCTGGCCAGTAATGCCCGCGAGTTCTCCAACTGCTGATGGGCGTTTTGAGCCTTGAGCAGGGCGGCTTCGATGGCTTCGTACTGCGCCGGGGTCAGGTTGCGGATGTTGCGCTGCGGATCGTACAGGTCTCTGGCCCGACGAACGTTGGCTTCGGCCAGGTCGAGCTCCCGGGCGGAGATTTCCAGCAGGGCCGCCAGGTTCTTGGCTTCTACTTCGAGTTGGCCCAAGTCGGCTTGAAGTTGGGCTCGCTCGGCCTCCGCCTGTTGGACGGCAAGCCGGTAAACCTGCGAATCGATCTCGACGAGCCTGGTCCCCTTGTCGACGAAGTGGCCCGATCGGAACTCAGGCGACACCCAGGTGATGCGGCCGGCAACTTCGGCGGCGACGGTGATTTCGCGCTTGGGGACGACCACGCCGTCGACGAGCAAACGGAACGCCCCGGCCTGAGCCGGCACCGCTTGTACCGATACCAGCGGGATGGGCTTTTCCGGCTCTACGCGGCCAGTCGGCTTGCGCATGGCAACCAAGGCGCTCATGCCGAAGATGCCGATCGCCAGCAGGCCCAGCGGCAGCGCCAGACGCATCGTGGTACGACGCCACGAAGCAGGGGTATAAGGGGCAGAAGTCAGGGGATGTGCCATGGATTTTAGTGTGCGTAGCCTGGGGAGCCGTGACAATCCCAATGAGCGAAAACCAGGGCGAAGGGGGCATGGTGCAGGCCATGAGCTGGTGGGCCGGCTCTGTGGACGTGGCGAATGCTGCGCGGCGGTGTAAGCGCCGTCGGGGGCGAAGGTTGCTCCCCCGGATTAACCCAGCAGGAAACGGCTGCCAGCAACTCCAATCATTACTGAACTAAACACCATCGACCTCCCCCAGAGATTCAAAAAACGGCAAAAAATTCTTGCCCAGTGTCTTCGACCGCTGCTATCGGGGGTGCAGACCGCCAGCAATGGGGTGGGAGGCAAGTCGGTGCGCACGCTGATAGCAGCCCGGCGGTGCGTTCAGGTCAATGCCGCCGTACAATCGGGAGCCGGCCGCACGTCGCCACAGACACTATCGCCGCCGGCGTGAAAGCGGCCGCGTTATCCCCCGGTGGGATTCGCCGCGGCAGGTCCGATCTTGCCCCACTTTCCAGCAGCCCATTCGCCATGCATACCGGCAGTGAAGCCTTCTTGCAGATGCTCATCGATGCCGGGGTGAAGTACATCTTCGGCAACCCTGGCACCACCGAGCTGCCGCTGATGGACGCCCTGGTTACCGAGCCCCGGATGAACTACGTGCTGGGCCTCCACGAAGTGCCCGTGATGGCCATGGCCGACGGCTACGCCCAGGCCACCCGCCATGTGGGGGTGGTGAACCTGCACATCAGTTGTGGGCTGGGGAATGCGATGGGCATGCTCTACAACGCCTGGCAGGAGGGCACGCCGCTGATTGTCACCGCCGGGCAGCAGGACCAACGGATCGCCTTTGAGGAACCGGTGCTGTGGTCCGACATGGTGCGGGTAGCGAGGCCGTGGACCAAGTGGGCCTGCGAGGTCACGCGGCTGGCCGACCTGCCCAGCGCCATCCGTCGGGCATTACAGGTGGCATTGACGCCGCCGACCGGACCGGTGTTCCTGTCAATTCCGCTCGACGTGCAGATGGAGCAGGCTGAGCTGGACCTGAGCCTGGGAACGCCGCTGGCCACCGAGGTGCGGCCGCCGGTTGCAGCCCTCCGGCAGGCGTCTGACATTTTGGCATCGGCCCAGCGGCCCGCGATCCTGGCCGGCAGCCGTGTGACCGAGGCCGACGCCGTGGCGGGGCTGGTTCGCCTGGCCGAGCTGCTGGGAGCACCCGTGTATAGCGAGTGCGGCACCAGCCACGGCCGCATTCCGTTTCCGACCGATCATCCGTTGGCCGCCGGCATTCTGCCGCTGTGGTCGCCCGAAGTTCACCCGCTGTTAGCCCAGCACGACGTGATTTTGGCGGTCGGGCTCAATGTGCTGCGGCAATACCTGTATCACGAGCCGCCGCCCATTCCACCGGGCGTCCGCCTGGTGCACGTGGATCAAAACCCGTTTGAGCTTGGCAAGAATTATCCGTTGGCGGTAGGCGTGTGGGGGCATCTGCGGCCGGCGCTCGACGAACTGGCCGCGATGCTCGATCAGGCGGTTTCGCCCGCGTTTCGCGAGGCCGCCCGGCAGCGGATCGATGTTCAAGCTGCCAAACAACGCGCCGCCCGGGCTGAACTCTGGGCAGAAATTGAACGCGAACGCGAGGCACGGCCGCTGGCCCCGGTGGTGGCCATGAACGCCATTGCCGCGGCGCTGCCTGAAGATGTGGCCGTGGTCGAAGAAGCCGTCACCACCACCAATACCGTGCTGGAGCGGCTGGGAGCCATTCGCCGCCCGGACGGATACTTTGCTCACCGCGGTTGGGCGCTAGGCTGGGGATTGGGATGCGCCCTGGGCGTGCGGCTGGCCTGGCCGGATCGGCCCGTCCTGGCGATTCTCGGCGACGGGGCGGCCATGTACGGCATCCAAGGGCTGTGGACGGCTGCCCGCTATCGGATCCCCGTCACGTTCGTGGTTTGCAACAACAGCCAGTATCAGATCCTCAAGGCATGCGCCCGCGTGCTGAACCTGCCGCAGGCGATGGAAGGCAACTTTGTGGGCCAGGACCTGGTGCAGCCCGATATCGACTTTGTGTCGCTGGCCCGATCCTTGGGCGTGGAAGCCATGTGGATCGAGGATCCCGATCAACTGACGGCTGCCGTGCGCGAGTCGCTGGCCGGTGATCGTCCGCGGCTATTCGAGGTGCCGATCCGCGGCCGGGTGTCCGATAAGATCACGTCGTAAACGAATCGCCGTTGTTGATTTTCGCCCCGGGGAACTCCACGCCGGCTATTGGCTATGCCCACGGTCCATTACCGAGAAGTACAGGGCCTTGGTGCCTTGGTTGCCGTGGCGGCGGTGATGGCGCTGGTGTATGGGATTGCCTTACAGTTCATGCCCAAGGGCTGGCCGGCTGGTATCGCGCTGATTGGGGCTCCGTTCGTGCTGCTGTTGATGTACGCCCTGGGGAAGCTCGTCACCGATAGCCTGTACGTGCGATTGTTCCCGCTGCCGCTACGCCGGATCGATTGGGATGCGATCGAGTCGTACTACGTGCGCACCTATCGGCCGATCCGCGAGTACGGCGGCTGGGGCATCAAACAGCGCGATCGCGGTTCAGGCATTGCGTACAACGCGCAGGGCAACCGAGGCGTGCGACAGATCCTGTGTTCCTGCCAGCGAGTGCTGATCGGGTCGCAGCAGCCCGAATCGCTCGAGGCAGCCATTGCCGATTTTGTGCCGCAAGACCAGGCCGCGACTGAAGCCTGAACGACACGCAGCGCGGCGGCCCAAAAGAACCTCATTTCTGCTTGCGCACCCAGGCGACGAACGAACTGAGCTGGGGGTGCGCCAGCAGCGCCTCGATGCTCGCGTAATGCCGGCCCAGATCTTTCTCGCTGGGGATGAAGCGGTGAATGGCATCGTGGCAGTCGCGGCACACGCTGATGGTCTGGTTCATCTGTGCGCGATCGTACCGCTTGAGGAACCATTTGTTGCGGTGCAGCGTGCGCGGAATGAGGTGGTGCTCGGTCGTCCCGTGCTTCATCTCGCGGCCGCAAAGCTGGCAGACGCGGTTGTTGCTGGAGGCCATACGGCGCTAGCCCCTTGCGGTCGGCCCCCCGAGGCTGCCGCGCGGCTGGCGGTTGGTTGGCACGCGGACGAGCGGGGCCTAATTGCGCTGTTGCTCGAAGTAGAACACGCCCTTCTTGTTGGCGACCACGATATCGAGCAGCCCGTCACCGTTAACGTCGGCCACTTCAAACTGCGTGCCCACGCCGCTGTTGTGGTCGATCTGGTGCGGGATCCAGCGTGCCTTGCCGTTCTCCTGCTTGAGCTCGAACCAGTACAGCACGGCCGGTTCGTCCACGCCGGGGTCGCCCTTGGCGTGGGCCCACCAGCGCTTGCCTGTCACGAAGTCAGGCTTGCCGTCGCTGTTGATGTCGGCCAGACAGACCGCGTGCGTCTGCGAAAAGCTGCGGTCGATCTCGTGCCGCTTGAAGCCTTCGGGCGTCTGCTCGTTCAGCCAGATCCCGTAAGCGTGGGCGCTGCTGGAGATGATGTCGTTATCGCCGTCGCCGTCATAATCGTAGACGACCATGTGAGCGCACGGCGGGCAGAAGTCCACGCGGTGGAACTTCCACGGGCCAGGAGCCTTGGGATCGGCGGGCGCTTCCCACCAGCCCTCGGCGATCAGTACATCCTTGCGGCCGTCACCGTTGACGTCGCCCACGCCCAGGCCGTGGTAATACTTGCGGGCTAGGTTTGCATCCGCCTGCGAAATGATCTGGATGCTCCAGGGAGCGTACGGATCGGCCTGCGGACGCAGCAGGGCGTAATGCTCGCCCACGCTGCACACCAGCTCGCGGCGGCCGTCGCCGTCGATGTCTTCGTAGAGCGGGCTTTCGTTGTTGGTGATCTTGGTGATCTCGTGCCGCTTCCAGGGGCTACCCGGCGTCTTGGGCTGTTCGAACCAGGCTGTGGTGACACCGGGGAACTCGACGATGATCAAGTCGGTCAGGCCGTCGCCGTTGAGATCGTCGGCAAAGTTCTGGAACGACTGGCTGTAGTTCTTGGGATCGAACTCCGGAGCCTTGTCGCCGATGAGGTGCATCTTCCAATCGGGCGCGGCGTAGTACACGGTGCCGGCGGCGATATCGAGCTTGCCGTCGTTGTTGAAGTCGCCGACGGCCACGCCCTCGCTGCGAAACGCCGTGTCGAGCACGGTCTTCTTGAACGACACCGCCTTGCCGTCGACCGGCGAGGGAGTTTGTTGCCCGACCGCGGTCCAAGGACCGGTGGCGAGGATGGCCAACGCCGCAAACCACGTTACGCGCTTCATGTCGTACTTCACTGCTAACTAGGCCAGAAGGATTCCGTGCTGCCCGCCCCACCAGTGTAACTGCGGCCGCACAGGGGAGAAAGCAATCGCGGCCGAAGCGGTTGCCCCCCGGGCGGCACGGCCCTGCCGCGGCGTTGCACGCCCTGATCTTGTACGTTCTGCCGACGCACGCCCCACCGTGTTGAACAGCACCAGCCCTGCCCCGGTAGCCACCGAACTGCTAAAGTACCCAAAGACGGGCTGCCTGTTGGCGGGTATTGGTAGCGAGCGGTGGGCGGCCTACTCTGGCGAGAAAACACTACGGAGCGAACAGTAAGGTGAGCGTCGTCCCTACCAAGATCGAACTGGCCGGTGAACGCGAGCTGCGCATCACCTGGAGCGACGGTCAGGTTCGCCGCTACCGGTTTCAGGAGTTTCTCGATAATTGCCCGTGCGCCGGCTGCCGCGAGCGGCGCAATCAGGCCGTGGAGGCTCCCAAGGAGGTCGGCCTGCTGCCGGTCCTCAGCCCGGAAGAAACCCAGCCGCTGAAGCTGGTGAGCATGCAGCCGGTAGGCAGCTACGCCTACAACATTCATTTCAACCACGGCTGCCGGCAGGGCATTTTTACGTTCGACCTGCTGCGCAAGCTGGGGCGCGAGGAATAAGCGGCCGGCACGCTACTGCGTGCGCTAGAACGAACCTCGCACCGTTTCGATGGCCAGCGGCTGCTGTTGCATGAACGCCAGGGCTTCGTCGCGGGTAAAGACCGTTTCGGTGGCGCCCACGCCCCGCACGCAGCTTGCGCCCAGGGCGCTACCCCAGCGGAGGCAACCCTCGGGTGACTGGCCATCGACCAGTCCGGCGATGTAGCCGGCCACGAACGCATCGCCGGCCCCGGTGCCGCCGACAAACGGCACGTCGTACACGCCGGCGCGGAACGTGTAATCGCGCGTGGCCAGCCACGTTCCCTTATCGCCGCAGGTGATGACGGCGGTGCCTACGCCCGCCTCGACAAACGCCTCGGCCTGCCGCTGCGGATCGTCCTGGCCGGTGAGGGCCCGGGCCTCGTCGCTGTTGGGCAGGAACACGTCGGTCTCACGCAGCAGTTGCTCCAATTGCCGCGCGTGATCGCCAGGGCCGGGCAGCACCACGTCGAGCACGGTCTTCACGCCGGCGGCTCGGGCAGCCCGGAACAGTTCGGTCAGCGGCTGTTGCTCCAGGCCCGGCATCAGCAGATACCCGCCCACGTAAAACACTTTGGCCTGGGTGACGCGTTCCAGCGGGATGTCTTCTGCGCGGAGCGAAGCGTTGGCGCCGATGGTGTGGATGAATCGCCGGTCCTGGCCGGCCACGTTGATGATCAGCGTGCCCGAGGTTTCCACGCCGGGCACTTTTCGGATGCTCTCGGTGCCGACGCCCTGGGCGGCCATGCTGTCGATGATGAACTGGCCGAAGGGATCCTCGCCCACGCAGCCGATGATGCCCACCTTGACTCCCAGCCGAACCAGGTCGACCGCCGTATTGGCCGCGCAGCCGCCGATGGCCAGAGGCAGGGAGTCGGTCAGCACCAACTCGCCGGCAGCGGGCAGGTGCGAGATGGGCGCGCAAAGGTGATCGGCTACCAGGATGCCGGCACTGAGACAGTCGAACTTCATACTGCTTTCGATCCTCTGAGAGTGGGCGATGCCGGCCCCCCCGACCAATGCCCTGGGCCGGCCGACGCTGCGGTGACTCGGGCTCGCCCGGGCGGGGCGTAACCACCGCGTGCGAGCAAGGGGCCAGCGCGTGCGGCCTGCTGCTGGCCATGCTGGCACCGCTGCTTGCCATTGACGGCCATGCGCCAATCCCCTAGGGTGCGCCAGCAGGGGCCCGATGGGGTGCCCTCGACTAGGGGAATGCGGCGGAAATAGCCGCGGTAACCCCACCGCCGGCGACCGTCAAGCGCGGTTCAAGGCGGTATCGGCTGGTTCTAGCAGCCCGCCGGACGATTTTCCACCTGCCCCCCGCTGCCGGTGAAGATCGCTTCGCCGTACCCGCTCCTTGACCTGTTGGGCTTCCGCTGATGAACGACAACAAACCGCAAGCCAGCCTGTGGCAGGATGCCGCCATGGTTTTGCGAGGCGTGGCCATGGGAGCGGCCGACGTGGTGCCGGGCGTTTCCGGCGGGACGGTGGCCCTGGTGGTAGGCATTTATCGCCGGCTGGTGACGGCGATCAGCCACTTTGATTTGACGCTACTGAACCTGGTCCGCCAGCGGCAGTGGAAAGCCGCCGCCCAGCGGATCGACCTGCGGTTTTTGTTCTTTCTGCTGCTGGGCATCGGGAGCGGCATTCTCGGGTTTGCCCGGCTGATGAAGTATCTGCTGGAGCATCACACCGAACTGACGCTGGCGGTGTTCTTTGGCTTGATCAGCGTTTCGTGCGTGCTGGTGGTTCGCATGATTCGCCACTGGACCTTGGGGGCGGTGCTGTTGGCCGTGGTGGCGGCCGTGGGGGCGTATTGGCTGACGGGGCTGTTGCCGACCGAAGCCGAGGTCACCTACCCGTACCTGTTCATCTGCGGCATGATCGCCATCTGCGCGATGATTCTGCCGGGCATCAGCGGCGCGTTTGTGCTGCTCATCTTGGGCATGTACCCGGCTGTGATCGGCGTGGTGGGCGAGGTGGCTCGCGGCCGCATCACGCTCGACAATCTGGTCTTTGTCGCCGTCTTTGGCTGTGGCTGCGCCATTGGGTTAATCGGTTTCAGCAAGATTCTCAAATTCCTGCTGGCCCGGCACGAATCGATCACCATGGCCGCACTGTGCGGGTTTATGGTTGGCTCGCTGCGGCGGGTATGGCCGTTCCAGGAAGAGGGGAAGAACTACTTCCCGACACTCGATCAATTGTGGCTGCCGGCCCTGTTGGCTGTGGCTGCCGCCGTGGCCGTGCTGACGGTTGATGCCATTGCCCGACGGATCGTAGCCGCCCAGAGGCAGCGCGAGGCTGCCGCTTCGGCGAGCGAGTCCGCGGCCTCGCCGCATTGCGAGAAGAAGGCCTCGCACGTGTCGCGTGAAACGTTGTCGCTGTAGCGGCGGCGTACCGACTTTGCTCTCTCAAACGCCGGTTTTCAGACGCCGGCCAGACAAAAGGCTGCGCCTTGCCGCGTACTCACTGGCCAGGCGTAAGTACGGCCGCAACGCCTGGTGCCATCGTTAACCGGCACATGCGAACCTTGGCGGTGTGGCGTGCGTCGTTTCAAACGTCCGGCCCACGTGAGCGACGCAACGCTGCCTGGGCGGGTAGCTAAGCTGGTCTAGCGCTTGGCTGAAGACCAGGAGACGAAGATTCGAGCGTCTCCAGCCCACCTGCGGCCGTTCTGATTGCCTGGATCCCAATTGTGGACCAGCCGTTCTGACGCGTGTTGGAGCTACTTCAGACGCAGCACATCGGCGGTCTCGTTTCTCCGCGCCCATGATGTAATGGTTGCCTATCGCCTTGCCATGGCGAAAGTGCGGGTTCGATTCCCGCTGGGCGCTCTTCCGCAATATTGCTTCGCGAGGCCACGAGCCACGGCCGCCTTGCGACGGAGCCCGTGCTGGTACGGGCAGGCGGCTGTTAACCGCCCCGACACAGGTTCGATTCCTGTCGCCGCAGCTTGTTCGCTCCAGGCCGTCTTTCACGCCGCGCACGATCAGCGCGGCGCATCGTTCGCGCGAGCGGTGCTCTCAGGCTACGCGGGGTGTGGATGCTCGCGCGTTCCATCAACTGGCACGGTACGCAAACCGTGGCATCGCGGTGAAGCTCAAACCTTCGTGACTGCGGGTTCGAACCCCACCCGTGCCACTTGCTGCCCAGTCTTTGTAATCGGCAGGCCTTCGCGCGCTTGCCGCGGCGCGTAAGCAACTCGCGGCGCATTTGGCAAGAGATTAAGGGGGGAAGCCCGCTCGACCGTGCGGGGCAGCGGCTTGACTTGGCACTGGCATTCTCGATACTCACAAACTGGAACTGACGAGCGCTGACGACTTTGTTGCAGGCACAGGCGGGTTGCGGCCTGAAACGCCTCCAAGCCGCGGCGCGGGCCGAAACACCAGCCATCCCCCCTTGAGGTGAACCGTCGATGAGGCGTGCCAAGATCTCGATTATTGGAGCCGGAAATGTGGGTGCCACCACGGCGCACTGGTGCGCCGCGGCCGAGCTGGGCGACGTGGTCCTGCTCGATATTCCCGAAGCCGGCGACATGCCCAAGGGCAAAGCGCTCGACCTTCGCCAGGCCGGGCCGATCATGGGTTTTGACAGCAATCTGATCGGCACCAGCGATTACGCCGATACCGCCGGCAGCGACGTGGTGGTGATCACTGCCGGTATCGCTCGCAAGCCCGGCATGAGCCGCGACGACCTGCTCGCCACCAACGCCCGGATCGTGGGCAGCGTGGCCGAGCAGATCAAGAAGACCAGCCCCGACGCGATTGTGATCGTGGTCTCCAACCCGCTCGATGCCATGGTGCAGCGGGCCCAGCAGGTGACCGGCTTCCCGCACCACCGCGTGCTGGGGCAGGCCGGCGTGCTCGATACGGCCCGGTATCGCACCTTCATCGCCATGGAGCTGGGCGTGAGCGTCGAGGACGTGTCGGCCCTGTTGATGGGCGGCCACGGCGACACCATGGTGCCGATGCCGAGCTGCACCTCGGTGGGCGGCATCCCGGTCACCCGGTTGATGTCGCGCGAGAAGCTGGACGCCATCGTGGAGCGGGCTCGCCACGGCGGTGCCGAGATCGTCAGCCTGCTCAAGACCGGCAGCGCCTACTACGCTCCGGCGGCGGCTACGGCCCAGATGGTCGAGGCCATCGTCAAGGACAAGAAACGCCTCATCCCCTGCGCCGCCTACTGCGACAAGGAGTACGGTGTGGGCGGTTACTACGTGGGCGTGCCGATCATCCTGGGCGCCAACGGTGTCGAGAAGGTGATCGAGCTGGAACTGGACGAACAAGAAAAGGCCGACTTCCAGAAGAGCGTCGATGCTGTGAAGTCGCTGGTTGCCACGATGGCGACCCTCGTTTAAGAACCACGCCTTCGCCCGCGAACATGCGCACAGCCACGCATGTTCGCGGGCGGTCGTTTTGTGGTGGCCATGCCGCCAGATTGCTTGCCCCGCGCTGCGCTCCGCTACCAGGGGAGCAAACGCGGGGGTGAATGAGAACGGTTGTCCGCGGTTGCCGAAATGCCTGCCGCGCAACCACAGCACGCATGCATCTCGCCGCCCGCGGGAATGTGCCGAGGGCCAGCCCTTCCCGGCGCGTCGCCCCGCCTGCCTTCGGCGTCCGACGATTCACCGTTTACGGTTGTCCATGGCGGGCAACCGCCCCCAGGGCAGTCGCCCTGCATTTCCGTTGTCGTTCGTTGCTCGGGGCACCCCACGGCGGTGCCTGCCTCCAAGGATGGTCCGCACACTGCCGGGGCCGATCAGCCCGACTCGTGTGTGCGCAGCGGCCCAGGGCCAGCAGCTCGTCGTCGAGGGCCGCCCGCCCGCGGGCCGTGTGGCGAGAGTTGGGCTGGGGCAAGAAACGATTGCGGACCTGCCTTGTGCGGCCTGGAACCTTCGCCCATCGATGGCTTGTTCGCCGGGGCGAGTTGTTCCGTTGACAGATTTGAAGGGCTTCGGGTAGAGTTCCCCCGCCATGCACATCCTCACCGAGAACCATCATGAACCGACTTGAACCGCATGCAGTGCTGGCAGACGATCCCATCGAGGCGGTCGGTTCTGCTTCGCCTGCGCTGGCATCGCCAAGCTCGGCATGTTCACTGTTTGGCCCCCTGCACTACGAGAAGAACTACGCCTATCCGCTGATCGTGTGGCTGCACGGCCCCGGGAGCGATGAGACGGAGTTGAGCCGCGTGATGGCAGGGCTGAGCCTGCGAAACTACGTGGGGGTGGCACCACGCGGCACCCGGATGATGCCGCCGGGCCCCAACGGTCAGCGCGGTTACACCTGGCTGCATCGGGCGGCCGACGTGGCCCTGGCCGAAAGCCGCGTGTGGGAGTGCATCTCCCTGGCGCAGCACCGCTACAACATCCATCCTGAGCGTATCTTCCTGGCCGGGTTCGATGCCGGCGGAACGATCGCCTTTCGCCTGGGCATGATGCACCCCGACCGGTTCGCCGGCGTGTTGTCGTTGTGCGGACCGTTCCCGCGGCACGGCACACCGCTGGGCCGGCTCTCCGAAGCCCGCCGCTTGCCGCTGTTTGTTGCCTGCGGCCGACAAAGCCAACGCTACGCCGAAGAGCACGTGTGCGGCGACTTGCGCCTGTTCCACTGTGCCGGGCTGGATATCACGTTGCGGCAGTACCCTGGCGGGCAGCGCTTGTGTCGCGAGATGCTGGCCGACGCCAACCGCTGGATCATGGACCTGGTTACCAGACGCTAGGCCGGTCGCCTGCCGTTTTGCCCTCCGTCTGCCGCGATCACAAATCACGGTTCCCCCGGCGGCGCAACTGCCGCTCACGGGGAGCCGGAGAACCTTCCATGCCGGAGCCAACCTCGGAGACGCATTTGTTGGTGCCGCCTGAAGCGGCCATCGGGGCCGTGGTGTTCGACCTCGACGGCCTGATGTTCAACACCGAGGATCTGTACCGCGAGGCGCTGCGGCAGCTCGTCGCCCGGCGAGGGCACGAGTTCTCCCAGGAAGTGTACGATGCCATGATGGGCCGCCCGGCCCCCGTGGCGCTGGGCATCCTGATCGACCGGTTGCAGCTCACCGACACCGTGGAAGAGCTGGCCACCGAGTCGTTTGCCATGGTGCTTGAGTTGATGAGCAGCCGGGCTGCACCCATGCCGGGGCTCTTAGATCTGCTTGATGGCCTGGAGCGTCGTGGCCTGCCCAAGGCGATCGCCACCAGCAGCAACCGATTCTTCCTGGAGCGGCTCTTGGGGCAGTTTGGCCTCTTGGAGCGGTTCGCCTTCACGCTCACCGCCGAGGATGTCACCCAAGGCAAACCACACCCGGAGATTTACCTCACCGCGGCCAGGCGTTTCGAGCTGCCGCCGCAGCGACTCCTGGTGCTGGAAGACAGCGGCACCGGTTCCCGGGCCGCCGTCGCGGCCGGCGCGTACACCGTGGCCGTGCCGGGCGAACACAGCCGCGGCCATTGCTTTGACGGCGTGAAGTTCATTGCAGCCAGTCTGGCCGATCCGCGGATCTGGCAGGTGCTCAAGCTCGATGCGCCTCAAAGGGCCAACTTGAGCGCGTAAGACGAGCGCCGGAATGTCTGCTTGGCGGGGGTAGCAAAGGCATTTCGGTGAAGTGCTGCGCAAAAGGCCTAACCCTGGGCCTAACCTTCGCGCGGTACCGATGCCCTCCCCAGCTACAGGCTACGGCAGCTCTTTGATCTCGATATCCTTGAAGCGGATTTCCATCTTGGGGCCGGTGTGCAGTTGCAGGGCAATGATGCCCTCCTTCGCACCCTTCTCTTCGTCCTGCTCGACGTAATCCACGGTGGTGTAGCCGTTGAGGGCCTGCGTGATGTGCGGCCCGTCGACCGTGATCACGTACTCGTTCCAATCGTCGGGCTTGTAATGCTTGGCGACTTCCTTGGCGTCGACCAGTTTGAGGATGCCGCGGCCGCCTTCCTCGTAGAGGATGCCCAGGTACTGGTTGTCGGCAATGTCGGCCTGGTAGCCGCGGACCACGTAGTCGGGATGCTGCTTGCTGCGGAACTGCACGCCCGAGTTATGGTTCCGCAGCTTGAACTTCAGCCGCAGGACGAAGTTGCGATAGCTCTTGGTGGTCGAGAGGAACGAGTTGCGCTTGAGCTGCTTGTTGTCAGTGGAGCCCACGATCTCGCCGTTTTCCACCCGCCACAGTTCCGGATCGCCCTGCCAGCCGTTGAGCGTCTTGCCGTCGAACAGCGGCACAAACTTGCCTTCGGCCATGACCATGCCACCGCTCAACAGCACGGCTCCCACGAAGCCAACGGCGCCCAGCACACAACGGATTGCCAACTTGGTACGCATCGCTTTGAACTCCCGTGGGGAGGATTGCATGGTGAAGTACGTGCCTCCGATCCGCGCGGAAGCCGGCTGCAGGTGGAGCCTGCCGCGCGGGCTATCGCGTGATCGCGATGGCCACCCCGATCACGAAAATGACCAGCAGCAGCAAGAAGGCAATGATAAACAGGATGCCCAGCAGTCGCCAGTAAGCGAGGTGCGCTTCGAGCGCAGCCTCCAACTGCTGGGGCGACTGAACCTGCCGGAAGGCGTTAATCGCGCCGCCGAACTTGAGCAGCAGGCTGGCCAGCACCAGCGAAACGACAACCCCGATGAAGTTGCCGACCGCCTCGCTCATGTCCCTGCCGCCCCGTGCGAACATGGCCAGCACCTGCACCAGGTTGAAGCTTGCCCCGATGATGCCGCAGATGCCGCAGATCATCACCCAGGGCCGCATGCCAATGAGTTCTCGGCCTGCCTCGTACAGCTCCTCCGGGCCGCCGTAGCCGGGCGGCGCATAACCGGCCTGCCCATAGCCGGGCTGACTGTACATCTGCGGACCACCGTAGGGCGGCTGGCTCTGGGGTGGGGAGCCGCCTGGCGTTTGACCGGAGCCAGGCGGCTGCCCGTATGTGGGTTGCTGTCCGTAACCGGGCGGCGGCCCGTACCCTGGCTGCTGACCCAAACCGGGCTGTTGTTCACCGTATGGATTGCTCATGGCTTTGAGGTTTCTGCATCAGTAAGGAGAGGACCTTCACTCGACCGCATCGGTCCGCAAGCTTTACAGGGCTACCAGGATGGTCAGCAGACCGATCACGCCGAACACCGCCATGATCAACAGTCGGACACCTTCGAGGATCCAGAAGATGCGCAGGTTCTTCAGCCCCGTGGCCATTTCGCCGGGGTTGCGCGAACGCAGGTAACTAGCGATTTTCGAGGCAAAGAGGGGCAGCATCACCGCCTGGGCCAGCACGTAGCCCAGCGCGATGATGATCGCCACCGCTATCAGACTGCCCAGGCCGGACAACTGGGGAATCTCACGCAAGAAATTGCCGGCGGCCGCCAGGGCCAGCAGCAGGCCGGCGGCGCCGATGTACAGCAACATGGCGTAAAGCATCACCCAGCCGCGCGTCTTGGCGAGGATGGCTGCGGCGTTGGGCGACAGGCCGGCATCCATCCCTTGCACGCCGCCGACTCCCGGGGCCGCATGGGGAGAGGCAAACGGATTGGGATTCGACATACTCGGCGAACTCCAGCAAGTTGGGGCGCAGTCGCCAACGATTGGAAATGTCAATGCGGGCAGAACGGAACGGCTCTCAGTGTAACCCTCCCGCACCCTATTCGATAGTTCGTTCCGCCCGATTGCCGCGGTCGTTTCCGCTAGTTAGTCCTTCGCTGTCGCGGTGTCGATGGTGCCCTGCCAACGTGTCCAGTTGGGGGGGACATGGATGGCGACTGCGCTTGCATGCGCCCTGGCAGTGGTTGGGCACGAACTTTGGGAGCGACCCGTGTGTTGCCTTGATGCCCCCCACGGGCCCGGCAGAGTTGCCGTGCCCGGCGTGCGCAGCGGCACTTGCGATGTGCCCACGCTGTGCGGGTTATCCCGGTGGTAGCGGGGCGATGGCCCCCTCTGCCGAGGTGTCGGTCGCCGCAATTTCCCCATGGGGGAGGGGAAAATCACAGTTCTTCGGCCTCCCCGGCCGCCGCGTATTGCATGTTTTAGTGGTTAAATCGTACGCCACAGGGGGCACGGAGATCCTGCGGTGAGCAGCGGCTGGCAAAAGACCCTTCACCACCTCGCCCACACGTCCAACGACGCGGCGCTGGCGGTGTTGATTCCGCTGCTCGACTCTCCGCATCAGGAGATCCAAGTCGCCGCGCTCGATGCGCTGCTCGAACGGCGCTCGCCCGCCGGGCTGCACGAAATCCTGGTTCGACTGAACCGGCTTCGCCCCGGCTGGGAGAACGTATTGGCCGAAAAGGGCGGCCGCATGGCCGACACCTTCCGCGCTGCCATCCTGGGACAGGATCGCCGCCTGGCGGCCTACGCCTGCGAGGCCGTGTGCATCTTCCGCGAATACGAGGCGATGCCGGCGCTGGTGGCCGCCGTGGAGACGCCCGGCAATCCATTGGCCGATCTGCTGGGCCGCACGATCGTCCGGCTGGCCGAACAACTCAGCGAGGGCTGCGACCACACGCCCGACCGCCGCCGGCGCGATCCACAGATCATTCGCCGCAACCTGCTGGCAAGTCTCGAAGGTTCGGTGCAACGGTTCGGGCGCCACGGCCGCAAGGAACCTCTTGAAGCGTTTCTGTTGCTGGCCGGGCGCGAAAACGCTTTGCTCAAGAACGTCCTGCTCGATCCGGCCAACGCTTGCCAGGCCGAGATCGTGAACATCCTGCGCAGCAGCGACAAGCCGAGCGTGCGCCGCTTGCTGCTTTCGTTCCTCGACGATCCCCACGCGCCGCTTGCCGCACTGCACGTGATCGCCGGACGAATGGATCCTGCGTTTGTGACCGCCCTGCTGAACAAGGCCGCCGAAGCTAACCGCACGTTTGCCTCGCACAACTTCCGCCGAATGGATCGCCTTGCCTGGGCGGCGCCCGATCGAATCCACGAATTGGAAGCGTTTGCCGAAACGCAGCAGGCCACGGCGGTGCGCATGATTGCGTCGACCGGCATGCCGCGCAGCCAGATCGTGGCCGCGTTGGCGCACATGGCGGTGCGGGGAGCCGCCGAGGCCCGGCGCGCGGCCGTCGCGGCCCTGGCCGACTATTCAGGCCCGCTGGCCGATGCGGCCATTGGCCAGGCGCTCCAGGACCTCGACCCGGTGGTCGTGGCCAACGCCGCCCGGCAGATCCGCTGGCGCGGTTTGCCCGACGCGCTCGCACGGCTCATCCGCATGGCCGACCATCCGCACGAAGCGGTCCGGCAGGCGGTGCGCAAAAGCCTGACCGAGTTCAGCTTTACCAAGTACCTGGCCAGCTTCGATGTGCTCTCGCCCGAGATTCGCACCAGCACCGGCGAACTGGTGCGGAAGCTCGACCCCAGCACGCTCACCGGGCTGCGGTCGGAGATGGCGGCAACCACGCGTTCGCGGCGGTTGCGGGCGATTGCCATGGCGGTGGCCATGAACGCCGTGCACGAACTGCAAGATGCGCTGGCCCTGATGATCGACGACCACGACGATCGAGTGCGGCTGGAAGTTGTCGAAGTGCTCTCGCACCTCAACAGTCCGGCCGCGCACGATGCGCTACAGTCGGCCCTGAACGATCCCAGCCCGGCCGTGCAAAGTGCGGCCCGCCGGGCACTGCTTCAACTGACCTGGTAGGAAGGGAGACCGCGGATGACCACCTTCCTGCCAATCTTGCTCGCCCAACAGGGGCGAATCGCCGACCTGAGCCGCAACTTTCGCGGCGACCATGCGCAGCTTTCCAGCACCGATCTGTTGGTCGCCAGCGGCGCTTTGCTGCTCGTGGCGTGCCTGGTAACGCTGCTCCAGCGGCTGGCTCGCCCCAAGCCGCCGCGACCGCTTTATAGCCCTAGCCGGTTGTTCCGGGATTTATGCCGCCTGCATGGCCTGGACCGCACGAGCCGGCGTTTGCTGTGCCGGCTGGCGCACTACCAGAAGCTCGATCACCCGGGGCGACTGTTCGTCGAGCCGGAGCGGTTCGAGCCCGAGAACTTGGGGCCGCTGGCCAGCCACCTGCAGCAGTACCGCGAGATTCGCGAGCGGTTGTTCGGCTCGCTGCCTTCCTGCCCGCTCCCGCAGGCACCGCAACATGGCCCAACCGCCCAGGCCGGTTAGTCGCGTCGCCGGTCACTTAATCCGCTGCGGGGAACGTGCAGGGCGGTGGCACCCTTCGCGGGCTGGTCCCTGCCCGGTATTCTTAACTTAAGGGGACCCGCAAGGGCGGAAAGCCAAGAACGCGTGTTGCCCCCGCCGCCGTGCCGCCGATTCTTGCCCGCAAACCTTTGCCGCAATTGTTATGGCCGATCCCGAATCCTTTTCGCCCATGCCGCCGGGTAAGCGGTTGAGCCGCCGTGGGCTGACGATCCTGCTGCTTATCGTGGCAGCCACGCCGGTGGTGGCCGTGGGATACCTGTGGAATACGCTGCCGCGCGTGCAGCAGCACCCGCTACAGGTCACGCTGGAAGAGGTGGATGCGGTTGCGCCCTCGGGCGCACACCAGGCCGGCGGCAACGGCGGCGCGGTGTCCGCTGCGGACGCGGCCAGCCGGCGACTGCGGTTTCGCAACGACAGCGACGAAACCTGGAGCAGCGTGGCGGTCACGCTCAACGAACGCTTTTTCTTTCACCGGCCAGGGACGGTGGAACCCGGCGAAACCGTCGAACTGTATCTGGTGCAGTTCGCCCTGCGCAGCGGCATCCGGTTCGACCCGGCCACGATCGACGTAAGAAGCGTGGAGATCTACGCCCGGCTGCCTTCAGGTGCCCGGGGGCTGTTCGCAGCCAAAGCGCCCTTTGACATCGGCGGCTCCCAGCCTGGGCAAGAGCGTTAAACCTCGTGGCGTTCGCCGCTACGCACTGCCCAACGTAGCGCCGGCGGCCTTGCCAGCACGTATCCGCAGATCACGCCGCCGATCAGGCCGCCCAGGTGTCCTTGCCAGGAAATGCCCGGCCACAGCGGCAGCAGGCCCCACAAGAACCCGCTGTACAACAGCCCGACCCCCAGCGCCATGAGCATGGCGCCGAAGGTGCGTTCGAAGAACCCGCGGGCAAGCAGGAAGCCGAAGTAGCCGAATACCACGCCGCTACAGCCGATGTGTACGCTATCCTGGCTGCCAATCAGCCAGACGGTGATGCCCGACACCAGGGCCGACACCACGCTGACGATCACAAAGTCGCGCCGGCCACGCAGCAGAATCAACCAACCCAGCATGAAAAACGGCAGGGCGTTGGCCAGCAGGTGGGAAAAGCCACCGTGCAAAAAAGGCGCAGTGACGATGCCGGGCAGGCCCCGCAACCGCCGCGGCTGAATGCCGAAGCGATCCAGATACGCCGGCGTCAGCCAGTCGATCAGTTCCAGCGCCAGCATCACGCCCAACAGCACCAGCAACAATTGTGCATTGGCAATCAGGCGTTTGCGCAGCGGCCGCGGTATTTCCTCCATCCTCTGACTCTTGGCATGCGTGATCGAAACGGTTGGCTGTCCCCACCTGTAGCGCGGCTCCCGCCTTGCGCGACTAGAGCGACTTGAGCACCTCGCTCGCGGTATCGATCGCCAGGCGGATATCCTCGGCGGTATGTGCGGCCGACAGGTACCAGATACCGCGTCCAATGAGCCGGATGCCGCGATCGTGCATGCCGGCCAGGAACCGCCCGTACTTGGCCTTGTCGTAGCTGAGCGTGTCGCGGAAATCGTACACGGCCGACTTGGGCGTGAAGCCCGCGTGGAACATCGGACCGAAGCCCTGCACGAGCATCGGGTGGCCGGCCGCACGCGATACCTCGGTCAGCCCTTCCATCAGTTCGCGGCCCAGTTCGAACAGCCGCGGATGCACGTTCTCGCGTTCGAGGATTTCGATGGTGGCGGCTGCGGCGGCGACCCCGGGGTTGTAGCTGTTCATCGTGCCGGCGTGGATCACGCGGCCGTCGGCGATCCACTGCATGTATTCACGCTTGCCGGCCAGCACGCTGATCGGGTAGCCGTTGGCCATGGCCTTGCCGAACACGGCCAGGTCGGGCGTCACGCCGAAGTAGCCCTGCCCGCCAGCCATGCCGAGCCGGAAGCCGGTAATCACCTCGTCGAAGATCAGCAGAATGCCCAGTTCGTCGCACAACTGCCGCACGGCGGCCAGGTAGCCTGCCCGCGGCGCGATGCACCCGGCGTTGCACATGGCCGGCGACGTCATCACGGCCGCGATTTCGTCGGCCCGGCTGCGGAGCGTCTTTTCCAGCAGTTCCAGATCGTTCCACGGCAGCACGATCATTTCGTCGGCGGTGCCGGGCGGCAGACCTTGCGTCCAGGGCACGGCCTTGGGCGCTTCGCGCGGGCCCAGCGCCGCTTCGTCGGCGGCCGAGATGCTGTAGGCCACGTTGTCGAACCAGCCGTGATACTGGCCTTCGAACTTGATGTACTTGTGCCGGCCCGTAACGGCTCGGGCCAACCGCAGCGCGGCGTGATCCGCCTCGGAGCCCGACAGGCTGAACCGCATCAGCTCGGCGCAGGGGATGATGCGCTGGATCGTTTCGGCCAGTTCCAGTTCTTCCAGGTGCTGGCCGGCGTAAAGCTGCCCGCGGGCACTGCTCTCCTGCACGCGGCGGAGCACTTCGGGGTGCGAGTGGCCCAGGATCAGCGGACCTTGGCTGAGCGTGAAGTCGAGGTACTCGTTGCCGTCCACGTCGTAGATCCGGCTGCCCACGCCGCGTTCGTAGAACAGGGGATGTGGGTAGCCGTACTTACGGAATTCGCTGGCGACGCCACCAGCCAGGCTGCGACAGGCGCGCTCGTACAACTCGCGGGACTTCTCGTAGCGGTTCATTCGGTCAGCTCGGGCCAGAAGGAATATTGCAACGGTCCGGTACGGCCCCGGGCGGAGGGAGCGTCGACGAAAGCTCGGGGCCTGCGGCAGGAAGCCGTCAGTTTGACCAGCAAGCTCGACTTCCGCAAGTTAGGGGTTACCAAACTGGCGGTGGAAGCCGCACCGAAGGAGGGGATACCGCGGCGAACGTGCGTTAACGGCGGCCAAACTCGGCAAACGAACCCAGGTTGCCCGAACCGTCCCACGGCAGATCGCGCAGCGGGGTGAGGACTTCCAGATCGTCGCGCTGCCGGGCTTCCTCGAGATAGCGGGCCGAACACTCCACCTCGGCCACGTGCAGCGTGTTCTGGATCCACATGATGGCCGAGTTCTCGGGAGTCACCAGCCCCACGGTGGAGAGCGCCGCGTCCATGATCTCGCGCTCGGTGTCGTACGAAACGGGAATCATGGCCCCGACCGGGCCGCCGCCGGTCATGGAATTGATCTTGGTGATCTCCATATCGATCTGTTCCAGCACGCGGCGGCTGCAGAACTCTGCCCCGCCGATGCCGGTGGCGTTGCCGTGCGTTTCTTCGGTGAGGCTCCGCACCCAGATGCGTTTGATCTTGGGCCATTCGTCGGGGGCGGCCTCGTGCCAGGCGAACTTGCGCCCGACCACGTTGGTGTCCATGCCCGAGCCGCTGATGTTCTTGCCAAAGTCTTCGACGATCAGCAGGTCGGCCGTGCGGAACGGCAGCCGGGGCATCAGTTCCTTGGCCTGGCGAAGCAGTTCTTTCTCGCGGGCTTCAAAGTCTTGCGGCGCCACGGCGGCCAGGATGGCGGTTTCGTCGTAACCATTTTCGACGATGCCCAGCCCCGCCACGATACCGCACTGCTCCAGCACGCGGCCGGCCACGCTGCGGACGATCTGGCCAAAGCTGTAATCGTAGATGGCCCGGTGGTAGATCTTGGCCCCCTCGTGCTTGCCCAGTCCGATGAGCATCATCTTCATCAGGCCGCTTTCGATATCGCCCACGAAGCTGGTATGCGGCTTGATGCGGCCGACCACCATCACGTGGTCGGCCTCGTAGGCGAACTTATCGAAGTGGACCGGAATGCCTTCCTGGGTCTGGCAGATGACAACCGTTTCCATCGACGAGCGGATCGGACAGCCGAGAAACTGCTCGGTCATGCCGTAGCCCTCGACGATGGCCCGCTGGCCTTCGGCCGTGCCGCCACCGTGGCTGCCCATCGACGGCACGATGAACGGCTGCGCTCCCAGCCGTTTGAAGTGATCGACCACTGCCTTGGTGATCACGTGGATGTTGGCGATGCCGCGGCTACCGGCCGTGATCGCCACGCTCTGGCCAGGCTTTACCTTGGTTTGCAATTGCAGACTGGCCAGTTGCCGCTCGACCTCGCCGGGAATGTCGGTGATGCGAGGGCGAGGAAAAGTCTGGCGAACACGAAAAAACTGCGGATACGCCATCGGCATGATCCTTGTGGGGAGGGCGTCCTGGGCCTCGCGGGTTCCGGGCAAAGCGGTTGCGGCCGCTGAGCGTATTTTCGAGCGACAGCCGCCGCGATGAAAGGGGGGGCCGCACAAGCCGCGCGGTCGCGCACTGTCAACCGCCGGCGACCAGCTCAGGGGCCAGCCGCTAGTGGTTGAACAAGAACTCGCGGCTGCTCAGCACGGCCCAGAACAGGTCCTCGACGGCGGTCCGCTCGGCGGCGGTCCAGGCCGAAATGCCCTCGTTACCTTCCTTGGCTGGTTGGGCCGGAAGCGATTGGGCCGGAGCCCCGGCAGCTTCCTCGTGAACGGCTTGAGCCATCAAGGCGACCAGCCGCTGCCGTTCCTGATCGGTGGGATAGCGCGACAGGGCCGACAGGTACACTTCCTCCACCATTTCGGCGTGGCTTACCCCAGCCTTCAACAACTGTTCCACGCGGCTGCCTTGGCTTGCAGCTTCTCGTTGATGGTATCGCCGTTGGAGATGTGCAGCACCTGCACCATGCTCGGCTCGTCGGAACGTTCGCACTCGCAGGTGATCTCCCGCTGGTTGCGGCCGAAGGTTCGCAAAAAATAGCTGGATACCGCGGAGTCGTAGAGCTGTATGGCCCGGGTGCCCGGCGGGTAGAAGTCGACCTTGCGGCGGTCGGCCCCGGGGTACTCGATCTCGGTAAAGCTGCTGGCCACGCCGGTCACCTGGCTCACGGCGTCCAGCAAGATCTCGGCCATCAGTCGCTTGGGATAGTACCGGGAGTAGAAACGCTGCTCATCGCGGTTTTCCGGCAGCGGTTGGCTGCTGCGCTGGTACGTGGCCGACGACAGGATCGCGCGCATCAGCTCTTTCAGATCGTAGTTCTTCTCCACAAGGTATTGGGCGGCCGCGGTCAACAGCCGTTCGTTGCTGGCGGGGTTGGATGCCCGCAGGTCGTCGACCGGCTCCACAAGTCCCACGCCGAAGAAGTTCGCCCACACGCGGTTGGTGATCGCCCGGGCGAAGTAAGGGTTATCGGGCGAGGTGAGCCAGCGGGCCAAGTGTTCGCGGCGGTCGCTGGGATCGTCCAGCGCGATTGGTTCGCCATCCAGCGGCGTGGGCGGCTGCGGTTTGCCGGTCAGCGGCTGGATCAGATCGCCCCGCGGGACGACGTAAAGCGTCAGCAGGCCGGAACCGTTGCGCGGGTCGCCGCCCCAACCTTTGAATCGCACCCGGGCGAACAGGTTGGCCATGGCGTAATACTGGTCGTTGGTCCATTTCTCCAGCGGGTGGTTGTGGCACTTGGCACACCCGATGGAGAGCCCCAGAAACGCCTGGCTGACGTTCTCGGTGAGCGATTCGGGATCCTGATGCAGGGCATAGAAGTTGGTGGCCCCGTTCTCAAAGCTGCTGCCCTTGGCCAGGATCACCTCGCGGGCAAATTGATCCCAGGGGGTGTTCGCCGCCACGTGGTCGTGGATCCAGCGGTAGTAGGCTTTCACGGCATCGGGCCGCAGCCGGGTGCCGTTGATCAAGAGCAGATCCGACCAGCGATAGGTCCAGTAATCGACAAACTCCGGCCGAGCCAGCAGCGCATCGATCACCCGCTGCCGCTTGTCGAGCGAATCGTCGGCCAGGAACTGACGGACCACTTCCGGCGATGGCAGCGTGCCGATTGTATCGAGGTACACCCGACGAAGAAACTCGGCGTCGGTGGCCGGGGGCGACGGCGGCAGGTTCAGCCGCTGCAATTGTTCCAGCACCAGCTCATCGATGAAGTTGTGCCGCGGTGCCTGGGCAAATACAGCCGGATCGATCTGGTGGGGATACGGCGAAGTGACCCGGGCGATGGCAATCTGGCTGGAGAACCACACGGTGACCGCGCCCTCACCATGGCCGATGACGTTCACGTTGCCGGCCTCGTCGACCTGGGCCACGGCTTCGTTGGCCGAGGTGAACTTGGCCCAGCGTGTTACGTCCTCCACGCGGCCATCGGAGTAATGGGCACGCACCACCAGCGGCTGCCGCATGCCGGGACGCAGCAGCATCTGTGGCGGCAGGACCTCGACCCGTTGCAGTTGCGGATCGTCGTGGCTGGGGCCGGCGGCCCCGGCGGCGATCCACTGGGCAATGACGTTATAGTCGGGCGAATCGACCTCGAACCGCACGCCGCCCTTGTGCGGCAGCCCACCCGACGGCTTGGCCAGGATCAGGCTGCGGCCCGGATCGGCAAGCTCCACGCGGCGGCCCTGGGCCTGCCGCGTGATGTTGTGGTAATCGCCGGCGGGATCGTAACCGCGCAGCGACAGGCGAAAACCGCCTTTACCGGCCATCGCCCCGTGACATGCCCCGGAGTTGCAACCATAGCGCGATAGCACCGGCAGCACATGATGGCGAAAGCTCCAGGTGTGCGGTGCTTCCAGGCCGGTTACGGTGACCTGGGTTTGCGCCTTCGCGGGGCCGACGCCATCGGTGCCGTCCACGGTTGCTGTGATGACCGCGGTGCCGTTGCCGACGGCGGTCGCCACGCCGTCTTCGATGGCCACCACAGCCGGGTTGCTGCTGGTCCAGGTGATCTTGCCGGCGGGCGTACCCAGGTATTCCTGGCCTTGCACCCGCTGAAGCAGCAGCGTCTGCCGGGCATGCGGGCCGGTGAGGGGGAACTCGCCCGGCAGGATCGCCAGCGTTTCATTGCCCGCGTCGGCGTAAATGGCCGGCGTGCCGAGGAACGTGCAGGCCAAGCAATACGAGGCAACCAGCATCCGCGTCATGGAACTCCGTATCGATGGCATAAGGCTTTCTCACGGGATCAGGTAGGCGGCGGACGGGCACGTTGAATCTACGCTGGGCCAGAACGGTGCTTCGACGGACGCCGATTGCTGATTGTCCACGGATGTACGATCAATTGGCGTCCCGACTGTTTACCGTCTGGATGTGCATTCCCCCCCGCTAGAACAGTTCCGCAATCTCCCGCTTCCCAAAATCAACCAGCGGGAACGGGCGGCCAGCGGGGCCCGGCAGGTGCGTTTCGAGGTTCAAGCCCAGGCTGTGGAAGATGGTGGCCACCACGTCGCCTGGTTCGACGGGACGTTCGGCCGGCACGCCGCCGATGGGATCACTCGCGCCGACCACACGGCCGCCCTGTACGCCGCCCCCGGCGAAATACACCGTGAAGCATTGCGGCCAGTGGTCACGGCCGCCGGCCGGGTTGATTCGCGGCGTGCGTCCGAACTCGGCCAGGTTGCAAACCAGGGTGCGCTCCAGCATGCCGCGTTGCGATAGATCTTCGATCAGGGCGCTGTACGCCTGGTCGTACATCGGGGCGACGACGTTCTTCATGCCCTCGATGCTGGTGAACGGCTTGGAACCGTGAATGTCCCAGGTGATTTCATCAAACACCGTAAGGAAGGTGTTGATGGTGACAAACCGCACGCCGGCCTCGATCAGCCGCCGAGCCAGCAGGCAGCACTGGCCGAAGCGGTTCATGCCGTACCGCTCGCGAACCTTGTCGGGTTCCTGCGCCAGGTCGAAGGCCGCCTTAGCCTGAGGGCTGGTCATCAAGCGGAAGGCAGCCGCAAAGTTGCTGTCGAGCAGGGCGGCGTTCTCGCTGGCCTCGAAGTGGTTCAAGGTTTCGTCCACCACCTCGCGCATTCGGCGACGGCGATCCAGACGGACCTCGCCGATCTGCGCCGGCGGCAACAGGTCGGGCACTTTGAAGTCAGGCTGCGAGGGATCGGCCATCAGGGCGAACGGATCGTGAGCCTTGCCGAGGAACCCGCCGGCCTGACCGTTGGGCAGGTTGCCACCACCGCGGCCCATCGTTTCCGGCAGCACGACGAACGGCGGCAGGTCGGTTTTGCGGCCGCGCAGGTAACTGATCACGGCTCCGGCGTGCGGCGTGTTGACGCCGCCGCTGAACAGCCGCCCCGTCTGCATCATTTGCCAGCCGGCATCGTGCACGGCGGCGCCGGTGTGATAGCACGAGCGGACCAGCGAGAACTTGTCGGCCACCTGTGCGTGTCGCGGCAGGATCTCCGAGATATGAAACGCGCCGCTGGCTGTGCTGATGGGTTTGAACGGGCCACGGATCTCGGCCGGGGCCTCCGGCTTCATGTCGAAGGTATCGAGCTGACTGGGCGCGCCCAGGTTGAAGATCATGATGCAGGCGCGGTCGTTGTCGTCTTTGACCGCTCCGGCTTCCTTGGCGGCCAGGTAGTCCGGCAGCGACAGACCAATTGCTCCCAGGGCACCGACTTGGAGAAAGTCGCGTCGCGTGATCCCGTCGCACGTCTGAGCCGTGCCGTTGCCCGTGAGCTTCAACATCGAGCATTCTCCTGCCAGCAAAACGCATCGTGAGAAGGGAGCCACCGCCCGCAGCACCGGCAAGACCGGCGGCCGCCTGGGCCCGCGGCAAGAGGCGGTTTCCGCCCGATCGCCGAACGAGCCTCCGTGGGCCGCTGACGATTGCGCTATCGGTTCCCCCGGCCGGTTGATCCGATCAACGAGTGCGCAAGAGCGGCCGTCTTGTGGAGGCGGCTACCCTTGTAGCTCTCCGGCTGGTGGTAGGGGCGGCCGTCTGCCCCCCTCCAATGGTAGGGAGAGCAGCGACAAGTGGCCATTGTAGCGTGGCCGCTATTTGCACGGCAAACTTCGGCGGCGGATACGCGACAGGCCGGCGACGATACACCGACTGCCCCGAACACAGCCGGAGACGGCAGGAACGTGCGATCCAGAGGTGAGAGAACGGGCGGGCGCTACAGCAGCGGGCTGAACAGCCGGGCAATATTCTGCATCAACCGTACAAAACGCGGCCGGGCCTGCCATTCTTTCAACGTCAGCTCGCGGGCGTCCTTCAGATAGCTCAACTGCTTTTCGCGCAGTTGCTGCGTGGGTTCCGGGCCGTATACCAGCAGGCTCAGCTCAAAGTTGAGCATGAACGAACGAATGTCGAAGTTGCTGCTGCCGATCACGGCGATGCTATCGTCTACCGTCACCGTTTTGGCGTGCAGCAGGCCGGCTTCAAACAGATAAAGCCGCGCGCCGGCACGCAGGATGTCTTCGTAGTAGGCGCGGCCGGCAGCACCCACCAGCTTCTGGTCGCTGCGGCTGGGCACAATCAGCACCACGTCCACGCCGCGCGACGCGGCCACTTGCACGGCCTGCAGCAGCGGTTCATCGGGAATGAAGTACGGCGTGGTGATGATCACCTGCCGCTTGGCCGCGTACAGGGCGGCCGTGACTGCCCGCTGATAATTCTCCGTCGGGTACGACGGCCCGCTTGGCAAGAGTTGGATCAGCGCATTGCCGGCTTCCGGAGGAACGGGGAAATACTCAGGCGACGTGAGCATCACGTCGGTTTCAAAGTACCAGTCGACCACAAACACCGATTGCAGTTGCAACACGGTGGGGCCGCGGAGCCGGGCCGACATATCGCACCAAGCCAGGTCCTTGTGGCCGTAGTCGGCGTTGACAATGTTCTGCGAGCCGGCGAAGGCCACCAGCCCATCGATGACGGCCAGCTTGCGGTGATTGCGCAGGTCGATCCGGGCGGCTTTGCGGCGGAACGGATTGACCGGCAGGGCGGCGCGGACATCGACCCCGGCCTTGCGCAGTTGCGGAGCCAGGGTTTTCAGGAACGGACGCGAGCCTACGGCGTCGACCAAGACGCGGCATTCCACGCCTCGGGCGACAGCCCGCTGCAGGGCGTCCGTCACGCGGCGGCCCGTCTCATCGTTGGCGAAGATGTAGTACAGCAGGTGGACGTGATGCTTGGCCTGGTCGATCTCGCTGACGAGGGTATCGATCACCTCGTTGGTGTCGATCATCAGCTCCATCTTGTTATGGCCGAGCGTCTGGTAGTAGCCCAGCCGTTCGGCCAGCCGGACGATCGGCTCGTACTCCTGGGCCATGGGCGGGGTCTGGAACTGCGGATGGCTTTCCAGCCGCTCGCGAAGCTCGTTGAACTGCTTTTGCAGCGCGGAGTGCCGGCGCACGCGGCGCTCGGGCAGGCGGTAATTGCCCAGCAGGGCGTAGAGGATGAGCCCCAGGAACGGCAGGAAGTTGATCACCAGCAGCCAGGCCATCGCCGAGTCGGGCCGGCGTCCGCCGCGAACCACCACCGGCAGCATGCCCAGGCGGATGACCCATTCACCGATGATGTAGCCCAGGTACAGCAGGGAGAGATGATCCATAGCCGGCGATCTCGAAGGTTGCAGCGCGGGCGGAGAACTGGCAATTGCCAGGAGGGTAGGCGCTTGGGCGTAGTTTGCCCGCCGAGGCGATCACTCTCAATGCATAACGCCGCCGCCCCCGTTGGGTATTCGGGAGCGGCGGCGCAATGTAGATCAAGAAGCGATGCAGGCTGCGGTGCCGCGGAGGCGCCACACCCGGCGGCAAAGCAACCAGCCTTGCCCTCAGGCGGGAACGCAAGAAGCGCCCTGCGGCCGAGGCCTGTTGCTTAACGCTTGGAGAACTGAGTGCCGCGGCGAGCGCCGTGCAGACCGTACTTCTTGCGCTCTTTCTTGCGGCTGTCGCGGGTCAGCAGGTGCCGTTCGCGGAGGATCGGCTCCAGCTCGCTGTTGAACTCTTTGAGTGCCCGAGCGATGCCGAGCATGGCCGCTTCGGCCTGGCCGGTGGGACCGCCGCCGCGCACCGTGATGGTGACGTCGATCTTGCCTTCCTGGTCGGTGGCCTTGATCGGCGCGTGGACCGAGTTGCGGTCGCGCTCGTTGACGAAGTACTGCTCGAGCGGGCGATCGTTGACCACGATCACGCCTTCGCCTTGCCGAATCCGCACCCGCGCCACCGCCGTCTTACGGCGCCCGGTGCCCAATGCATCGTTCGCTTTACTCATCGATGGAATGTTCCTGAGAACGGAATCTGTTGGACGTTGCCGAACCGGATGAGAGCCGGCCCCGCTGCGGGGCCGATCCGCCGCAGCCCACCAGAAACGAAAGGGGCCGGGCCTACTTGACGCCCAGTTCCTTCACTTCCGGTTGCTGGGCCTGGTGGGGGTGATCCGGGCCGGTGTAGATCTTGAGCTTGCTGAGCATTTTGACGGCCAGGCGGTTCTTGGGCAGCATCCGCCGCACGGCCTCGCGGAGGATCAGCTCAGGCGACTTGGCCAAACGGGTGGCGGCGTTCTCCGACCGCAAGCCCGGGTAGCCGGTGTACCAGGTGTACGTCTTCTGCTCCCACTTCTTGCCGGTGAACTTCACCTTCTCGGCGTTGACCACGATCACGAAGTCACCGGTGTCCACGTGCGGCGTGTACGTGGGGCGGTGCTTGCCCATCAGGATCATGGCGATATCGGACGCCAGCCGGCCGACGACCTTATCAGTCGCGTCGACCACCCACCACTTTTGGGCGACCTCGCCCGGCTTGGCCATGAACGTTTTCATCGTGCTATACCCGGTGCCGTGAATGCTGGAAGCGGTTGTGTTGTTACGAATATCGTTTATCGATTTTTTGCGGGGTACCACTCAAGGATGATCCTTGAAGTGGCGGGCTGCTTGGGGGGCGTAGAGGCGAATCGCGGCGGTGTGCTGCTCCCGGCGGCCGGGGATGCGACCACCGGCCAGCGCAACGCAGCAATATACAGCACGGTGCGAAACTTCGCCGGGCGAAACCTTCCCTCGCCCACCGGCCGCCGCTCGCGGCGCCCTCAAGCGATACCGTCCCCGCTCCCTCTGAAGGCTTGGGGAAACTGGTACTGTAGCCGTTTCCCCTTGTCCCTTCAAGATGCGACCTTTAAAGTGGGCCAAACAACAGCCAGGGCCGCTTTCCCACCCCAAAGTAGCAGGGATGCCGGCGTGATTGCCGCTGGGCCAGCAGGGCCGAGCATCCCCCCACACCCGGTGGAAAACGGCCGTTCTGGCGGCCGTTTTTGCGTTCGCGGCGTCCAGCGTGCTATACAAAGCTGTCGCCGTGCTGGCCTTCGCCCAACCGGCCGTGCATTCTTCCCGGCAACCGTCTGACCTGCCGGGCCACGCAACCCTCAGCAGCAAGGCACCCAACCGCGATGAAGGTGGCAGTCCTTAAGGAAACCTTCCCTGGCGAAAATCGCGTGGCCCTGGTGCCCGCCCATATTGCCCCGCTCAAGAAAGCCAACCTGGAAGTCATCGTCGAGCGCGGCGCCGGGGTGGCCGCCGGCTTTCCCGACGAGCAATACCAGCAGGCTGGCGCCACGCTGATCGATAGCCGGGCCGAGGCTATCGCCCAGGCCGATATTGTCGTGGCCGTGCGGGCGTTCGGCGGCAACCTGGGGATCGGCTCGGCCGCAGCTAGCGCCCCCAGCGATACGCTTCGGGCGGGCCAAACCTGGATCGGCTTCTGCGACCCGCTGGGTGAGCCGGCCGCGCTGCAAAGTGCTGCGGCGGCTGGACTTTCGGTCTACGCCATGGAGCTGATCCCCCGCACTACCCGCGCCCAAAGCATGGACGCCCTAAGCTCCATGGCGATGGTGGCCGGCTACAAGGCGGTGCTGCTGGGGGCGGTCCAGTTGCCCTAGATGTTCCCCATGATGATGACCGCCGCCGGCACGGTCACTCCGGCCAAGGTGTTCGTGATGGGGGCGGGCGTGGCCGGCCTGCAGGCCATTGCCACGGCTCGGCGTCTGGGGGCGGTGGTGGTGGCCTACGACGTGCGGCCGGTCGCCAAGCAAGAAGTGGAAAGCCTGGGCGCCCGCTTCCTCGAACTGCCGCTGGATACCAAGGATGCCCAGGCCGCGGGCGGTTACGCCCGGGCTCAGGACGAAGAGTTCCTGCGGCGGCAGCGGCAGCTGACCACTGACGCCCTGGCCGAGCAGGACATGGTCGTCACCACGGCTGCCGTGCCCGGCCGCAAGGCGCCGATCCTGATCACGCGCGAGATGGTCGAAGTCATGCCGCCGGGCTCGGTGCTGGTCGATCTGGCCGCCGAACGCGGAGGTAACTGCGAACTGACCAAACCGGGCGAAACGGTGGTGCACAACGGCGTGACGATCCTCGGCCCGATCAATCTGCCGGCGACCATTCCGTTCCACGCCAGCCAACTGTACGGCAAGAACATCTCGACGCTGCTGCTGCACCTGCTCAAGCAGGGCTTCCCGTCGGTGAATACCAGCGACGACGTGATCGACGCCACGCTGGCCGTACACGACGGCGAGATCCGCAACCCCACGATGCGCGAAAAGCTGAACCTGCCGCCGCTGCTGCCCAAGACCACGGCGCAGGGCAGCCAGGATCGCCCGATTCCTCTGGCCGACGGGCCGGCCGCGACGCCGCCGGCCGTTCCCACAGCCGCAAGCACGCCTGCCCCGCCTGCCACGACCGAAAGCGCTACGCCAGCGCAGCCCCCGGCTGGCGACAAGCCCGCGGGCGAAGCGTAACAGCGCGCGGCTCAACCGCGGCCGCCTTCACGAGGACAACGGGCAGAGCCGAGAACAGCGGCCCCACTCCCCACCTTCCGATCCCCACGAACCTCCTGCTGGAACCCATACGGACAGACCCATGACGCTCGCCATCGGCATCACCATCTTTGTGTTGGCGTTGTTTGTCGGCTTTGAAATCATCACGAAGATTCCGCCGACATTGCATACGCCGTTGATGTCGGGCTCCAACGCGATCTCGGGCATCACGCTGGTGGGCGCGTTGATTGCCGCCGGGGCCGACTACGGCGCGGCGGCTCGTTTTCTGGGCTTTCTGGCGGTGGTCTTGGCCACGATCAACGTGGTGGGCGGCTTCCTGGTTACACACCGCATGCTGGGCATGTTCAAACGGCGGGATTAAGCACTCCTGCCCGCCGCCATCCATGCGCGGCTGGTTCGCTCATTCTTGGTTTCCCCGGCAGCCAACATTACCCCGCCCGACTTGCAGGAAACAACCCGGTGTCCAAAGCAGACGTAATCGAACTGATGTATCTGGCGGCAGGTGTGCTGTTTATCCTGGCGCTCAAGGGGTTGACGCACCCGCGCACCGCCGTGCGGGGCAACCTGCTGGGATCGCTGGGCATGCTTGTGGCCGTGGTGGCTACGCTGCTGCACAGTGAGATCATCTCGTACGTTTGGCTGGTCATTGGCCTGATCGTCGGGGCCGGCATCGGTACTGCGCTAGCGGTCAAAGTGCCCATGACGGCCATGCCGCAACTGGTGGCGCTGCTCAATGGCTTTGGCGGCGCGGCGTCGTTGTTCGTGGCCGGGGCCGAGATTATCAAGCTCCGCACGATCAGTTCTGCGCTGGACATCGACGTGAGCAGCGCCGTGCTGGTTGCCGCCGCCGCTACAGGCCTGATCGGCGCGGTGACGTTCTTGGGCAGCCTGGTGGCCTTCAGCAAGCTGCAAGAATTGTGGTTCCAGAAGCCGGTGACCTTTACCGGTCACCAGGCGATCAACGCCGTGCTGCTGGCACTGGCCCTGGCCTTGTCGATTTGGCTGGTGGCCGATGACGCCAACCCGGCCGCCTACTGGATGCTGGTGATCGTGGCCTCGGCTCTGGGCGCGCTGCTGGTGCTGCCGATCGGTGGTGCCGATATGCCCGTGGTGATCGCCCTGCTCAACTCGTATTCGGGCCTGGCGGCGGCCGCCACCGGGTTTGTGCTGGGTAACAGCGTGCTGATCATTTCCGGCTCGCTGGTGGGAGCCTCGGGGCTCATCCTCACCCAGATCATGTGCAAGGCGATGAACCGCTCGCTGTTCAACGTGCTGTTCGGCGTGCTGGGACCCGGAGCCGGCACGCCCTCGGCCGACGACGTGTATGCCGGGCGGATCAAGTCGACCACCGCCGAAGAAATCGCCATGCTCTACGACTCGGCCCGCCGCGCCGTGATCGTGCCCGGTTACGGCCTGGCCGTCGCGCAAGCGCAGCACGCCGTGCGTGACCTGGCCAACCTGCTGCAAAGCCGCGGGGTCGAGGTCGAGTTTGCCATTCACCCGGTCGCGGGCCGTATGCCGGGCCACATGAACGTGCTGCTGGCCGAGGCGAACATTCCCTACGACCAGTTGAAAGAAATGGACGAGATCAACCCCACGTTCAGCCAGACGGACGTGGTGCTGGTCATCGGTGCCAATGACGTGGTGAACCCTTCGGCCCGGACCGATCCTTCCAGCCCCATCTACGGCATGCCGATCCTCAACGTGGACGAGGCGCGGACCGTGGTGGTGGTCAAACGCAGCTTGAGCCCCGGCTTTGCCGGCATCCCTAACCCGCTGTTCGCGGCCGACAACTGCCTGATGTACTTTGCCGACGGCAAGCAGGCGGTGCTGGACCTGGTGAACGCGATCAAAGAGCTGTAAACGGTTTCGCCAGTTGCGCAGCGGTGCGCGTGTCGCCGGATCGCTGTCATTCGCCGCTGCGGCACCGTACACAAAGCAAACGAACTCAGGCGGCCTTGCCGGCACTGCTCTCGGCGGCCGCTTTGTTCTTGCGCTTGGGGCGGCGGTCTTTCCACCGCCGGTGCAGCCACCAGTATTGTTCGGGCGCCTTGAGGATGCCTTCCTCGAACCGCTGGTTGTACCACTGGGTGAGCTGGCGGACGGTGCCGATCTCGTCGCCCATCGTTCGCGGATCGGCCACGCCCTGCAGGTGGAAGATGAAATGCAGCGGCCGGTCGCCCCGGCGACAAAAGCCCACGGCCAGCGGCGCATCGAAATCGAGGGCGAACAGCGCGATTGCCTTGTGGGCGGAAGCCGGGCGGTTGAAGAATTCCACCCAGCAGCCCTTCTGACCCGCGTACTGATCGGCCAGAAAGCTCACGGTGCCGCCGCTCCCCAGGATATCCAGGATCTTCTCGTAATCGCCCTGCTTGGCCAGGATCCCCTGCCCGGTGGCGCTGCGCAATTTGAGCATGAAGCGGTCGAGGTAAGGGTTATCGAGCGTGCGGGCTACGGCATGCAGCGGGTAGCCGAACAATCCCAGGACATAACCGGCCAGCTCAAAGTTGCCAAAGTGGGCCGTAACCAAGAGCAGTGGCCGGTCCTGGAGGAACAGTTCGATCATCTCCTCCTGGCCTTCCACCTCGACGAAGTCGCGCCAGTTGGTGGCGTGGATCTTGCATCGGGCGTGGGCCATCTCGGCCCCGAACAAGAACAGGTGCGACCACATCGCCCGGGCCAGCTTGCGCCGCTGGGCCTCGTTGAGTTGGGGAAAAGCGTGGCGGAGGTTTTCGTCGACCACCCTGCGGCGGACGCGGATCACGTCGTTGCACAGCCAGCCCAGCACCGCCGACGCCGTTTGACAGGCCGACAGCGGGAGCGCCTGCGCCAGGCAGAAGAAACTGCGGACCAATAAATAGCCCAGGTATTGCGCGAAGCGTTGCACGATAGCTGGCTCAATGTCACAAGGGATGGTCGCGGCCAGGCCGCAGCGGGCCGACAATCCGCGGGGGTACGCATTGTGGAGCTTGGGGCTGGGAGTGCAAAGAGCGGTTTTTACCAGCAGTGGACCGCGGTTGCTTGGGCCGGTAATGACCAGCGGTCCGCCCGGTCGCGAGGGGCGTGTTGATCGCGGCAAAGCGGGCCATTTCTACGTGTTGCTAGCAGCGGGGCGTCATCGGGCTGCTAGCACAAGCCCTTGCAGCCAGCAGGCCGTTGCTATCGCAAGGTAGTGATTGCATTTACAAACCCACTTGACTGTCTGGCAGATTTCGTCAGAATCCGTCGCCTTGCCTCCCCGCGCTTGCGCATGACGCGTCCCAAGCCGGGAACAGGCACCGACCCAATATCCCGCACTCCCGTACCGACTGCGGGGATCATTCCCGCAACCATCACCCGCAGCCAGTTGTTCGCGAACGGCAAGGAGGCCCTCGCGCGTATGACCAATCCACACGAAGTCCGGCCCGGCATCCGTCTCCGCGATCTGCTTCCCGATGCCAGTTTCATCAATGCCGAGGACGTGCAGGTCGTTTCCTGCTCTTCGGACAGCCGCAGTTGCCAGCCTGGCGACTTGTTTGTCGCCGTCTCCGGCGAGAATCGCGACGGCCACGATTACATCGCCGATGCGTTGGCCCGCGGTGCTTCGGCCCTGATTGTCGAACGGCCCGTGTCCGGCGTTTCTGTGCCGGTGTGCGTCGTCCGCGACAGTCGCGAGGCCCTGGGCCGGATCTGCCAGGCCTTGGCCGGAAACCCCAGCCGGCGGCTCAAGGTGATTGGCGTCACGGGCACCAACGGCAAGACCACCACCAGCTACCTGATTGCTGGGGTGCTGGGCGCAGGCGACTATCCGACCGGCGTGATGGGCACGCTGGGCTGTACCGACGGCCGCCGCATGGAGCCGGCTCCCTTCGGGACGTCGCTCACCACGCCGACCGCGCCGGTGTTGGCCCGCTGGCTCGATCGCATTGCCGAAGCCCACTGCACGCATGCCGTGATGGAAGTCAGCAGCCACGCCCTGGTGCAGAACCGCGTGGCCGGCATCAACTTCGACATGGCCTGCGTGACCAACGTCCGCCACGACCATCTCGACTACCACGGCACGTGGGAAAACTACGCCCGAGCCAAGGAGCGGATCTTCGAGCACCTGCTCCCTGAGGGCGTGGCCGTGATCAACGCCGACGATCACGGGGCCGCCGAGTTCCTCGATCGGCTTCAGCACCCCACGTTGACCGTCGGCATCAATCGCCCGGCCGAAATCACCGCTCAGATCATCGAACAGTCGATCAGCGACCAGACTTTCCTGCTGACGGCCGGCAGCGAAACCATGCCGGTCCGCACCGCCCTGATCGGTACGCACAACGTGTACAACTGCCTGATCGCGGCCGCCGTGGGCTTTGCCTACGGGCTCGATATGGCCACGGTGGTGCGTGGTCTGGAATCGGTGGAAACCGTCGCCGGCCGGCTCGAAAAGGTCGAATGCGGCCAGCCGTTCAACGTGCTGGTCGATTACGCCCACACGCCCGACGCCCTGGAAGAAGTGCTCTCGACCTTGAAGCCGCTCACCCAGGGCCGGCTGATCTGCGTGTTTGGCGCGGGCGGCGATCGCGACCGCTCCAAGCGTCCGTGGATGGGGCGGGCGGTCGACCGCCTGGCCGATGTCACCGTGATCACCACCGACAATCCGCGGAACGAAGATCCGGAGGAAATCGCCGCCGACCTGCTCACCGGTTTCCGCCGGCCGGGCCTGGTGCACACGATCCTCGACCGCCAGGAAGCCATCTCCTGGGCCCTGCGGCACGCCGAGCCGGGCGATACCGTGCTGGTGGCCGGCAAGGGCCATGAGACGTATCAGATCATCGGCGATCAGACGCTGCACTTCGACGATCGCGAGGTGATCCGCGACACCCTCTACGAAGGCGTGCCGGCCAGTCCCCGCTACCGCCGCGCTGCCTGAACCAACCGCGCTTGCCGCAAGCCGCACCGGCTGATGTGACGGGACGCACCTGCCCGGGTGTGCCGCGTCGGCCGCCGACGCTGCTGCGCACGGCGGCAAACGCGCGAAAGTCTGAACACGGTCGCCGGCTCTTCATCAGTCTTTTGCGCGATGTTCACGCCATGTTGCCACCGTGAGCCGTGAGGCCGCGTGGCTGCGCATGCTGCTGTGCCGGTCGAATGTCTACGACCCGACAATCGATTTGAGAAGCAAACACCATGACCGATTTCTCCCCAAACCATTTATCACGCATCCTGGGCGGACGGCTTATCACCGCGCTCGATGCTGCGAACCTTGCTGCCAGCGACGGTAAACTGCCGCGCGTCGTTATCGACAGCCGTCAGGCAGAAGCCGGCTGTATCTTCTGGGCGTTGCCCGGCTCCACCTGCGATGGCGCCAATTTCCTGGCCGATGCGTTCCAGCGCGGCGCCGCCGGTGCTGTAACCGCCAAGGCGGGGCAGGTTCCGCCGCCGGGTTGCTGGCTTATTGAAGTGGCCGATCCACTGGCGGCGCTGCATCGCCTGGCCGCCTATGTGCGCGAGCAAACCGCAGCCACGGTGATCGCCGTGACCGGTAGCGTCGGCAAGACCACGACCAAGGAGCTGATCCGCACGCTGCTGTCGGTGCAGTACCGTACGGTCGCCAGCGCCGGCAATTACAACAATCACCTGGGGGTGCCGCTGAGCATGCTGCGGCTGGAACCCGATACGCAGTTCGGCCTGTTCGAACTGGCGGCCAGCGCCGCCGGCGAAATTGCCGATCTGGCCGCATTGTGCCGACCGCACTGGGGCGTGATTACCTCGGTGGCCGATGCACACCTGCAAGGTTTTGGCAGTTATGACGGAGTGGCCGCCGCCAAGACCGAGCTGGCCGCGGCGCTGCCGGCCGACGGATTGCTGGTTCTGAATGGCGATGACGCCCGGCTGCGCCGCTGGGCCCAGGCCGGGGTTCGCCGCCGCGGTAGGACCGCCAGGCCGCCGTTTGCCGGCCGGATTATCTGGGTAGGACGCGGGGCCGATTGCCAGGTGCGAGCGGATCACGTTCGCTATCGCGAAACCCAGCTCGAGTTCCGGGTGGGCGGCGTACCGTTTTGCGTGCCGCTGGCCGGTCGGCATTTCCTGCCCAATGTGCTGGCCGCGATTGCCGTCGCCTTGGAGGCCGGCTGGAACCTGAGCGATGCGGCCGACGCCCTGGTGCATTTCACCGGAGCGCCGATGCGGTGCGAGGTAAGCCAGGTCCACGGCGTCACGATCATCAACGATGCGTACAACGCGTGTCCCACGTCGATGCGGGCTGCCCTGCGAGCGCTATGGGAAACGCCGCATTGCGGCCGGCGCTACGTCGTCTGCGGCGACATGCTGGAGCTGGGGCCCCAAGCCCGGCAGTTCCACCACGAGCTGGGCGAAGCCATGGTGCACGTGGCCGGTGCCGATGGGCTGGTTGCCTGCGGCCAATGGGCCCATACGTTGGCTGCCGCCGCCGTGGCGGCCGGGATGCCTGAGGATCGCGTGTGGGCGGGTAACGATTATCAGCAACACCTGCCGGCGCTAGCGGCCACGCTGCGGCCCGGCGATACCGTGCTGGTGAAAGCATCGCGCGCGCTGCGTTTGGAGGGGGCGGCCGAGAATCTCAAAAAACTTCTCGCTCAGAAGCCGAAGCGGCATTTTCCTGCAACGGAAAGTTTGCTATTCACTCTCCCCGCCGGGGGCACGAAGGACTATGTGGCCCCGGCAAACCGGATCTGACGGCCAGGCGGTTCAAGCCGCCCGGCGCGGTCAGAAACGAGGATCGGCCGCCGGCACGCCAAGCGGCAGTTGCCCCCTGCCTCATCAACCAACCGGGGGCGGCACGTGCGGCAGAAAACGGCGACAAAAAATCCTCAATCCGGCAAATCTCAATATTGATAAGAAGCCTCTGAAAAGCTATTCAGCTTTTCTTCATCAAACAGAACAGGAACCTTAAGACCGTCCCGCGTCATAACAGCATATAGTGTGGAAGCCCCACCGTTTGTGGACCAGATTTGCGGGAGTCTGTCCACTACCCTCCCTCCTGGGTAGGAGCATTGATCTTGCCGAAGTCTGCGGTTACTGGGTCGACCGCCTCGGCAAGTGCTTCACGGTGGGGCTTCATTGACTGGTCGCCGGAGCGGTGCAACGCCGCTCCGGCGACTAGGGAACACCTGGGGGGCGTGTCCGGCCGACACGCCCCCCTCTTTTATTTCGCGGCTGCCCTGCCCCGTTGAATTGCTCACCGTTATTTCTGATTCCTCACGGCCATGATCCTCTGGTTCTTTGAAGCGTATACGTCGGTCCTGGGTAAGACGACGCAGAGGGCGCTGCTGGCCGCGCTGTGCAGCTTTGTGCTGGCCCTGGTGCTGGGGCCGGCATTGATCAACTGGCTGCGGCGGCGGTTCCTGGAACCGAACATCAGCGATTCGCCGAAGCTGGCCGAACTGCACCAGAACAAGCACCGCACGCCCACCATGGGAGGGTTGTTCATCGTGGCCGGCCTGGTCGCCGGCGTGCTGGTGTTTGGCGACCTGACCAATATCTACATGCTCGTGGCACTGCTGGTCGCCGTGGGGCTGGCTGCCGTGGGCGCGCTGGATGACCTTACCAAGCTGCGAGGGCAGCGCAACGGCATCTCGGCCCGGGCCAAGCTGGTGGGGCAAACCGCCGTTGCGCTCGTGGCCGCGGTTGTGCTGTACCAGCACCAGATGCGGCTTGAAGATGGCTTGCAACTGCAACTGCCGCTGCTGGGGACGAGCGTGGACCTGGGATGGTGGTTCATGCCGCTGGCGGTGTTGGTGATGGTGGGCAGTTCCAACGCCGTGAACCTGACCGACGGTTTGGACGGCCTGGCCGGCGGCTGCCTGGTATTCGCACTGGCGGCGCTCGGCGTGGTGGCCTACGGCTGCGGCCATGCCGAACTGGCGCAGTATCTCAACCTGCCCCGGCTGCCCGGTGCGCAAGAAGTGCTGGTGCTGGTGGCTGCCATGCTCGGCGGGGTGCTGGGCTTTCTTTGGTTCAATTGTCATCCGGCCCAGGTTTTCATGGGCGATACCGGTTCGCTGCCCCTGGGAGGTCTGCTGGGGCTCGTGGCAGTCGCCACGCGGCAGGAACTGCTGCTGGTCGTGGTGGCGGGCGTGTTTGTGGCCGAAGCCGTCAGCGTGATGCTCCAGGTAGGCAGCTACAAGCTCCGCCGCAAACGCATCCTGCTGTGCGCGCCGCTGCATCACCACTTTCAATTCAAAGGCTGGCCGGAAAGCAAAATTGTGGTCCGTTTCTGGATCGCTTCCGCGCTGTGCGCTGTCCTGGGGCTGGCGATGATCAAAGGGACCGCCCACGACCAAGCCGCTATCACGTCCGGCCCTGCCGCTGCCCCGGCCGGCAAACAGGCCGCGGCGTCGCTGCCCTCCGACATTTCGACGCAGCCGGTTATTCCCTAGCGATTCGTGGCTGTTGGCTGCCGGTGGAACCGCGTCACCCTGACGCGATTGCTTTCACCGCTCTTTTTTCGGCTGGTTTGGTCCGCCGGTCGTCGCCTGCCTGGTGCCTACCCGCGGCGAGGGCGCGCTAGCTGCTTGCCTTGAAGCCCGAATGATGAAGAATGCAGCTAGTGTTTGGGACGTGGCCACTTCGGCGCGCGTCCCGAACGGTATACGCCGTACCTCGGCCCAGGCAATGTATGCGCAAAAGCGGCAAGAACAATCCGCCGGAATTGGTCGTGTACGACGGTTTTGAGCCGTGTCCTTGTCTCCAGGACGAAACGGCTCGGCTGCCGATGCGGTATCCGCTTCGCGCCTTCACTCACGAGGAGTTCAACGAGCGGCTCGAGGCCGGCGACCGCCGCCAAGGCAACATGATCTATCGCACCGCCTGCCCTTCGTGCCGCGCGTGCCAGCCGGTGCGGGTGTTGACCGAGCAGTTTGTGCCTAACCGTTCGCAGCGGCGGGTGTACCGCAGGGCCGCGGCCGAGCTTCGGGTGGAGATTGGCGAACCGCAGGTCGATGCCCGGCGGGTGGAGCTGTACAACCTTCACAAGCAGGGCCGGAACCTGACACACGGCGAAGGCCCGATCACGGCCAGCGGTTACGCCGCGTTCTTGGTCGAAAGCTGCTGCGATACGTTCGAGCTGCGCTATTACCACGGCGACGAGCTGATCGGGGTGGCGGTTACCGACCGCAGTTCGCAGGCCTTATCGGCGGTCTATTGCTACTTCGACCCCAGTTACGAGCCGCTCAGCCCCGGCACGTATTCGATCCTGAAGCAGATCGAGTTGTGTCAGGCGTGGGGCCTGCCCTATCTTTACTTGGGCTTTTACCTCGACGCCCCCAGCCGCATGTCGTACAAGGGCAACTACCGGCCTCAGCAGCGGCTGATCAACGGCCAGTGGGTTGAGTTCGCGGCCGAGTAGTCACACAGTCGGCGTGCTTGCCTGCGGCGCCGAGCCACCGCTGCGTCCCCCTGGGCGCAACCCGCTGGGCAGCTCCGCGCCTTGCGTTAACGGCCGCTTTGAGCCCGGCCTGCCCCCCCTCCCGATACACTGTCCCACCCGGTGATCATGACTGACAACCTGCCGATTGAAACCGATTGCCAGAGCGTGCGTGCCGCGCTCGACGCCCACGAGGACTTTCTGCTGCTGGATTGCCGCGAGCCCAACGAGCACGCGCTGGTCCACATTGAAGGCGCCACCCTGCTGCCGATGAGCGAGATTCAGCAGCGGGTGGGCGAACTGGAGCCGCACCGCAACCGCCGCGTGGTGGTGTACTGCCATCACGGGGGACGCAGCCTGCGAGTGGCCAATTGGCTGCGGGCCCAGGGGTACCGGGCTCAGAGCATGGCCGGTGGGATCGACCGCTGGGCGCTGGAGATTGATCCCAGCCTGCCGCGGTACTGATCGGCCGGCCGCTTGCCGCCGCTCGTTCGCCCTCGAAATACGCCGGCTGGGGGTGCCCTTGTCGAAAGGTGGCGGCCGTGCGAAACTGCGCCGGTTTCGTCGGTTTCACCGTGCCATTCATCACGTTTCAGACACCAACGCATCCATCGCCCTGCATGCGATGGACCGCAGCGAACGCCGCCAGGAGAGATACGCCGTGCGCTGGACCAAGACGCTGATCCCCACGATGAAGGAGAAGACGCCCGAGGGCGCCGAGATTCCCAGCCACGTGTTGATGTTGCGGGCTGGTTTGATCGCCCAGGTGATGGCCGGCGCATACACGTATCTGCCGCTGGGGCTGCGGGCGCTGAAGAAGGCCGAGCAGATCGTTCGCGAAGAGATGGACCGCAGCGGCGCGGTCGAGGTGCTGATGCCGGCTCTGACCCCCATCTCGCTGTGGGAAAAGACGGGCCGCGTGAACGCCTTCGGCAACGTGCTGATTCAGTTCAAGGTGCAGCGCGGCAGCCGCCAGGTCCACATGGCGTTGGGCCCCACGCACGAAGAAGTGGTGTGCGAACAGGTGGCACGCCACGTGTCGAGCTACCGGCAATTGCCGATCACGCTCTACCAGATTCAAACCAAGTTCCGCAACGAAGAACGGCCTCGGTTCGGCGTCCTCCGCACCAGCGAGTTCTTGATGAAGGACGCCTACAGCTTCGATGCCTCGGTCGAGCAGCTCAACCAGAGCTACGACACGATGTATCGGGCGTACTGCCGGATCTTCGACCGCTGCGGATTGAAGTATCTGCCGGTGGAGGCCGAAAGCGGTCCCATCGGCGGCGATGCCAGCCACGAGTTCATGGTGCTGGCCGACAACGGCGAAGACCGCGTGGTGTACTGCCCGGAAACCGGCTACGCCGCCAATGTTGAGCGGGCTGAGATCGGGCCGCGCAACGTCACGCCGCCCAACGTGCCCGAGGAACCGCTCGAACTGGTCGACACGCCCGACGCCGGCAGCATCGAGCACGTGAGCAAGCTGCTCAAGAGCAAGCCGGAGCAGTTCATCAAGACGATCATCTACGAGGTCGACGGCCAGCCGGTCGCTGTGCTGGTGCGGGGCGACCACGAGGTGAACGAGAACAAGGTGCGCCGCGTGCTGAAAGCCGAATCGGTTGCCCTGGCTTCGCCCGAGGTGATCGAAAAGGTCACCGGCGCCAAGGTGGGCTTTGCCGGGCCGATTGGCCTGAGCATTCCGATCTGGGCCGATCACGACGTGGCCGGCATCAAGAACGCCATCGTCGGTGCCAACCAGACCGACAAGCATTACAAGGGCGCGAACCTGGGCCGCGACTTCCAGGTGCCGGCCGATCACTTTGCCGATCTGCGCAACGCCGTGGAAGGCGACCCGGCTCCCGGCGGCAAGGGCACGCTGCAAATCCGCAGCGCGATCGAGGTGGGCCACGTGTTCAAGCTGGGCACCAAGTACTCGTCGGCCCTGGGTGCCCGGTTCCTCGACGACAAGGAACAGCAGCACGACATCATCATGGGCTGCTATGGCATCGGCGTGAACCGCATCATCGCCGCGCTGATCGAAACGCAGCACGACGACAACGGCATCATCTGGCCGATCTCGCTGGCGCCCTACGAAGTGATCATCACACCGCTGAACGTCGCCCAGGAAGAGGTGATGCAGGCCGCCGAAAAGCTCTACCAGGAGCTGACCGCCGCCGGCATCGAAGTGCTGCTGGACGACCGCGATTACCGCGCCGGCGTCAAGCTCAAGGACGCCGACCTGATCGGGATTCCGCTGCGCGTGGTGGTGGGCGGCCGCGGTCTGGCTGAGGGCAATCTCGAAGTCAAATGGCGGCATGAGGCCCAGTCGTTCAACGTGCCCGTAAAAGGCGGCGCCGCCAAGATCGCGCAATTGGTTCAGGAAGAGCGGGCCAAGTACGGTCCCAAGCCGCTGTAAGCTCGTCACGCTCAGGGACTTGTCACCAAGACGGTGTGTCAAGGTCCCCTTTGCGCGCGCCGCGGCGAGCCGCACGTCAAATCATTGCCGCGGCACGCGACTCGCAGAGCGTTGGCACCAGCCTGCGCGTTGTCAAGCACGGCCTGCATCGCCTGTGTCGCAGGTTACTTGGGGGTAGCGCGCGTACACGTGCGCGCGACCGCGGTTTGGTTGTTGCAACAGTTATGCGAGGCCGAGCAACCTTACGTTGCGCGCCGTGTCAAGTATTTCGTGCTTCGCGCTTGCGCGAGTTTGCGGCACGCAATTGCTGCGCGCCATACGGCGGGCTATATCTCGAAAGTGTGTGACAGGGGGAACATCCACTTCGAAAGGATTTCGGATGAGCGACTATGACCACGATGGCCCGATCGAAATCGCCCTGGTGGGCGATATTACCGATAACGAACCCGAGCTGACGGAAAAGCTGCTTCAGGTTCCGCCCGGCGGCACGTGCACACTGTACTTCGACTCGCCCGGCGGCAGCCCTTACACGGCCATGTCGCTGACTTCGCTGATGGTGCTGCGCGGGGTGAAGGCCACCGGCATTGTGACCGGCGAGTGCTCATCGGCGGCGCTCTGGCCGTTTGCCGCTTGCCAGCGGCGGTTGGTCACGGCGTACAGCGTGCTCTTGTTCCATCCCATGAAGTGGCAGAGCGAAGAGCACGTGCAGATCACCGAAGCCGCCGAGTGGGCCCGGCATTTCGAGAAGCTCGAAACCGACATGGACCAACTGCTGGCCGAACTGTTTGGCGTTTCGTCCGACGTGATCGCCCGCTGGGTGCGGCCGGGACGGTACGTATCCGGGCCGGAATTGGCCGAGGCGGGCCTGGCCGAGATCATCCCGTTCACTTCGCTCCAGATCGATGCCAAGAATGGGGCCGCCGGACGGAAGCGGCCCATCACCGCGCGTTAAGGCGTGTTGCGCTCCGGGGCGAAAGGAGCTTTCGGGCGAGGCCGACCGTACGTGCCCGTGCGGCAGGTCGTTGCCAGCGCCACGTACGGCCCCCCGCTTGGGGTTGGGTTCTGTCCCTTGCGGCACCCAGGCTCCCCCCTATAATTCAACAGATTGCCTACGGATGTTGGTTGTTCCCTAGGCCGCCGGCGCGTCGGCTGCCCTGCTCCTTGTGGGGCGCGCAACGCCAACTGCTTTCGAGCAATGCGGCTGCAGCAAGGGCTTCACCATGGCCTGGCTCCGCGGTTTTCGAAGCTGGTTGCAGGACATCGTCGATGCGGTAACGACTATCGGCAAGGGCCTGTGGATTACGCTCCGCTACTGGTTCAAAACCTACGATCCCAAGAGGGGCGCGTTCGCCCAGCAGTACGAGTACCCTGAGCTGCCGTTGGCTGTGGCTCCGCGTTACCGGGGATTCCACCGCTTCGACCTGACGACCTGCATCGCGTGCGACCAGTGCGCCAAGGCCTGCCCGGTCGATTGCATTTACATCGGCAAGGAACGCTCGACCAAGGGCAAAGGGTTCAAGGTTACCGGCTTTGCCATCGACTACACCAAGTGCATGTTTTGCGCGTTGTGTGTCGAGCCTTGCCCGGTGGACTGCATTTTCATGGGAGCGACCCACGACTTAAGCTGCTACAGTCGCGATGGATGCATCGTCGACTTTTCGCGGTTGCCGCTGGAAGTGGCATGGGGCCGGGCAACGTTGAATCCCACGGCGGTGGCCAGCTCCAAGGTCATCACCGAACCAGTGCATGGCGGCCCCAACCCCTAGTCGCCGCGGCGACCCATCGAATCAGGTGACATGATGGCGCACGAGACGTACGTTCCTCAGAAGATCTTCACGCCCGCTGAAGCCAACGCGGCTCTGCCGCTGGTGCGCGCCATCACGACCGATCTGGTGCAGCTCTCGCAAGACGTGATCGAACGCCGGCAACGGCTGGCCGTGCTGCTGGCCGCCCGGGGCGACGGGCCGGTGGACGTGTACACCGAAGAACTGCAGCAGATGCAGGAAGAGCTGGAACGCGATGCCGCCCAGCTCGAAGCCTATGTCGAAGAACTGCGCGAGTTGGGCGTGGAACCCAAGAGCGGTCCGGCTGGGCTGATCGATTTCCCCTGCCTGCTCGACGGCCGCCTGGTGTACCTGTGCTGGCAGTATGGGGAGCCGGCCGTCCGCTACTGGCACGAACTGGATGCCGGTTATGCGGGCCGTCAGGAACTGCCGCCCGAGCTGTTGGCCGAGTGCGAGAAGGCCAAGCAGGGTAAGTAACGCGCTGCCCCGCCCCGCCAATCGTCTGCGATCTATTCGCCGCCCGGTCCCAGTGACGGCAAAGCAACGCCCGCGGCCCGCAGTTCCTTTCGGGCAACCCACGCGGCGACGGCTATGTCTTCGATGGCCATGCCGACCGATTTGAAGATGCACAGCCCGCCTTGTCCTGACGGCGGACTGGCTCCGGCGGCCACCACCGCGGCCAGGTTCTCGGCCATCGCCCAGTCGAACGCGCCTTGCTCGGCTGCCTGGTGCAGGTCGCCTGCTTCTTTCTGGCAACAGGCGATATCGTCGCACACCACGCGGCTGGCTTGCGCCACCGTGGCCACGTCGAGCTCGCTCTTTTCCAGCCAGTTGGAGCCCATGGCGGCGACGAACGTGCCCGGCGCGAGCCAATCGGCTTGCAGCACCGGCTGCCGGCTGCTGGTGGCCGTGATCACGATCGGCATGTCGGCTGCGGCCTGTTGCGGCTCGTCGGCGGCAACAACATCGATGTTCAATTCCTGAGCCATTCGCTGGGCGAAGGCTTGCCGCCGCTCGGCATTGCGGCTGTACACCACCGCCTGGCGGATCGGACGCACGGCAGCCACGGCCGCCAGTTGCGATTCGGCCTGCCAGCCGGATCCGAACATGCCTAAGCGATCGACGTCGGGCGAGGTCAGGTAACGCGCGGCCACGCCAGTGACGGCGCCGGTGCGAAGTTGTCCCAGGCGGTCGGCTTCGATCAACGCCTGAAGTGTGCCGGTGGCGGTGTCGTACAGCCCGACGTGGAACTTGGCGCCAGCCTTGGTCGTGGCGTAGTTCTTCCAGCCGGCCAGGCCCAGGTATGCCGCGGCCGCGCTCATGCTGTGCAGGATGAAACCGGGCGCACGGCAGCGGCTGCGGGGAATGTTGTCGGCGGCTCCGGCGGCCAACTGCCGGAAGGCTTCTTCGACCAGGCGGATGGCGTCGGTGATGGTAAGCCGTTGGCGAACGTCGTCTTCGGTCAGATAGATCATCGCAGTGCCTTCTTCCGAAGTGAGGTTGCAGTTCAAGGGGCGGGCTGGCCTGCAGGTGTCGGCAACGTTTAACGGCCGAACAGCCGCTTGATCAGCTGCAACAACAACAGCAGCACGACCAGCATCGGCGCGCAGGTCGCAAGCACGGCCGGCACCAACCAGCCCAGGCCAAAGAGCGTTTCGCCCCACTCCCATAGCGGCGCCCAGAACACCAGGACCGTCAGAGCACCGGCACACAGGTACGGGCCGTAGGGCAGCTCCAATTGATGCTCACGCCGCAGCAGCAGTTGCAGCAAGGCCGGTACCAGCCCAAAGAACGGGCCGATGAAAAATACCATCAGCACCGGCTGCCACCCGAGCATGGCGCCGATCATGCCCAGCAGGGTCACGTCGCCAAAGCCCATGGCTTCGCGACGCAGGATCAAGGTGCCCACGATTCGCACCACCCAAACCAGGACCAGCCCGGTGGCCAGACCGATGAGCGAACTGACCACGGCAGGCCAGGCTGCAATTCGGGCGTACCAGAAGCCAGCCAGGATGGCCGAACCGGCCAGGCCCATCGCGGCAATCCACCAAGTGAGCCGCGCGCCGGCAAACCGCCGCCAGAAGATCGCCCAGGCGATCCGCCAGCCCCGTCGCACGCGCAACACGCGCGGCAGCAAGGCAAAGCACCACAGCCACCAGCAGCCCAGGGCGACGCCTAGCCCCAGGTTGGTCCCTGCGTCCAGACGTGCAGGCCAGGGATGCGGCGAGGCCGCGTGCAAGTAGGTCGGTTCGGGAACGTTGCCCAGCGTGACGGAAGTCAAAAGCGAAGCCGGCACCAGCGACAGCGCCAGCCCCAGGAGCGTGCCAGGCACGGTAATCACGTCGGGAATGAACCACTCGTCGAGGTCGATCAGCGTAGCGGCCAGCATCAGCACCAGCAGCAGCACGTGCCGGAGGTATTGCAGGTGGAGCGCCGTCAGGCTGACCTGGGCGGCGTCGATTGGATCGCCCAGGAATGGCACGGTTGCCAGTTGCCCTACTTCCCACCAATAGAGCCAGGCCAGCAGCAGGCCCAACAGCAGTTCGACCAGCATGGGACGAACCCAGAAACCGCGGTCCTGCCGCGAGGCTTCGCGACGCAGACGCATCCAGCCGATCACCGGCACCAGGTCGGCCGCGCTGCGCGGGGCAACATTGCCGGCTTTCCCTTTGCGGCGGCGCTGGCTACGTTCTGGTTTCTGGCTCCCGGCTTGTCCGCGCCGGCGGTCGAGCCAGTCGTTCCAAGGGCTCAACCGCGGCGTATGGTAGCGCATGCGATCCACGGCCAGGTTGACCGCCGCCCCCAGCACGGTCCCCAGCACAAACAGCAGCAGCAACCGCAGTTCGAGCGGTGTGGCGAGGATCAGGTTCAAGCCGGCTCCGGGGAAGCAACAAGGTTCAAACGCTGCATGATTTCCGCCGCCACTTCGTCGGGCGAGCGGCCTTCGGTGTCTACCTCGAGCGTGGCGCACTGGCGATACAGCGGCGTACGCACGGCGAGCAGTTGTTGGATCTCGGCCAGGCCGCCGTGGGCTGTGAGATTAGGACGCTGGCTGCGGCTGATGGCGTCGCCCTCGATCCGCTGCCAGAGCGTGGTCGGCGATGCGACAAGCCACACCACGGCGCTAAGCCTGGCCAACTGCTCGCGATTGGCTGCCGCGAGCACAATGCCGCCGCCGGTAGCGAGGATCGTTTGATCCAAACCAGCGTGCGCGGCCAGCACCTCGCTTTCGATCCGGCGGAACTCCGGCTCGCCGTGCCGCCGGAAGATCTCGGCAATCGAGCAACCGGCGGTTTCTTCGATCCGCGCATCCAGGTCCACCCACTGCCAATGCAACCGCTCGGCGAGCAGTCGGGCGACGGTGGTCTTGCCGGTACCGCGGTATCCGATCAGAGCTAGGTTCACGTGTGCAATCTGTCAGCAGGAGAGGGAACAGTTATCAGGCCCCGCGGCAGACAATGTGGCCATTCGTGCGAGGGCTGGGTCCCCATTCTAAACGCACCACCGCGGGCGCGGGAGGGTTCCCAAGGAGCCCGCTGGCCGGCCGGACGCTACCGGCCCTGCGGATTGTGTCGGTCGGGCAGGATTGCAACGAAGGTGACGTTTGCGGGCAGGGCAAAATTTTCCTTAAAGCCTGGTTTTAGGCTGCAGCCGGGGCCGTCGTTGGATAGAGTTGCCAATGTAGCACATCTGATGGCGCGGTTTCCCGGCAAGCAGTTCTGCCGCCGGCCGTAGCCCATCGCCTAAGTCGCGAGTTCACATCGTTTCACGTCCTGTCCGCCGGTCCTCGTGGCCGGTACGGAACCACTCGGCATACGGCTTGCAAACCCAAGCCAACCTGCGGTCTGCGCGCAGCCGTACGGCGGTACGGTTGTGTCCAGGTGTGCCCCGGCGCGCCGAGCGAAGGGTTCCACCAAGCGGAGTATTGCTATGCGCAAAGTGAGGTTAACCGATTGGGTGGTGTTGGCCGTCAATGCCGGGGTGTTGGGCTGGATCTTTTGGGTTTCGGTGAACTAGCCACTGCCGCTGCCTAGAGTCCGTTCGGGGGAGGTCCCCGGGCGCGAGCCGGCGTACCGCTTGCGGCGTACAATTCCCTGGCGAGAACGCGGTTGGCTCGCGGGCGTGGAACCGTGGCCGCCTCGCCCAGGGGCCGCGGTGTGCCCGGTGGCTGGCAACCGGCACGCGCTGCGGCAAAGGAAAGTGGCAGGATCGATGGAGACCGATCTCAAGCAGCGCGTCGCAACGAGCGTCTTTGCCTTCCGGGGCTACAACCAGACCAATCTTGGTCGCACGGCCGAGTTGTTGGCGCATCCCAGCTACGGGCCCATCTTCGAAGCGCAGTTGAATACGGCGTCGGCCGTGCTGCGCGAAGCAACCGGCCGCGGTTCTAACCTCGTGCGCCGCGTGGAACGGGGCGAGCCGACCGAGCTGTCGACCTTCGCCGAAGATATCGGCGTGATCCTGGCGGCCTCGCTCGCCCAGGTCGAAGCGCTGACAACCATCTGGGGCGTCGACTACACCAAGGCCCGGTTCGCCTTCGGCTACAGCCTGGGCGAAATCGCCGCCCTGGTTTGTAGCGGCGTGTTCTCGCTGCGCGACGTGTACCTGCCACTGGCGGCCATGGCCGACGACTCGGCCAGCCTGGGCCGCGGCGTCACCATGGGCATTGTGTTCTCGCGCGATACCGAGCTGGACCTGGGGGCCGTCACGCGGTTGTGCGTGCAGATCACCCAGGAAGGCCGCGGCGCCATCGCAATTTCCGCCATTCTGTCGCCTAACACCGTGCTGGTGCTGGGACAGCAGGACACCGTCGACCGGTTCAAGGAACGCTTTCGCGACGTGCTGGGCGACCGCGTCCACTTGCGCAAACACAGCGGCGCGTGGCCGCCGCTGCATACGCCACTCTTGTGGGATCTGAACATTCCGTGCCGCGCCGGCGTGCTGATGCGGCGGATGGGCGGAGGCCTCACGGCTCCCGTCCCGCCGGTTCTGTCGCTGGTTACCGGCAAGTTCGAATACAACGACTACAACGCCCGCGAGTACCTGCACCGCTGGATCGACGAACCGCAGCGGTTGTGGGACGCCGTCTATACCGTGCTGGCTGAAGGCGTGGATACGGTAATCCACGTGGGGCCCGAACCGACGTTGATCCCCGCCACCTTCCGCCGCTTGAGCGACAACGTCAAAGCCCAGCTTGCCGGCGGCTGGCTCAACACGCTGGGGCTGCGCGCCGTGCAGAATATCTGGCGGCCGTGGCTGGCGCGGTGGCTCAGCTCCAAGAGCGCGCTGCTGCGCGCGCCGTTCATCGAGCACGTCATTCTGGAAGACTGGCTGCTGGAGCACGAGCCCGCGACCATCAAGCAGCCCCAGGTCGAGGCGCAGCCGCCCGCGGCGAAGAACTGATTTGGGGTTCTTCTGTAAGGGGGGGGCCGCGGTCAAACGATCTCGATGCGCCCCCAATGTCACGCAGTTCCAGCACCCTTGGGGGGAAGGCCCAAGGATCGGCAAACACTTGTGTTACCAGGGCCGGCGTAAGACAATGGCAAGGACAATTTTGTTCCCGCCTTCCACGCCGGGCGTGGCTTGCAGGCGGCCGCTGGCAGGCTCGTACCAGGAGCGCCCGGCGGCAGCGCGTGCCGGCCCGACGCCCACCTACCATCGCTGGATTTGCTGATATGCCTGGCGCTGTTCGTTCTTGCTGGCGCATGCCTGCCGTGGCGGTTTGCACCCTGGCCGCGGTGATTCTGAGCCTGGCTTCTTGGGCCGCGGCAGCTCCTCCGACCGTGACGAGTTTCTTTCCGGCCGGCGTGCCGCGCGGCGCAACCACCCAGGTTCAAGCCGCGGGCAAGCTCGATCCCTGGCCGCTGAACGTGTGGTGCGATCGCGAGGGCGTGACCATCACGACCGGCAAGAAGAAGGGGGAACTCTCCGTCACCGTGGCCGACGATGTGCCGCCGGGCGTGGTGCTGGTGCGGCTATACAACAGCGATGGCGCTTCGGCGCTCAAGCCGCTGATGATCGGCTACTTGCCGGAGTTGAACGAGAAAGAACCCAACGACGCCACGTTCCAGGCGCAAAAGTTGGAGGCCCAGCAGCTTGGCTCCACCGGCCTGACGATCAACGGCCGCTACGATAAGAGCGGCGATGTCGATGCCTTCGCCGTGCCGCTGCGCGCCGGACAAACGCTGGTGGCCGCGATCGAATCGAACTTCGCGCTGGGCATCAAGGCCGATCCCTCGCTCCAGATCGCCAGCGAGCGCGGCTTCGTGCTGGCCCACAACGACGACGCCCGCGGCATGGACCCGATGATTGTCTTCACGGCTCCTGCCGACGGTACGTACCTGGTGCGTACGTTCTGCTTCCCGGCCGAACCGAACTCGACCATTCAATATGCCGGCGGTACTGACTTGGTGTACCGTTTGACGCTTACCACGGGCGGCTACGTCGATCACGTGATGCCGATGGCCGTGTCGCAGACCCAGGCGACGGAAGTTCAGCCGCGCGGCTGGAACCTCGACGGCGTGCAGCCGCTGACCGTGACGCCGCAGCAGCCTGCCGAACAGCAGGTCCGGGCGGAAGCGGGCGACAAGGCCGACGCTAAGCAAGACGACAGCGCCACCCAGCCCACCGCGGTTCAGGACAAGGATGCGGTGGTCGTCGCCGGTACCGATCAGGCCGTGGTGTACTGGCCCAATGCCGTGGGCTACGTCACCGTGCCCGTCGTGCCGCAGCCGGTAGTGATCGAAAAGGAACCCAACAACGAAATCGCCCAGGCCGAGTCGATCCAATGGCCCGTGGTGATCTCCGGCACCATCGGCACGGCCGACGATCGCGATTGTTTCCGCTTCCAGGCTGCCCGGGGCGACAACCTCAGCATGAAGGTCGATTCGTGGAAGCTGGGTTACGAACTGGATGTGTACCTGACGCTGCGCGACGCCTCGGGCAAGGTGCTTCGCGAAATGGATGACACCGTTCGCGATCAGCGCGAAGCCGAAATGGTGTTCCGCTTCCCGGCCGATGGCCAATACATCCTGGAAGTGCGCGACCTGTACCATCACGGCGGGCCCCGGTATCCGTACCGCCTGACGATCGCGCCGGCCGAGCCTGACTTCTCCCTGTCGGTCGCCGCCGATCGGTTTGTCATCCCCGCCGGTAAGCCGCTGGAAATCCCGGTCACGGTAACGAGGACCAACGGTTTTGGGGGCGAGATCACCGTGCGGGTCGCCAACTTGCCTGAGGGCGTGGAATGCGAGCCGGTGAAGTCGGCCCCGACCGGCGATTCGGCCAAGAGCGTCAAGCTGGTGCTCAAGGCGGCCGAGGACGCCACGGTCAACGGTCCGCTGCGGATCGAAGGCGAAGGTGCCCACCAGGTTAAAGGTGCCGAGAAGCCGGGCCCCACGCTGTTGCGGGCTGCCACGGCTACGGTCGAAGGCACCACGTGGTCGTCGCCGCACTTGTGGCTGGTCGCCGAAGCGCCCAATAAAGAAGCGGCCAAAGACAAGAAATAATCACAAGTCCTTGTTTGAAATTGGCTTGCGCTGCTTGGCCCAGCCAGTTTCAAGGTTTGCGCCCGGGAACTCTCTGTCGCGGATGGAGGGGCCGCTTCGGCTGGGGCGTACGCATGTTGTGCGGACGCATCACATCGTGGTGGGGGACCGGATTTGCGGGCAAATTCGGCGGCAAATCACCGAGGGCAGTTCGCCCAAAATATTGCAATTACCCTAAGCGGCAACTAGTCTAAAACTCATTGCAACGCGAGAAGTGGGTGTAATCGTTGCTGCTTGAGCTAGTCCTTTCTAACCGGCCCACGGCGCTCGATTCATGGGCGGATTGATGAGTGGCCGCTTTCTGGAGGAACAGGGAATGTATTGCCGTCGATTTGTGCGCCCCACCGGGGGCCATCGTTGGGCTGTGGCCTTGGGCCTGGGCCTGTGTTTGATTATCGCCGGCCATTCCCGCGCTGGTGTTAACGTACGCGGCAGCGCCGTGGGTGGCGTGTTGGTCGACGCCTCGGGCACGCTGAACAATGCCACCGTCGATGGCACACGCGAACTCGTCAAATTCCGCTCGGAGTTGCTCCAGCGGGTCGATGAGGACATCAACCGCGCCAGCCCGCTGCGGAAGGTGTCGCTCAAAAAGCTGGAAGCCACTATCCGCGAGCGGCAAGCCAAGGCGCTAATGCCGCTGATCACCGAGGACATCCGGTACATGGCCGGTTTGACCCGGATCCAGTACGTCTTTGTCTATCCCGAAGAAAACGACATCATCCTGGTCGGCCCGGCCGAGCCGCTGAAGCTCACCGAAGACGGTTCGGTGGTTGGCGCTGATTCGGGCCTGCCGGTGCTGCACATCGATCACCTGCTGGTGGCGCTGCGGACGGGCCGCTCGGCCGCGCAGAATCCGATCACCTGCTCGATCGATCCCTCGCCCGAAGGCATCCAGCGGCTCCAGCGGTTCTTGAGCAGCCGCCCGCAGATGAACCCCTCGACCGTGCAACAGGTTGAGGAGTTGATGGGCCCCCAGCGGATCACCATCGGCGGCGTGTCGCCCGAAAGCTACTTTGCCCGCGTGATGGTCGCCGCCGACTATCGCATGAAGCGGCTGGCCATGGGCATGGAACGGGTTTCGAGCCGGGTGAACCTGCCCAGCTACCTGCAGATGATGACGGTTTCGTCGTCGGGTCTGCAGAACGCCACGCCGCGCTGGTGGCTGGCCCCCAACTACGACGCCGTCGTGCGTGATCCCGATGGTTTGTCCTGGGAGTTCCGCGGCCAGGGCGTGAAGTGCCTCACCGAGGACAGCTTCGTGGCCGAAACCGGTGGCGTGCGTTCGGCCGGCAAGAGCAGCCCCGCCGCCGAGAAGTGGGCCCAGATGATGACCGAAAAGTATCCGGCCCTGTCGGTCGAGTTCCCGATCTTCGGCGAACTGCGTAACCTGATGGACCTGGCCGTGGTTGGCGCCCTGATCGCCAAGGAAAACCTGCTGCAAAAGGCCGGCCTGCAACTGCCGATCCTGATGGGCACCGAAAAGGTGATCGAGGTCGACAACGACCTGCCGGCGCCCAAGACCGTGGCCACCCAGGCCAGCGTGCTGAAGAAGGGCCGCAACTGGATCATCAGTGCCTCGGGCGGCGTCGAAATCAGCTCGTGGCAAGTGGTCGACAACAACACCGTGGCCGAAGGCAAGGCTCTGGAAGCCCTGGCCCAGGTCCGCGAGGCCAATCTCCCGCCGGCCGATAACTGGTGGTGGGACTAACCTCGGTCGCGGTTCAAGTTCCTGAAGCACCGTTCAAGCACTCGCCCCGGGCGGTTTCAACACCGCGCCGGGGCAGTGCCGTTTGATGGCGGGGTAACTTGTGCGGCCCACACTCGTTTAACGAGCACGGTGGGCTGCGTCCCACTTCCTGGCACCGTACCCCGAGAACTGGCGATGCCCTCTGCCCGAACATCGCGTCGTGGTCTGGCACCTTTGGAGCTGGTGCTGTGGCTGCCGCTGTTAATGTTCGTCATGGCGTTGATGGTCATCATCGGCAACGCCGTCGTGTGGAAGGTCCGCACGGCCACGGTTTCCAGGCATGCCCTCTGGCGAGCCCGGCCGATGCGCACCGCCGATGTGGATCCGCCGCCGGCTACGTGGCCGCGCGAGCGCACGTCGATGGCCGTGATTCAAGATGCCGATCTGCTGCCGGTGGCTGCCGCGCAGCCCAACGACGCCGTGGCGCATGGCCCGCTTGGCCCCTTTGGCGTGCGGCCGATTCTCGACATCGGGCAACGCAAGCTGGCCGGCGACGCGGAGCTGGCCCGCATTTACCCCATGCTGGCCCGGATGGGTGAATACCGGTTCGATGTCGAGCACCCGATGCTCGTGGGCCAGTTGCGGTATTGGGAGATACCGCTGCCTGGCCGCGAGGAGCCGGTGTTGCGCAGCTACTACTGGGAGTTGAAATACCGGCGCAACACTCAACGCCGGATCCCGTACATTTACGAGCTGCCCAAGGCTCCGTCGGGGTTGTCGCAGGCGTTCAGCGATGCGGTGCGCAGCGTGCTCAACGCCCCGTTCCGTGGTGATCTGGACCCGCTGGACCGAGACCCGGAGGTCTTCGCCTTCTATGGCGATTACATCGACTTTCATCCGGAGATCGGGCGATTCTCCAGCCTGGACGAGGAGGAGGTTTACCGCGATTACGTGGAGCCGTTGATCGATAGGATCGAGGGGCTGCCCGCGCAAATGACGCAATTCTTCCTCAACATGTACCGGCAGATGGCGCAGTAATGAGCCACGCCTGTTGCCAACGCCGCACTAGACCCCGCATGGTTATGAATGCCGCCCTTTACCGCCGAGGGACCTTCGCCGTGGTGGTCGCCGTTTGCGCGGCGCTGTCGGTGGCCTGGGCAAAGCCGTGCCAGGCCGACGGCGGTTCGTCGCCGCCGCCATCAGGGGCGCAGCAGTTCCTGGACCGGGTCACACAGCTTGAAGGGTTCCTGGAACAACTCAAACAACGCGAACCGCGGACGCCCCGGAAACCGCGTCATGCGATCAACACGTTCGACGACTTGGCAAACCTGTGGGACCGCGTCTGGAAGGACCTGAACCGTTTGCATCCCCACGGGGCCTTGGAAGACGAACTATCCACCCTGGGGGAGCCAGCTCGCCAGCGCAACCTCGATGAACCAGACGATACCGAAGACGCTGACGGGTTCTAAACCCGGCAGCGGGTAGGGAACGGGCCGCACGGCAACCACCAGGGGCAACCAACCATCACGATGGCCGACTTGCAGCCAGCTTCGCACCGCCCAACCGTTCCGGCCAATGAGGCCGCGGCGGAGCCGTCTGCCGAGGCGGCGGGGGCTGCCGCCCAATCTCAGGCGGCGTCGTTTGCCCGGCTGGCCAATCGCATCACGGGCTGGACCAGCAACCTGGTCGCCACGGCCATCGTGGTCATTGTGTGCCTGGGCGTGGGACACACGCTGCTGGATTGGAGCCGCAGCGACGAACCCGTGGCTTCTGTGATGCCCACCGCCGGACACGTGGACGGCACGGCACCTGGCAGCGTGGAGTTCCCCGTCGCCCAGGGGCTGTATCGACAAACCGTTACCGGCGATCGCGACACGGTTCGGGCTGTCTTGCGCCAACGAATCGAGCACGCTGTCCGGCAACTGGCCGCGGATGGAACACGGCTGCAAGCCGCTGCCGGTCGCACACTGTCGCCTTCCGAAGCACGCCTGCTGGAACTGACGGCCAATCGCCAGGCGACCGTCGTGGAGCCGGGCCGCCTGGAGCTGCACGAATTCATCGGCACGTTCCCGCTGTGGGTGGGCCTGGTTTATGTGCCGGTGCCTGTTTCGGCGGATGCCGCCGCAGTGGATACTGAAGGGACGGCCGCAGCCGCCCCGACAACCCAGCGCCGGCTGACAGCCTGGGGGATGGCCGTGCCGGCAGGCGACGACCGCTGGAGCCTGTACCTGCAAGAAACCGGCGCGCCGCAGCAAGCGTCGCCGCAAGCCGGGCTGCCGGATCTGCCGCTGCCCGAGGGTTGCCACCGCACGTTGGCTCTGTCGGACGAGCGCGGTGGGCGGCTGATCGGCTTTGCCGGTGAGACGAGGATGGAAACGTGCCGTCGGCATTTCGACCGCTGGGCCTCAACCTTGCAGCCGCCTCGGCAGCTTGCCTGGTACGGCGTGCCGGGGAACTGGAGGGCCGAGGTGACGTTGCCTGGCGATAAAATTCACACATTCTCGCCGGACGCTGGCGGCCATCGCATTCAGGTGCAGCTCGCCACCGATTCGCGCGGAATGGTGCTGGGGCTGATCGCCATTGCCCCGGCGTCCCACGACACCAAGGAACAGCATCCATGAAAGGCATCTACGGCCTGCTGGTGGCGGTCGCCCTGGGGGCGGCAGCCGCCATGCTCAACTGGAGTTACCTGGAACGCCGGGCACGCGACGTGGAGATCGTCAACTTTGTGGGCATCGCCCGCAATGTCGAGTTCGGCGAACGCTTCCAGGAGCAGCACCTGCAGCCGGTGCCGGTTCCCAAGAACGCAGTCGGCAGTCTGCCGACGTTTGCCGTGCTGTGGGAAGACCGGGGCCGGGTATTGGGCATGTACGCCACGCGCAAACTGGAGCAGGGCGAACTGCTGATCGAGCGGCCGACGGCTGGCGACGAATCGGTGCTGCTCACGCCCCGCAACAAGCCTCGCCCGCTGTCCGAGGACGAAGAAGCCATCGGCGTGCCGGTCGATACGCGAACGTTTGTGCCGTCGCTGCACAAGCCGGGCGACATGGTGTCGTTCATCGTGCCGGCCGACCTGCTGCCGCAATCGGCCGACGGATCGACCGCATCGGGCAGCAGCAACTTTGAAACCATCGGCCCCTTCGAAATTCACTCGATCGGCAACCGGGCCAGCAGTTCCGACGTGGCAGCGGCCTCGCAGCGTCCCCAGGTGCAGGAGAACGTGCTGCGGGTGGTGATCCGCAAACGCAACGGCCAGCTCGATGCTCCCAGCAGCCGGCTCGTGCACCTGCTGCTCAACACGGCGTTCCGGCAGGTGGTGGTAGTTTCGCATCCCACGGGCGAAAGCCGCGTGGAACAAATTCAAGGCATGATCCGCTCGCTTTCGGTCGATGAGTTGAACCGGCTGCGTAATTGGATAAAAGACTGGCAGCCCGTTTCGGCTTCGAACCGGTAAATGCACGCCGCCGGCCCGCTGCCGGCCGCCCATATAACCTGCGGGAGGAAACGCACCCCATGACCGAGCAACGCACGCCCGAGGCCCTGTACGAAAAAGTCTGCGAGCACGTCCGCCAGACGGCACTGCTGGAAGGGGTGAACGCCCTGCTGGAGTGGGACGACCGGACCATCATCCCTGCCAAGGCGGGCAAGCACCGGGCCGAGCAGATCACGCTGCTGAGCGGCATACTGCACCAGCGGCGGACCGCGCCGGAGCTGGGCGAGTGGCTCAATCAGTTGATCGATTCGCCGCTGGCGGCCGATCCGCACAGCGACACCGGCGCCAATATCCGGCTGCTCAAGCGCGACTACGATAAGAACGTCAAGCTGCCCCAGCGGCTGGTCGAGGAGCTGGCGCGGACCACGGTCCGGGCCCAGCAGGTGTGGACCGACGCCCGCGAGAAAGACGACTTTGCCGCGATGCAGCCGTGGTATGAGAAGATCGTCGCCCTCAAGCAGGAAGAGGCCGACGCCCTGGGCTACGCGCAGCAGCGCTACGACGCCCTGCTCGATTACTTTGAGCCCGGCGAGGTTACGGCCAATGTCTCGCGCGTGCTGGCCGGTTTGCGCGAGGACTTGGTGCCGCTGGTGGCGGCGATTGTCGACAGCGGTCGGCAGGCCGATACCTCGATCCTGGAGCGGCGTTATCCGGTCGACGTGCAGGAGCAATTCGGCCGCCGGGCCGCGGAGCTGATCGGCTTTGATTTCACCCGCGGCCGGCTCGATGTGACTGCCCACCCGTTCTGCTCGGGCATGGGCCCCGACGACTGCCGCATCACCACCCGGTACGACGAGCATTTCTTCAACACGGCCCTGTTCGGCATCCTGCACGAGGCAGGGCACGGCTTGTACGAACTTGGGCTGCGTGGCGAACAATACGGGCTGCCCGCGGGCCAGTCGACCTCGCTGGGTATCCACGAATCACAGTCGCGGATGTGGGAGAACCTGGTGGGCCGCAGCCACGCCTTCTGGGAGTATCTTTACCCGCAGGCCCAGCGGGCGTTCCCCGAGGCGCTGACCGACACGTCGTTGGATGACTTCTACTTTGCGATCAACGCGGTGCAGCCTTCGCTGATCCGCGTGGAAGCCGACGAGGCCACCTACAATCTGCACATTCTGATCCGGTTCGAGCTCGAACAGGACCTGATCGAAGGGCGGCTGAAGGTGGCCGATCTGCCGGGGGCCTGGAACGAGAAGTACCGCGACTACCTGGGCATCACGCCGCCCAACAACTGCGACGGCGTGCTGCAGGACATCCACTGGAGCGCCGGCCTGATCGGCTACTTCCCCACGTACTCGCTGGGCAACCTGTATGCCTCGCAGTTCTTCGAACAGGCGCGGCACGACCTGGGTGATCTGGATGCCCAATTCCGCCAGGGTCGCTTCGACAACCTGCTCCAGTGGTTGCGGGAGAAGATCCACCGCCGCGGCCGCTGCTACTCGGCGGCCGAACTGGCCGAGGTGGTCACCGGCAAGCCGCTCTCGCACCAGCCGCTGATCACGCACCTCAAGAGCAAGTTCGGCCCGCTGTACGGCATCGCCTGAGGTCAGTCGCCCGGCGCTGCGGCAAGCCTGATGCCGCGTAGCCGGCTAGAATATGCCGTGGCCGGCCTTGGGGAGGGCGACTCGTCGCTCCCTCGACCGCACCACGCCAGCGCGGCCGTTGCCCGGTGGCCGCGCGAAGAACCAACACCCCGGGCCAAGAAAGGCAGGTTTGCTCATGGCAGTTGCCACCTTTGCCGCCGGTTGCTTCTGGGGCGTGGAAGCCACGTTTCGCAAGGTGCCCGGCGTGATCGATACGGCGGTGGGATACTCCGGCGGCCATACCGAGAATCCCACCTACGAAGAAGTGTGCACCGATCGCACCGGCCACGCCGAAGTGGTGCGGGTTGAGTACGATCCGGAACAGGTTACGTACGAGCAGTTGCTCGACGTGTTCTTCAACTGCCACAACCCGACCACGCTCAATCGGCAGGGACCGGACATCGGCACGCAGTACCGCTCGGCGATCTTCTACCACACGCCCGAACAGCAGCAGGCCGCCCTGGCCGCCAAGGAGGCCCTGGACGCCTCGGGCAAGTTCGGCCGGCCCATCGTGACCCAGATCGAGCCGGCAGGTCCGTTCTACCGCGCGGAGGAGTGCCACCAGCGGTACCTGGAGAAAACCGGCCGCGGTTCGTGCCATATCTAAGGGCGCACGTTCCAGCGGCGAACGATCGCAACCGTCGGCCGCGCGCCAACCGAAGACATGCCAAATGACAAAGAGGGGACGCCAAACACGGCGTCCCCTCTTGTTCTTTCATCGGGTGGCAGCTCAATCGTTCAGCGGCTGCGAGGTTTTCAGGTACGCGAACAGGTCGCGGACCTGCTGGTCGGTCAGGTCTTTGAGCAGGTCCTCGGGCATCAGCGACTTGGGCTGACGCTCCAGTTCTTCCACCTCGCTGACCGGCAGCACGATGTCCTGGCCGTCGTTGCCGCGGAGTACCACCACGCGATTGTCGCGGTCGACCAAAAAGCCGGTCACGGCGCGGCCATCGGCTGTGAGGGCCAGCATGGTTTCAAAGCCTTCGCGGATCTCGGCGCTGGGGTTCACCACGTTGACCAGCATGACGTGCAGGTCGTCGCGCTTGTACGACGTGAGATCGGGCCCGATCCGACCACCCACGCCGTGCAGCACGTGGCACTTGCCGCAGTGCTGGTTGAACAGCGCCTTGCCGCGATGCGGATCGCCTTCGCTGGCGGCCAGCACACGCTTGAGGCGGTCGATCTCCTGCTGCATCTGCTCGGTGGTGGCGCCGGCGATGCTGCCCCAGTGTTTGCTGATCAGTTCGGAGATGCGGCTGTCGCGGTGGATGGTAAACAGCCGCACCACGTCGACCGGCAGTGTGGCCTTGTCCACCTTGCCGGCATCGACGGCTTCCAGCAGGGCCTTTGTCCAGGCGGAGCGGCTGGCCAGCAGCGATTGGGCCACCTCGCGCACCTCGGGATCGAGCTGACCGTAGGCCGCCAGAACGGCCTCGGCGATTTCCGGCTGGTCGTACGATTGCAGCGCGGTCAGGGCCGCCTGCTGAAGCTGTTTGACGCGCTGGGCCGCCTTGCCCGAGGGCAGCGGCAACTTGAGCAGTTGCAGCAGACTGCCGACGGCCGCTTCCTGGCGGACCTCGCCGAACACCTGCACCAGTTGCAGCCGTTCTTTAAAGTTGGCCTTGCTGTCGGCGATCGTCGCCAGCGCTTGCGCCACGGCTTCGGGGGCGCCCTGGCGGATGCGGAGCATCAACGAGCCGCCGCCACGCGCGGCCAAGGCTTCCAGCAGTTCGGCCGGCGCCCCGGCCAGCGAGCGGCCTTGGAACGCTTCTTCAAACCCAGCGAGCAGCTTGGCCGCCGTTTCCTGGTTGGGAGCGGCTTTCAACAGCGCGGCACAGTGCAACAGTTCCGCACGGCTGCTTGCCTGGGCGAACCGGCGGATCAACCGCGACAGGATATGCTCCTGCACGATCGGCCGCGTCCACAGCGTCTTGTTCTCCAGCAGGGCCACCACGTCGCCGGCATGCTCGCCGCAGTTGGCTTCGATCGCCCACCACAACAGCAACGGCAGGTGCGGATCGTTCACGTCCTCGTCGCGCTGGAGCAGTTGGGCCACGATCGGCAAGCCCTGCTCGGGCGGCAGCCGCCTGGCCGAGCAGGCCAGTTGGCTGCGGACTTCCACGTGCGGTTCGCGGGCAGCCAGGGCAGCCAGCGCCGATGCCAACTGCGGCGGCACCGAACGCTCGTCGGCCAACAGTCGCACCGTCCAGGCACGCACGTGGGGATTGGTATGCTCAAGCGCCGCGGCGGCCGTGGCTTCGTCCAAGCCGCCCAACTGGTAGAGCGCCCACAGGGCCTCCAGCGCCGTTTGGCCTTCTTCCTCGGCCAGCATCTTGCGCAGTTGGGGTACGACCGAGGCATCGCGGCGGTCGCCCAACAGCCGCAGTGCCGTTTGCCGCCACCACTTGCCTTCGTGCCGCAGCAGCTCGACCAGTTCGGCGGTGGACTTCTTCGACAGATCGAACGGCTTGATCGGCTGGCTGTCCTTCGCCCGGAGGCGGTAAATGCGGCCGGTTTCCTTGTCGATGTTGCCGGCGAAGTGATCGCTGTGGGCGATCCGTTCCTCGTACATGTCGGCGATGTACACCGCGCCATCAGGGCCGGTCTTGATATCGACCGGGCGGAACCGCTTGTCGAGGCTTTGCAGCGGGTGGCCGATATCGGTGGTCTTGCGCGTGGAACCGTCGGCCTCGATCGTGGCCATCACCACGTGGTTTTGCAGCGGATCGATCGCCAGCAGCTTGCCGCGATACGGCTCAGGCAGCCGGTTCTCCTCGTAGATCACAAAGGTGTGCGTGAAGCGGCGCACATCGTGGTGCCGCATCGAGGGGAAATAGCCGAAGGTGTACGGGTTGGACAACGGTCCGTGCTTGGCAAAACCTTTCTGGTAGTAGCCGCCCTGCACGTAATGGAAGCCACGGGTGTTGCCGCCGTTGTGACCGGAGTACGTCCGGGCGACCGCGTCGAACTCCACGCCAAAGGCGTTGCCGCCGCCCTCGGCAAAGATCTCGTACTCGCGCCGCTCAGGGTGATAACGCCAGATGAGCTGGCCTTGCGAATGTACCGAGGCTTTATCGCCCGGCCGCTTCACCTGGCCACTGACAGTGCTGCCCTGCGCGGCGTACAACCAGCCGTCGGGGCCGAACCGCAGGCTGTTCACCACCGAGTGCGTGTCCTCCATGCCAAAGCCCGACAGGTGCACCTCGGGCGGGCCGTCGGGCACGTCGTCATGGTTCTTGTCGGGATAGAACAGCAGGTACGGCGGGTTGAGCACCCAGGCACCGCCGCGCCCCAGGGCGATGGCCGTCGTGATGCTGGTGCCTTCGAGGAAGGTCTTGTGCTTGTCAAAGACGCCGTCGCCGTCGGTGTCCTCGTGGATGGTGATCTTGTCCAGGCCCGGCGTGTGATGCGGCGGCGGCAGCGGCACCTTGTCGTATTGTGCCCGCCAGTACTTGTCGCGGCTGAGCATCTTCAGGCCGGCCGGGTAAGGGTACTGGATGTACTGCACCACCCACAGCCGGCCCTTCTCGTCAAAGCTGATTGAAACGGGCTGCTTGACGATTGGCTCGGCCAGCACGGCGTCCACGGCCAGGTCGTCGGCCACCTGCATCGCCGCAATCGCTTCCTCGGGCGTTTGGGCAGGCTGCGTGGGCGGCTTGGGCTGGGTGTCCTCGGCCTGCACCATCGGGGCCAACAGCGCCCAGCCGAGCAGAGCAGCCGGCAGGCATCGCCGCACCGTCCGCCAGTACGTGCCGCCGGTCAAACGGCAGCATGAGCCAAGACGGCTAGCCGGGGAACCTTCAACAAGCTCAGACAGGCGAGGCATAGCAGGTCTCGCGGGGCTTGGGGAAAGGGCGGGCGAATGTCGGCAGGCGCGCCTGCGGCGCGGTGAGAATGCCGCACCACCGGGGGATTTCAAAGGCCGGTGATGCCGCATGAACCCGATTCTAAGCACTGTTCACCAGCGATGCCAGTTTCTCCGCAACTTCACCGGTTCCAAGTACATCGGGTCATGAGCGGGAAGTTGCTGCCGGCGGCCGTTGGTACGTAGGCCTTGGTGGCGGCGGCGGTCGGCGTTGCTACAATCGGCGGCTGGGGGAACAGGTTACGCGTGCCGTTGCTCTGGCGGCGACTGCAGTCCCCCCTGCTCTTACGATTGGTAACCTCTGCTTTGCCAGTTCACATTGAGAAAGGGCAACCGCACATGGCCGACTGGGTAGAAGAAGGTCAAAAAGCCCCGGCGTTCACGCTGCCAGCCGACGATGGCCGCAAGGTCAAGCTCTCCGACTTCAAGGGACAGCCGGTGGTGCTGTACTTCTACCCCCGCGACAACACGCCCGGCTGCACCAAGGAGGCCTGCGCGTTTCGCGATCGCAGCGCTGAGATCGAGGCCCTGGGCGCCAAGGTGCTGGGCGTCAGCACCGACAGCGTGGAAAGCCACGCCAAGTTCCGCGACAAGTTCCAGCTCAACTTCCCGCTACTGGCCGACGTCGATCATGCCGTCGCCGAGAAGTACGGTGCGTGGCGTGAAAAGAACATGTACGGCAAGAAGTCGATGGGCATCCAGCGCAGCACCTTCTTGATCGACGCCGATGGCCGCGTCGCCAAGGTGTGGAAACGCGTCCAGGTGGCGGGGCACGACGACCAGGTGGTTGAAGCCCTCAAGCAACTCCAGCAGCAGAAGTAATCAGGCAGCAGCCGCGGGCAACGTCCGCGGCTGTTTTGCTCGGTTGCCCGCCGTCTCGCTTGCCAGCTCCCGCATTACGCTCTCCCGTGGAGAAGCCCGCCATGTCGCATGCCCCGTCGCACGCCCAATCGGCAGCCAGCGTCCCCAGCCAGGGCAGCGGCGAGTTGTTTTCCAGCCCGGACTGCGAAGCGCTGCGCGACGCCATGCGGCAGCGGCCGCGCGGCATGGTCAACAAGTTGACCACCGTGTCCGAAGCCGTGCGGCGTCTGCTGTCCGACGGCGAATACCTGGCGATCGGCGGCTTTGGCGGCGACCGCATCCCGACCGCGGCGCTGCACGAGATCGTGCGGCAGGGCCGGCAGCGGCTGTCGTTTGCCGGCCACACGGCCACGCACGATTTTCAGATCCTTTGTGCGGGCAATCTCACCGGCCGCGGCACACTGTTGGAGAAAGTCGATATCGCGTACGTGGTGGGGCTCGAAGCACGTGGGCTGTCGCCGCATGCCCGGCGAGTGATCGAGTCGGGCGAAGTGGCCACCACCGAGTGGTCGAACTACGCCTTGGCGGTACGGTTCCGAGCGGCGGCGATGGGCGTGCCGTTCCTGCCGGTGCGCGTGATGCTCGGGACCGATACCTTCAACCGCAGCGCGGCGCGAACGGTGACCTGCCCCTTCACCGGGCAGCAACTGGCGGCGCTGCCGGCGCTTTCGCCCGACGTGGCGATCATTCACGTCCACGAGGCCGACCGCTACGGCAACTGCCGGATTCGCGGCACCACGGTAGCCGACTTCGACCTGGCCCGGGCGGCCAAAAAGGTGATCATCACCTGCGAACGGTTGATCCCCGAGGAGGAGATTCGCCGCGATCCCTCGCAGACAATCATTCCGTACTACTGCGTGGATGCGGTGTGCGAGGTACCGTTTGGCAGCTACCCGGCGAATATGCCGTACGAGTACTTCTCCGACGAGCAGCATTTGAAAGCCTGGCTCCAGGCCGAACGCGACCTGGATACGTTCCAGGCATTCCTGGAGAAGCACATCTTTGGCGTGAGCGACTTTCACGATTACCTGGCCATATGCGGCGGCACGCGGCGGCTCCAGGAACTGCGGCGCGACGAATTGTTCCCCGCCGGGTAGCAGCGGTTTTCCGCCCGCGAAGGCGCACGTGCCCCGGCTCGCGCGCCGGGGCTCGGGGCGTGTGTCGCCGGGGGACTTTGATCGTGTAGCTGGACTTTCGAGGCGGGCCAGGCGGCGCCCCGGCGAGCCCACCGCCACTCCAGCGGCACTGCTCGCATTTGACGTGATTTCACCCCCATTCCCTCGTCCTGCGGCCCTGGACAGCTTTACCGGCCAAGGGGTAGAACAAATCCGGCTGCGGTTGCGGCCCCCGGCGTGGAAGTTCCGCCCGGCGTCCTCCCTCCCAAGACACCGTTCAGACCCGCCCCCCCAATGAAGATCGGCCTGGTTGGATATCAAGGAAGTGGCAAGAGCACGCTGTTTGAGTGGTTGACGGGCGAGCCTGCCAACCCGGCGATGGCGCACACCGGCCAAAGCGCCATGGCGCCCATTCCCGACGAGCGCATCGAACAGTTGTGTGCCATCTACAAGCCCAAGAAGGTCACCCAGGCCGCGCTGGAAATCGTCGATACGCCGGGTTTAAGCCGCGATCACCAGGGCAATGCCGCTCGGCTGGGGCTGATTCGCGAGGCCGGCTGCCTGGTGATGGTGATCCCCGCGTTCTCCGGGGCCGACGCCGCCAAGGAGCTCAACAGCTTCGCCGAGGACCTGTTGCTGGCCGACCTGGAGATCGTCACCGGCCGCGTCGAGCGGTTGCGCGAGTCGACCAAGAAGCCGCGTCCCAACCGCGAGCAGGAACTGGCCGACCTGGCTGCCCTTGAGGAACTGCAGGCCAAGCTGGAAAACGGCGAGTTTGTGCCGACCTCGGAAATGACCGAGGATCAGCGCCGGGCCACCCGCTCGTTCCGCCTGCTGACCGAGAAGCCGCGGCTGGTGGTCGTGAACGTGGCCGACGACGAAACCGACCTGGACCAGTATCGTCGCGTGGTGCCCGAGGGCACGCCGGTGATCGTGTCGCAGCTTGGTTTGGAGGTTGAGCTCGGCAAGATGAGTCCCGAGGACCGCAAGGAATTCGAGGCCGAAATGCAGCTCCTGGGGCCGCGCAAGGAAGAAGTCATCCGGCAGATCATGCTGGCTTCCGGGCAGTTCACCTTCTTCACCGCTGGCGAGAAGGAAGTCCGCACCTGGCTGCTGCCCATCGGTGGCACGGCCCTGGACGCGGCCGCCGGCATCCACACCGACTTGGCCAAGGGCTTCATTCGGGCATCGGTGATGCGTGTGGAAGACCTGGTGCGGCTAGGCAGCGAGCGCGAGGTGAAAGCCCAAAACCTGATGCGGCAGGAACACCGCGATTACGTGGTGCAGGACGGCGATATTCTGCTGATCCATCACAACTAAACACGTTCACAGCGGCCATCTGCCGGCCCGGCCATGGCGTACATCCACAGCGTCCAGAACCCGCGGGTCAAACGCGCCGTCAAGCTGCGCGATCGCCGCCAACGCACCAAGCAGGGCCGGTTTCTGATCGATGGCGGCCGCGAACTGTCGCGGGCCATTGCCGCGGGCATCCAGCTCGAAGAAGTGTTTGTGTGCGAGCCGCGGTGCCGCACGCCCGAGGCCCAAGCGGCCCTGGCCCTGGTGGCGGAGCGTTGCCCTGAGGTTCGCTTTGATGTTCCGCCGCCGGTGCTCGAAAAGTTGGCCTTCGGCGAGCGCGACGAAGGGCTGGTTGCCGTCGCCGTGACGCCGCCGCTGGGGTTAGACGGCATCACCGTGAACGAGCGCACGGCGCTGGTGGTGCTCGAAAGTGTGGAAAAGCCCGGCAACGTGGGCGCTGTGGCGCGCACGGCCGACGCCGCCGGGATGACCGGGCTGATCGTCACCGGGCAAGGTGCAACGGACCTCTACAATCCCAACGCTGTGCGGGCGAGCCTGGGGGCGATCTTTGCCCTGCCGCTGGCGGCCGCACCCGCCGAGGAACTGTTGGCGTGGCTCAAAGCCTCGGGCGTGGCCATCTATGCCGCCCGCGTGGAAGGCTCGCAGCTTTACACCCAGGCCGACTTTCGCGGCCCCTGCGCGATTGTGCTCGGCAACGAAGCGCAAGGGCTTTCGCCGCTCTGGCAGGGCGAAGGCGTGACCGCCGTGCGGCTGCCGATGCTGGGTGTGGGCGACAGCCTGAACGTGTCGGCCACCGCTGCCGTGCTGTGCTACGAAATCTTGCGACAGCGTTCGTAGGGCCGTCCCCCGTAAGGGCCACTTCGCGGAGCAGGAACCCCAGGTCGATGGCGGTTACTCAGCACGGCTGAAACAGCCGTGGCACGCCGGCGAATTCACAGCGCGCAGCTGCATTCCGCGGATACGAGCATCCGGGCCACAGCCCGTGGTGCGCACGTGCCTGCCGCAGCCGATTGGTTAGGCCTGCCAGGGCGGGGTCGAGGGCAGGTAGCGGTCGAACTCGTCGAGCAACTGCTGCTGGTATTCGCCGGCGAAGGTGCCGTTCAGGAAGCGGTCGATGCCTTCCTCGAAGAATCGCTTCCAGCTCTGCTCCTCGTGGCCCGGGTTGATCGGGAAGAACAGGGCGTTGTTCGCCTGGGCCGCCTTGAGGTCGCCGGGGGCGTCGCCGATCATCAGCGTGTGATTGGCCGGGTACTTGGCCGCCAGGGCCAGGGTTTCCTTCTTGGTGCCCACTTCCTGGCCGCAAATTGCCGCCACGTATTTGGCGATGCCGTGCTCTTCCCACTCCTTGTGCAGGGCCTCGTTGGGCGTGGCCGAAACCACCAGCAAGTCGGCCTTGCCGGTCAGCCTCTCGAGGCTCTCACGCACGTACGGGAACGGCGGGCAGCCGCGGACGATCTGGGCCACCGACTCGTTGACCGCCTTGGACCAGGCCAAAGCCTGCTTCAGGTCGGGGTCGCCGGTGGCGTTCACGGCGGCTTCCAGGGCCGGGTTGCCCAGCTTGGTTTCTTCCTTGATCCACCGCACCAGTCCGGCGGGGATCTGGATGTTCACGCCGCGGGCAACCACCTCGGGCCGCTTCTGCAGCCATTCGAGTGTTTCGATCAACGCCGGGAAGCGGTTGATGCCCCGGCTCTTGGAGTACAGGTTGACGAACTCCGCCGCCTCGCGGGCGTACTTGCTCACCGCCTGCAACTCGTAGTAGTTGATCGTGTTGGGGATGAAGCACTCCTTGTGCTTCAGCTCCATGGTGTCGAAGGCGCAGCCGTCGGAATCGATACCGATCAGGAAATCGTGGCGAGGCGTGAAGTCGAACATGGGAGGCAACGGTTAACCAAATAGCGTGAAGCGAGCGGTCCCGAAACAGACGAAGATAGCCGCCGCCGCGGCCTTGAACCAGCCCCCGGCGGACAATCCACGCCAACAGCGGCACCGCCTGGGGGGCGACAAAATGCCGGGCACCGCGGGCTTAGAAAATGCCAAGCTGGTCCCGGGCTTCGTCGGTCATGCGGTCGGGCGTCCAGGGCGGGGTCATCACCAGCCGCACGTTCACATCGCGCACGCCCTCCAGCCGGCCCAGCACGTTCTTGCACTGCTGGATCAGTTGCGGCCCGGCCGGGCAGGCGGGGCTGGTGAGCGTCATTTCGATGGCGATGTCGGTCTTGCCCGGCTCGTCCTCCGCCGGAAGCAGGTCCACCTGGTAGATCAGGCCCAGGTCGATCACGTTCACAAACAGCTCCGGATCGACCACCTGCTTGAGCTCTTCGCGGATGCGGTCTTCCGACAGCGGACCGCCGGCAGCCTGGTCGGCCGGTTCGCCGGTGCCTTGGGGCTGGGCGGCGTTCTCGGGCAACTGGGGCTCTTGGGGGCTGGGCTGAGGATCGGTCATGCCGGGCACTCCAGGCGTCGGCGGGAAGCAGCCTCGCCGCCGGCAATTTCTGGCACCCGGGGGCGAACAACCGGCCGCTACCCTAAGGAGGGAGAGAATGGCTTCGTTCCGGCCATTCTACGCCATCGGCCACCCGGGGCGAAGGACCGCCAGCGGGGGTAGCCGCGTGCCAAGCATCTGCCGCCTAAGCCAACACGGCAGCAGGGCCAAACCGCCTTAGGTGATGAGTGTTTCGTTCTCGTCGGCCCCGTGGACGGTGATCTCGCCCGCGTCTTCCAGACGCCGGATCACGTCCACGATCTGCTGCTGCATGGCTTCGACGTCGGACTGCTTGACCGGGCCCAGGTACTCCATTTCTTCCAGGAGCAGTTGCGCCGCGCGGGTGGACATGTTGCTGAGCACCACCTGCTTGATCTCGTCGCGCACGCCCTTGAGGGCCATGGCCCACTGCGACGTTTCGACATTCTTGAGCACCGCCTGCACGTCCTTGTTCGACAGCTTGGCGATGTCCTCGAACACGAACATCAAGCGGCGGATTTCGTCGGCCAGCTCGGGATCGTCCTGGGCCAGTTTCTCGAGCAGCGCCCGCTCCGTGCCGCGCCCGGTTACGTTCAAGATGTCGGCCACCGCTTCCACGCCGCCGGCATGCTCGAACTGCTGGTTCATCAGGTTGGCCATTCGGGCTTCGAGGGCCTGTTCGACTTCGGAGATGATCTCCGGGTTGGTCTGGCCCATATTGGCGATGCGGCGGATCACCGCCAACTGCTTGTCGGGCGGGAACGCCGCCACGATGGCCGCCGCCTTGGCCGGTTTGACGTGCGAGAGGATCAGCGCGATCGTTTGCGGGTGCTCATCGATGATGAAGGTGAGCAGGTTTTCGCTATCGATCTTGTTCAAGAAGCCAAACGGTACGGCCTCGATCTGCTGCCGCACGTTCTCGATGGTCGGCTCGGCATTGGGGCCCAGGGCCTTTTCGACCAGTCCCTTGGCGACTTCCAAACCGTGCGCCTCGAATCCCAAGTGACTGGGGTTCACGCTGGCGAACGCCTTGATGGCGTTCTCCTGCTCCTCGGCGGTTACGGTTCCCAGCCGGGCGATCTCGACCGAGATTTTTTCGATCTGCTTGGGTGACAGCTTGGCCAGGATCTTTGCCGCCTCGTCCTGCGGAAGGCTCATCAGCACCACGGCGGCCTGGCGGAGATTGCCACCTGCTGAGGACATGGGCACCTTTCTACTGATCCATGCCGCGAATGAGACTGCGGGACAGCGGGACCGGAAGCATGCCAGCGGCTCTGAGGCTGCGCGGCGCCGTTACGACGGCTGACCGGCGTCGGCCTGCTCGCTGTCGATCCATTGCGCCAGCAATGCCGCCACCTGCTGCGGTTGGCTCCGCGCCCAGACTTCCAAGGCGGCCGCCAGGACTTCGCCGCGATGGGCCAGGTCGCAGATGGGCTGGGCAGGCTGCACGTGCTGAGGCATGGTCGAAGGCTTCCGGCGAAATGAGGGCAATGGTCACATGGGAGCGGTCAATGTGGGCGGCGACTTCGCACGCCCACGTTCCCGCGCCCGGCAGGATTATCGGACGGACCTCACGCGGGCTTGAGAAACTTGAACGAGAATGCCGATGACGCCGGGAATGTTGAGCTTGCGCCTGCCAGCAATGCTGCGGGCGATGGCATCGACGGCGCCGCCGCAAACGGGATATGGCTTGGCCGACGCGGCGGCCGGCTGATACACTGACCGCCGCTGGGCCGCCTGTCGGACACGCCCCAGCAAGATGGACCGTTTTGCCCTCCAGATTGCGGCGCCGGCCGTGGCCACTCACGGCCGCTAACGACGCCCGCAAGGAGCTACCAGGGATGGAACGCGCTGCCGAAGAATCCAGCCGCCGATTGGGCTCATGGATGCTGCGGTTTCACGCGGCTGAAGATGGCGAAACCGCGGCGGTCCGACGCACGGCGGTGCGGCGGCCGTACTTTCTCGATCGGCGCCCCAGCAGCGATCAGTCCGACGGCAGCCAGGAAGACTACTGATCGCGTTCTGACGAACGAACCCTTCAACGGCCGCCGGCCTCAATCGTTGGTCGCGCGGGTAGAGTCTTTTTCTTCCTGGAATTGCTCGGCCAGGAAGGCGGCAAATGGTGGTACGCCCTGATCGTTGTTGCGCACCGCCAGAGGTTCCGGGCGATCCAGCGACTGAATCCAAGTACCGTCGCGATTGAATAGCACGACGGCCGCCGGGCCGGCCGGGCGCGGCGGTTGCTCGGCTTCGTTGGCAAAGCGAAGCGCGTACCGATAGACCGGCGGTTCCGCGGGCGGCTGTGGTTCCCAGTGATAGGTGCCGTCATCGAGCAGTGCCCTGCGCACGTGCAGCAGGCCACGCACGCCATTGCCGTCTTTGCTTTGGGCTACACGGTAGTGCCGAGAGCCAACCTGAAGCACCTGACCCTCGATGGGCTCGGTTTGAGGCGTTGCGGCGTCTTCGAGCAGCAGCACTTCAACCTGCTCGCCCACGATGAGCGCTCGATGGGCGGGCCCCCAGTACGCCACGCTGCGCGCGGTACGGCGCTGCTGATAGACGAAGTTGAATAGCCCCAGGGCCACGGCGATGCCAATGATCGCCACCACCGTGATCTTGCCCGTGGTCGACATGCCCGAGCACTGAGACGGCCCCTGGGCGTCATCCAACGGGTCCAAGTGGGGCGAGTTGTTGTCGGGCATGGCGGGGGGCAAACCAGGGAGAGCGTTGGGGAGCAAACGGCGGTCAAATTGACGAGAATCACGCCGGGACACAAGACCGGCCGGCGAGCGCTCCCCCCAGCGTCGCCGGCCGGCCTGCTTTCTTTTGCAGGCGGGTCCATTATACTCATCGCACAGTGCTTCGGCGCTAGCGAGCCCCCCGCGCTGGCAGGGGGCGCATGGCATTGCTGCGACCTGTCGGCCGACTTCGCACGCGGCGCGTGTGCGAATCACCTTCCCCCTTCAACCGTCCGCTGATCGCCATGGCCAACGAATTCGATCCCTACCGCGAAGCATTGGTTGTGGAAACCCGGACCATCTGGCCCGACGAGTACGACCACTGGGACGAAGCCCAGCGTGAGCGGATTGAGCAACTGCTGCATGCGCAGCCGCAGGCGGCGTCGGAGCTGGAGTACGAGCGGTTGCACACCGGCTTTTGCCGCGTGATCCGCGTGACCGCCGACGATCTGGCTCGGGTTGGCGCGGCCTAAGCCGGCGGACGTGCCGGACACCTGGCCGATGGTTGCTGTTCCTCCCCGCGGCCGGCGCGGCGCCGCAACCCGTTTGACCTCATTGATTGCGACCACCAGGAGAGTTGCGTGCGGCTGGGCATTTTCGGAGGTTCGTTCGACCCCATCCATCTGGGGCATTTGCTGCTGGCGGAATACTGCCGCGAAGCGGTCGGGCTCGACCGCGTCTGGTTCGTGCCGGCGGCCCAGCCTCCGCATAAACAATCGCGCGAACTGACGCCTGCCGAAAAGCGGGTGGAGATGTTGCGCCTGGCCATCGGCGGACACGATGCGTTTGAGGTGTGCCTGGCCGAAATCGAACGCGGCGGCGTGAGCTACACCTGGGAAACGCTCCAGGCGATCAAGGAGCAGCGGCCCGACGACGAACTGTTCCTGCTGATCGGGGCCGACACGCTGGTAGACCTGCCCAACTGGCGTCACCCTGAAAAGGTGCTGCAACTAGCCACTCCGGTGGCCGTGGGGCGAGCGGGCAGCCAACTCAACTGGGATGTCTTGGCCCCGCTGGTGGAGCCGCAGCGGCTGGAAACCTTCCGCAGCCTGATGGTGAACATGCCGAGCATCGAGCTGAGCAGCTCGGAGATTCGCCGCCGGGTGCGCGAGGGCCGCAGCATCCGTTACCAGACGCCCCGCGCGGTGGAGAAGTACATCGAAACCGCGGGGCTGTATCGCGAAGCCGCCCAAGTCTAGTTGGCCGCGGTGCCCGAGGTGGGCGAGTTTCAGCACCGCGGGGCGTTACACGGTTTCCGGCGGCTCAAAGTCGAAGTCGCGCCACTTCATCGGCCGGCGGAACGGTTCGATCCGCAGCACCACCTGGCCGTTCTGGAAGATGCGCACCGTGCCGGTGCTTTCGCTGACGGCAATGGCGATGGCCTTGGTCGCACGGCTGATGGCGGCCGCCGCCCAATGACGGGCACCCAGGCCCTTGCTGAGCGTGATATCGGTCGCCGGTGCATCGATGTACCGGCACGCGGCCAGCACCGTGGCATCGGCCGAGACGATGAACGCCCCGTCAATTTGGGCGATCTCTTTGATGCCTTCGCGCACGCGGGGCGACCGCAGGTTGCGGTCCTTGCGGCTGTAGCCTTTGACCGGGTCGAAGCCTTGCGAGTGGGTCGACGCCAGCACCTTGCGGTGGTCGCCCACGACAAACAGTGTGCCGACCGGTTTGCCTTCGCGTCCCTCGCGGCCGATTTCCAGGGCCAGGTTGACCACAATCTGAAGCGTGTCCAGCGGTACGCTGGTTTCCAGCTTCCGCAGGTCGCGCACGGTCAGCCGGCCCAGGTGGTCGCTCAGTTCGATCAGGCTGAGGCTGTCGATCTCGCCGGCTTCGAACCCGCTGTACAGGGCGATAACGCGGGCGCCCGGTTCCAGGATTTCGTCGGCCACGGCTTCCAAAAGCGCCTGGGAGAGCTTCTCGTAGATCGGGCTCTCCTCCATGTCGAGCACCACTTGGTGCAGGCCTGCCTGCTGGGCGCCTTCGAGCTTTTCGGGGCGATCGGCGACGACGATCAGCTTGACATCACCGCCCCGGTTCCGAAGTTCCTCCCAATTGGTGGGGCCGTCCAAAGAAACGAGCACCGCGTTGGCCGATTCGCGACCGGCAACCACGACGGCGGCGTCGAACAGTGTGGCAAACAGACCCGAGAATCGGTGCGGCTTCATCCGCTGGCGGGGGCAAGGAACCGGAGGGACGGCACGAGAAACGCGTTCCCGAATGTACGGGTTTTGTCCGGCCGCCGCAACCAGAACCGCAGGCGCAATGCAGGGATACGTGGGCCATTGGCCTCGTTTTGCCGTGAACTTGGCCTACTGCGATGTTGTCCTTCGTTAACTGCGGTTTTCCCCCGAGGGGTAAATCGCAATACTTGTAACAGATGGTCGCGGCTTTCGCCGCAGTTAGCATCCGCCGGCCTGGTGCTTGCAGGCCGCGGCTTCCCCGCCCCTGGCTACCTGCCCCCCCTGATTCTGCCCTATGAACGATGCACAGCGGCCCGCGGCGGAACTGGATGCGCTGCACCACATCGCCGTCGTCACCCATAACTTGCCGGAAACCTTGCGCTGGTATCGCGAGCGTTTTCGTTGTGAGGTGGTGTACGAGGATGACACCTGGGCGATGCTCCAATTTGCCAACGTGCAGTTGGCCCTGGTCGTGCCGAACCAGCATCCGCCCCACCTGGGCTTTGCAGTGCCCGATGCCGGCCGCTTTGGCCCGCTGAAGGAACACCGCGACGGCACGCGGTCGACGTACGTGGCCGATCCCTCGGGCAACGTGGTCGAAATGCTCGACGAAGCGAGCCTGCCCCCGGCTGCCGCGGATCCGGCAACCGCCGAAACCGTGCCCTGGCCGGCTGGCCGCAACTAGCTCCGCGCCCCGGCGCGCCGATCCAGCAGTCCATTTTTCGCGGGAGCAGGCATGGATCGCGCGGCGGCCTGCCAGGCTGACCTAGTCTACATCCACGACGTGGGCTAAGGCGGGTTTGCCGCGGGCTCGGCTCCAGGCCTGCTCCGTGAACTGCGCGCCGCCGCCATTGAATCGGGCCTGGTGGTCGACCTGGCATGCGCTTCCGGCATTGGGGCCCGCCACCTGGTTGCCGCCGGGTACGACGTGCTGAGCTTTATCGCCGCCAAGGGAATTCGTTGGCCGCGACACGAAGCCGTCGGGCTGACCTGCACGCTGCCGGTATGAATCCTGCCGGACGTGGTTCGCGATGGTCGGTTGGCACCCAGCTACCAGGAGTCCCGCCATGCAGTACGAGTATGTGGCGATTCCCGACGACGAGATCCCGGTCGCGGCCGAGCCCGTCTTTCAACACGTGGTTACCACGTACGTTAGCGAAGCCAACAAGACGGCGAGCATGTGGCGGGCGGTACCAGACGCGGCGCTGGACTATACGCCGCACCCCAAGGCCAACACCGTGCGGACCATCATGGTCCACCAGCTTCTTTCGGAGCGGCGGTTCTTTGCCCAATTCGTCGGCACGCACGAACCACCCGTCGAGGCCTTGTTGCCGGAAGGCGAATCGCCGCCGACGCAGGCCTACATCGACAAGTACCTTTGGCAGGTACGCGGGCGGTTGCCTCAGCTTGCCGCAGCCTCCGCGACGTGGTGGTTGCAGGAGCGGGACTTCTTCGGCGGTCGCAAGCGGCAGCGGATCTGGATCTTTTGGCGGCGGGTACTGCACACCTGTCACCATCGCACGCAGGTGCAGTCGTGGCTGCGGCTGGCCGGTTGCCACGTGCCGGCCATTTACGGCCCCTCGGGCGATGTGACGTGGGACGGCGCCGACCCCACCTATTCGCTCGATGCCGCACGGCGAGGGACCTGATCACCGGCCGTTGGCGGTGCCGCCCGGCATGGCGATCCTCGGCGGCGGAAACTTCCATCGCCCTCGGCTTCTCATTAAGCTGGGGAGTTTGCAGGGGGTCTGGGAAAACTCCTGCCGCTGTGGTTCATCGCCGCCTGTGGTCCCGTCGAGGGAGTCGATCGATGCGAACGCTGTGCTGGTTGCTGGTGATTGCGTGGGCGTGCGGCGCTGCAACGCCGGCCTGGGGACAAGCCGATGCCGCCAAGCAGCCCAAGCCCAAACCGGCCAAGCCCGCCGCTTACACCAACGAGGCCGAAGCCGGCATCGACTTCCAACTGCAGGGCGAGTACGGCGGCCTGATCTCCGGCGGTTACCGGCAGCAGCGCGTGGGCCTTCAGGTCATCGCCCTGGGCGGTGGCAAGTTCCGCGCGGTCGAATTCGCGGGTGGCTTGCCCGGCGACGGCTGGAACGGTGTGGACCGCGTCGAGTACGAGGGCGTCCGGCAGGGCAACCTTGCCGTTTTCAGGGGCCCCAAACGCTACGGCGTGATCATGCCCGGCACGGTCTGGATTCGCGAGAATGGCTCCGACACGCTGCTGGGCCTGCTCAAGAAAGTCCATCGCCGCAGCGCCACGCTGGGGCTGCAGCCGCCCCCCAACGCCGTGGTGCTGTTCGACGGAACGTCGACCGAGCAGTTCGTCGGCGCCAAGCTCACCGAAGATGGTCTGCTGATGGAAGGCCCCACCACGCGCGATCCGGTGGGCGATTTCCACCTGCACCTGGAGTTCAAGCTCCCGTTCATGCCCGACGCTCGCGGCCAGGCCCGCTCCAACAGCGGCGTTTACATCCAGCGTCGGTACGAGGTGCAGATTCTCGATTCGTTTGGCCTGGAACCGCAGTTCAACGATTGCGGCAGCTTGTACCGGCAGCGTCCGCCGTCGATCAACATGTGCCTGCCGCCGCTGTCCTGGCAGACGTACGATATTGATTTCCAGGCTCCCCGGTTCGATGCCGAAGGTCGTAAGATTCAGAACGCCCGGATCACCGTGCGTCTCAACGGCGTGCCGGTGCAGAACGACGTGGAGCTGATCACCAAGACCGGTGCCGGCCAGCCTGAGGGGCCGCAGCCGCTGCCCATCTTGCTGCAGAATCACGGCGACCCGGTCCGCTTCCGCAACATCTGGATCGTGCATAAGGACGGGCAGAACGCGTTGCCGCCGCTGGTGGCCGGCCAACGGTAAGCTGCCCCGTCATCCCAGCACCGCGCAGGTAACACGTGTCGACCGCCGTCCGCAACTGGAGCGTGATTCTGGCCGTGCTGCTGTGCGTCACGGCCGCGACCGCCTATGTGCGGTTTGGCACAAGCGACCAGACGCCTCGGCAGCCGCCCGCGGTCCACAAACTCGATCCGCCGCACGTGGTGCGGACGGTGAAGCACGTGGACAAGTACACGTACCTGGAGCTGATGGATGCGCCGGACTCCAGTTACTGGATTGCCGCGCCCCACATCGATGTTCAAGTCGGCGACCAGGTGGCGTACAGCGGTGCGCACGAGATGCGGAACTTTCACAGCCCGACCTTGGGCGTGACATTCGACCGCATCCTGTTCGTGGACTTGGTACACGCCATCACGGCCGATGGCCGGATCGTTGCCGGCAGCGACGACAGCCACCAGGCACCGCTGCGGCCTGAAGCCGCGGCGCTCAGCGACAGCGTGGCTCCGGAGTTTGATCCTCGGGAGCCGCCGCCTGCCACGCCATAACAGCCGCTTGCCGCCGACTTAGCCCGTCATCGGTTCCTCTTGCGGGGCACTTTGATTCTCGCCGCGGCGGGCTGTCGCCAAGTAGACGATCAGAAAGCCGATCAACGGGCCGATGATGCCAATCAGCAGTAGCGGCGTCGGCAGGTGTTCCACTTCTTCGAGCACCGTGTGCGATCGCAGGCCTAAGGATCGCAGCACGCGCTCCACAATGGCGATCCGTCCGAACCGGCCCAATTGATACAGGGCAAAGCACATCAAGAAGCCGTTGTGGCACACGTGCAGCAGGATGCCTGGTTTGACGCTGCCGGCCCGCCACGCGACCCAGCCCAGGATCAGGCCCATCAGGGTGCTGGGCAGCAACCGTTCGGTGGCGAGCGTGGAGCTGATCACGTGGAACACGCCAAACAGCAGCGCGCTGACCACGATGGTACCCCAGCCTGAGAGCCGCGTGCGCAGGGCCTCGAACGTGAAGCCGCGGAAGCACAATTCTTCGAAGATGCCCGGCGAGAACGCCATCGCGGCGAGAAACAGCCACGACGGGGCCAGCGCCAGTTCGCGGACATGGTCGTTGAACTGCTGGAGATAGGCAAGGTCGAAGCTGGTCAGGCCCAGCTTCTTGCCCAGCAGATACACCTCGTGGGCAACGGGCCAAAGCGTCAGGCCCAGGATGGTTGCTCCCAGGTAGGCGAGCAGCGGCGAACGCCGCCAGCCAAACGCCGAACGCAGCCGCACCCGACGCAGCACCGCCACCAGCAGCGGCATTCCGCCAAACAACAGCGCCGTCAGTATCGCGGACAGGGCGAGCCTCGTAACCGAGTTCAATCCTCCGCCGGCCACCGTTCCTTGGGCGGCAAAGTACAGCGGAAAGATCAAAGCCAGGGACAGCATCGCCATCGGCACGGTGGGCGAAGCGGTTTCTTTCCGGGGGCGACGCAACAACTCGCCCCAGGTGCCGCTGCTGCCGTAGAGGATGGCGTCGGTGCCAAAGATCCTGGCCGCGATGGCCAGCGTGGCAGCGGCGTACAAGGCGGTCGAAACCACAGCCACCATGCCGTAGCCCCATTGTGCCTCGCCGGCGAATACGTCGCGGGCCAGCAGCACCATGTTGATCAGCGGTACCACGGCCAACGTGCCTTCCAGCCGCGTGCCCGGCAGCAGACTCATCACGCCCGGCGTGAGCGACAGCAGCATCAGCGGGATCAGGTAGGCCTGGGCCTCCTTGAAGCTGCGGGCAAAGCTCGTCACCGCCAGCAGCACCGCCGAAAAGAAGACGGCGAACATCACCAGCAGGGCGAGCACCAGCAGGATGGATTGCAGCGAGAGGCCCGACTGGCCGAATAGCGCCTGGCCCAGCCCGACGGTCTTGATCGTGATCGTCATCGCCACCAGGTTGACCACTGCGGTCAGCAGGGCGACCGCCACCACGGCCACGTACTTGCCAAACAGCAGCGCCATCCGCGGCAACGGCGCCGCCACCAGGGCTTCGAGCGTGCCGCGTTCGCGTTCGCCCGCTGTGAGATCGATGGCCGGGTACACCGCGCCGGTGATGGTCATCAGGATCAGGATCAACGGAATGACCGTGGCCAGCGAAATGCCGTACACGTCGCGGCTCTGGTTGGGCACGTTCACGAACCGCAGTTGCAGCGGTTCGCGCAGACTTTCCTCCCGTGCCAACCCGATCAGCCCGGAACCTCCCACGGCCGGCAGGTACGGCAGATACTGTCGCAGCATGCGGAGCTGCTCGCGGTAGTTCTGCCAGGCCAGGATGCGGGCTTGCATGTGTTGCAAGACCGCCATGCTGGATGGGGATTCGCGCTGGTAGACCAGTTCGATCTCGAATCGGGGCTGGCCAGGGGGGCCGCCCGACGCGGAATCCAGCAGCGGCCGCGTGCGCACGCCCACGTCGAACGCGCCTTCGCCCACCAACTGTTCCAGCGGCGGATCACCGTGTTTGATGAAGTCGGTGAGCAGTTCCATCTGCGACTGATCTTGGGGCGGCAGCGGCCATTCGCCCTCCTTGCGCAGCTCGTGCAACTGCTGTTCGGCCTGGCTGAAGAAGCTGGCCAGCATGAAGTGCGCCCGGCGATCGCCGTAGCCGATCACGTACTTGGCGTTGCGGCCGGGCAGGGTCAGCACGAACTTCTGAAAGACCACGCCCAGCAGCGGATACACCAACAGCGGCATCAGCACCAGCGTGATGATGGTGCGGCGGTCGCGCAGGATCTCACGCAGCTCCTTCAGCGTGAGCCGCGTCAATCGCCCCACGAAGCGGCGAGGACGCGGCGTAGCGGGGGCTGCGGCCGAGCCATCGCTCTGCCCATCGTATTGAGACATACGGCACATTCAGCAGGAAAGCAGGCCCTCCGCCGCGGTTCGCCGGCGAGAGCCTTTGAACTCATGCAGTAACGGACTCCCGAAGTGCCTCATCTCCGCGGACGTAACGCATCATGATCTCGACGAGGTTGTTGCACCCTGTCCTGGCGCACAGCTCGTCGAACGTGCCCTCTTCCACCATGCGGCCGCGGTGCAGCAGCCCGAACCGGTCGCACAGCCGGGCGGCTTCGTCCAGTTGGTGGGTGCTGACGATCACGGCCTTGCCTTGTTGCCGCAGGTGGGCGATGTAGTCGAACACCACCTGGCTGCCGACGACGTCCAGGCCGCGGGTGGGTTCGTCCAGCAGCATGATCGGCGGATCGTGCATCAGGGCCCGGGCCAGGTTGACGCGTTGCTTCTGTCCTGTGGACAGCGTGGAGCACCGCCGGTCGAGGAAGGAGTGCAGGTCGAGCACGTCGGCGATGCGTGCCAGGTTGACCGCCGTCTGCTCGGCCGACATGCCGTACAGGTCGGCGAAGAACTCCAGCATCTCCCGCGGCGAGAGCCACTGGTACAGCCCCGCGCTGGTGGAGACCAGGCCGATGCGGCGTTTGACGTCGTCGGCCTGTTGGTCGCTGCGGACGCCGTCGACCTCGGCATAGCCCGAGGTGGGCGTCAGCAGCCCCACGATCATGCGCAGCGTGGTGGTCTTGCCGGCACCGTTGGCGCCCAGCAGGCCATACACTTCGCTGGGGCGGACCTGGAATGAGATCCGGTCGACGGCGACGATCTCGTCGGACTCGCCGAACCGCTTGGTCAATTCGTGGACGACGATCATACCGCGGACCTATCCCCCCTTGGGCACCGCAAGTCGAGCTGCGATGGGACGGAAGCTCCGGTAAAGCGAGCGGATGGTCACGCGCAAGCCCTTCCCCCGATCCATATCTAGCATGGCTGCGACAGCGATCTGGCTGGAGTTGCCGACCACCAGCGTGGACGAGACTGCGGACAAGGAAGCGTTATTTTATAAGGCTCCGGCAGTCCAAACCACCTGAAACCGGCTCCTAACTCTCGAAATGGCGAGAACTTCGCCGTACCCGACAGCCCCTCCATCGTGGTGGCGTATCGCTGGGAGCCGGTGCGCGTGGGCTGTTGCCCGCGCCTGGTGGGCAAGGCTGCCACGCGGCAGCACGTGCCCGACGGCCGCGTGGACCACACCTGCGCGGGAAATCTTCAACCTGTAGCTGACACTTTTCGCCGTCCAGGGCTTGTTTCCGCCTTCTGAATGCGGTCAACTACGGCCGGCCCTGGCCCCTCGCTTGGCAGGTGATGCAGGATCGCCGGAGGCGTCCGCGCCTGCCAGTCTGGCCGAGGCACGCCGGCCCATCGCGTCGTGCTGGCGGTGCGCCATGGGCGCGGTACCATAAGCACCGTAGGTGCAACCGTGGTGGCCCTGTTCCCCGCGGTTGGCGTGGGTGCCTTGTGCCCACCGCTGGCGGCTTGCTGCGGCGGTGTCGGCCGGGCGCGTCACAGGGCTTTGTCGGCATCCGCAGGACAAACCACCTCAGGAGATTTCAAACCATGAAGCATCTGTTTTGTCTGGCCGCGGCGGCCCTTTTGGTCGCGGGTGGAACCCATTCCGCCTCGGCGGAAGCCCCCAAGGTGGAAGTCAAGCCGCTGGTCACCAACCTCTACAACCCGTGCGGCATTGCCATCCAGCCGGAAACCGGCCACGTGTTCATCAGCGACAGCGGCCATCTCCGCGTGTTGCGGTACAAGCCCGGCGCACCGCGCGATGAGCGGATCAGCGTGGTCATCAGCGGCTTCCCCAAGGACATCTACGGCAAGGGCCCGATGTATGACATCGGCCCGCTGGGCCTGGCCTTCCTCGATCGCAACACCCTGGTGGTGGGCGGCGGCGGCCTGCCCGACGGCCAGGAAATCGTCCGCTTCTACAACGTGCCCGATGAAGGCAAGATCAAGGCCGACGACATGAAGGCCCAAGCCGGCCCGATCAAGCCCGGCGACGAGTCCAAGCAGGGCGAAGGCAACTTCTACGGCCTGGCCGTCACCCCCAAGGGCATCTACGTCACCAGCAACGGCGACGACACCAAGGGCTGGATCGCCCGGATCGAAGTGAGGGACGGCAAGCCCGGCGAGCTCAAGCCGTTCATCGCTACCAAGGAAGCCGTCGGCGTGGACGCTCCGGTGGCCATCACCGTGGCCCCCGATGGCAACCTGGCCGTCGGCCAGATGGGCGAGATGAACGTGCCCCAGGACAGCCTGCTCACCATGTACGACCTGGACGGCAAGCTGCTCTGGAAGGCCGAGACCGGCCTGTTCGACATCGGCGCGCTGGCCTACAGCCCCAAGTCGGGCAAGCTGTACGCCGCTGACTTCGCCTGGATGGATGAGAAGCAGGGCGGCGTGTATCGCCTGGATATCAAGAAGGAAGGCGACGACGTGACCGTGGAAGCGGTGAAGATCGTCTCGCTGGACAAGCCGGCGGCCATGGCCTTCGACAAGGACGGCAGCCTGTACGTGCTGGAGTTCGGCACCGCCGAGGAAGGCTCGGACAAGAAGCCCGGCCGGCTGGTGAAGATCACCGGCGACCTGTAAACCACCGCATCGCCCACGGCGCCATTTCACCGTGCGGCTGCAAGTGAGCAACGAACGAGCCGGTCTCGCGTACATCTTGGCGCGGGGCCGGCTCTTTGCGTTTGCTGCGGGCGGGTTCTATCCTGAACTGCCGGGGGCTGCCCCCTTCGCCCGACGAAACCATGAAGCCATCGAGTAGCCGCGGATAGAGCCGCCCGGCTATGTTCCCATAGATCCAAGCGAAGTACCATGTCGCGACGCGAAAAGATCGAAGCCATGCTGGCCCAGGAACCCGGCGACGTGTTCCTGCGGTACAGCCTGGCCATGGAACTGGACAAGGAAGGCGATCACGACCGCAGCCTGCAACTGCTGTATGAGCTGGCGGAGGGCGACCCGCCGTATGTGCCGGCGTTCTTCATGGCAGGGCAGCAGTTGGCCCGGTTGGATCGGATCGACGAAGCTCGCGAGGTGATCACCCGCGGCATTGCGGCCGCTCGGGCTGCCGGCGATGCCCATGCCGCCGGCGAGATGGAAGGTTTCTTAGATACGCTGAACTAGCGCAACTGGTAAGGGCCACTCCGCGGACTGGGAGCCTGCCCACGCTCATGCACCTGCGAGCAGCCGCGAGAGCTCTTCCTGGGCGGCCGGCACATTGTGGTGCAGATGACGTAGCGCCGCCTCCAGGTGCGTTACCTGCCCAGCGGTGAAGGGCACGGCCGCATCATCCGCGGGCGGCGTCGGTACCAGGCGCGCGGCGATGGCGGCGGCCAGTGCTTCGATCCCCTGGCCGGTCAGAGCGCTCACGTGCAAACCGGCGGGACGCGAAGAAGCGTGGGCCGCGTTGAGCAGGTCGCGCTTGTTGTGCACGACCAGGGCGTCCGGAAAGGTGTCTACCAGTTGCTGGTCGGCCGGCAGCCACGGCTGCGAGGCATCGAACACCAGCACCACCAGGTCAGCCTGCTCGGCTTCCTGCCGGGTGAGCGCCACCCCGGCGGCTTCCAGCGGATCGTCGGCTTCACGCAAGCCCGCCGTATCGACTAGGGTCACCGGCCAGCCGTCCAGGGCCGTGGCTTCGGCCACGGTGTCGCGGGTGGTGCCGGGCCGGTCGGTCACAATCGCCCGGGCGTAGCCTAACAAGCGATTGAGCAGGCTGCTCTTGCCCACGTTGGGCTGCCCCGCGAGTACCACTTGCCAGGGCTGCGTGAGGTGCAGCCCCAGGGACGCGTGAGCAAGTAACGCCTCAATCGCCATCTGTGCGGCATCTACATCGCCAGCGGCCAAGTGATCCAGAACGGCCTGCACGGCAGTTACCAGGGCCCCACGCTGCTGAGTCAGCAGGATCTTGGCTGCCTGTCGCGTGGTGCAAGCGGCCAGGGCTTCGGTGGCTTGTATCTGGATTGCGCAGGCGGCGGCACCCAAGCCCGGCACGATCGCCGCCGCAGCAGGGCTTTGCCGCAGCAGTTGCTCCCAGGTTACGGCGGTCGCCCCCTGTTCTTCCAGCGACCGAACCAGCACTGCCGAAGCCGCGATGCCACCGTGGCAATGGATCTCGACGCATTGCGGTGCCACGCGGCAGGCCACCACTTCCTCGCCCTGCGCGCTTCCCCAGCGGCCAAATAACACCCGGCCCTGCGGCGAACCGGCCAGGTTCCACCGACCGGAGGCGTGAAACAGCCGGTCGGCCACCTCGGCCGCCTGTGGTCCCACCAGAGCCACGGTAGCGACCGCGCCCCGGGCTGGCGGCGTCAGCACCGATACCAGCAGCGGCGAGGCGGCCTGGGCAGTAGCATCGGTCGGAGGTTTGGGGGCGGCATTCACAGCGGGCAATACGATCAACAAGAACAACGGGCAACCAGATCGCCGGGCAGCCAGAACGGTGATACGCCCGGCAACGCCTATTCTGGCGCGGCAAGACCCGCTCGTACATGGCCCGTTTTGCGGCTAGCCCGCGAAGTGAAGCCGGGAACCGGCCCGCGGAGCGCATCGGCAAAAAAAGCAGCGGCCGCGCATCGCTGGTGGATGCGCGGCCGCTGGTAACGGATTCAACGCTTGGGCCCAACAGGCCGGGCGCCGCTTAGCCAGCGAACTGGCTCAGCGGACCGGTGCTGTCGCCGAAGGCATCGACGTTCACGCCGACCGAGTTCAGCATCGAGATGAACAGGTTGGCGACCGGCGTCTCTTTCTCAAACTTGACGTGGCGACCGGTGCGCATCGCGCCCGAGCCGCTGCCGGCCACCAGGATCGGCAGGTCGTCGTGGTTGTGGCGGTCGCCGTCGCTGATGGCACAGCCGTACATGATCATGCTGTGATCCAGCAGCGAGCCGTCGCCTTCGGGCGTCTTGTCCATCCGCTCGAGGAAGTAGGCGAACTGCTCCATGTGGAAGCGGTTGATCTTGCTGATCTTGGCCTGCTTCTCGGCGTTCTTGCCGTGGTGGCTCAGGTAGTGGTGTCCGTCGGACACGCCGATTTCCGGATAGCTGCGGTTGCTGCCCGCGTTGGCCATCATGAAGGTGGCGATCCGCGTGGCGTCGGCCTGGAAGGCCAGCAGCAACAGGTCATACATCAGACGGCAGTGGTCGGCGTAGGCACGCGGAATGCCGCCGGGCCGCTGGAACGAAGGATCGGGTACGGGGATCACTTCGCTCTCAGCACGCTGGATCCGCGCTTCGATCTCGCGGATGCTCGAGAGGTAATCATCGAGCTTGCGGCGGTCGTTCACACCCACGGTCTTGTGCAGGCTGCGGGCGTCCTCGAGCACGTAGTCGAGGATGCTCTTGCGATTCTGCATCCGCTGGGCCTGGGCGGCCGACGACTTGCTGGCGTCGCCGAACAGCCGCTCGAACACCGCACGCGGGTTCACTTCCTTGGCGGCGGGCGTCGATTCGGTCCGCCACGAAATGTTGGCCGAGTAGGCACAGCTATAACCCGAGTCGCAGTTGCCGGCGTTGGCACCGCGGTCGATGCCCAGCTCCAGCGACGGGAAGCGGGTTTGCAGGCCGATCCGCTGCGCAGCCACCTGGTCGACCGAGACGCCCACCTTGATGTCGGCGCCGTGCGTCTTGCGGGCCTGCGAGGCGGTCAGGTAGGTCGCGGCCGAACGGGCGTGGTCACCGGGGCCATCGCCATTGGCGCGAGCCTTGTCGTGAGCCAACCCGGTGAACACCGTCACGTGCTGCTTGACGTTCTCCAGCGGCTGCATGATCGGCGGCAGGTTGGTCAGGGTGCCGACCTCAGCGGGCCGCCAGTCCGGCATGTGCACGCCGTTGGGCACGTAGATGAAAGCCATCCGCGTGGGCGACTTCACCGTGCCGCCGGCGGCCGCCCGGGCCAAACGCGGTGCCATCGCTTCGAGGTAAGGCAGGGCAATGGCGGCCCCGAGGCCACGGAGCACGGTACGTCGGGAGATACGGCCGGGTTGAGTCATTGCTTCACCATCTACTAGAGGAGTCGTTCCTGAGCTTCCCGGTTTGCTCTGGTAGGCGTCGTTCCCATCGGCTGGTTCGACGCATCGATTTTACTTAATATGTTGACAACTTTTCCAGTCCCAGTTTCGAGCGGTGCGCAGTTTTCCTAAATTGCCTCGACGCTGTCCGCGCAACCGCGATGGTTTATCTGAACGACCTATTTTCCCTGATTGGCCTTCGTGGCAATCGGCGGTCCTTCCCGCTTCTGGAACGGTTCGCTTTTCACGATCGCCAGGATCAGGCTGCTGAACCGGTCATCGCCCTTGGCCATGGCCGCGCGGATATCCTCGATTGTGCAACTGTCTTCGTGCTCCACCCCGCGGCCCAGTGCGTAGGTCAGCATCTTCTCGGCGAAGCTGCGGCGGAAGGCGTCTTTGTCGGACTTCAAGATCGCCTTCAACGCGGCCGGACCATCGAAGGTCTTGCCGCCGGGCAGTTCGCCCGAGGCGTCGATCGGGTCCTTGCCGTCCTTCTCGCGCCAGGCGCCGATCGGGTCGAAGTTTTCAAAGCCGAAGCCCAGCGAGTCCATTTGCAGGTGACAGACCGCGCAGTTGGGATTGGCACGGTGCTGCTCCATCCGTTCGCGCAGCGTGCCCTTCAGCGGACCCGTTTCTGCCAGCTCGGGCACGTTGGGCGGCGGGGGAGGCGGTTCGGTGCCCAGGATCTGTTCCATGATCCACTTGCCGCGTTTGACCGGCGACGTGCGCGTGGGGTTGGAGGTAATCGTCAGCACGCTGGCGTGAGTCAACACGCCGCCGCGGCGGCGATCCACCAGCGAAACCTTGCGGAACTCCTCACCCGTCACGCCCTCGATGCCGTAGTGCTTGGCCAGCACTTCGTTGACGAAGGTGTAGTCGGAGTCGATCAACTCCAGCAGGCTGCGGTCCTCGCGCATGATGTACTCGAAGTACAGCCGCGTTTCTTGCCGCATGGCCTCCTTCAGCGGCCGGCCCCAAGCCGGGAACCGCCTGCGGTCGATGCTGATCGTGTCCAGGTTGCGGATCTGCAGCCACTGGTCGGCAAAGTTTTCGACCAGCGCCCAGGCCTTGGGATCGCGGAGCATCCGCCGCACCTGGTTATCGAGGTTCAGCCGCAGCTTGCCGGCATCGGCCAGTTTCCGCAGCTCGTCATCCGGCATGCTGCTCCAGAGGAAGTAGCTCAGCCGCGTGGCCAGTTCGTGTTCGTTCAAGGGACGGACCTCGCCCGGCGGCGGATCCTTCTCCACGCGGAACAAGAAATACGGCGACACCAGGATCGCCTGCAGCGGCAGTTTCAGGCTGGCCTCGAAGCTCAGGCCGTCTTTCCGGCCCTTCTCGTACAGCCGCATCAGCCGGTCGACCTCGGCGGGCGCGACGGGCCGCCGCCAGGCACGATCGGCGAACTTGGTGATGATGATGCGTGCGCACCGGTCGGCGGGACGCTTTTCGTCGGGCGTCAGGAAGATGATCCGCTTGTGAACGTCGGTGAGTTCGGCAGGCGGCAGGTCGAGCGGACCCTCAATCTCCCACGAACCGACGTACAAGTTGCGGTCGCGGTTCTTGGGATCGGGATCGTCGGGCTTGTAGTAGTCGTTGAGGAACGCCACCGCCAGGCGATGCTTGCCCTTGGGCGCCTTGAAGCGGACCTCGTACTTCTTGGGATCGTTGCGCACCGCGTCGACTTCGATCGTCTTGACGGGCTTACGCGCCAGCCGCAGTTGCATCTTGGCCAGCTCGTTGCCGGCCTGGTCGGCGCCGGCTTCGATGCGGATGATGTAGTCGGCCTCGTGGGTGAACTCAAAGTCGGTATACACCTCGCCGGTGCTGACCAGCGAACGCAGGTTGGCCCACTCGCCACCGCCCGAGAGGTCGCTGGCATCGAGCAGCGTCTTGACCGGTTGGCGATCCTCGGGCGTGATGATCGCCCGGTCGACGATCTGCTCGGCCGCGTCGAGATACTTTTCCAGCAGGATCGGCGGCAACGTCAGCACGTCGCCGATGTTGTCGAAGCCGTAGCCGACGTCGTCGGCCGGGAAATCGGCGGCCGGATCGAAGTCGAGGCCCACCAGGTCGCGGATCGTGTTGTTGTACTCGGCCCGGTTCAACCGCCGGATGGTCACGCGGCCCACCACGCGGGGACCGTCGCAATCGACGTGATCCAGCCGCTGCTGCACCCACTTGATGATCGGCTCGACCTCAGCCTGCTTGGGCCGTTCGGTATCCGGCGGCGGCATCAAGCCGGTCTGGAGCATCACCAGGATGCGTTCCCAGGTCTTGCGATAGGTCTGGACAGCCTGGGCCTTGGTGAACAGGTCCACCTGCACGCCGGCCGTGGCGTCCTTACCGGTGTGGCAGTCGGCACAGTACTTGTTCAGAAACGGTGCGACCGTTGCATGAAAGTAGGCGTCGGCCTCGGCGTCCTTGTTGGCCGGCTTCTTGTCCTGGCCCTGCAAGGCGGCCGGAGCGACAAGCCCCAAGACAGCCAGGGCGGCCAGGCAAACCAGGCCACGCGATGCGGCAGCCGGCAACGTGGCGAAAACAGCCAACGGCGAAGGCCAACAACAAACCAAGGCTTTGTTCCAGGAGCGCATCATAGCGATCTGTTTCTGTGTGGCGTGCAGCTCAAGATGCGTGGCAACGAGCCGTCAAGGATCAGGTTAAGCAGGCGGGCGAATGCGGGCGGGAATGAACTTCATGGTATCGAATATGTAAGTAAATATCAATGTTTTCTGGGCTTGCGCCTGCGGTAGCCTCCCCCCCGACCGATGCGGCCTGGGGGCAGGGGCAATTGCCGTATCGTCCGCCGACTACGGAATTTCAGCGGCGAATTGGCCCAAGGGGATCGTGCAGCCCAGCAGGGCGGAAGGTATCATGCTCCGTTGAGCCCTGCCTGACACGTTAGTTTTGGGGCAACCGATGGCGGGGTGCCCTTCTCCCCGTTCTGTCCTTCAATCTCAGGAATGTGCTATGTCGGCCGGTTCGAATCCCGCGCCCCCGACCGCTCTGGCTGCGCAAGAAGAGCCCAAGAAACGCGTGCCCCTGGATCGCATCATCCTGCTGGGAGTGCTGCTGGTTGTCGTAGTGCTGGTGGTGATCGACTACCGCGCGCGTTTTGCCTACAACGCGGCGCTGCACCAGGTGCTCAAATACCTGCCCGAGAGCGAAGAAGCCGCGGACCTCAACCCGATCGACTTTGAAGCCGTGCCGACGCAGCAGCAGATCGAAGCCCTGATCGGCCAGCCGCCCGACAAGGACAGCCGCCGCAGCGTCGACGTGGGCATGGTCGAAGAAACATATAGCTGGCGGGGCATCTTCCGCACGTTCGCCTTCCGCGTGCAGTACCGCAAGTTCCGCGACGAGCTGCGGTTGGAACGCGTGGCCAGCGTCGCTGATGAGCAGCCGACGGCCGAAGCGGCGAGCGATTCTGAAAATTAGTAGCCGCCTCGGGTGCGAACCCTGCTACCGGTTCCAGGCCACAGTCGATCGACGACAGGTACCGCAACCGCAGGGCCGGGGGCTCCCATCAGGGCGCAATCAAAACCGCGCATGCATGCGGGCGGTTATGACGGTCGGCGGGCAGCGAGGCTGCTTTCCCGTCCGGTACAACCGTTCCAACGACATAGAAGCCATGAGCACGGCTGCCTCCACTCGAAGCATGCAGGTGAAACGGGGCGCTGGAATCGCTCGGCATTCCCTCGGGAGCCACCACGCGGTCGGTGCGATCGGCGATCGTGACGCATCATGACGAATGCGAGTTTGTCTCGCCGCCGGTCGTGGATGGCCCACGCCGCCATGTGGGCATGATCAGGCCAGGCTCGCGCAACCGAACGCATCCCTGCTATGCCTACCCTGGAAGTTCGCTGGTTCTTTCCGCAGGCCGGTCTCGATCCTTCGCGTGCTGTCCGGCCGGCAGACTTCAACGGCGTCGCTCCTGCACCGGTCCGCGTGGATTGGTACGCGCCGGCCAATGTGGCCTCGGGCGTGAAGCTTCGCGACGGCAACCTGGAAGTCAAACTGCTGCTGGAGGATCGAGGCGTTTGGCCTCTGGCCGATGGTCGTTGCCGCGGCGCTGTCCAATTGTGGAACAAGTGGATCTACCGCAACGAGGCCCAAGCACCGCCGAGCTCTGAAGTGTTTCACCAGGCAGGCTGGATCCCGGTCGAGAAACGTCGCCGGTTGATCAAGTTCGAGAACCGCGGCGGCAGCATGTGCCCGATCGACACCTATCCCATCAACGGCTGCCAGGTGGAATGGACCGAGGTGCTGCTGGCCGGCACGCCGTGGCTGACCATCTGTCTGGAAGCGGTGGGCGATGCGTCCACCTTGAGCGACAGCTTGCGGCAGACGGCGCAATTGGTATTGCCCGAGCTGTGCGACCACTTGCCGCTCGATGAAGCACACTCACGCTCTTATCCGCAGTGGTTGCAAGACGTTACCCGCGCCTGACTGCCACGTGCCCATGCGGAGCCGCTACAAGCGGCAACCATTTTCCTGCATTCCCCGGACGAAGACGGTTAGAAACGCGAAGCACGTCCGGTTCTTCACAACGTGCGGAGCAAACGCAAGCGGGCAGGATTGGCTTATCGGGCTTGTTTGAGCCGTCGGGATTAGCTTCACAACTTGCTGCCCCGCCGCTCTCGGTTCTGCCGCGCCGTAGCTGCGCATCGGGTGCTCGCCGCTGCGCCGCAACCCCGCCCAATCCTTCGCACAACTGATCGATCAATTGGGAGAGTGGATCGCTTCGGAAGGCGAGCTGTCCAAGCTGCAAGGCTGGAGGCTGTACCGCATGGCGCATACGCCGCGGCCGCTGGAAGAACGGGCAACGCTGTTGTGGCATAACCACTTTGCCACCAGCGTCGAGAAGGTGGTACTACAGTCGCTGATGTTTCGCCAAAACCAGTTGCTCCGCCGGCACGCCTGGGCCATCTCCCCGACTTGCTCACGGCCATCCATCGCGTCGGCATTATCGCGCACTTTACGCTTTGCCCAGAACGAACAGAACATTTTCCGGAACCGACTTCATTGGCATTGCCGCGTGTGAGCGTTTAAGATTCGGGCGGACATCTGGGATCAGCCGCCGTTGATGGATGCAAGCCAATGAAGATCCAAGCTGAGGCGTTTCGGAATTTCGCCACCGAGGTGCTGGTCCGGTTGGAAGTACCCCGGCAACAGGCGGCTGATACCGCCGCGCCGCTGGTTTGGGCCAGTTTATGCGGCATCGATACCCACGGGGTCCGCAATCTCAAGTCGTATTACGTTGATACGCTGATCGATGGCCAGATCAAGGCCGCGGCCCAGTTCAAGGTCGAGTTCGAAACGCCCATGTCGGCCAGGGCCGATGGCGATAACGGCTTGGGCCTGGCCGCTGGTGGCTGGGGCATGCGGCTGGCCATCGAGAAAGCCACCCAAACCGGCATCGGCCTGGTCAGCGTCCGCAATTCCAATCACCTGGGGGCGCTGGGGTACTTTGCCGAGCTGGCCGTCGCGCACGACATGATCGGCGTCTGCATGTCGGGCAAGCTATACGCACGCGGCAACTTCCGCGGCATGGCGCCGGTGTTCAGCGTGCAGCCGATGTTCGGCACCAATCCGCTGGCCGTGGCGATCCCCTGCGGCGAAGAACCGCCTTATCTGCTCGACATGGCCACTGCCGTGGTGCCGGTCAATCGCGTGATGAAGGCCAAGGAGATGGGCCTGCCGATCCCGCTGGGCTGGTGTCTCGATGCCCAGGGCCGGCCCACCACCGATCCGGCCCTGGCCAAGGTTTACCTGCCGCTGGGCAGCACGCGCGAGACCGGCGCCCACAAGGGTTTTAGCCTGGCGATGATCGTTGAGGTGTTCACGGCTCTGCTCTCCGGCGGCTTTACCGATACGCCGCAAGGCTACGACCAGGACAAGATCGCTCATTTCTTCGGGGCCATTCGCATCGACCTGTTCCGCGAACCTGCCGAGTTCAAGGCGGCCATGGATGCCATGATGAGGGCCCTACGTGCCGCGCCGCCGGCGCCGGGCCACGAGCGCATCTATCTGCCCGGCGATATTGAGTACGAAACCGCCCAACAGCGCCGCCGCACTGGCATCCCGCTGACCGAGCAGGAAGTCAACGAGCTGCGCATGCTATCGGCCACGTACGATGTACCGCTGGATCTGATGCCTTAGCGGCGGCCATTTCAATCGCAACCACCACGTGGAGAGTCGCACCATGACCCAGCGCGATGCCACCGCCACAATCGTCGGCAGCGGCGATTTTCTGTATCAGGCGTACGATGATTTTCTCCGCCTGCCCGGTGGCATCTCGCTGGGCGAAGCGGTCGGTGTGGCCGTCGACTCGCAGGACCGGCTTTACGTTTTCACCCGCGGCGGCCATCAACCGGTGATGGTGTTCGACCGCGACGGCAACCTGGTCGATCAGTGGGGCGCCGGCCAGTTTGTCAGGCCGCATGGCATCTACATCAGCCGCGACGACTACCTGTACCTGACCGACGACCAGGACCATACCGTCCGCAAGTTCACGCTCGACGGCCGGCTGGTGATGACGCTGGGCACCAGCGGCTGTCCCAGCGACTCGGGCGTGGAGCGGTCCAACTATCGCACCATCAAGCGGCCTGCTCCGCCGTTCAACCTGCCGACCAACCTGGCCATCGCGCCCGACGGCAGCCTGTACGTCAGCGATGGTTACGGCAATTGCTGCGTGCACCAGTTTTCGCCGCAGGGCGAGCTGCTGCGGTCGTGGGGACTGCCGGGCGAAGGGCCGGGGCAGTTCCAGATTCCGCACGGGATCGGTGTCGATCGATCCGGCCGTGTGGTGGTGGCCGATCGCGAGAACAGCCGCCTGCAATGGTTCAGCCCGGAGGGCGAGTTTCTGGAGGCATGGACCGACGTTGCCCGGCCTTGCGACGTGTGCTTCGACGAACACGACAACGTCTACGTGGCCGAGATGGGCTGGCACGCCGGCTTGCCGGACCCGCGGCCGGAGGAAACCGGCGGGCGGGTGAGCATCTTCAGCGGCGACGGCACGCTGCTATGCCGCTGGGGCGGCGGCAAGAACCCTTACGCGACCGGAGATTTCATCACGCCGCACGACGTGTGGCTGGACTCGCGCGGCAACCTGTACGTGGCCGAAGTGAGCATTTCGGCCGCTGCTGCCCGTGGCCTGGTAGGCACCGATTGCCCCTCGCTGCAGATGTTTGTGAAGCTGTAACGCAGCGACGATGGACTACTCGTTCCGGGGCGGCACTTCGACCGGCGGTTCGCGCAGCAGGTCGTTCAGATCGAGCCGCCGGGTATACATGGTCAGGCTGCCGTCAGCCGCGCGCGGCCAGACTTCTCGCGGGCGATCCCAGTAGAGCTCCAGGCCGTTGCCGTCGGGATCGCGCAGGTACAGGGCTTCGCTCACGCCGTGATCGCTGGCGCCTTCCAGCGGATAACCGGCTGCCAGCAGACGCCGCAGCGCATCGGCCAGTGCCGCCCGCGTGGGATACACAATGGCCAGGTGGTATAGCCCTGTGGTGCCCGGCGGAGGTGGCCCACCGCCCAGGCTTTCCCAGGTGTTCAGGCCGATGTGGTGGTGATAACCACCGGCCGACAAGAAGGCTGCCTGCGAACCGTACCGCTGCGTCAGCTCAAAGCCGAGCACGCCGTGATAGAAGGCGATGGCCCGCTCCAGATCTGCAACCTTGAGATGCACGTGTCCGATACGCGTTTGCGGATGGACGGGCTTCCAGCCATCGCTGGGTGTCGGTTCCGAAGTCATGGTTCGCCGTTGCCTGGGGGAGCACAAGGGGGATGACGCTGCGAGCTCAATACGCCGCGTTTACGGGAGTATATCCGCCTGGGAAGTGGCGACGGGGTGCTGCCTGCTCTGCACGCCCAGGGCAGCAAGCCGTATTTATCCCAGCAGCCAACGGGCCAGGTTGAAGTACACCAGCAGCGTGACCGCGTCCGAAGTCGCCAGCGCGACCGGCCCGGCGGCCACTTGGGGATTGCGATTGATGGTGTACAGCACGTGCGGCATGGTCAGGCCAATGGCGGCTGCGCTGGCAACCGCGGCGATGATGCTGACCAGTAGCAGGAACACGGCCAGCACGTTACCCAGCCAGATATACACAGCCAGGCCTGCGAGCACGCCGCAGCCGGTCCCCAGCAAGGCACCGGTGGCCAGTTCTAACCGGATTCTGGGCAGCAGCCGGAACCGCGGTGGCGACTGCCCTCGGATCGACTGCACGGCCAGGCTGACCGATTGCGAGGTCACGCTGCCCGACAGGGCCAGCACCAGCGGGATGAAGACCGCCACAATCGCTTGCGTGGCCACGGCGCTGAACGCGTTCACGATCACGGCCGCCAGGATGCCGCCGGTTAGCGTGGCCACCAGCCACGGAAAACGCCGGCGGAACGTGGTGAACATCGAGCGTGGCCGAGCGTCGGCGGCGTACACGCCGATGAGCTGGAACAGATCGGTGTCGGCCTCTTGCCGATCGAGGTCACTCAACTCCTGGGCGTACAGCTCCACGTCGACGAGGCCGAGGATGCGCCGCTGTTCGTCCACCACCGGAAACGCCAGCAGCTTGTGCAGTACAAAGAATTCACAGGCGTCCAGCAGCGTGGCCGTACTGGGGATGGCAATGACCGGTTTGACCATCAGTTCGCGCAGTTGCACGTGGCGAGGGCTCAACAGCAGCCGCCGCGTGGGCACCACGCCTTGCAACCGGCCTTCGCGATCGGTCACGTAAAAGTAGATGATTCGGCCGGCTGGCTGCATTTCGAGGATGGAATCCAGTGCCTGGCCGACGGTCAAATCCTCGTAAAGCTGAACAAAGTCCTTACGCATGTGCTCCAGCACGGGGCCGTTCAGCTTGTCCTCGGTGAGTCGTTCCACCATGGCTGATGATTCGCTGGAGGCGATGGTTGGAGTGGATGGCTCGGCAGCGGCGACGCTGATCATTGCGGGATCGTTGCCCGTGGGAGCCGCCTAGGCGTTCTCGCGTTCCTGCCGCTGCTGTTCCGATTGCCACTGAGGCAGGTTGCCGGGCGCCGCTTCGGTGGCGGCGCGTTTCTGCTCGCGCAGTTCGTCGATGATGGTGCCTTCCCAAAGCGGGACGCCCACGGCATATGCGGCCCTGGCGATCATGTGCGCGCCCACCGGCGCGGTCAGAAAGAAGAAGGCGATCACCAGCAGCGCGCGGGTGGCTACGCCCAGATCTTGAAAGTGAATCGCCACACCCAGCAGCAGGCAGCCGGCACCCAGCGTTGAAGCCTTGGTGGACGCCTGGAGCCGCATGAACAAATCAGGCAGCCGTAACACGCCCAATGCGCCCAGCAGCATAAACAGCGCGCCGACCACCAGCAGCACCGCATTGAAACGTTCACTCATCGCGCGCCCGCCTTTCCAGGTACTTGGCAAACGCCACCGTTCCCATAAAGCCTACCAGCCCCAGCACCGTGGCCGGGTCCAACAGCACGGCCTGGTCGGTGGCCACCGCGTAAGCGGCGATCATGCCCACCGCCTGCACGCCGATCAGGTCCAAGGCCACCACGCGGTCGGGCAGCGAGGGCCCCCGCACCAGGCGAATGAACGACAGAAACAGCGCCAGCCCGATCATCACCAGGGCCAGGTTCGCCGCCACGTGGGCCGGCGAATCGCTTGCATGACTCATCGCAGCAGCTCCAGCACGCGGCGTTCGAGGTTCTCTTTGACGTCGCGGCGATACGCTTCGACATCGCCGCCGTCGATGTACATGGCATGGATGAACAGTTGGCTGCGATCCTCCGAGACATCCAGGCTCACGCTGCCCGGCGTCAACGTGATCAGGTTGGCCAGCATGGCGATTTCGACATCGGTGCGCGCGTCCAGCGGAATGGCCAACACGCCCGGCGAGACATACGACTCGGCCGCCAGCGGTGCCCGCAAGTTCCCCATGTCGCCCGGCATGAGATTCCGGCCGGGTGCGACGGTTGCCCCACGCTGCCTCGCAGCGATGTTCGCGTTGCGCGATGCGGACAACGCGCCGGGCATCAGCACGTCGTACGCCACGCGAAAATTGGCCAGGAACAAGTCCCAGATGTAGCGCACGGTAAAGCGGATCGCCAGCGGTACCTTGCGGTAGTATGGCGCCGGCCCCAACACCGGGCGGGCGAAACACATGATCACAAACCCCAGCGCGAAGCCCAGGGCCAGGTTAGGCACCGTGAACGTGCCGGTGGCCATGCCCCAGGTGATCGCCAGCACGATGTTCAGGATGAATAAGCTCACGGCGTTCCTCCCATCACGGCCTGGATGTAGCTTTCGCGGTGCAGCAGCTGTTCCGCGGCACCAGTGGCCAGCGTGAACACGAACTCGGCCCCCAGCCCGATGGCCACGGTCAGCAGCGCCAACGCGCCGATCGGAATCAACAGCCGCCGAGTTTGCGCGGGTGCCAGCAGCGATGCCGCGGCATTCTCTGTGGGTGTGCCGGGCATGGGCTTCCAGAAGGCTTCGGCCCAGATCTTGGTCATCGAGAACAGCGTCAATAAGCCTACGGCCAGGGCGGTGGCCGCGATCGCGTATTGCTCCGCGTTCAAACCCGCTTGGACCAGCGAGAGCTTGGCAAAGAAGCCCGACAGCGGCGGGATGCCCGCCAGCGACAACGCCGGCACCAGAAACAACACCGCCAACAGCGGCTGCGATTGGTACAGGCCGCCTTGCAGCTTGAGGTCGAACGTGCCGCATATCCGCCGGGCAACGGTGCTCACCAGGAACAGGTTGGTTTTCACAATGATGTGGTGCGCGATGTAGAAGATGGAGCCCGCTAGCGCCACCGCAGCCAGCGCCGGCGAATCGACCAGCCCCGCCAGGCCCAGCCCCATGGTCATGTAGCCGATCTGGCTGATGATGTGGAACGACAGCACGCGGCGGAACTCTTGCTGCGCCACGGCTCCCAGCACGCCGGTCACCATCGTCAGGCCAGACAGGACCAGGATCAGCAGGTGCGTGAACTCCCGTTCGTGCACAAACAGCAGCGTGAACACGCGAATCAACGCATACACGCCGACCTTGGTGAGCAGGCCTGCGAACAAAGCCGAAGCCGCGCCCGGCGGCGTGTGGTACGAGGCCGGCAGCCAGAAGAACAGCGGAAACATGGCCGCCTTGATGCCAAAGGCAATCAAGAACAGCATGCCGACCGCCGTGACGGCGCTATGGGGGCCGATGCGATTCAGTCGCTCGGCCAGGTCGGCCATGTTCAGCGTGCCGGTCAGGCCGTACAGGATGCCCACGGCCGCCAGAAACACGGCCGATGAGACCAGGTTGAGCGTCACATACTTGATGCCGCCGTGAAGTTGGGCGCGTTCACCGCCCAGGGCCAGCAGCACGAACGAAGCCATCAGCATGACTTCAAACCACACGTACAGGTTGAACAGGTCGCCTGTCAGGAATGCGCCGCACACGCCCAGGAGCAGGCCATGGACCAGGGGGTAATAACCGTAGGCTTCGCGGCCGCGGTCCATGCTGCCCAGCGAAAAGATCACCACCGCCAGGCCAACCACGCCGGCCAGCACCACCATCAGGGCGCTGAACAGATCGGCGACCAGCGTGATGCCAAAGGGGGCCGGCCACGCGCCAGCCTGGGTGGCAATCGTGCCGTGGTTCCACACGTAAACCAGCAGCGCGATGCCGGCCGCGAGCAAGGCCGCGGCGCCCACCACGGCCAATGCGCGGTGCAGCGCGGTTCGCCGCCACGCCAGGAACGAAGTGGCCGCGGTCAAGAGCGGAATCAGCAGCGGCAGCACCAGCAGCACGTTGGCCATCATTCGCTCACCTTCAGGTCATCGGGATCATCGCTGCCGAAGGTTTGATAGCCCCGGTGAAACAACACCAGCGAAAAGGCCAGCACCGCAAAGCCGATCACGATCGCCGTCAGGATCAGCGACTGCGGCAGCGGATCGGCCGAAGGCGTAGGCGGCTGCGTGGCACCGGGCGGAGCGATCGGCGGCCGGCCGCGTGTCAGGCCCCCCACGGTAAAGATCAACAGGTTCGCGCCGTGCGAGAGCAGCACCAGCCCCAGGATCAACTTGAACAGGCTGCGACGCAGCATCATGTAGATGCCGGCGGCGTACAGGCAGCCCACCACGATCGCCAAGACCGTTTCCATGCTATTCCTCGGCCAGCGGAAGGATGATCGTCAACGTGACCCCAATCACCGTGATGTAAACACCCACGTCGAACAGCAGCGGCGTGCCGACGTGCAGCTCGCCAAAGCCCGGCACGAACCACGTGCTCCAGAGGGCGGTCAGCAGCGGGTAGCCTTCCAACAGCGCCAGCACGCCGCACGATGCCGAGATCAGCAGGCCTCCGCCAAACAGCGACAGCGGGCTGACCGGAAGCAGCCCCCGCGTCGCCTGCACGCCGAAGGCAAACCGGTACAGGATGAACGCCGATGCCGCGACCAGGCCGCCGCTGAAGCCGCCGCCCGGCTCATTGTGCCCGCGGAACAAGAGAAAGATCGAAAACAACAGCAGCAGCGGGAACAACAGCCGACTGGCAGGCCGCAGAATGAACGACGCGGACGCCTCATCCAGATCGGTTGCCCGCGGCGGTTTGGGCGGCTCGGGCGTGGGAGCGACATCAGACGTAACTGCGGCCTGGTCCTCCGCGCGTGCCTGTTCGACGTCGTCGGTCACCGAGTCGGGCCGTTTGCGCAACTTGAGCAGGGCATATACGCCGGCCGCGGCGATCGAGAGCACGGTGATCTCGCCCATCGTGTCCATCGCGCGGAAGTCCACGAGGATCACGTTGACCACGTTGCGGCCGTGTCCCTGGGGCACGCTATGTTCGTCGAAGAAGCTGGAGATCGGCGGAAAGTTCTCCGGCGTACCCACCAGCACCAGCGCGGACATCAGCCCACCGACGGCAATGGCCAGCGCCGCATCGCGCCAGCGGCCGGCGCCTTCGCGCACGCGCTGGTCTTCTGGCAGGTGATAGAACACCAGCACGAACAGGATGACGGTCAGCGTTTCGACCAGGAACTGCGTCATGGCCAGGTCGGGCGCGCCGAACAGCACAAAGATCAACGCCACCCCGTAACCGACCACGCCCAGCGCTGCGATCGCCGCCAGGCGGCTTTCCTTGAGGATGGCCATCAGGATTGCCATCAGGATCAGCGCGGCCAGGGCGGCTTCGTAAATCCGCAGGTCGGTCCAGTCGACGTTGGCCCGCCAGACGCCCCGGGCAAACAGGGCATAGCCTACCAGGGCGACTGTGGCTCCCACGGTGATCATCAGGTAATGCCGCAGGTAGCCGCTTTGCAGCAGCCGAGTTTGGCTGATCGCCAGGCCATTAAGGCCGCGCAGCGCAAGCTCGTACCAACCGGCGGGGCCCCACTGCGCGGCCCTGCCCCATAGCGCGGATAGTCGCAAGATCAGGCCCCTCGCCGCGTAAACGGCGATACCGCAGGCCAGCGTAATTGCGCTGAGGACCAGGGGCGGCGTCACGCCGTGCCACAGCGCCAGGTGAACGCTTTGCTGCTGCCCAACCACGGCGGAAGTTGCCGCGGAGACCAGGGCATCCGCGGCCCAGGCCGGCCACACGCCAAACACAAGGCTCAGCACGCCCAGCACCAGCGGGCCCAGCAGCATGCTTAGCGGAGCTTCGTGCGCGGGGCGGGGCGTTGCTCGGGCCTTGCCCAAGAACGGCCGCAGGCCGGCCAGCGCCGCGGCGGCAATCAGCAGCACACTCGCGGTCACGGCCGCGGTGGTAATCCAAATCTTGGCCGGCGCATGCAGCGTGGCTTCGTACGCAAGCTCCTTGGCGATGAACCCAAACAGCGGCGGCAAGCCGGCCATCGACAGGGCCGCCACCGCACTTGCCAGCGCCGTCATCGGCATCGCCTTGCCCAGACCGCTGAGCTGGTTGATATCGCGGGTGCCGGTTTCGTGGTCGACGGATCCGGCCACAAAGAACAGCGCGCCCTTGTAAAGCGCGTGGCCGATGAGGTAGGCCATTGCAGCCTGGCTAGCCAGCGGTCCGCCCAGGCCGATCAGAAACGTCAACATGCCCAGCGCGCTGACCGTGGAGTAGGCCAGAATGCGTTTGAGGTCGGACTGCGTGAGCGACATCCAGGCGGCGACCACCATCGTTACACCGCCCACGCCCGTCACCGTCCAGAGCCACAGCTCGGTGCCGCCCAGCGCAGGGCTTAACCGCGCCATCAGATACACGCCGGCCTTAACCATCGTGGCTGAGTGCAGGTAGGCGCTTACCGGCGTGGGCGCTTCCATCGCGCCAGGCAACCAGAAGTGGAACGGAAACTGGGCCGACTTGGTGAATGCCCCGGCCAGAATCAGGAGCAATGCCGGCACGTAGAGCGCATGCGTTCGCAGCGCATCGCCCTGGTTCAACAGGGCCGATAGTTCATAGCTTCCACCGGCTCGGGCCAGCAGGATCACACCGGCCAACAAAGCCAGCCCACCGCCGCCCGTTACCAGCAGAGCCTGGAGCGCGGCGGCACGTGCCTGGGGCCGGTCGCTTTCAAAACCGATCAGGAAATACGAGCAGATGCTCGTCAGTTCCCAAAAGACATAGAGCAGCAGCAGGTTGTCGGCCAGGACCAGCCCCAGCATCGACACCGTGAACAACACCAGGAACGTGAAGAACCGGCCCAGGTACTTCCGCCCTGCCATGTACCCGCCCGCGTAAATCAGCACCAGCGTGCCGACCACGCAGACCATCAGCACAAACAGCAGGCTCAAGCCGTCGAGCGTGAACGACAGCCGCAAGCCCAGCGAGGGCACCCAGTCGCGGGCAAACTGAAAGGTTTCGCCCCCGGCCACCGCCGGCAGCAGGCGGGCGAAGTACACGGCAACGGCCAACAGCGGCAAGGCAAGCATCCAACCGGCCGTGCGGCCGGTAGCAGTCGGAGGATCAACCACGTTCGGGCTGCTGTCCGCCATGGTTTGCCCCGCCTCCTGGTCAGTTGGCCTGATGCGGTTGCGAGACGTCGAGCGCCGAGTCTTCCGCAGGCGGGGAGCCATCGGGAGTGACCGCCTTGAGGCCGATCACTCCCAGAATGATCAGGCTGATGCAGATCAGCCGTGCCCAATCTCGCGATTCATCGAGCAGCACCATGCCGGCAATCGCCGTGCCCACGGCCCCAATGCCCGTCCACACGGCGTACGCCGTTCCGATGGGCAGGCCCGTCGCGGCCCTAGCCAGCAGATACATGCTGATGATCATCGACGCGATCGTAGCCACGCTGGGCCACAGCCGCGTAAAGCCGTCGGTGTATTTCAGGCCGGTTGCCCAACCGACCTCGAACACGGCCGCGATCAACAGCATGATCCAGTACTGATTCATGTCGTCCCCTGTTCCAGAACTTGCTTGCGGCGCAGCCGGCTAGCGGGAACGTGTCGGAGAACGCTCGCCGCTGCTGCCGCATGGGCTTGGTAGCGTCGGACGCCGCTCGCCGACGATCACAGCGGCCGATCAAAGCCGCCGTTTGCTGAGTGTAGCCGTCCAGGCGCGCACGCGGAACCCGCCCCCGGGCAATTGCCCGGAGTACCGCACTGCCCATTGGTGTGATTCTGCCCTCGCTCGACGTCTGGGATGCGGCTGCGAGCCTGCGTGGCTCCAGCGACGCGCGCGGTACGGCCAGCGCACCAGAATGCCGCCGGGACACATTCCGCACCCGCGGCGGCAAGCTGGCAAATAACACCCTGGTGAAGTTGCATGTCGCAACGCGCGCAGCACGCCACGCCCGGCGATCGCGATCAGGAATCGAACTTGGGCGGCTGGTAGCTGCCCGGCACCGTGCCCAGCCCGATGCACAACCGATTCCAGGCGTTGATCACGGCGATGGTCCAGATCAGGTCGTGCATTTCCTGGTCGTTGAAGTGCTTGCTGACTTCTTGGTGGACCTCTTCCGGCACGGGCCGGTCGGCGATTCGCGTCAGCTCTTCGGCGAGCAATAGTGCCGCCCGTTCGCGATCGCTGTAGTAAGGACACTCGCGCCAGGCCGATAGGCTGTACAGCCGCTGAGCGGTTTCACCATCGGCGACGGCATCTTTCCAGTGCAAGTCGAGGCAGAAAGCACAGCCGTTGATCTGCGAAACGCGAAACTTCACCAGTTCGCGCAGCGGCTTCTCGATACTGCATTCCATCAGATATTTTTCGACGCCCCGCATTGCCGGATACGCGGGGCTGGATGCTATTCCGACTTGGACACGCGTTTGCATGGTGCTAGCTCCAGGTGTGCAACTTAGCAGTGCGTAGACCGGATGCGTGCATCCGGTGAATGGATGCGGTGTTGGCAAGACGTGCCGCTTGATGAATGACGGTTGCCATCAGGCATCTGAACGCGCGCTGCCCGCTCAGGTCTTGCGCGCCGCGGCGCGATCAGTGGCCGCTCTTGGGCGGTTGGTAGTTGCCCGGCACGGTGCCCATGCCGATGTTCAACCGATTCCAGGCGTTGATGGCTGCGATCGCCCAGATGAGGTCGTGCAGCTCCTGGTCGCTGAAGTGTTTGCTGACTTCTTCGTGGACCGCTTCCGGCACCGGGCGATCGGCGACACGCGTCAATTCCTCGGCGAGCAGCAGCGCTGCCCGTTCGCGGTCGTTGTAATAAGGACACTCGCGCCAGGCCGGCAGGCTGTACAGTCGTTGCTCGGATTCACCGCCTGCGACGGCATACTTCCAGTGCATGTCGAGGCAGTAGGCACAGCCATTGATCTGCGACACGCGGAGCTTGACCAGCTCGCGTATGGTCTTTTCGATGCTGCTTTGTGCGAGGTATTTCTCGACGCCGAGCATGGCGTGAAACGCCGGGCTAGCCATCTTCTCGACTTTGACACGCGTTTCCATGATGCGATCTCCCGATGGCTGGAACGAATGTGTGGCTTGCTCGCCACCATTTATAGGGCCACGGTCAAGGGCTTTCGCAATTGCTGTGCCCGTCGGCCGAATGTTTGCGTTCAAAGAGTGAGCATTTTGTAGGGCGGTTGCCTGTGGGCCACCATTTGCGCCCGCTAGAGCCCTAGCCAGTGCCGCTTCAGCAGCTCAACGTACCACGTTGGGCGTCGGTTAACGGTTACCCTCTCGGCCAGCGCCCAGTGCCGGCTACACAGCGCTGCATCGAATGCCAATCCCAACACTCAGTGGTCGCGAAACAGCCTTTGATTGCCCGGCCACAGCCGCAAACGCAGGCGGTTGGCCGTCGGCATCGGCAAACACCATCGGATAGAGCGCATCGTCAATGGTATTCGCCCCGTAGCCGCCATAGGCGATGGCCTCGCGATGCAGGGAATCGGTGCCGTACGTGCCAATCGCCGTCGTGTTGATCCGCCAACCGTTGCTGAGATAGCCAGCCTTGGTGAGCGCGATCTTGATCTGCTTGAGCGCCTCTGGCATGGCCGCCGTGAGCGCTTGTTGCACCTCTTTCGGCGCGTATTGAATGCGGCAGCCCTTGCCCGGTCGGGCTGCGATACTCGCGAATACCTTCGGGCAACGTGTCCTGCCACTTGGGACCGACGATCGCGAACGTTTGGGCGGCGTTGCCGGTCGTCCGCGTGCCAGGCACGGTGAACACATCGCTCCACATGTCGAGCCATTGCAGCAGGAAGTACCGCCCACCGGAATCCGGCACGCTGATGACCAGCGGCTCCTTGGTGACGTCATACGTCAGCACCGAGTACAGCGTATCGGCGTTGGGCCGAACCACGATGGTGAACGACGGATCAGTAAACTGCCGCATGTGCGCCAACTGGTTCAGTTGCCGGACCACCAGTTTACCGCCTGGCGTTGTAACTGGTGATCAGGTTCCGGTACGCCGGCAGATGGTTGGAGAACAGCGTGCCCAGGCCTTCGATATCGTTCCGCCAATCGCGGTGCAACTCGCTGGCAACGCCGAACCAGCTCATCAACTGGGCGCCGGCGGCTTGCATGCGGGCCCAAGCGGCCTCGCGCGTGGTGTGATTGAACGTGCCCGAGGCGTCGGTCACCACAAACACTTCGTAACCTGCCTCGAGCGCCGACAATGCCGGAAAGGCCACGCACACCTCGGTGACCACCCCGGCAATGAGCAGTTGCGTCCGGCCGGTGGCTTTGACCGCGGCCACAAAGTCTTCGTTATCCCAGGCGTTGATCTGCCCGGGCCGGGCAATGTACGGAGCATCGGGGAACATCGCTTTGAGCTCCGGCACCAGGGGGCCGTTGGGGCCATCTTCAAAACTGGTGGTCAGAATCGTCGGCAGCTTGAAATACTTGGCGGCATCGGCCAGGGCCAGCACGTTGTTTTTGAACTCGTCGGGCGAGAAGTCGCCTACCACGTTGCACAGGCCCGACTGATGATCGACCAGCAGCACGGCGGCTTTGCTCTTATCCAAACGGCTGTACGTGAAGCTGCTTCCCATGCTGAAGTCCTTTCAAGTGATGTCGATTAACTGGAGAAGCAGCACCTGCGTGTGCCACGCTTCCAGACCATCGCAAGTGGTCTCGTGCTTGATAAGTAACGCTGAAGAATGCCACGCGGCTGCCTGACCGCCCCCTGGCACGTGCTTGAAACAACGCAGTGCGAACGCGAGGAAATGCTTGAGAAGCTCAGGCGTGGTTCATTGTAGCGGAATCGTCCGCTGCGCACCGAGAAAGTTTTGTGGCGAGGAGCCGATGAAGTATCAGGCTAAAGAGCCGCAGCCTGGATGCCCTGCATCCGGTGAATGGATGAGGAATCGGCGAGCGTTGCGGAATGGTGCTGCAATCGTATGCCAGCGACTTGCAAATGCCGCACGAATCGTTGTCGCCGCAATGCTCATGGCCCGACTATGTGGCCGTCAGTGTCACATATTCATGCTGCGCGGCAGTGATTCCAGCCACGCACTAAAATCATCGGCCACGACGCGCACTGACGGTTCTGAATGGCTGTAATACAGGACGGCGGGCTCGCAGCCTGGTTCGGCCGGCGCGAAGAGAACCTGGTCGCCGTCGGCTTCTAACCAGTAGTCGCCAAAGCAGATCAGGCCGGCAGATGGCAAATCAGGCTCGTCGGGATGCTGAAACGTGTGCGGCAGGCCAATCTGAACGGTGTCGCCGATAACCAGCGCGCCGGTGCACGTCAGAAGAAAACTACGATAGGACTTCGGCAGTTTCAGGCCGTGCGACTGCTCCCACTGGGCGACCTCCTCTTCCGAGGATGGTTCGGCCAGTTCCATAACCTCGTCGAGATTCCGGGTTAAGAACCTCGCTAGTTTGGGAAAGGCAGGCTTCAAACGATCCCAACTGGGGCGAAGCAGCTTCTTTTTCTGTGCCTGCTTCTGCTTCAGTTCGGCGGTGAACTTCGCGAAGTCGGCCTCCCAGGCCTGCTCGTAGCGATCCGAGCGTTCGTGCTCGATGCCCCACTTGGTAAGCAGGTTGAACGCTTCCTGTTGGCTGACGAGCGCACAGCGGCTTGGCGGACCGAACCCTCCTGGTGTTGGCGGCTTCCGCCGCAGCCACTGGCCGCGATTGAGCTGCTCGGCTGCCCGATCGGCGTGGTCCTGCCACCAGGTCAGCCAGTCTTCCGGGGCAAGCTGCCCGGCGGCAAGCCGCTTGAGCGCGTCGACAAGTTGGGGATCTGGCTCCAACGACTGTGCCTACCCAAAGGTGTTCAGAACTGCCGGTTACATTGCGACCGACGCCGCCGATTATAGACACACAAAAGAACCGGCGAAAATGTTCGGGGCCGCGAAATGAGCAATGCCGCCCCGGTCTGTTGCCGCGTGCTTCAGTCAGATGGCTGGTCCTGAAACGGTTCGTCGTTTCTGGGGCTCTGTTCCCAACCCAGGGACGTTCCTGTCGAGATCCTCGAAACTTATCACATACGCCAGGAATAGTTCTTGGGGGCTTGGCGGACCTTGACCCCTTTCGGCCGGTACATCTCGAAGAGCGAGTCGTCTTCAAGACTGATTCACACCCGGACGGGCTGAAGTGAGCTTTTCTCAGAGCGTGTCTTCAGCCGGCAAGAAATGAAAAAACCGTTGCGACTTCGCTTCTTGGTTGTTCAGGTCAAGGAAGACGGAGCCGCGGGCGGTGAAGACGCATTATCCGAGCGATTTGACGGATCGGCGGGTGGCAAATCATCGAGCCGCTGCTGCCCAAGCCGGCCAAGCGAGGACGCCGGCCGATCTGCCGCCGACGCATCGGTAGCGTAATCTTGTACGTTACTCGGACCGGCTGCCAGTGGCGGATGCTGCCGTCGGACTTTCCCAACTGAAATCGGTCTACACCGTGTTCTGGCGGTGGCGACAAGCCGGCGCCTGGGAAAGAATCCACGAGGCATTGCGCAAACAGCTACGCCGTTGGCACGGCAAGCAGGCGGCCCCCAGTGTAGCTATCATCGACAGCCAGTCGGTTCGCACGGCGGAAGGGGGCCTAGAACGCGGCTATG